>DAOPKN010000021.1:0-37400 GCA_035391225.1 Thermotogota bacterium
TCAGCTCCTTGACTTCTTCGTAGGTGATGTCTCCCAGCTCGCCGGTCAGCACGATATCGTACAACCCGTACTCGCGAACCGTGATTTCCAAGATGTTGTCGGGGATGGAGCTTCCTTCGGGGCCACGCTGAAGGTTGTTGAAGACCTCGATGGTGGTATATCCCGAGGTGATGAAGAAATTCTTGATCCCATTCATGGTACGGATCAACTTCTTGTAGTTTAACGCCTTGTTTTCCTCCAGGAGCATGTAGTCCGTTTGGATGGTTTTCATGTCCAGTAGCTTGGGGCCTTCCAGCTTGACCTTCACCTCGCGCACGTAGGGGTATTCTTCAAACTCGAACGTGATGATCTTGGTATCCCCCGCGTAATCGGTTAACCGGTACTGCACGTTTTGGAAGTATCCCAGATCCGTCAGTTGGAACAGGTCGGATTCGATGTTGGCGTAGGTCACATCGTTTCCTTCCTTACAATACTGGATCACTCCCAAAATTTGTTCCCGCGGAACGGTCAACGCACCCACGAGCTCCACCATGGCAATCTTTATGGAAAAACCAGACATTGCCACAAGCAGCAACAAGAAACCCACCCCGAACCTACGTGCCTTGCGCAAATCGTACACCTCCACAACCCCGAATGAAATAACGAGGATCTATGATCTGGAAATTTTCACAACAACAGGAAGACACGCTTCCGTTTTTCGGAAACGTGCATCGAACAATCTTACCACAAAAAAGGAAACCGCCAATCCCAGGAATGCGTATCCCACGGAGGCAAGTTCGGGAAGATGCAGCACCAACAGGAAGAAGAGAAGCAGCCCCACGAGCGTGAGGGTGGGCACACCGTAGGCCACAGCGGCCAACCCAGCCAGGGAACGCGAAGGAAGGCGAACAACGACTTTTTGCCCCGGTTCCAGCTTCTCGCCGGTTTCATTGCAAGCCCAGAAAGAAAGGGAATTTTTCACGCCACAGATGTTGGCAGAAGCGCAATGCCCACAGGCGTCGGGGCGGTTTTTTTGCAAGCGCACCTTTTTGCCCTCGCCCACGGATTCCACGATTGCTTCTTCTTCCATTCCACCCTCCTTACCTTGCTAAAAGCGCAGTTGGCTTACCAGGAAAGGGCCCCATCCATTGCCGGCTTGTACCCCTCCACCCAACCAAAAACCATCGAAAACGCGGAAAGCCATATCCACGGCAACCCCACTGGACCCCGCACACATGCCCAACTGGAAACGCGGTTTCACGTAACGCATTTGCCAGCTCACGTACCGTGTGCCCCAATCGAACGAAACGGTCACCCTCCCCGCCCAATCCGGGGATCGCAGCGTCATTCCCGTTATCCAGTTCTGCTGGAAACCTCCATGCAATTGCATCAGTGGATGGAGAAACAATTCACCGAGGAGCGACACGTAGGGTTGTCCTTCCAAGAAGGCATTCACCGAAAGAGAACCAAGCCAGGCAACCGGAACGATCCAGTGTACGTCACCGCTCACGCCTTCTTCCGGGGCAAAAGACCCCCGAAAGGAGAACCACTGGAAATCGCGCAGAGCCACCCTTTGCCCTGGAACATATTGACGTTGAACCGTGGTGACTTTATTCACGTACTGAGCGGCAACCGCAGCGTTTGCCGAACGCTGCGCCCCGGCCACCCCGAGGTGGTAGGCTGCAAGTGCTTGGGAAGTGCTCCCCAGTTTGTTCCGGTAGGAAGCGAGCATTTCTCCCACGCCCTTCGAGGCCCGGGGACTGAATGGGTTTGTGATCCCGTTTTCCAGAGCGGTAAAAGGCTTGAGCTGGAAAAGCCCGATGGCCATCGAGGGCGACACGCTGTGGAGAATGAAAGAGGATTCGGTGAAAGCAAGCCCCGCCACCAGTGGATCGTCCACCTTCCACTTCCACGGGGTGGGGGTGATGACGCGGGCCGCAAGGTACAACTCGAATCCCTGTAGCCCACCTTGCGCGTGCACGAAAGGCGCGGGCTCGTACAACAGCTGGTTGGGAAGCATCGCACCTTGCAAAGAACCCCAAGAAAGCAACAAAAAAAGCCCTAATGCCAGGTATGCAGGAACCAGTCGACCCACTTGTCCACCATCCTTTCCACCAACTCCGAGGGCCGTTGATCCCCCAATGGCCCGGAAATGTGGCGGATACCGTAAGCGGGCATGGAGATTTCCAGGTCAAGGGTACAGGGAACGGGGATGTTCACCATACCCATGTGCTGGCCGAAGGTATGAATGGCGTTCAGGCAAAGATCCGCCCCTCCCTCCAGCGCGCCGGCGCTACAAAAGGCCAGAAGGGGTTTGCCAGCAAGGCGCGCTTGTGGCCAGAAGTCCGCGGTG
This sequence comes from Thermotogota bacterium, assembly GCA_035391225.1. GTDB lineage: Bacteria > Thermotogota > Thermotogae > MWEM01 > MWEM01 > DAOPKN01. The sequence continues at coordinate 2,333 of DAOPKN010000021.1, forward strand.
GAATCGGTGAGCAACTTGAATGCCCCGGACACGTTGCCAAAGTAGGTAGGGCTGCCCAGCACCAGCACGTCGGCATCCAGGAAATCCTGCGCGCAAGCCACGTCGCATGCCATGATTTGGTCCGCGCTCTGCTCGATCACGGGAAATTGCTGGCGAAGTTTTCCCAGCGAGTCGTCCGCTGCCCGGGCGAGGCGCGTTTGATGTCCCCTTCTTTGGAAAGCCTGCTCGAACATCCGTGCCATCCTCCACGTGTTGCCGCAAACGCTGTGAAAAAAGATGCCTGCCTGCATTCGGATTCTCCTTTCCGTTCCTTGGTTCGCAAGGGGATTATAGCACTAAACCCTTAAAAAAAGGGAAACTGGAACCCCGGATTGCTTCAGAAACAACACGATATCATTCGCCTCCCTAACAAAGCGCACCACATACACTGTCTCACGATAGGGGGCAAGACCAAGGAAAGCATGGCGAAACGCATCCAAATTCCTACAACAGCTTTTGCACTTTGGGACCGCCGCAGCCCACTGCGGCTGTTTTACCTTGTGCCGCTGCAGCCCCGCGGTCACAGGTAACCCGGGCAAACACGGGGGTTTGCCCCTACAAGACCTTCCTGTTCCCATCGCGTTTCCCCCGCAAGCGCACGGAGAAACCGGAATATAGCAAACATTGGAACTTTGATCGATGATCGCGTTTCCCCTGCAAGCACACGGAGAAACTCCCTTCCCAAACCAGGTTTTTTCCCACCACAATGGATGGAGGGGACGTTTTCCCAGAAGCTCGGGGAAAACCAAGCGGAAAAACGGAGACTCTTCCTTTGATGATCGGAAACAACTTTCTCAATGCAATCCCTCCCGTTTTTCTTGCACTGGAAAGATTTTCCCACCAAGGAATCGCTTTCCACAGCCAAAAAGGGAACCTCCCAGTTGATCTTTCGCCCTTTTCCCCCGTGTTATAATTCGGGGAACACAACTCCATTTCCGTTCAAAGGGGGAAAAAGCATGATTTGCATCCTACTCGCGGGGGGAAAAGGTACGCGGCTGCTGTCCGAGCTGCCCAAGCCCCTGGTGGAAATCGAAGGGACTCCCATGGTGGTGCACGTGTACCGGGAGGTGAAGAAGGCACTGGGGGACGTGCCGTTTTGTTGCGTGATTCCGCCAGGGTCGCAGGATGTTTTTTCGCGGGCTTTCGGCGCGGAAAACCACATCACGTTTGCCACGCAACCCCAACCCCTCGGGCCTGCACATGCGCTGCTTTGTGGGCTGCAGCAGCTTGACCTGCAACAACCCTCCCATTCCGATGCGCTGGTGATGTACGCCGACCTGGTGTGCGTTTCCTCGGCCACCCTTTCGGAATTGGTGGGGTTCTACCGGAAGCAACGGGCAGACATGGTGCTGCTTTCGGGAAAAACACCCCGGCAATACCCCTACGCCCTTCTCCACAGGAGTCCTCAAGGGGCGCTCACCGCCGTGGAGGAAAAGGGCATTCCCCGCACCCCGGCACCCTGGGAATACGCCATCGGGCCGCTGGTGTTGAAAAGCAAACAGGCCCTGCAGGATTTGCAAACACTCCAGCCCACACCTCCACTCGAGGAAGTGTACATGGCGGACCTGGCGAACCGGTGGATCACGGCGGGGAGAAAGGTGGATGCCGTGGCCACGCGAAACGAAAACGAATTCCTGGGGGTAAACACGCCAGCAGACCTGGAGGAAGCCGCAGGAATCCTTCGCGAAAGGGCAAACCAAGAGGGAGATCCAAAACGATGAAGATCCGCAACGCCCGGTGTTTCACGGGGAAAACCCTCTTGGAGAAGGCCTCGGTGGATTGCGACACCCAGGTTCGCGGAATCCAGGTAGCGGAGCGTTGCAAGCAGGGAATCGACCTGCAGGGGATGTTCCTGTTGCCGGGGTTCGTGGACACGCACATCCACGGAGCCAACGGGTACGATACCTGTGATGCGACCGAACAGGCCCTTTGTTCCATCGAAACCTTTCTCTTTTCCGAGGGCGTCACCAGCTTTTTGCCCACCACGCTTTCCGTTTCCCAGGAGAATATCCTTTCGGTGCTCCACATTGTGCGGGAATTGCGCGCACAAAACCCCAGCCGTTCCATTTGCGGGGTGCACCTCGAAGGTCCTTACGTCAATCCCCAAAAAGCGGGAGCCCAAAACCCCGCCTTCATCCGCAATCCCTCCGAAGAGGAAATCCAGGAACTCCTCAGCTTCGACGACATCGTGCGCATCGTCACGCTCGCGCCGGAAATCCCAGGCGCACTTGGCCTGGTTAAGCAGCTGGTGGAGCGGGGTATCCACGTTTCCATCGGCCACACCTGCGCGGGAGACAACGAGTGCTCCGATGCCCTTGCTCTGGGAGCAGACCGCTTCACCCACCTGTTCAACGCCATGGACGGGGTGCACCACCGCCAGATGGGCGCCGCTGGGTGGGGGTTGTTGAGCGATGCGTACGTGGAGGTAATCTGCGACGGGGTGCACCTTTCCCGTTCCGCGTTGCAGCTGGTTTTCACGGCAAAGGATCCGGGGAAGATCGTTTTCATCAGTGACGCCATGCGGGCAAAAGGGTTGCAACCGGGAAAGTACACGCTGGGTGATCTTGCGGTGATGGTTTCGGAAAGGGATGCGCGGTTGGAGAACGGGGCATTGGCAGGCTCCATCTTGTCCATGGACCGGGCGCTGTCCAACATGGCCCGATGGGTGGAGCAACCGTTGGAGCGCTTGTTCGCGTGCTGCACGATCAATCCTGCCACCAGCGCGGGAATTCGAGCGGGGCGTATCGATATCGGGTGGCCGGCTGATTTCGTGGTACTCGATACCGCACTGCGGGTGGTTGCCACCATCAAGGCAGGAGAATTGGTGTACGGGGAGCTGGCGTAGCACTTGGAGCCAATTAGCCCCACAGCACCTGGAACCCAATCACCTGCCCCAGCAACGCGCATTCGTTGTCCCAGGTTTCGCGATCGAAAAATAGCGGGGGATAGAAAGGGTTTTCGCTGAGCAACCAAACACCGTTTTCGTGGAAGAATACATGCTTGATCATCCCCTCATCGCGGCGCACGAGCACTACCCCGGTCTTGCCCGGGGGAAAAACGAGCGGGTCCACCTTTCGCACGAAGACCACCGCGTTTTCCGGAATGAGCGGAACCATGCTCTCACCGTGCACGCGAAGCGCGAAGTCAGCGGGGAAACCGCAGGGAAGGAACTCCTCTGCGTTTTCCACGGCATCGATTCCCAAACCAGCCGAGGCCATTCCCAGAAGCGGAACTTGGAACGTTTCGCCCACTTGCGGCCCTGCAAAATGCAGCTGTTGCTGCAAACTCTGGCCCAAGAGCGCATCCACGGAGACCTGGAAAAGCTCGGAAAGCCTTTGCAAAATGGTTCGCGAAGGCGAACGCGTTCCCCGTTCGTAGGCGGAAACCGTCGAAGGGTCCACGTCCAACCAGCGGGCCAAATCTTTTTGCTTGATGTTTTTCTCTTCGCGCAGTTGCTTGAGAACGCGCGCAAATTCCTCCTTTTTTCTCAAGAAAATCCCCCCAAACTCCGGAAATACGGCATTTTCGGTTCATTATACCACTTTCCATTGGAAAAAACGACACCATGTCCATTTTTGATACCTGCCTCTTGACACCATGTCCATTTTGTGGTACACTTGAACCACAAACAAATAGGGGACCCATAAATAGACTCCCCCCAAGCAACCCCACAACCCCATAACCCCGAAAGGGGTTTTTTTTTGCGCCAATCGTTTGGGGTATAATAGGGGACCTTTTTTTCCAGGGGGTGTTTCGTGAAAAGCGCAAGAAAATCGTCCTTGTGGGCGTTGTTGTTGGTTTTGCTCCCCGTAATTTCCTTGGCGGCTTCCATGATCGAGGTAGACATCCAGCGCGTGGCGGCAGATGGTCTGTGGGAATACCACGTCCACTTCTTCAACGCGAGTCCATCGCGGTACGCCGACCGCCTGGTGTTGACACTCGAAGGCCTTTCCTCTCCGGTCGCTCCGGGCAAGATTCTCCAGGGGGAAGAACACACCGTTGTTGCCACTTCCACGCAGAAGCTGGATGTTCTGTCCGGAACCATTCGTTACCTCACGTGCGATGACCAGACTTGCACCATGGTCAACGAAGAGCTCCAAATCCGCCCGACGGTTCCCAGCCGCTGGCCTTCCTGGTTGCTTCCCACTCTTTTCTTCTCCGGCCTCTCGCTGCTCTGCCTTTTGCTGCTGTGGAAGATCCACTGGATCTATCCAGTACTGGTTTTTGCCATTGGCACCCTGGCCTTTTTCGGCTTTGCCGCGAACCAGGACAGCACGATGCGTTCCATCGGTTCCACGTTGTGCATTTCTTGCGTGGGGTTGGAAACGCTTCCGGAAGCCTTCGCGTTGGAAGAGGACTACGCCCAGGAAGTGTGCGACATGCAGCCCCATACCGTAGAAGTGTTTCACACCGAGTGGTGTAAGTCCTGCCCGGCCGTTGTGCATTTCTTGGAGCAACTGGTTGCCCGTTGTCCCAACATCCAGCTCGTGGATATCGACGCCGAAAAAGACCATCAGCTTGCGGTGGAAAAAGGCGTGGTCACGGGTGGCAAAACGGTGGTACCCACCGTGCTCGTGGATAACAGCCAGCGCATCGTGGGTGCCTCCGGCTTCCCGGATCGCTTGTTGAAAGCCCTCAAGGAGGTGGAGCCATGAAAACCCCAAATCGAAAAGCACTTCGCCACTTCACACGGATCCTGGGGATCTTGCTGGTTTTCGGGGGTGCCTTCGGGCTGGCAAACACGTTCTTCGTGTTCCCCGGCCTCTCTTGCTACGCCTTTCCCTACTCGGTCAGCATCTGCCCCATGGGTATCCTCCAAAACTTCCTGTCCACGGGTACCGCACTTCTGCTTCCCCTCGCCTTCGTGATGGGTCTGGGCCTGGTACTGGGAAGGGGATGGTGCGGCTGGTTTTGCCCCTTCGGAACGTTCCAAGACATCCTCGGGGTGAAAACACGCCCCGGCAAAGGCAAATCGCTGTGGTGGATCAAGTTCGTGGTGTTGGCCCTCACCCTTTTCCTTGCCTGGCTCGCGTCCGATACCCTTTTCTGCAAGGTTTGCCCAGCTGGAACGTTGGAAGGAACACTCCCCTACCTGTTCAACGGAACTGCAACGCTCAACCCCGCTTCCATCCTGCACCTGGTTACGCTGGGTTTCGTGGTGGTGATGGTTTTTTTCTACTCGCGCTTCTGGTGCCGCTACCTTTGCCCCGTTGGCGCCATTTTCGGCATTTTCAACCGGGTCACCCCGCTGCAGGTTCGTTTCCATTCCGACAAGTGCTTGCACTGCAATCGCTGCTCCCGGTATTGCCCGCAAGGCTTGGACGTTGTGAAGGAAGTCAACGGAACCGATTGCATCAAGTGCGGGGAGTGCATCGTGTGCGACGCCCTTTCACTGGAATACCGCCCCGTTTCCCGGAAAGAAGGAATAAAACGTCGGTTAGCCTCGTCTAAAAAAAGAAATATTACCAAATAACAAGGAGGGTAACCCATGAAGAAAAGTATTTTGCTGGCTGTACTGGTATTGCTGGTTGGGGCAAGTTCCCTTTTTTCCAGTTCCTTTGCGCTCATCGAATCGTTTACCGCACTGTGGTGTGGACCCTGTAAAGCTGCCGATCCGTTGGCGAACAAGTTGATGGACCAGACCGACAACATTCTCGTGGTGCACTACCATGTCTGGGGGGATGGCTGGGATTTCGACGAGAGCAACGCACGAGCCGACGAGTACGGAGTTGAGGGAGTTCCCACGTTCGTGGTGGGTGGTACCAAGAAAGTTGTGGGAAATGCCCAAGGCCTGTACCAGATGTTGAGCCTGAATGCCAGCAACGCCTTGCGGAAGATGGATTTCCCCGGTGAACTACTGGTAGACTGGGATGGAAAAATGATCCAAGTGGATGTTTCTTCCCATCAGGATCTTTCGGGACTGTCACTGCAAGTGTTGCTGGTGGAAGACAACGTGTACGACCCCCAGGAGGGAGACCAGAGAAACGTCGTACGGGCAATCTTCTCGGAGAATTCCCGCACGCTGGAAAGCAGGTCCTCCTTTTCCTATTCGCCGAACGTACCTTCCGACTGGAACGCAAAAAACCTGTTTGCGGTGGCTTTCTTGCAGGATCCGCAGACTGGCCAAATACTGGTTACCGCAAGAGAGTAACATACCCCCTTTTTTCCGGCAAAACCCGTTCCCCTGGGAATGGGTTTTTTTTCTTGACAAATGGGAGGGATCATCGTATGATGGGATAGGCATGTTCAGGGGAGGGCGAGCAAGTGGCAGAGCAAGACGGACTCATTTTAACCATCGATTGTGGCACGCAGAGTGTTCGCGTCAGCCTGGTAGATCGTGCAGGCAATTTCCTTGCCTTCGAGAAAGAGAGTTATACCCCGTACCAGGCAAAACATCCCGGATGGGCGGAACAGCATCCTTCCGTGTACTGGAAGGCCTCTTGCAACGCCTGCCTGCGCACGCAGAAAAAGGAACCAGCCTACTGGAAAAGAATCCGTGGGGTTGTGGTTTGCGCGTTGCGCGATACGGGTGTGTTCCTGGATGAAAACCGGAATGTTTTGCGCCCGTGCATCCTGTGGATGGACCAGAGAAAAGCCCGGTGTGAAAAACCCCTACCCTGGCCCTACCGTGTCGCCTTCTCTTTCGTGGGAATGAACCGGCCCATCGCGCACACCCGGAAGCACTCCAAGACCAACTGGGTACAGGAAAACGAACCCCAAACCTGGGAAAAAACCCGTCACTTCGTGCAGGTATCCGGCTACTTGAACTTCCAACTCACCTCGCGGCTCGCGGATTCGGTGGCGGCACAAATCGCCCACCATCCCTTCAACTACCGCAAGCAGCAATGGACAACCAATCCGCTGAGCTGGCACTGGCCCGTTTTCGGCATCGACCGTTCCCGGTTGATCCCGTTGGTTTCCGCCGGGGAAGTGCTGGGAGAAGTGACCCGCCAAGCCAGTGAGCAAACCGGAATTGCCCAAGGCACACCGGTTTTTGCGGGAGGTTCGGACAAGGGGTGCGAAACCATCGGATGCGGGTGCCTCGACGAACGTAGCGTGAGCTTGAGTTTCGGCACCACGGCCACCATCCAAACCACTTCCTCGCGTTACTACGAACCCTTGCGCTTTTTTCCGCCCTACCCCGCGCTGATCCCGGGGCATTACAACCCCGAGGTCGAGATTTTCCGTGGGTACTGGATGATCCATTGGTTCAAGAAAGAATTTGCCCACAAGGAAGTTTTCCGCGCAAACGAGCTGGGGCTTCCCCCCGAAGTGGTTCTGAACCGCATGTTGGAAAAGGTTCCCCCCGGATGCGACGGGCTGATCCTGCAACCTTTCTGGGGGCCACATATCAAGTCACCGGAAGCAAAGGGAGCGATTATTGGCTTTTGGGACATTCATACCCGCGCCCACGTGTACCGCGCCATCATCGAGGGAATCAATTACGCGTTGTTGGAGGGTTTGTACCAAATCCGGGCCAAGTCGAAGGTTGCGGTGGAACAGGTCAGCGTGTCCGGAGGAGGAGCGCAAAGCGATACCATTTGCCAGATCACCGCGGACATGTTCGGCCTTCCCGTGCAAAGATCGCACACCGTGGAAACTTCTTCGCTTGGAGCGGCAATGCTGGGCTACGTTGCTTGTGGTGTGTACGATTCCTTCCCCCAAGCGGCAGAACACATGATACAACCTGGCCAAACGTTCCACCCCTCGGAAAAAAACCATCGCGTGTACCGTAAGTTGTACCGCGAAGTGTACCGTTCGATTTTCCCACGCCTTCGCAAGCTTTACCTTGCCATCGAGGAAACCAAAAACCTGGAAAGGACGGACCAGAATGATTTTCACCGTGATGATCGAAATCCCTAAGGGAAGCAGGAACAAGTACGAGTACGACAAGGAAAAAAAGCAGATCCGGTTCGATCGCACCCTCTTCTCCGCGGTGCATTATCCCACGGACTACGGTTTCTTCCTCGATTCGCTGGCACTGGACCAAGACCCGTTGGACGCCATGGTGCTGGTTTGGGAGCCAACGTTTCCGGGTTGCTTGATCGATGCCAAACCCATCGGGGTGTACAAAATGTGGGACGAAAAAGGAGCAGACGAAAAGGTGCTATGCGTGCCCACGCATGACCCCATCTGGTCCCCCATCGAAGAACTGGAAGGCGTTCCGCCGCACCTTTTGAAAGAAATCGATCACTTCTTCTCGGTATACAAAACCCTGGAAAATAAACCCACGGGGAGCGAAGGATGGTTTGGGCGCAAGGAAGCCGAACGCATCGTACAAGAAGCGCTGCAACGCTTCCAGGAGCGCAAGGAGGAAGGAAAGGACCCCTACTGCTGCGACTGAGCCTTCAGAAACGTTTCAATCCCGTTGAAGATGACCTGGGCGATCGCATCTTGCCTTGACTGATCGCGTATACTCCTCTCGAAAGAGGGGTTGGAAAGGAAACCACATTCCACCAACACCGCGGGCATCGTGGTGTAGGCCAACACCGCAAAATCTTCGGGAATGACCTTGCGGACGTGGAAACCCGCTCGCAGGAATTCTTGCTGCAACTTCTCCGCGAAGTCCTGGCTATCGAACACCGCCTCGATCTTTTGCTTCACCAAGTTTTGGACCAGGATTTCGGTCAACGAATCGTACCCGTAGTAACGGCCCAGCCGTCCCTTGAAGGACGTTTCGTCCCATCCATAGTAGAAAAGTTCTGCCCCATCCACTGTGGGGTCTTCGAAACTATTCAGGTGAATGGATACGAACAGGTCTGCCTGTAGATCGTTGGCCACACGGCAGCGCTGCTTCAGTTCCAAGTAGGTATCATTGGTCCGTGTCATTCGCACCAAGTATCCTTCCCGCTCGAGGCGGTTTTTCAGCAGCAGTGCGATGGAGAGCACGGCATCTTTCTCGTATAAGCCACCTGGGCCAATGCCTCCCGGGTCGATCCCCCCGTGCCCCGGATCGAGGACGATGATCTTCTTCTGGTGGTTTTCCGGTGGGGCAAGCGCCTTTTCCACTTTCAACCACATGGTTTCTCCCTCTTGCAAAACCTGCACGGACATGTCTTCCGGGTGGGTCACTTCGATGCGCAGGAATCCGCGCAACGTTTCTTGGAAAGAATTCTCCAACGTTAGCGATTGGATCCCAATGTGCCGGTTTTCCAAGAACCATTTCTGGTCCACCCTTGCACCGATCACGTCGATTACCGTGGTCCCCGGTTTTTGCTCCGCGATCAGGAAATTCACGGGTTTCGAAAAATTCAGCGCGTAGCCATCGGGGATGCCGAAGTAATAGAGGAAATCTGCCAGCGAACTGTCCACCATGACCTGCCCATCCTGGGCGAACATGCGCAACCCGAAGAGCTTGCAGCTGTCCAGGAGGGGTAAGAAAAAGCGGCTGTCCACGACGACCGGCTCAGCGGTGATGTAGGTGGGAATGCCGTTCAAGATGACGCGCTGTGAAAGGTTCATGAACTCGATGGTGTTCATGTTCCAGGTTACGTTGAGGGTTTTGCGGGAATTATCCCAATTATACTGGGCGTTGAGGGTTTCCAGGAGTGTCACCGCGTGCACGTAAATTTGATCGGTCAACAACTTGAACTTCTCGTCGGGGACCCTTTTGCCCAAGAGATACACTTCCATGGAAAACGCGGAAAGCACGAACGCGAAAACCAGCAGCGCAAGCAAGATCGTTTTTTTCATGCGCGCTTCCCTGGCAAAAATGGGCTATCACACTTTACTTGCCTTTCGAATCGCATATGGCTTCCCCCCCGTTTCACGCACCAAGTTCCGAAAGAAATACTATCATACTGACGGCTTTTCTGCAAGGTTTGGTACAACGCTTGACGATGTGCCCCAAAAAAAAGTATAGTCAAGCCATTACAGCTGTGGAAAAAAACGCGGAAAGGAGAAACAATCATGCGATTTCACATGGAGGGCGTGCAATTCCAATCTGTCCCTGGCGAAGAATTTTCCAAGTACCTGGGGGAAACCGAAGACTTGTACTGGATGTCGGAAACACGTTGGTTCGCGCAAGAATTCCCACGGGAACTGCTTTTTGAAATCCGCGACACGCACCAGGGGGGGGTTACGAAAATCGGGTGGGTGGGTCTGAAAACCATTCGCTGGGTCAACCGCAAGGCCCAGGTCAACCTGGTCATCTTGCCCGAGTACCGTGGGAAGAAATGGGGAAAGCGTTCGCTGGAGGGAATCGCACATCACGCTTTCCAGAACCTGGGCTTCCATCGCCTGGAAGCCGAGACACTTGCCACCAATGCCCCCGCACTGGCGATGATGCGAAGCGCGGGTTTCCTTCAAGAAGGTCTATTGCGACAAGCGAAATTCTACCAGGGAAGCTTCGTGGACATCGTCTTCTTTGGTCTGCTCAAAAGCGACTGGTCAAGGTTTCACTCCCATACCCCGGAAAAGTAAAGCCAGAAGCACCGCAACGATTCCGGCGGAGATCGGGGTGTTCACCCATGCCACCGCAATCTTTCCCAGGGTTTTCTTGTTCACCTGGTCCACACCCCGGGCAAGCCCTGCACCGATCACCGCGCCCACGATAGCCTGCGATGTAGAAACCGGTATACCAATCAGCGCGTAGATCCAAACCGTGATGGATTCCCCGAGAACAGCCACGGCGGCGGAGAAGTGGTCCAGCACGACGATGTCATGCCCCACCGTGGACATCACCCTTTTGGAGAATGTCAGCACGCCCAGCGCGATGCTGAACCCACCGATCAGCGTCGCGGCAGAGATACCCAAGTTTTGCGCGAAAACCCCGGTGATGTTGGCAACGTTGTTTGCACCAAGGGAGTAGGCACCATACGATCCGATGATCACGATGCCAATCTTCAGAAAACGGTCCTGCAGCACCACCGAGTTCAACTTCTTGAAGGGAACGGAAAGCAGCTTGTACCCAAGGAAACCAAAAAGCGCACCCCCCAGGGGGGTGCCAACCCAGGCAGCGAAAACTTTCCAGAGAACATCCCATTGCACGCTACGCCCGTAAAAAAGATCCAGCCCGATGATGGCGCCAATGATCGCCTGAGAAGAAGAGACGGGCGCCTTGATCCAGGTCATCACCGACATGGTGATTGCCGCTGCCAGAACCGAAATGCTCCCCTCCAGCATGCTTCCCGCAGATACCTGGCGAATCGTTTCCATGCCACGGCCGCCTTGCAAGTAGGCACCAAGCACGATAAATACCGCCGAAAGCCAGATGGCGGTGGAGTATTTGACGATCTTCGAAGAAACCGCGGTTCCAAAAATGTTGGCCGCGTCATTTGCCCCAAGAGACCACCCAAAAAAAAGGGCGGGAAGAAGGAAGAGAAACAAGGAAATCCCCACCTGGAATGAAGAAAAAAAGGTGCAATAGGGATAGTGTACCGTTTTCTTGAAGTTTTGTCAAGAAAAAATAAAAGCACCCCCGGGCGAAGGGGGTGCAATCTCCGATAATCAAGTCAAGCGGGTGACCACGGGTTCTCTATACCTGTCCGGGTACCTTTTTTTGGGAGGGGTGGTACCCGGGAAAGGAGGATTACAGAGCAGATACCGTATACACAACGGGAAGGGAAACCGAATCGGAGGAAGCGGTTAACACCTTACCGTCTTCTTCATTCCCCGACCAACGTACGCTGAAAGGCACGGCATGTTGACCAGGTTCAAAGGCGAGGTTCACACTTTCGGAAAGCCCGGGGGTGAGATCGATTCCGGCAGCTTGCACGACATACTTGCTGTCCAGTTCGCCGAACCCCGTGGAGAGGGCTTCCACGGAAACCACGAAGTCTGCGTTGGCGCCCACGTTCCAAAACCAACTCTTGTCTGCTTTCTCCTGGGCGGAGGGCAGCTTGACTTCGGGGTTGCGCGTATCGGAATAGGCAGCTCGGATGACCTTGAAAACCACGTTGACGCTCACCGAGGTTTGGTTCCAGGCCGCAAACGAAGAGACGGCAAAGAACAAACCGATTACTACGATGATGCACCGTGCCAGCCTCTTCCTTCCTTTCATGATCCATTCGCCTCCATTAAAGTCTTCTAATAGAAGTCTAAAATGAAGGGTAAAACAATTCTAAAACTATTCAAAAACTAAACTAAAAGAGCATTTAGTTCGAGGACGAACTCGAACCCCTGCGGTCGTACAGCACCTGGTCCAAAACGATTGTCAGCGCCAGCAAAAGCTCGGTTTGCTCGGTATTGGCAATCTCCACCCCGTAAGAATCGGAAAAGGAGAACCACTTCTTGGAGATGGACGCCACGGTCAACCCGTTCTGCAGGATGGAAAACTCGTGCGCCCAGAAATTCCCTTCCACGGTAAAGTCGCCCAGCTCGCTGAAAATCTCGAACTTGGGGCGAAAAAAGCTGAACTTGCGCTTCACCATTGCCATTTCCTGCCCATTTCGAAACAAGTGGTACTCGGGGAGCCAGCGAAAAAGCTTCTGTTCGATGTACACCAGCTCGTTTCCCTGAAGGTCTTCGAGGAACAACTTGTTGCCAAAGGAAAAAACTTTGCCACGAACGGTGTAGCAGGGCTCGTCCATCTCGTTCTTGATGGTGAAACGGTCGGCAAACGAAAAAATCTTCTCACGGATCTTGTAACGCATCATCCTCACCTTCCTTTTTCGGGGATTACTCGTGGACCAGCGCAAAGGCCCGCACGGGCGAACCATCACCACCGGAAATTTTGAGTGGAAAGGCCCCGAAAGAAAACAACGGGGCATCTTTTTGCGAAAGTTCCCTTTGCAATTCCGGAAGGCAACACAGGTTTTCCACCACGGTGATTCCGGCACCCAGAAGCAGGTGATGGTTGGCAAACCCCTCGGAAGCATCGCCGTCGATGGAGATGGTATCCACTCCCACCCCCTTCACGCCGCGGGCAACCAACAACTCTGCCAACCCGGGTGAAAACACCGGGAAACCATGGAAGTACTCTTCTTTCCCCCAGAAGGATTCCCAACCCGTCCGGAACAAGACGAAACGAGAGGCAAGCAGCGCGTGCATCTGTGGGGAAAGAACGCTTTCCAGAATGAAACCGTCGCGCACGTGCCCCTGGCAATCCAACAACAATCCCTCGCCGAAAAATCGCTCCAGTGGGGTTGTGTCGGTGGTCGCCCCGGAAGGTATCATGTGTGCGGGGCAATCCAGGTGCGTTCCAACATGCGTGAGTAGGGTCAAGCGGGTTTCCGCGAAACCGTGTTTTTCGAGCGAAAAGGGCCGGGAAAACTGCGGAGCTTCGGTTCCCGGGTAAAAGGGCATGCCGTTTTGCAAGCGGTACGAAAGGTCAATGATTTTCACGCCAATACCTCCTATTCATCGCTGGTATCCCATTATAACACCGATTGGACCCTCCCCTGACCGGAAAAATACACGCGAGGAAAACCGCGTAGGAATCGGAAAAGTAACCTGCGGAAGAATCAATGGATCGTGGAGTATTCCCTTGCAGTAACACTCTTTTTGGATGTGTGCTATACTTCCCCGAAGGGGAATCATTCCCGGTTCGCGAAAGGGGGGGAGCGCATGAAAAGAGTCACGCTGTTCCGATTTTTCCAGAAGAAAATCCGAAGGGTGCTGGTGCTTTCCTTCCTCGTAGGATTTGTACTGATCGTTTTCCTGTCGCACTTTTTCTCCCTGCAACTCTTCCGGCGCGAAGAACAGTTTCTTGTGACGTCGCTGGGCTTTTTCTTTGAAAGCATGGGGTATGCCTACGAGAATTCCCAGGAAGTGTTGCTGTTCGAGCTGGAGCATTTCCTGCAAGATTTCCACGCGCGCAATCCCGCGATTCCATCGAAAACTGCCATCGAGACACAGATGCTGCACCTGCGCCAAACCCTTTCGGGAAAGGACTTAACTCCCCTTCGCATCCAGCAGGTCAACTACTACTACATCGAGCCTTCCGGCGTCATCTCCATCACGGATTTTGCCACCGACGTGGGGCTGGATCTTTCCGCCTACCCCGATTTCTGGCAGACGATGGAGCAACTTGGCCCGGGAGATATCCGCTTGAACCCCTTGGATAACGAAATCTCCTCCGGGGACATGCGCCTGTACGCGTACCTCCGCCTGCAGGACGGGGGAATCTTCGAAATCGGAATTTCCTTCGAGAACCTGAAGGAATGGATCTTCGAGAGGCTGCAACGTTTCAGCACCACCGGTTTCCTCGAGGCAAGGCTGTACACGTTTGATTTTGACCCGTTGTTCCAGTTTGATCGCTTGCTCTCCGCGCAGGAAAAAAATTGGCTACGTGCGCAAAGCCAGCCCGGGGAAGTGCAGATCCTGCAAGAAGGGGTTTTCCGGAAGAAGGTCGTGTATTCCTGGTATTCCTCCTTTGGGAACCTCTACTTCGTGGGGCATTTTCGCGTTCCTTTCGTCGAAATCATTTTTTGGGTGGAAGTGGCACTGACCATCGCGTTGGTACTCATCCCGTGGTACTTGGCGCGGCGCATCGGCAAAAGCCTGTGGACGGCACTCCAGCCCATTTCCCGCCTTTCGGAAAACATGAATGCGTTTGCGACCTCCCGCGTGGCTTCCTCCTCGGCACCCGAGTCACGCATCGTGGAAGTGCACCAGATGTGGGAAAGTTTCCGTTGGATGGAAGACGAAATCACCCAGAGCTTTGAAGAACTGCAGGCCATGAACCAGGAGCTGGAAGCCACGTACCAGGAAAACCAGCAATTGCTTTCCAAGATGGAGAGCCTTCTCCAGGCCACCATCGTTTTCGCGGACGAACCCGACCTTGACTTCTTTCTCTCCCACGTATTCGAACGTGTGTTCGAACTCGTACCCGAAGCAGACTACGGCCTGATCACCCTCGTGGAGGACAACAAGGTTCGCTTCCTGAACGGGGTGGGGCACGACCTCGCGCTCTTGAACTCCCTGGGCTTGCACCCAAAAGACTACGCGTGCAAGGAACGGATCGAAATCGTGGAAAGAGGCAAGAACCCCCATTCCACCGTGAAACAGCAGCAGATGGACCCTTCCCAAGTACAGAAGATGGCGACGGCGCTCAAGCCTTTCCGTCTGACCCTGTTCATACCCGTTCGCAGCACGCGCAAAACCCGGGGAAACCTCACGCTGCACATCGCCCAGTCCAACCCCAGGGGGTTTTCCGAGGAATCCTTGCGTTTTGCCCGTTTTTTCGAACGATTGATGCAGATGTACCTGTCCATCAAGGAAATGTCGGAGCTGGAAAACGCACTTCAGAAAGACATTATCTTATCCACCGTGAAAATGATGGAATACCACGACCCCTACACCAAGGGGCACTCCGAGCATGTGGCCAAGCTTTCCATGAAGATCGCCCAGGAAATCGGCATGGATGCTCCCAAAGTGGAGGAGATTTACTGGGCGGGAATCGTGCACGACATGGGAAAGATCCTCGTGAAAAGCGAGATCTTGAACAAACCCTCCCGCCTCACCAACGAGGAATTCGAGGAGATCAAGCGCCATCCCGTTTACGCCTTCGACGTGTTCCAGGCCACGAAAAGCATGCACCACCTCGCACCCATCATCCGGCACCATCACGAACGCATGGACGGGGAGGGCTACCCGGACGCGCTTGCCCGAGAACAAATTCCCCTGGAATCGCGCATTCTCGCGGTTGCAGACGCCTGGGATGCCATGACTCGCGACCGGATTTACCGCAAGGCCCTTCCACTGTCAAAGGCCCGCGAAGAGCTGCTGGCGGGGAAAGGGAAACAATTCGATCCCCGCATCGTAGACGTGTTCCTGGAAAAGGTGTTTCCCAACCTCGACAAACCCACCCCTCAGGGGCACGTCCCCAGTGAAATGTTCTGAATCTGGATGGCACCGGTTACGAGCAGAATCGTCCCCACCGCAAGGAAAAGCGCAACGGGGAAGGCCACCTTCACCCAAGTTCGTCGTAAGCGTTTCTGCACGGGTGCAAGTACGAGGTTCACCACCAGGATGATGGCAAACACCGCGGCGTACTCCAACCCAAAGAAGTAGAAGGGCATGTCGTTGACCTGGTTGACGCTGAAGTACCCATTGGCATTCTGGGACCAAAAAGGCCAGGGCTCCACCATCACCCGAGAGAAGACGTACAGGATCCAGGCACCAAACATCCCCCACATGGTTTTTCGGGGTATCAGCACGTCCACTGCGAAAAAGTACAGCCCCAACACGATCCCGGTCACGTGCACCAGGTCATACACCCATTGCAGCATGTACAGGTGATCAGTGATGGGAAAGAACGTGGAAAACAATGCCACCACGGAAATGGGAAGTGTGCCCATGGTCCCCTGCCTCGCCCAGGCCTGGTTGAACAAGAGCCCCCACCATCCCATGAAAACCACGAACAAGCAGATGTACAACAGGCTGTGCAGGTTGTTCGTGGAAAAGTACACGGGCCCACCCGGTGCTTCGGGATCCCAGCGCATGTCCAGTAAGTCCAGGTCGAAATGCTGGTTGGGACCAGCATACCCGCATTCTCTCCACTCGTACAACCAACCATCCCAGGTGGTGTAGAAAAGACACATGCCGATCCAGAGCAACAGAACCACGTACCCCCAGAAGCGCTCTTTCCGATTTGGATTGCGTTTCATTCCCCACCTCGGTTTTGCACCGGTGCCATGCCTTGGCGAAGCAACGCAGCGTTTAGGATGGAAAGGATGAGTTGCGGGTAGGGCATGCCTGCGGCGCGGGCAATCAGGGTCAAATCCGAGTAGCCGTCGATCAACCCCGGAAGGGGATTGATCTCGATGAACGTGGGCCGCCCATCTTTGTCATTCCACCGCAAATCGATGCGCGCCACGTCCTTGCATTCCAACACCTGGAACACTTTGCGCGCGAACTGCTCGATGGCTTTTTTTTGCTTGGGATCCAGCTTTGCGGGGCAAGTGGTTCGGGTGAACTCGTCCGCGTGTTTCTTGACCCGGTAGGAGTAGAAACCCTCTTCCCCACCTTTCTGGAAATGGATTTCCATCACCGGCAGCACCTGGAGGTTTTCCCCGTTTCCGATCAGCCCAACGGTAAACTCCCGCCCATGGATGAACTCCTCCACCAGGGCAGGCTGGTGGTATTCGCGCACCAGGTATCCCACCAGTTTTCGGACTTCCTCGGGGGTATGTGCAATCGCCTTTTCCTGGATGCCCTTGCTGGAACCTTCGGAGTTGGGTTTCACGATCACCGGAAAACCCAGCTTGGGGTTGATGGGCTCTTGCCCGGTGAAAAAAACCTGGAAGCGAGGGGTACGGATGCCATCGTAGGCAACGACCCTCTTGGCAAGTGCCTTGTCAAGTGCCACACCCAGCGTGGTTTCATCCGAACCGGTAAACGGGATTCCCATCAGGTTGAGAAGCGCGGGAACCTGTGCCTCTCTCCCCCTACCCTTCAATCCTTCCGCAAAGTTAAACACGATGTCAATCTTCTGGTGGTCCAGCATCTGCACGATCTGCCCCGTGGCCTCCATCAGCACCACCTCGCAACCGGCGGAGCGAATAGCCTGGGCAATGGCGTCGACGGTCTGGCGATCGTCCAATTCCGCCTCGTCATCCTCGTGCTTTTGCGCTTTACCCGACTTGAGGTTGTAGGTCAACCCCACGCGGTACGTACCCGTTTCCCGTTCCATTCAAACACGTCCTTCCTGAAATGTTCAAAACCACTTTTTTTTCTTGAAGAAAACGAACATCAGTGCCGAAATCCCTCCCATGACACCAAGCACCACGGGATACCCCCAACGCCAACCCAGCTCGGGCATGAACGCGAAGTTCATGCCGTAAATCCCCGCAACGAACGTTAGCGGGATGAAAAGGGTACTCACCAGGGTCAGGGTTTTCATTACCTCGTTCATGCGGTTACTGACAGAGGAAAGGTACAACTCGAAAAGGGTGGCGATCCATTCACGGATCCCTTCCAGACCATCGTTGAGAAGGAAAACGTGGTCTCCCAGGTCACGGAGAAACACGCGCGTCGTGGCCCGGATGAGTGGGCTTTCGGTTCGCTCCAGCGAGTGAACCGTGTTTCGCAATGGGAAAAGCCACTTGCGTACGATCAAAGCGGTCTGCTTCAAATCGTACAAACCCTGGAGACTTTTCTTGGAAGGTTTTCCGATGATTTGCCCTTCCAAGGATTGGACCTTCTCTTCGAGCTCATTCATGAGTTCGAAAAAATGGTCGGTAATGTTGTCCACCAACGCGTAGAAAAGGTAATCGGCTCCTTCTTTTCGAATCCGTCCCACGCTGTTCCGAAGCCTTTTCAGCACGCCGTCGAAAAGAGGGTACTGGGGGGTTTCTCGAAACGAAAGCAACCAATCTTTTCCCAACACGAAACTAACCTGTTGGCTTTCGACCCCTGTTTTCTTTCCCCAGGTCAATTGCTTCATCACGAAAAAGGAGAACCCCTCGAATTCCTCGTACTTGGGGCGCTGCGTGGCCGAAACGATATCCTCCTGAACCAGGGGATGTATGGAAAAAAGCTCGCCGATCTTCTGCACAACAGCAGCATCGTGGATTCCACACACGTCAAGCCAAAAAACACCCTTGCCGGAAAAGACCATGGAATCCCGTCCGCCAGCCAAGAACTCTTCCCTGGAAAAGCTGTCTTCCTGGAAAACTCCCTCATCGTACCTTCGCACGGTGAGCTGCACGGGGAATTCTTTCCATTCCCCCACGTGAATCAGGGTTCCAGGGGCTGCCCCCCGTTTCTCTTTTCGGTCCAGGAAAAAGAATTTCCCCATTTTCGATCCGCCTCCCGCCCCTACTTTAGCACAGTCATAGGGTACAATCAAGCCTCCGTTAGGAGGAACTACGCACAGGGAATTTGGGTGGAAAACCGGCAAAAATCCACTTCCCTCCCCATATTGCCCGTTAATTCTCCTAAAACCGTGGAAAAGCTCTCTCTTTCACGTTCTTTTGCGGGATGACATTTCCCGCTGGGTGCATTATACTCCGCTGGAAAAATTTCCGTGAGCATGGAGGAAAAATGGGAAATTCCCTGGAACAAGATGGCTTTGAAAACAAGGACTTGTGTGCGCTGTGCGGGGGTGATTGCTGCCGCATCTACGAGCAGGGACACCTGCCACGTGGAAAATCCATTGCGGGTTGGAGCGAAGAATTCCACTCCTTTCGTTTCACCTACGACGTGAAACCCTTATTTTGGCCCCAAATCGTGCACCGCCCCGAAAACGCACACCTGCTCTCCTTTTTGCGCAGCAAGGGAATCGACCCGTTTGCCTGCGAGTACCTTTCGCCCAAGGGCTGTATCCTCCCCTGGGAACAACGCCCCTCGCAGTGCGTGGCGTTTCGTTGCTCCGCGTTCAAGCAACTGGAAACGGTGGGGTGAGAAGCATGTTTCGAAGCCACCGTTTCCGGCAGTACGCGCAAAAAGACGGCAAGGATTTTTTTCGGAACATCCTTTCCTACCTGGAGATGCTGGGGTACCGGTTCTCCCGGGGTACCATCCAAGTACTCGACGGCCTGTTTTCCCTGCTTCTTGCCCCGTTCGGTTGGGAAACGGACCTGTATTCGCGGTACATCTACTGGATGGAGGAGAAGCACCGGGTACTCTGGGGAAAACGTTACCGGAGGCCCGGCAACTGAAGGCCGTCTGTTCCTTTTCCCGAGTTTCCTGGAACCGTATTCTGGGGGAATTGCGGTATAATTGGGGTTGAAGGGATGTGGGAAAATGCGCTTGTGGAAGAAACTGTTGTTCGGTTTCCTGGGCATCCTCCTGGTGCTCTTTTTCGCAAACCTGGCGGGAAGTTGGTTCTTCTGGGCTTTTGCCCCCTCCGAAACCAAGAACCCGCCACCGGCGAACTTTCAGCCCCTTTCGCTGCAAACATCCGCGGGACAGACCGTTCCGGGAACGGTCTTTTTCCAGGAAATGGGCTCCGGCGAACCACTCCTCCTTCTCCACGGCTTCTTGGGATCCCACCTGGATTTTGCTGCGGTGGTACAAACCCTTTCTTCCCGTTTCCATGTTTTCGTGATGGACCTGCCGGGTTTCGGCCTATCCGACAAGAACCCCGAACTTGACCTGAGCAAGAAAGGTCTTGCCCAGTCCGCCTGGAGTTTCCTACAAGCACGTGGCATCTCCCGTTTTTCCCTTCTGGGTCACTCCATGGGTGGCGAAGTGGCGTTGAACCTTGCGCTGGACCACCCCGAAAGTGTGTCGCGGTTGATCCTGGTGGACAGTGCTGGCTACTCGGAGAACCAGTTCCTTCCGGGCTGGGTGGAATCAAATCCCTGGTTGGGCAACTTGCTTTTCCGCTCGTTCTTTCAAACCGCCATGATGCAATACCCGCTTTCGCGCAGTGCGCTCTACGATGCGTCCAACCTTTCGTTTTCCCATTTTGCCCGTAGCTTCGCACTCGTGTTTCACATCCCTTCCAAGACATTGCTGTCTTTCAACAACCAGGACGATGGTGGGGCCCGGGCGGCGGAGTTTTCCCAACTTTCCCTTCCCACCCTTTTGGTGTGGGGAGAGCAGGACCCCATCTACCCGCTGGAACATGCCCAGCGCTTCTTGCAGCACCTTGCCAACGCTACCCTGACCGTGTTGCCGGAATGCGGCCACTCTCCACTCATAGAAAAACCAACCGAACTTTCCGAATCGATCTTGGCTTTCCTGGGAAGTGGTGGATGATGCCTGTCTGGCTGTTTCTTTTGCTGTGCTACCTCTTCGGGGCCATTCCCTTTGCCAGCCTGCTCACGCGTTGGCGCACCGGAAAAGCGCTGCACGAACAAGGCACCAAGAACATCGGGGTGGCAAACGCATTCGGTGTGGGTGGAAAGGTGGCGGGGTACGGAACGGTGCTGGGAGAAATCAGCAAGGCACTGTTTCCCTTGTGGCTTTCCGGCTTCTTTTCCGGGGGGGCAGCCGAATGGGCTTTGGCAGGGGTGTTTGCGGCCACACTGGGCACGCGTTTTTCCCCTTTCTTGCGATTCCGTGGAAGCAAGGCACGTACGTTGGTGGGCTGGGCTACCTTTTTCCTTTCGCCACTCACCGCGGTGGAAATTGGGTTGGTCTGGCTGTTGGTTTCCTTCCTTTTCAAGCGCTCCTTCGTTTCGCTCGTGGTGACAACGCTTTGCTACCCTTTCCTCTTCTGGTTGGTTGCGGGCTCCGCTCCCTTTTTCTGGTTTGGGGTGGCCATTTGCGTGCTTTTCCTTCTCACCAGCAAACCCACGAACGACGACTTTCGCCACAACCGGATTTTCGAGAAGCTGGACAGCTGGAACTGGGGGCACGGGCGGAGCGTTCCCAGCGATCCGGTGCCGTTGCACAAGGTACGGGGGGCGCTTTTCGGGCACAAGGCAGCCAACCTCGGCTGGTTGATTCGTAAGGGGTTCCGCGTTCCGAGGGGATGGGTTCTTCCGCACGGTTTTTTCCAACTTCCCCCGCAGACGCAGCAGAAAGCTCTCCATGGCATCCTTGACCCCCACCAGGCCTACGCCGTGCGTTCCAGCGCAAGCGTGGAAGATGGATCCAGCCTCTCTTTCGCCGGGCAACTGGATACCTATCTGGACCAGAGGGGTGTCCAAAACATCCTGCAAGCCGCCCGAAAGGTCAACGCTTCCCTGGAAAACCCGCGCTTCGCATCCTACAAAACGAAAAACCGGATCGAAGCGCAACAGATCCAGGTTCACGTGATCCTCCAACCAATGGTCCAGCCGGTGGTATCCGGCGTGCTTTTCACGAAAAACCCCATCACCGGCCTGCAGGAAACGATCATCGAAGGCGTTCGGGGCTCGGGGGAAGCCTTGGTACAAGATGGCGTAACCCCCCTGCGCTGGGTTTTCAAGTGGGGAAACTGGAAGCAAGAACCCGCTGAATCACCCCTGAAAAAGGAGACGCTGAAGCGGATGGTGGAACTGACCCGTACGCTCAGCCGCAAAAAACACCGGGACCTTGACTTCGAGTGGGTGTTCGACGGAGAAGAGGTCTTTTGGCTGCAGATGCGTGACATCACCACGCCCCAGCAACCTGATCTTTTCTCCAACCACATTTCCAAGGAATTCTTACCCGGGATGATCAAGCCCCTGGTTTGGTCCGTGAACATCCCCGTGGTAAACAGCGCCTGGAAGAAGCTCTTCTCGCAGTGGATCGGCCCGAACAACCTGGATATCTACCGCCTTGCACATCCCTTTTTCTACCGTGCCTACTTCAACATGGGCGTAATCGGCGACCTGTTCCAGCGCTTGGGCATGCCCCGAGAGCTGTTGGAGTTGCTCCTGGGGCTGGAGGAAGAGGGGCCGGAGAAACCCCGTTTTCGTCCATCGCTCAAAACCATGGGCTACTTGCCCTTTTTCCTGCTGTTCTTCCTGGGCAAAATCGGCTTCCGGCTACAAGTGCGCACGTTCCTGCGCACCTTCCGGGCGCGTTTCGATGCGATTGCAAGCTTGGAGCTCCACCGCATGGAAACCCAGCAGCTGCAGGATACGCTCGACCAGTTGCTGCATCTTTCCACCCGGGCGGCGTATTTCAACATCACCGTTCCCTTGATGAGTTTCTTCCAGGCGGGGCGCCTCAAAAGGAAGCTAAAAAAACGGGGCCTCGACTACAACCAGCTTCTTTTCCCCCAGGTGCGCGAACGCAACCCCGGGTTGTACCCCGAGGAAGGCCTGCGAAAACTC
Organism: Thermotogota bacterium; assembly: GCA_035391225.1. GTDB lineage: Bacteria > Thermotogota > Thermotogae > MWEM01 > MWEM01 > DAOPKN01. The sequence continues at coordinate 24,949 of DAOPKN010000021.1, forward strand.
CACTGCGCCTGGCAGCAAGTTCCCAAATCCCTGCAGGAAAAAGCCCAAAAGCTCGTGGATGACAACCAGGTTCTCGATTTTGTGCAAAGCCTTCCCCTTTCTTTCCAGCAAGAATGGACGTCCTTTTTCCAGCACTTTGGCTACGTGCGGGACAGTGGAAACGATTTTTCGTCGGTCCCTTGGGCGAAAACCCCGTTGAAAGTGCTGCGATTCGCCATGGAAACACCTCCTTCCTCCGCGCAAGCAAAAACCCTCGAGGAAGAAAAAGCGTTGCAAAGCTCCCCCTCCTACCTTCGGGTGCAGCAGTTCCGGGTGCTGAAAGAACGAGTATCGGCACTCTATAGCTACGGTTACGGTCTCTTCGGAAACCTTTTCGTGGAACTGGGGAAGCGTTTTTGCGCACAAGGGGTATTGGAAACCCCGGAGGACATCTTTTTCCTTTCCCTGGAAGAAATCCGAGGCGGGTTGCCACCCCAAGAATGGACAAAACGCGTGGCCTTCCACCGCTTGCACATGAAACGATGGGAAAAGGCAAAGGTACCCGACGTGATCTTCGGCAAGGAAGAACCTCCGGTGCAATTCTCCGGGGATACACCCAACCAAAGGGAGTCTCTTCTGAAGGGGATTCCTGGTTCGCCAGGGTACTACGAAGGCAAAACGTTCCGGGTGCGGGGCATACAGGATTTCCAGGGATTCCAGGACGAAGCAGTGCTGGTGCTGTCGTACTCCGACGTGGGCTTCACGCCCCTTTTCGGCAAGGCGGGAGCAGTGATCAGCGCTTCGGGGGGGAGCCTGAGCCACGCCGCCATCGTAGCCCGCGAGTACGGTATCCCCGCAGTGGTGTCGGTGGGTGGAGCGGAAGAGCTCGCAGATGGAACCCCGGTGCGCGTGGACGGCTACCGTGGGGAAATCCATCTCCTGGAAGAAACTACAGGATCATGCGCAACGGATCCACGATAACCCGGGCATAGGTTTCCAGCTTGGGGTCTTTCGCGAAAATCTCGGCAAGAACGGGGGTCACCTGTGCAGGATCGGCGCATTTGAGCAAGATATTCTCGCGGTACTGCCCCGCCAACTTGAAAATGAAGCCAGGAGCCGGCCCCAGCAACTCCACTTCATCCGGGATTCCCTTCTGCAAAGCCTGGGCCAACTCGTTCGCCTTGCGCGCCACCAGCTCCGTCTCATAGGCATACACTTGCACCTGCACAAGGTGGCAGTAAGGCGGGTAGTTGCCGATCTTGCGCAGAAGGATTTCCTCGTGGAAAAAGCCATCGAAATCGTGGTGGGCGCTGTGGGAAATGGCACGGTTGCCAAACGAATGGGTTTGGATCACCACTTTGGAAGTTGCATCGGCTCGCCCCGCACGCCCCGCCATCTGGTGCACGAGCTGGAACGTACGCTCGGACGAACGGAAATCCGGGAAGTACAGTGTTTGATCCGCGTCCAGGATCACCACCAGTTCCACTTGAGGGAAATCCAGCCCCTTTGAAATCATGCGCGTACCCACCACCACGTCTACCCGCCGGTTTTCGATCAATGCAAGTGCCTGGTGCAACTGCTCCAGGTTCTGGATGTTGTCCCGGTCGATGCGGATGATCTTTTTCTCCGGGAACACCCCGCGCAGTTGTTCCTCCACCTTTTCGGTGCCGAAACCCCGTGTCACCAGCCGGTCGTTGCCACACGATGGGCATATTGCTGGAACGGGCTTCTCCAGCCCGCAGTAATGGCACTTGAGACGGTTGGAATAGCGATGGAGGGTTAGCGAAACGTCGCAATGGTCGCAGCCAATGACCGTTCCACATTGTTGGCACATCACGTACGAGGCATACCCCTTCTTTCCCACCAGCACGAACACCTGCCGGTCCCGCGAAAGGCTTTGGTCCATGCGCTGCACCATCTCCCGCGAAAAGATGGCGTTGAAGCGGGGGGTATGCAACATGTCCACCACTTTTACCTCCGGAAGTTTCACCCCAAAGGGGCGTTCCAAGATCTGGTGGAATTGAACATCCTTGCCCTCTTTCGCCTGCCAGTAGCTTTCCAGCCGGGGGGTTGCGGAACCCATGACCAGGGGAATTTGCCGGAGCGCCGCCATCCAACTCGCCACGTGCAACGCATCGTACACCGGTTGGCTCTCGCTTTGCATGTAGCTCTCGTCGTGTTGCTCGTCCAGCAGGATGATCCCAGGATCCGGGAGCGGCACCCACAGCGAACTCCTGGTTCCCAGCAAGATATCCGTTTCACCGTTCACCGCCTGCAGCCACTGTTTCCTGCGCTGTGAGGGCTTGAGCGCGCTGTGGAAAACCCCCACGCTGTTCTCGGGAAAACGGTTTTGCACCCGGGCAATCATCTGGGGGGTGAGCGATATTTCGGGCAAAAGGTAGAGCACGCGCTTTCCCGCCTCCAGCACGCGGTCTGCCAGGGCGAAGTAGATTTCCGTTTTTCCACTCCCCGTGATACCGTGCAGCAGGTGCGTCAAAACCCGTTTCTTCCCACTGGTCCAAATCTGCTTCTGCATCTGCTCCACGATCGCCTGCTGTAACGGGTTGAGCTCCACGCGATCGCGCTGCATGTGGTAACCTTGTGCTTGTTCCTCGCGCTGCACCTTTTCCACCAACCCCTTTTTCTCCAGGGTTTGCAGCGGGGAGCGCGACGAAAGCGAAAGCTTCTTCTTCAGCTCGGTTTCCGGGGCTTCGCCGAACACGAGCAAGTACTGCAAGATACGCCAACCCTGGGGGGTGATCCCTGGATCCATGAGGCCATCCAATGACTTCTTCAGACGGTAAAAAACCCGGGTGGGCCCGGAAGGATGCTTCTTCTCGATGCCACGCACCACCTCCACCCGGCCCTTCTCGATGTATTCCTCCAGGGTTTTTTTGCCTGCCTTTTGCCCCATGCGCTGGAAAAAAAGCTCGAGGGAGATCGACCCCTCCTTGTCGGAAAACGGAGCGCACTCCCCCTTCAGGTCCAGGCGAACCACCCGGTGTCGCACCTGCACGCGCGGGGAGCCGGCAAAGAAAAGGTCCATCACCTTCCCCGGGGGCGCGAAAAAATAGGAACACACCTTGGACGCCAACGCAAGGTGCACCGGTTCCAGCAGGGGGGAGAAATCCAGCACATCCTCTACTTCCTTGAAACGCACTTCTTCGGGGATTTGGGCACTTTCCCCCATTACGTATCCCAGCGTGGTGCGCCCGGAAAACGAAACGAGCACCCTGCTCCCCTCCTTGAGCGGTGCAGGGTGCTTGTAGGTGAACGTTTTTCGCAACGGGCTTCGCGAAATGGCCACGTCGAAGAAGAAGGTTTCGGGCAACACTACCCCCTCTTTTTTTGCAGCTTATCGTAGCAATCCAGGCACACCGCCACGTACTTCTCCATGCCTCCCACGTCGATTTCCGACTGGTTGTCGCTGAGCTTGAAGGAAATCACCCCGTTGTATTCTCCGCACTCGTGGCATACCGCGCGCTTCTTCACGACTTCCCCCGCGAGGCAGAGCATGCGAGCGGTGGTATCGAAAGGGTTTTGCTTGAAACTCAAATCCAACCCAGCGCAGATCACGTCCATGCCGCGACGCTGCAGCTCTTTGGCAACCTCGGCAAGCGCCGGTTCGAAGAACTGGATCTCATCGAAGAACACCGCCTGCTCCTCTTCCAGGTAGGAAAAGGCATCCGCAGCGCTTTTCACCGAAATGGCTTTTTCTTCCATGCCCGAGTGCGAACGGATGGTCTGCACGCCGTAGCGGTCGTCGATGGATGGTTTGAAGATCTTGAAGCGCTTCCGTCCCAGGCGATAGATTTCCACGTACGAAAGCAGCTCCGTGGTCTTTCCGGAGTACATGGGTCCCACGATCACGATGAGTTTTCCCATCTTGGGAGTGGAGCCTTGGCTCATTCGATCTCCTCCGCACCCGTGTCTTGGATATCCAACCGCTCCATCTTGCTGGCACCGAACATGATGAAGTGCACATCTCCCTTTTCGTCCGCGCGCAACACGCCCATGTTCCCACCCAGCTGCAGCACCAGGTCCACGAAAACCTCTCCCGTTTCCGGATCGGGTTCCTGCACCGTCTCCTTGACAATTTCCAGCGAAACGATGGGGTCGTAGTTGCTGGCCACCAGCTGGGGAATCAGGGCGCGGTATTCTTCGCGGGGTTGCTCGCGGTAGAAGTTGTAGAAAAGCTGCCAGGGCCAGGAGATGTTGTTGTCCAGGAGGAGCAAATCCTCTCCCCATGGAATCGAAATCTTCTTGTCCTTGTATTCTACCAGTACCTGGTTTTCCCGTTTTTGCACCCCGATCTTCACCGACGATTCTTCCCATTCCACGTTCAAGATGTACGTTTCCACTTGGTTCGCGCGGATGGTTCCCATGGTGTAGTACAACCCTTGCTGGGCACCGTAGTCCAGGATCGTGGTGGAAGAGAATTCCCGGATCTCCCCGGGTTCGCCGAACCAGGCAGTTTCGGTGGCAGCTGCCTGCCCCACCACCTGCAGTTGGAAGTGCATCTTCTCACTGAAGAACTCCGCGGTGGCGGTTCCTACGAACACCAGCAGCAAAAGAACTGCCAGTAAGGCCAATTTTCTCATACTCATGGATGCGATTCCTCCTTACGAAATGGAATAATGGATCTTGCTTGCCCTGCTCACGCGAATTGGGCAAAAAACGAACACCAGGCTTCTTCGCTGCGATAGCTCAGCAAGCGCAACCCTGCTTTTTCCAGGCATTCGGAAAATTCCTGTTTCTGGGAAGAGAGCACCCCGGAAAACACGAAGGAAGCGGAGGGCTTCAGCAAAGGGCGCAACTTGTCCAGCTGGCTCAACAGATCGCGCAACACCGGAAAGATGATGTTGGCCACCACGAGGTCGAAGCGTTCCGCCGGACCCGGGAGCCCCTCCTCACCGGAAAAGGGCCATTCCCCTTGCAGCAAGTCCTTTTCCAGGAATTGCACCTTCTCGCGCAGGTCGTTTTCCCGGGCGCATTCGTTGGCCACGCGCACCGCCTGCGGATCGATATCGGTTCCCAGCGCAAAAGAAGCCCCGCATAGCACAGCGGACAACGAGAGGATGCCCGTCCCGCAACCAATGTCCAACACGCGGTCGCCCGGCTTGAGGCGCTCGTCGAGCCATGCCGCCGCAAGTCGCGTCGTGGGGTGGTCACCCGTACCAAAGGCCATGCCCGGAACGATTTTGAGCACGTGGATGTTTCGATCCTCCGGTGGGAAGGGATCGATCAAGATGCTGTCGCTGAGCCAGAAAGGCTTGAGCGAATCCTTCCATTTCTGGATCCAATCCTCGGGGCGCTGCTCGAAAATGTTCACAGTATCCAGAAGCCACCCCGGGGAACCCGAGGAAAAATAGTTCAAGAACCAGTCTTTCCGATTGGAAGCCTTCTCCAGCGTATCGAACACCAGGTTCATCTGCAAATCCGAGGAACCCGGTGTGCCAAAATCAAAGAAGTATTCCCCATCGAAATGGCTTTCGATGAATTCTTCCAGCTGCCCAAGCAAAGCCTCGGAAACCTCCGCTCCACCTTCCGGGCGTAACTGGCAACGTAACAGGTAAGCGTTCAACACAATTCCCCCTTCCGAACCAGGCTCCAGGGAACACACCCAGGAGGGTTCTCTCCATATAGGGACGTAAAAAGCACGCGCAATCGCTGCAACGGGTGCGCTGCCTTTTCCATCTCTTCACCAGTTTGTTGGTCTTGCATGCGGGCAACCACCACGGGGAAAGGTTGCGCTACCCCGGGGGAAAGGATTTCCACGCGATCGCCCACGCGGAAAGGAGCCCGCTGCTGCACGGGAACCCAGCCATCATCACTGGAAACACCCTGCACCACCCCTAAGAACGCCATGCGCTTGCTCGTCCCACTGAAATCCGCCCGCACGCTTTCGGGTCCCGCCTTCCCCAGCAAGAAGCCCGTGGAAAACCCCCGCTCGCTCACGCGGGCAAGCTCTTCCTTCCAGTTGGGATCGGGCACGAATCCCTCGGGGTGCTTCTTCCAGGCATCGATCGCCTGGCGGTACACCCGTGTCACCGTGGCCACGTACAGAAGGGATTTCATGCGCCCCTCGATCTTCAGGCAGTCCACGCCCGCACTTGCCATCTTGTCGATGTATTCCACCAGGCAAAGGTCCCGCGAATTGAACAGGTATGTTCCCCGCCCATCTTGCTCCACCGGAAACACCTCCCCAGGCCGCTTCTGCTCCACCACGCCGTACGACCAGCGGCAGGGTTGCTTGCAGTCCCCGCGGTTGGCATCGTGGCCCGTCATGAAGTTGCTCAACAGGCAACGCCCCGAGTAGGAAACGCACATGGCTCCGTGGCCAAAGGCTTCCAGCGAAACGCTCGGGGGAAGTGCCTTCCGAATGGTCCGAATGGCTTCCAAGCCAAGCTCCCGCGCCAGCACGATGCGCGACACACCTTGCTTCGCCCAGAAAAGCGCCGCGTGCTCGTTGGTGCAGTTCGCCTGCGTGGAGAGGTGCAGTTCCATACCCGGAACGACGCGCCGTGCCACGAGCAGTATCCCCGGGTCCGACACCAGGATGGCATCCACCCCCAATTGCTGCAGCGCGGCCAGGTAGTCTTCCAACCCCTCGAAATCCTCCGGGTGGGCGAAAATGTTCACCGTGACGTACACCTTGCGCTTTCGGGCGTGTGCGTATTCCACACCTTCCGCGAGCGTGCGCAGGTCAAACGTCGCGGCACCCGCCCGCAACCCGAAACGCTCTCCACCGAGGTACACCGCATCCGCCCCGTATTCGATGGCGATTTGGAGTTTCTCCAGGTTCCCCGCGGGCGCTAAAAGTTCCACGGCCAACCCTCAGGAAAAGAGAAGGGTAAGGATTTGGAATGGCCGCACATCCAGCTCCACGCTGCCGTCCCGCACGGAAAGCACGCGTGGTTGCTGTTCCAAGAGGTTGGTGACAAAAGCCTTCTGGAAAGGAATGCCGATGTTAACGCGTGCCTTTCCCCGCCGTCCGTTTCGTTCCACCAGCCGCAGCACCGTCCCACCGTCTTCACCGCGCTTGAATGCCATCACACCCAGGGGGAGACCCTGGAGCGTGATCGCCCGCTCCGGTAGCCTATCACTGGGGACCACTCCTTCCACGAGTTGCAACCCACGGTTGAGCAACGTTGCCTGCTGCAGGGTGTCATCAAGTTGTTGCCCCGCATGGGGGAAGATGGATAGCGTCCATTCGTGCGCTCCCAGGTCCGCCTGGTAATCGGGGAAGACCGGCGACCGCAACAGCGAAACCCCCACCTGCTGGTCGCGGACGCAGAAACCGTACTTGCCATCGTTCAAGATGCTCACCCCGAAGGTGGGTTCGGACATGTCCACCCATCGATGCCCCGCCACCTCGAAACGCGCCCTCTGCTGCAAGGTGTTGCGCAACGTGGAGCGCTCGATGAAACCCGCGGACAGGTCGAAACGCGCGGTACGCGAAAACACGTCCAGCGGGAAGAACGCGCGCAGCAACGTGCGCCGGTGGCGCCAGTCGCAGCGATGGTGGATGTCCAACCGCGGCAGGTTGCGGTGCAAGATCAACCGCTGCTGCAAGGTGGATGGGCCCTCGCGGTATTCCAGCAAGAGCACTTTGCGGATCGGTCCGTCTTCCACCACTTGGATCGAGTGGGCCTTCCAGGCGTTTCCGGGGGCAAGTTCCGGATCATCTACGTCCCAGGCATCCCAGTATCCCGGAACATCCTTGGACAGCACAAGGCGGTTGCCGGGCCGAGAAAACACGTTCCTTCCCGCCACGTGCGAAAAGATGTGCAGCGTACCATCGTCGTGCACACCTACCCGCAACCACTCGTTTTCCATGAGCCGGTCTTTCTCGGGTTCCGGAGCGCGCGGGATATCGGCGTTCACGGCTACCTCCCCCATCACCTGCAACCGGGCGTATCCGCCGGCGGGAATACTTTTTTCCCCTTCCAACAGGTAGGGCCGTTTGCCACTCTGCGCATCGGGCTCCAGGGGCTGAACGAGAAGCTCGTGCCCCTCCTGGTCCACCAAGCGCAGGGGCTTGCTGGTACACAGTGATAGGGGTTGGGGTACATCCGAAACGTTGAGCACCAGTATACCCGTTTCCTGCTGCAACGTGAGCACCGAAAGGGCCTTCGCCCGCAACGTTTCGCACCTTTGGCGCACATCATCCAGCGCCCGGAGCCCATCGTCGTACACCTCGTGGATCGAGGAACCCGGAAGGATATCGTGGAAAGCATGGATCGCGTGCGTTTTCCAGCATTGCTCCAGCTCTTTTGCGGGGTAGGACGCATCGTTGTACGCCAACCGGCACAGCCACTCCGCCTCGAACAGCAGCTCTTCCAGCTGCTTGAATTCCCGCTTGAGCCGTGCCTGGCTGGTGAGTGTGCCGCGGTGCCGTTCCAGGTACAACTCGTCTTCCCACACGGGAAGTTCCGCGGCGTGCACTTGCATCTGGCGGAACACTTCCTCCACCTTTCCGGTGCGCAGAGCCGGAAGCCCCGGGAAATCCTCCAGCAGTTCGACGGCACGCATCATCTCGTCGGTAGGGCCTCCACCGCCATCCCCGTAGCCAAATGGGAAACTGCTGGTGAAGAAGCGCGGGGTGTCACTTTCCGCGGAGCGCTGTACAGAACGTTCGTAGGTGTGCAGCACGTCGCGGGGCCCCACCACGCTGTTGTACCCGTTGTGCGGGTTGTGCATGCTGTGGTACAGCACACTGGATCCGTCCAGGCCTCGCCAGTGGCAGTGGTCATAGGGGAAGGTGGTGGTATCGTTCCAGGTGAGCTTGGTGGTGAAAAAGGCGTCCATTCCCGCTCCCCGGATGATTTGGGGCAAGATCCAGGAGAAACCGAACACGTCGGGCAACCAGCAAACGGACGCTTTCTTTCCGAAATTCTCCTGGAAGAAGCGCTGGCCATAGAGGAACTGGCGCACCAGCGATTCGGCGGAGGGTACGCTGCAATCGCTTTCCACCCACATCCCTCCCAAAAGCTCCCAGCACCCCTTCTTTTCCGCTTGCACGATGCGTGCGAAAAGCGGCGGATCGATTTCTTTCACGTCCTGGTACATGGCCGCGGAAGACTGCGCGAAAAGGAAGGAAGGAAAGCGCCGCGCCATGGAAAGCGCGTTGGAAAAGGTGCGTCGCATCTTGCGCAACGTCTCGTCCACCGGCCATAGCCAGGCGTAGTCTATGTGTGCGTGGCCCGTGAGCACCATACGCGCGGGAAGCGTGTACAGGGGCTTGAGCCCAGAGAGTTTCCCGGATAGAGCTCGCGCAGCCTGTAGGAAAGTTCCCCGATCTTCCCCGGACAGCGGTAACCGCTGCACGGGCTTCTCAAATACCAAAGCATCCCATACCTTGGTAACCTCGGGGAGCATCAGGTCGTCGTGGGCCTGCATGGCAGCGTACGAGGCATAGTCCCTTGGAATCCGGATGCTGTCGAGCGCCTGGATAATCCAGGGCTGCACCGTGCGCGCAAGGTCATCGTCCGCCGTGTTCTCCACCAGGTCGATCGCCAACGAAAACAGCTCCAGCGCCCTCCGCAGCTGCACGTCCACCTGCACCAGGAAAGGCTGCCGGAAAAAGGGGTCGGGGTCTGGCGTGCCAAACAACCCACGCGCAACCACCTGCACGCAAAGCTCGTGGGAACCTTCCACCACTTCCGGCGCATCCAGGGGAAGCCTTCGGTGGTACACGTTCCATTCCCCCACGGGCACACCATCCACGAGCACCAGGCTTTCCCCCCCGGGATGCAGCTCAAGCTCCCACTCCATTCCCGGAACCCCGGTGGGTGCTTCCCCCTCGGGAAGGGAAAAGCGAGTCCGGAACCAAATGGCAGCGGGGTTGCCCGCTCGGTCGTGGGGAAGCTCCACTGGTTCCCATCCTTCCGCGGGTGGGAAGGGCGATTCCCCCCCCAGTACGCAAGCGGACCACTCGCCGAGCGCCACCCGCCTGTTTTCCGCGTACCCCACCAGTTCCGAAAGCATCCGCCGCGCCTTTTTCAAGAATTCCACCTTTTTCACGTTTGCATCCCCCCGAAAAGAAAAATCGCCCTTATTTTACCATTTTCTGCCGCGGAGCTCCCCCCAGCAACGTGGGCAACAATGTCAAGCTGAGCAACGCGCTCACGCACATGCTCACGAACATCAGCATGGCCATGGTGCTATGCAGCGTCAGCGGGGAAAGCACCAGCACGCTCATCCCCAGGCTCAACCCGAGCGCGTTGGCGAGAACGGGCTTGGCCACGTAGGCGAAGGCCTTCTGCGCGGCACGCACGTTCTGCCCCTTCCGGTCCCCCTCGGAGTCCGCCTTGCGGAACGCCTGGAACAACGCGGAAAAATGGATGGAGTAGTCGATGCCCACCCCGATGGTGATCGATGCCATGGTGCTGGTGATGATGCTCAGCGTGACCGAACCGTACCCCATGGTTCCAAACAGTGCCACCAACGTGATGGCAATGGGCACCAGCGAAAAGAGCGAAATCCAGAAGTTGCGCGTGGAAAACCACAAGATGAAAAACACCAGTACCACCGCCAGTAGCAGCGAACGCAGCTGGTCGGGGATGATGCGGTCGTTCATCTCCTTCATCACGTAAGGAAGGCCGGTGATTTCCAGTTTCACCTCGTCGGTGGAAAGCTGTTGCAACCGATCGCGGATGCGCTGCAACGTGGGTCCACTCAAATCAGCGGGGAAAAGCAGCATGCGCCCCTCGTTCTGCTCCCGCAGCAACAGGTTCTGCACCGGGTTGCCCGGCTGCCCCTGCACCAACCGGTAAATTAACGCCACCTGCGCCGCGTTTGGCGGGTACTCCGGTTGCTCGGTGTGGAACATCATGCCATACACCGCGGAAAACAGGTCGTACACCGACACCACCTTGTTCACACCTTCGGTATCCAGCATCGCCTGCTGCACGTCCAACAGGTGCAGGGCGTTCTGGTTCGACAGCGGGTCGGAGGTCGTGGTGAACTCCACGAACACCGGCAAACTTCCCCCGGTCACCTTCTCCATGGTTTGCAAGCTCTTGCGCACCTCGGTGCGGGGCTTGTACACCGTCACCATGTTGAAATCGGTACGAAGAAGGAACACGCCGGGAACGAACGCACCCAGCACGAGCAGGGCAACCGCCACGGCCTTTCTTCCCCACAACCGCTGGAACAAGCGATCCAGGAAAAAACCCCCATGCGGCGGAATCTCTCCGGTTGCAGCCGCCACCCTGGTTCCCCGGGGCTTGACCATCGACGCAATCGGGGGGAGGAAAATCCAGGTGGCCACACCCGCCATGGTGATTCCCAAACTGGCAAACAACCCCATCTGTGCCATGGCATCGGACTGGATGGCCATCAGTGAAAGGAACCCTGCAACGGTGGTAATGGTGGTCAGAAAGATCGGTTTGCCCACGTTTCGCATGGTGAGTGCCATCGCCTTGGTGATGTCGCTTTCCTCCTTGCGATGGTCGATGAGGTGCGACATGAAATGCAACCCGTCGGCACTCCCCATCACGATGGTAAAGATCGGGGTGAGCACGGAAACCACCGAAAGGTCGCGGCCGAACCACCCCAGGAAGCCCAACGTCCACAGTGCGCCGAGCCCCGCGGGCAAGATGGACAAAAACGTCGCCTTGAAGGAGCCCAGCCGCCAGCGAAACACAAGCAGCAAGATCACCATGGCGATGGGAGGCAGCGTCAACACGATCTGCAAGATCATGTCGAAGATCGCGGTTTGCAAGTACAAGTCCCCCGTGATCTCGTAGGAAAGCCCCGATGCCTGCACGTGGGAAATCACATCATCGGTGAGCTTGCCGTTTTCCACGCCCTGGGCGGGCACGATGGTGAGTTGTGCCCACCAACCGTCCTCCCGCTCGAACAGCGCCTGCAACGCCCCCATCTTGGTGGCGTTATCCACCACCTGCTCGAAGTTGTCCTCGTCCACTTTCTGGAGGGGTTGCAACGAAAGCCCCTGGAACATCTTCTCTGGCACTGGCCCGGAGACCCAATTCACGCCATCGAGCTGCGAAAGCGACACCGAAAGCTGCCGCACCCTCTCGAGGTTTTCCGGCGTGAGCTCACGGGGAAGGTGGAGCAACACCATCACCTGCTCACCCGTACCAAAAGCAGCGTTCATCGCCTCGTACCGCTCCATTTCCACCGAACCGCTGGGCATGAACAGCGAGAAATCCGGGTTGATCTTGATCCGGAACAGCCCCACGAGCGCGAAAAGATTCAACGCCACGAGCAGAAGCAAGAACAACTTCCTCCGGGAAACCAACACCCCCGCGTACCCTTCCAATCCCTTTTTCTTCGTAGCACCTTTGCTTGTCAAACCGATTCCCCCCTGAGATATTCTTTTGGGTACGCCGCAACCCATTGCGGCCAGCTTTTCGGAACCACAGGAAAAAGATACACCATTTTCCCCATTGATGCAAGAAATCTTTGCCCCCTGGGACCGCCGCACCCCAGTGCGGCTCCTTTGA
>DAOPKN010000022.1:0-37172 GCA_035391225.1 Thermotogota bacterium
TGGAAGACGAAATGGCGGACGTGCTGATCTACCTGCTCCACCTCGCGCACGAAACCCACATTGACCTGGAAAAGGCCGCGTTTGCCAAGATGGAAAAGAACGCCATCAAGTACCCGGTGGACAAAGCCAAGGGATCGGCGCGGAAGTACGACCAACTGGATTAAGAGTTAGTTTGCTCTTGGAACACGCGCTTTGGAAACAACAACGTTAAATGGGGCTGTCCTTTTTCTGGTATAATTTTGCCATGGGCAGAAAATGACGAACTATCCTCGTTCTTTGCGTGTCTTTTTTGGTTGTCTTTCATTTCGTGTGGTTTGAAACAAGTTTGCTTCGAAAAAAGCAGGAATTTCGTGCTACAATCCTTGAGAAAGAAAACAAGGGAGGGAGCGCGATGAAAAACCAATACCCGCATTTTTTTGCACACTTGCTGGGACCGGTGGAACCCTGGTACATCTCGCGCATCGCGCGCGCCGACGTAGAAGAGCTGGCCCAGGGGATCGTGGCCTGGCACCAGGAACTTGACACGGCCAGGGACACCACCTGCTTGTTCCGCGACAGCGCCTTTGCCGACAACGTGACCAAGACCAATATGGCGGCCATCCGCGAGCAGCATGGCATGGCCAACGTAAGGAGCCTGTAATGAACCAAATGATCGAACCACCACGTATTGAAGCCCTGCATGTGCAAAACTACCGGGCTTTGCGAGATGTGCATCTGAAACACTTGACGCCTTTATCCGTACTGCTCGGCCCCAACGGCAGCGGCAAATCCACGGTCTTTGACGTATTTGCCTTTCTTGCGGAATGTTTTGGCGAAGGGCTGCGCAAGGCCTGGGATCGGCGGGGACGCTTCCGGGAACTCCGAAGCAGGGATGCGAAGGGCCCCATCGTCATCGAGCTACAATACCGGGAAAAGCGGGGCACCCCGCTCATCACCTACCACCTGGAAATCGATGAAAAGGATAGGGGGCCGGTGGTAATACATGAGTTTTTGCGCTGGAAACGGACCCATCCCGGGGCCCCTTTCCATTTCCTCGACTATTCAGAGGGCAGGGGCAAGGTCATCACCGGCGAACAGCCGGAGGCGCAGGACCAGCGAATTGAAAAGCCGCTTTCTGGGCCGGATGTGCTGGCGGTGAACACCCTTGGCCAGCTTGCCGAGAACCCGCGGGTGATCGCCCTGCGCAACTTCATCACCGGTTGGCATCTCTCGTATCTTTCCGCAAACGCCACCCGTGGCAACCCCGAAGCAGGGGCGGAAGAACGCCTGTCGCAGACCGGCCACAACCTGGCCAATGTCATCCAATACCTGGCAGAAGAACATCCGGATCGCCTCGAGCAGGTCTTCGCGACCCTGCGGCGTCGCATCCCCCGCATTGAGAAGGTCACCTCCCGACCCCTGGACGACGGCCGCCTGCTCTTGCAGGTGAAGGACGCCCCCTTCTCCACCCCGGTGCTGGCGCGATTCGTCTCGGACGGCACCCTGAAAATGCTCGCGTACCTGACCTTGCTCTATGATCCCGCCCCGCCACAGCTGATCGGCATCGAGGAACCTGAAAACTATCTCCATCCCCGGCTCCTGCCGGAACTGGCAGAAGAGTGCAACATGGCCTCGGACCGAACCCAGCTCATCGTCACCACCCACTCACCGTTCTTCATCGACCGGCTGCAGCCGGAACAGGTGCGGGTGCTCTACCGAGACGACCGCGGCTACACCAAGGCGAAACGGGTAGCAGATATGCCCGGGATCAAGGAATTTTTGGCGGAAGGGGCCTCGCTGGGCGACCTGTGGATGGAGGGCCATTTCGAAGTGGGCGATCCCCTAACACCGGAGGACGGTATATGATCCAGCTTGAGGTGCTTGTGGAGGAGCCGTCCATGGAAGAGGCTCTGCGTCACCTATTGCCGAAAATCGTGCAGGGTCGCGCCCAGAGGAAGGTGATCAATATGCGCAGCAAGAGTCGTCTTCTGAAGGAATTGCCCAATCGGCTGCGTGCCTACAGGCAGCGTATGGAAAAGGGCGAGCAGATAAAGGTTGTTGTGCTCGTTGACCGGGACAAGGACGACTGCCATGCCTTGAAGCAGCGGCTCGAGCGCATGGCCCGCGAGGCCAGCTTGCAGACCAGAACGGCGGCAGGCGGAATTGGGTTTCAAGTGGTGAATCGCATTGTCATCGAAGAATTGGAGGCCTGGTTCATGGGCGATACCGAGGCGTTGACCAAAGCCTTTACCTCTCTTCGTGGTGTCAGATTCCCGAACTGGTTCAGCAACCCGGACAGCGGTGGCACTTGGGAACGGCTGCACCGCTTCCTCAAACAAAACCGCATCTACCCCAAAAGCTTTCCCAAGATAGACGCGGCACGCAAAATTGCGCCATACATGGACCCCGCACGCAACCGTTCCAGGAGTTTTCGCATCTTTTGCCAGGGGGTGGAAGCATGCCTTGCGTGAGCGACGCCAGACCATCGGCGGCGGACTGCGCCTGTGCGTGAACCAGGAAGGCCAACGGGTGTGCGGCTTCGAGGTCAACACCCTCACGGTCGTGGCGAACGAGAGCTACGAGGAGTTCGCCGAGAATCTCCAGCGCGAGATCGAAGAGGAGACCGGCGTTCGGTTCGGTATCGTCGAGCCGCACCAGTTTGCCCGCGTGCCGGTGACCAGCGAGGGCGGAATGCCGTGAAGGTTCAAAGAAGACCCGCGCGATAGCGAACGCGCCAAGATCGCGTGTGGAAAAGCGCATTTTGCCGCGCTCCAGGTTGGAGAGTCGCCCGGGCACTACGTCGTGGACCAAGCCAAGGGATCGGCGCGGAAGTACGACCAACTGGAAAAAAGTTAGTTTCCTCTTGGAACACGCGCTTTGGAAACAACAACGTTAAATGGGGCTGTCCATTTTCTGGTATAATTTCCCATGGGCAGAAAAATGACGAACCATCCTCTTTCTTTGCGTGTCTCCATGGTAGTATTTTGGGGGCTCCTTTTCGTGGGGAGTATCGCCGTTGCCCAACCAATGTCCACGACGCAAAACGTGCTGGTGCTTTCCTCCTACCACGATGGAATGCCTTGGACGGATCGTTGCCTTTCGGGGTTACGCCAAGCTTTTTCCGATCGGAAGGCCGACGTGGAGTTGTACGTGGAGCACATCGATTCCAAGAGGTTCGCACTGCAGCAGGTTTCCGAGCCATTCATGCGTTGGATGCAAGTTCGGTACTCCGGCATGCGGATCGATGTCATCATAGCTTTGGACAACAACGCCTTGGAATTTCTACTGGACCACAGGCAAAGCTTTTTCCCCGGGATACCGGTGGTTTTCGTCGGGATCAACGATTTCTCTCCGCAGATGCTGCGCGGGGAAACGGGGATTACGGGGGTCGTGGGGCACCACAGCATTTCCGAGACGATCGATATGGCCCTTTCGCTGTTCCCCCAAACCCAGCAAATCCTGGTGGTAAACGACAAAACCGAGACCGGGATCCGTTTCCAAAACATCCTGGAAAGAATCCTGGACGAAAGAGAGGACTCGGTCTCCTACGAGTTTGCCGTGGGTCTTTCCACGCAGGAGTTGACCCAGAAACTGCAGCAACTTTCCGAAGATGCGCTGGTGCTGCTTCTTTTCTTTCACATCGACGCGCTGGGGGTTCGCGCCTCCATTCCCGCTTTCGTGGAACTCGTGGTGGACCATTCCCCCGTTCCGGTTTTCAGTTTCTGGGACCATTACTTGGGGTTGGGTATCCTGGGGGGAGTGTTGGAAAGTGGATTCGACCAGGGATTGGAAGCCGGAAAGATGGCACTTGACATCTTGGCAGGGGCGCCCCCCGAACAAGTTCGGTACCGGGTCCATGGTGCAAATGTTGCGATGGTGGATTTCGCGGTTCTTCAATCCTTTGGGGTTCCGCGTTCCCGGCTTCCAAAGGGAACGGTGGTAATCAACGACCCCGGAGAACCATTCCGCAAATTCCTTCCCTGGCTGCTTTCCCTCTCCGCGTTGTTGCTCGTTGCCGTGGCGCTTGTGATTCTCCTACTCTTGCACCGTTTTCGCCTGAAGAAAACATCCCACAGTTTGCAGCAAAGCAAGGAGCATTTCCGTACCATTCTGCATTCCATCGACGACGCGGTGATCACCACGGACCTGGAAGGCAACGTGGTGGAAATGAACCCCGTGGCATGCCAAGTCACGGGTTTTTCCTTGCAAAGTGCCCGGGGGAAAGCGTTCTCGTCCGTGGTTCAACTTCGGAACGAACAGACGCGCCAAGTACTGGAAAACCCAGTACAGAAAGTTTTTTCCACGGGTTCCTCCCAAGTGATTCCTTCGTGTTTCATCCTTTCGTCGGAAGGGGTATTCTCGGGGGTTTCCGGGCGAGCTTCTCCCATCTTCGACGAACACCAAACCCTTCGTGGGGTTGTATTGAGTTTCCGCGACATCACCCGCGAGAAACTGGCGTTGGAGGAACTCAAGAAAAGCGAAGAGAAAATGCAGTGGATGTTGCGCGCGATCCCCGACGTGGGGGTGTTCGTGGTTTCCCTGGATAGCCCTGTACCTTCCATCGTGGAATGCAACGAGGGAGCTTGCAAGATTCTCGAATTCCACCGCGAGGAGATCCTCGGGAAGCCCGTTTCCTTCTTCCAAAAACGCCGCGAACCCTTGCTTTTCTTTCCGAAAACCGTCCCGGGTTCCCAGAGCCAAGAACCATCCACGACCCAGGTAGATCTTTTGCGCCGCAGTAGTGATCCCATTCCGACACGATTCCACGTTCTTCCGTTCCCGAACGGGGACAACTCCCTTTCCCGTGCACTTGTGGTGTTCCTGAGCCTGGAAAAGGAAAGAAAACTGGAAAAAGCCTTGGACGAAAACGAAAAGAGAACCAAGCTCCGTCTGGGTTACCTGGAAAGGACGGAGATGGAAACGGATGATGTTTCGCTGAACCAGCTTTTTTCCATGGAAGAACTGCAGCGAATCCAGGATCGTTTCCTGAAGAACAGCGGTCTCTTTTCAGTGATCACCGATCCTTCCGGAGAATTCCTCACCATTCCCCGCAACTTCCCACCGATTTGCCGGCTGGTACACTCATCCGTGGAAGGAAAAAGGAGGTGCGCGCAGTTCACCCAAAAACTGGGAAGCCTGGCAACACAGACAGGTTCAGCTCAAGACGGACCCTGCGAGGTCTGCGGGATGATCGAAACCTGTGTACCCCTCTTCATTGGCAAACGCCACATGGGCAACTGGATCCTGGGGCATGCCACCCCGGATGGCTCTGCCCCCCTTCTGCCACTTGAAATCTCCCAGCAACTGGGGTTGGATGCTTTCGATCTGCAACAGGCCGCCCTTCACTCGCCCTTATCACCACTGGAAAAAATCCATGAACTCGCGGGGTTCCTGGAAAGCCTCTCCCAAATCCTTTCTTTGATGAGCCTGAGCCACCTTCGCCTAACGCATGACATGGCGGAACGGAAAAAAATGCAGAACGAGCTTCGAAAAATGAACGAAGAGTTGCAGCAAAAATCCCAGGTGGCGCGAAAGCTCGCCCAGCAAGCACAGGTTTCCAGCCAGGCTCGCGAACTTTTCCTGGCAAACATAAACCATGAACTACGGACACCTTTGAATGGCATCACGGGCGTACTGCAGCTTTTCGAAAGGGAAAACCTGTCTCCCCAGCAGCAGGAATTGTTCCTGATGCTCCACAAATCCACGACCCGGTTGAAAGAACTGGTGGAAAACTTGCTCAACCTGGATGAGATCGATCGAAAGGAAAGCAGTTGCCACTCGCTCTGGTTGACTTTGGAAGACTTGTTACGGCAAGTGATGGACTATTTCCGACCCCGCGCGGAGGAGAAGCAGTTGGAACTTTCGCTTTCCATCGATCCAGAGGTACCTCGTCTCCTTCACGCAGATCCCTTCCACCTGGAACAAATCCTGGGAGGACTCGTCTCGAACGCCATCAAGTTTACGCTTCGCGGACGCATTTCCCTACTGGTAAATCGCTTGGCAGACCAGCTTCGTTTTGAAATTTCGGACACTGGGATTGGAATGGATGCACAACTGCAGCAAAAGGTGTTCGGCAAATTCGAACAGGGAGATCCTTCGTTCACCAAGTCCTTCCAAGGCGCTGGGCTGGGGCTCACCCTTTCCAAGTTCCGTACCGAAGAAATGGGGGGAACGTTGCAGCTTTTCAGCGAACCCGGAATGGGGAGCAATTTCGTGCTTTCCTTCCCGCTGGAAACGTTCTTTCCCTTTCTGCAGAAGATCCGGGTTTTGCTACTGGATCCCGCAGAAGATGCGTGCCCCAACTTGCCCCCGGTATTTGCGAAAAGACCCGGGGCATTCCAGTCTTTTCAAGATCCGGAGCTTTTCCTGGAAGAAATTTCGCGAAACGGGGCCGATGTTGCTATAATGGACCTGGGAGCCTTGGTCGTCTCGAAAGAATGGCTCGAAAAGCTCTCTGCCTGCCGCGAAAAGAACAACGCGGTTTGGATTGGGACGTTCCAAGAGGGATTCTCCCTGCGGAAATCCCCTTTAAGCAAGTTACACATGGATTTCTGGATCGAAAAACCGGTGTCTTCCCGGGAAGTGCTGGAAATCCTGGGGCAAATGCGCCAGTAACCCGGATTCGATCAAGAAAGGAGGAAAAAAGATGGGTGATTTTTCTGTGCAAAAGGTCTCCAATTCTCCGGTTTTTCACCCGGCACAATCCCAACCAGCCGCACATCCCCAGCGCGAAAACCCCACCCATTCTCCCGTTTCCCCGGAAAAAGGCACAGCCCTCGCCCGGCAAGAAACGCCTCGTTCCGTCTCGGACGTACTTCGCATGGTGCACGAGGGAAAGGACCTGGAACGCTTTGCGGGAAATCCCGTGGTAAAACTTGCCAAGCGAAACGGCGTGGTTCCCTGCCAGACTTGTGCAAGCAGAAGGTACCAAGACGCCTCCACCGACACGGGGGTTTCCTTTAAGAACGGTGGCCACATTTCCCCGGATTCCGCTTTTGCCGTGGTATCTGCTCACGAGCAAGAACACGTGCAAAAAGCTCACCAACGTGCCCAGGAGGGGCAAGGGAAGGTGGTTTCCGCCTCCGTGCGTATTTTCGTGGACACCTGCCCGGAATGTGGAAGGGTGTACGTTTCCGGCGGGGAAACCACCACGCGCATCTCGTCGTCCCCGGAAAAAAGCTACCAGAATGACCCTTTTGCAGCTGTGTACCGTACCGACCCTTCTTTTGCACCTTCCGAGGGAATCAGCCTCGACACCCGGGTGTAATCAAGAGTAACTCCGATCCCTGCGGCGAAGGAACCATTTTTCCGTCTCCTCTGCGAAGAAACCAATGCTTCCCACCAGGACTGCCGTCGTGAATTGCCAGAAGCTCAACGGCACGGTTTGGAAGATCCCTTGAAGGAATGGCACGTACACCACAAGCACTTGGAGCAGGAAGGTAAGGCCCACCGCCCCAGTGAGCGCGAGGTTGGACGTCAACCCCATCGAAAAGGCGGACTGCACGCGGGATCGGCTGGAAAAGGGAAGCCCCATCTGCCCCACGGTCAGCGTGGTGAACGCCATGGTTCGGAAAACCCCCACATCTTGTCCACTCTCCCGGAAAAAGTAACCCGCCACCAAGAAGATCAAGGTGCCCATGAGGCCCCCCAACCAAGCAATGTCCAGCACGGTGCGCCGGTCAAAGATTCCCTCGTCCGGGCGGTTGGGTGGGCGTTTCATGATGCCTTTTTCTTCCTTTTCGATCCCCAGTGCCAGCGCGGGGAAGCCATCCGTCAACAGGTTCACCCACAGGATCTGAAGCGGGATGAGGGGCAACGGCATTCCCAGTACCATGGCAATCACCATCACGAAAATTTCGGCGATGTTCCCGGTCAGAAGGTACTTCACGAACTTGCGGATGTTCTCGAAAATCATCCGCCCTTCTTTCACCGCTGCTACGATGGAGGCGAAGTTATCGTCCAATACCACCATGTCGGCCACTTCCTTCGAAACATCCGTGCCCGTAATCCCCATGGCCACGCCAATATCTGCTTTCTTCAAGGCTGGTGCATCGTTGACACCGTCTCCCGTCATGGCAACGATGTTCCCCTGGCGTTGCAGCGCACCCACGATGCGCAGCTTGTGCTGCGGTGAAACGCGCGCGAATACCCGGGAGGATTGCAGCGTTTTTTCCAGCGATTGCTCGTCCATTTCGGAGAGCTCCATGCCGGTGACGGGAGGGACGTTGGCCTTGGGGTTGGAGATTCCCAGCTCCCCGGCGATGTTCTTCGCGGTGAGGGGGTGGTCCCCGGTGATCATGATCGTGGTAATACCCGCCTGGTTACACTCGTTCACCGCGTCAAACACTTCCTGGCGGGGCGGGTCGATCATGCCCGACATGCCGATGAAAACGAGGCCGGTTTCCAAGTCCCCCGCTTCTTGCTCGGGAGAAAAGTCGTCCATCTGCTTGAACGCGAAACCCAGAACACGAAACCCTTCGCTCGCCCACTGTTGGTTCTGCTCCATCAGCTTTTGTTTTTCCTTGCGGGATAAGGGTTTCACAGCATCGGGCCCCAGTACCTGGTCACAGCATTCCAAGAGGCCATCCACCGCTCCCTTGGTCCACACGCTGAACGGCCTTTCCTGCAGCAAAGCATGCAGTTGTGCAGGGACGTTTTGGTTTCGGTGTACGGTACTCATCCTCTTTCGTTCCGAATCAAAGGGAGCCTCTCCCACCCGGGGAAACGCGTCCTGGTAGTTTTCCGGGGAAACCCCCGCCTGCAAGGCAAGCTGCACAAGCGACGTTTCGGTGGGGTCCCCCGCCAGCTTTTGACCCGTATCGTTGCCCGACCCCAGGAACTGGGTGTCGTTGCACAAGAAGCCACATGTCAAAAGCGGAACCAGCGCGGGGTCTTTCACCTGGTCTTCTTGGTCGTCACCCAGGAAATCGAAACGTCTCTCCCTCGACAGCGCCCGGGTAACTTGCATGTTGTTTTCGGTGAGTGTGCCGGTTTTGTCGCTGCAAATCACGGTAACCGATCCCAGCGTTTCCACCGCCTGCAACTTGCGAATCAGGGCGTTTCGCTTCAGCATGCGGCGCGTCCCCAGGGCAAGTGCAATGGTCACCGCCGCGGCAAGACCTTCTGGTACCGCCGCTACTGCCATGCTGATGGCCGTCATCAGCATGAGTTGGACGCCTTCTCCCCGGAGCAAGCCCAGCAAGAAAATCACGCACACGAGGATCAACGCGAAGATTCCCAAGAAACCTGCCACACGGTTGAGCTTGAGCTGTAACGGTGTCTTGGTGTCGGCCACGCCCTGGATCATGGTGGCGATTTTGCCCAGTTCCGTGGACATCCCCGTTTCCACGACGATGGCTTCGCCGCGGCCGTAACTCACCGATGTCCCCGCGAAAACCATGTTCTTCATGTCGCCGGGGGTGGGCGTCCGATCCCCCTGAAATGGAGATAGGCTCTTTTCCACGGGGGCAGATTCCCCGGTTAGCGCGGATTCCTGGACCTTCAAGTGCATAACCTGCGTCAATCGGCAGTCAGCGGGAACCACGTTTCCCGTCTCGAGGAGCACCATGTCCCCGGGAACCAGTTGGCTTGCGCGCACCGTTTGCACGTTTCCGTCCCGGCGAACCTTCACCTCGGGCACCGCCATTTTCTTGAGCTGACGGATGGTCTTTTCCGCTCGGTACTCCTGGGTAAATCCCAGCACCGCGTTGGCCAAGACGATGAAGAAAATGACCGTGCCGTCCAGGTATTCCTCCAGGAAGAGCGAAACCACCCCGGCGACGAGTAACAGGATCACCAGGTACGAAGTGAACTGGGTAAAGAAAATCTTCCAGGGACCTTTGCCCTCCTTTTCCACCAGTTCATTGGTTCCATACTGCGCCAACCGCTTGGAAGCCTCGGACGAAGCCAGGCCCTTCTCCACGTTGGTGGAAAGTTTCTGTTCGGTTTCTTCCTTGCTCAGCCTGTACCAGTCTTTCAAACCAAATCCTCCTTACATCGTGGGATACAACCGGTTCTTTTCCACGCGGAAACGCAACGGGGTGTACTCTTTCGCGAGGAAGATCGTATCCAAATCGTGGTAGGCAAATGCTCCCGTGCCGGAGGCAAAGTGGACTCCTTGCGCGATACCCATCCCCGTCTCGCTCATGCAACCGATCATCAGGGAAACATGGGCACTGCGGGCCATTTCCACGATGGCCAGGGCATCGGAGATGCCCGCTTTCATCAACTTGATATTGATGAAGTCCACCGCGTCTCGGCGAATGAGGCGAAGCGCGTCGAAGCGAGTCTTCACCATCTCGTCTGCTCCAACGGGGTACACGCAGTTCCTTCGCACAAGGCGGATACCCTCCACGTCCTCCACACCCACCGGTTGTTCAAACACCGCGATGGGCACATTGTTTCTTGCCATTTCCTGCCCAAATGCAATGGCCTGCTTCGGGGTGAACCCCAGGTTGGCATCCACGATGAACCGGGCCTGGGGAACCGCCTCGTAAACGGCCAGCACCCGCTGGATGTCGGAGGCAAGATCTTCTCCCACCTTGAGCTTGAGAACGTCAAAGCCCGCTTCGAATGCTTCCCTTGACCGGGAAACGGTGTTCTCCAGGGTATCGATCCCAATGGTGAGGTCTGTTTCCACGTACTCTTTCTTTCCACCAAGCAAGGTGGACACGGGAACGCCCAAGTGCTGGCTCATGGCGTCCAGAACCGCGTATTGCACCGCGGCTTTGAGGCTGGGTGCAGAACGAGAGTATCCATCAAGTACATCGAAAAGCCGTCGGTAGGCCAAGACATCCATTCCGCGGATCGCATCCAGGATGTCCTCCCGGTAACCCATCAACGCACGGATTTGCTCGCCGTTCACCCGGAACGACGGAGATGCCTGCCCCAAGCCCACCACACCGTTCTCCAATTCCAGGCGCACGTCGATCATGCTGGAGCTGGAACGCACGCTGTTCGTGATGTGGAAGGGAACCCGGTACGCACTTGTGCTGATCGAAAAGAAAAGGTTTGCAACTGCCGTTTTCATAGGGACCTCCTGGGCGATTTTTTCTGGTATAATCAACGAAAGAGCCATGGACAATCGTGCCCCGATTATACACCAAAAAGTGACCCTGCTTTGTGTCGCGCCCAACAGGAGGAAGAAATGCTGCAATACATCGATACGCAATGGATGGTGGAGCAAGTACGTGTGGAGGAGCTGGCGGAGCGCTTTGGAACACCCCTTTACGTGTACAGCATGCAAAAAATCAACGACCAAATCGACCAGGTCATACAGGCTTTCGACAACGTTCCCTGCCTTCCGGGTTTTGCGTGCAAGGCGAACGGCAACATTCACCTTCTCCATTTCTTGGCGGGACGCGGGTTATGGGTGGACGTGGTCTCTATGGGAGAGTACCACCTTGCACGGGAAGCGGGGGTGAAAAACCATAAGATCGTGGTAAATGGAAACGCAAAAAACGCCGAGGAGATGGAATTCTTCCTTTCCGAAGGCGTATACTCCTACAATATCGATTCGCGGGAAGAGTACCGCTTGATCCAGGAACGGAAGATCACCCCGAACCCTGCCACGATCCTTTCGCTGCGCGTGAACCCAGACGTGGACCCTCACACCCACCCCTACATCTCCACGGGTTTGCAGAAAAACAAGTTCGGCATCTCCACGGAAGTCGCAGCAGAATTGCTGGCAGAAGACACGCTGGGCATTTCCGGTCTACACAGCCACATCGGTTCCAACATTTTCGACGTGGACGCCTACCTCCAAACGGTCACAACCCTTCTGGATCTTGCCCGCAAGTTCCCCAGCATTGGGCACCTCAACCTCGGTGGGGGCTGGGGTATCGACTACGGCCACGACGGGAAGAGTTTCCCCGTGCGCGAATTTTCCGAGAAAGTGGTTCCGTTGCTGCGGGATGCAGGCCTGCCGGTGATGGTGGAACTGGGCCGCTTCCTGGTAGGACCAGCGGGCATACTGCTTTGCCGCGTGTTGCTGCGAAAGAAAAACCCCCTGAAGGAATTCGTGGTGCTCGACACCAACATGGCACACTTGATTCGGCCCGCGTTGTACCAGGCGAAGCACCATGTGCAGCCCTTGATTTCCGAAACCCGAAAGCAAATCCGGGCAGACATCGTGGGTGGCCTCTGCGAAACGGGGGATGTGCTTGCCCTGGATCGGGACTTGCCCGAAGTGTTCCGGGGGGAACTGCTTGCCATCGAAGACGTGGGGGCCTACGGTTTTTCCATGTCCTCCAACTACAATGGCACACCCCGCCCTGCCGAGGTTGCAGTGCTGGGAAGCAAGTGCAAGTTGATTCGCAAGCGCGAAAGCTTCTCCGACCTGTACAGGTTGATGGAATGAGCCTTTCCCCGGTTCCCGTATTTTTCCAAGAATGCTCCGAGTATGCGCAAGTATCCCGAGCGGTGTCTTCGCTGCTTTCCCCCTTTTCCGAGCAGTTTCTTCCCGGAATGAAAGTGCTCCTCAAACCCAACATGCTGGCGGGTTACACCCCGGAAAAGGGCGTAACCACGCATCCTTCCGTGGTGGGGGCTGTTTGCCAATGGTTGCAACAGAAAGGCTGCCAACCCGCTGTGGGAGACAGCAGCGGAGCACCAGGCTTTTCCAGCGTGGCCCGAAAAACGGGAATGGAAGCCCTGTGTAACCAACACAACATCCCCTTGCTGGAACTTTCCCAGCCCCAAACCCGAAAAGGAGAGATCTACCGGGAAATCCAACTCTCCGGGGTACTGCAACAGTTCGATCGG
Organism: Thermotogota bacterium; assembly: GCA_035391225.1. Classification (GTDB taxonomy): domain Bacteria; phylum Thermotogota; class Thermotogae; order MWEM01; family MWEM01; genus DAOPKN01. The sequence goes on from DAOPKN010000022.1 coordinate 12,742, forward strand.
GTCATCAACCTCCCCAAGCTCAAAACACATGCGCAAATGGGAATCACGATGGGCGTGAAGAATACCTACGGTTGCGTACCCGGTTTTCACAAGTCCAAGGGGCACCTGCGCGCACAGAACTCCTCCGGGTTCGCCGACCTGCTCATTGACATCCACAACCTTGTCAACCCTTCGTTGACCTTGTTGGATGGCGTGGTGGGCATGGAGGGAAACGGCCCGGCGAACGGTAGTACCCGTCGATTTGGAATTCTTGCAGCGGCACCAAACGCGTATGCCCTTGACATGGCAGTGTGTAAGCTCCTGGGCGTGGAGCCACAGAAAATCCCCGTTTTGCAGCGCGCCCAGCAAAGGGGATACATCCCCCCCTTTACATCCCATTGGCTGGAAAACCCGCAACACCCACCACGCATCCCAAGAATCAAGCTGCCGGCAACATCCCCCGTGCTTCCGCTTCCTTCTTGGCTACTCCCCATTGCCCGTAGGCTTTCCCGTGTGCCTTCCATCGATCCCGCCCGTTGCGTGGCTTGTAAACTTTGCCAAACGCATTGTCCCGCGGAAGCAATCGACATCGACAAAGGGCATCGCATCGATCGAAAGAAATGCATCCGTTGCTACGTGTGCCAGGAATTGTGTCCAGAGAATGCCATTCGCTTGCATCGGAGACTGATGGGGTGAGTTGGATGGCGGAGAAGGCCAAATTTCCACGGAAAAAGGCAACAAAACGGGTAAAATTCCATTTTTCTGTCTTTTTCTTTCCCAAACGCGTTTTTTTACGCTTTTCCACCGGGTGAAATTCCGGGTGGTTTCGCGTATACTAATCCATCCAAAATTTCAACAACGGGGTGTAAAGAGTGAATCCAGATGGTTTGGAAAAGCGGGACCCCTCATCCAATCCCCCCCCTGTCTCCCCGCTTCCGGAAGAAAGAATTTTCCTGCTCCGAAAGATGCTCAAAAGCAAGTACGTGGACCAAAGATTGAAAGCGTTGCAAGAAATTAACGCGCTTTCGGAAGTTCCGCACGCCATCATGTCGGACATCAAAAACCTGCTGTGGCAGGACACGATCCAGGACAGCGAAATCGTGGAACGCATGATGGTCCTCTTCCGCACGCACGACGAAAAAGGCTACCAAACGTTTTGCCTTCTCAAGAACAAGGCAATGAGCTCACCAAAGAAAGAAAGGCGTGATCCCCGGGAGATTTCCTTTGGCGAAGGCCAGGAAATCGGGGAAATGGACCCCACGCTGGAGCTGGTCGAAGAAATCGGCGACGATGGTGATGACGATCCGGAGTAAACCAAAAGCATGACTTCTCTTTCAAAAACTAACAAGGAGGAACAAACCCCATGAAGGGTAGGAGTTACTGTGGGTTAGACTGCCTGAGCTGCGCGATTTTCCAGGCTACCCAGAACAACGATGTGGAAGCGAAGAAACACTTGGCAAAAGAATGGTCGGAAAAGCTGGGAAGAAGCGTGGGGGAAGGCGAAATCCATTGCAGGGGATGCCAATCCGACGAACTGTTTTTTGCCTGCCACGAATGCCCCATCCGGGAATGCGCCCGTTATAAGAGCATCGAAAGTTGCGCGTATTGCTTTGAATTTCCCTGCGACATGGGGAAAGAGATATGGAAAACCATGCCCCGAGAATTTGAAGCCCTGCAAAAGCAAAACAACGAGTTCTTCGACGAAGAGGAGTACGGCGAAGAAATGTACGACGGTTTCGATGCACCGCACGGCAGTGTTGGAAAAACCCCACGCCACAAGGAAGGCGCCTACCACGAACCTTCCGGCAGAAGAAAACCGCAACTGGAACTGGAGAAGCACCTGAAAAAACTCCATTCCGTTAACCGAAAAAGTACCGTGAAAGAAGAGAACACCTGAAACCGGGGACATCCCCGGTTTTTTTTACACCGAAAGTATCCAGTAGGTGAAAACCCCCGTCAAGGCAAGCAGCGGCGCTACTCGAGTAAAGGTTGCCAACATGCGGGTTTGGAAGAAATGCGAGGTCAGCACCAGGCACAGGTGCACGGGAGACAAAAGAACGCCCGCAATGGCACTGAAGTAAATCCACACCGGGTTTGCATGCATGACCAAAAGTAGGGGGGCAGTGATTCCCACCGCGCTTTGCGAAAGCCCGGTGGATAGTCCCATGAGAAAAGGAAGAAGGAAGGCCATCAACGGTACGCTCAACCCCACCCCGTTGAGTTCCTGCGCGATCGCACTGGGAAAGCCCACTCCTTCCAGGTAAAACTTGTACACGAAAAACAAGAAAAGCAAGAGGAACACGTCCCATTTCTTCAGCGCTTCGCGCAGTGCACCGAAAAAATGGCGGTGGCGAAAGCCGAAGTACACCGCGATGTTGATCCCCAGGGCAAGGTATCCTTCCACCTGGAATCCCAGGATCAGCACCCCTGTCATCAGGATAAAAAGGACGATCCAAAACCCTTTCACATCTTTCCAGGAAGCCTTTCGAAAGCGTGGGAAGCGAAAGCCGTTGAAGAGCACCCAACCCGAAAGCAAGGACACCGCAAAGATAGGCAGCATCTGCAACGAAAAGTGGGAAACCGGTGTTTGGGTCATGGTTGCAAGAAGGAACAGCGCGGGGTACACGGGCCAGAAAAACTCCATGACGTGGCGAAACCAGTAATTGGTGTTCATCATGTACAGGTTGGAAAAACCTCCCGGTTTTCCCACGGCCTTGAGGATGGGTGCGGTAAACATCGCCCCTCCGGGCATTGGGAGGAATCCGATCACCAAGGGGAGAAAAGCCATCGCGGTGTGATCGTCGAAGACCGCTTGCGCGGAAGCCGCAAACCTTGCCGCATCACCCGAGGAAGAGAGCGCGCTGCTGAACAGGTAAATGAAAAACACCGTGAGGAGTAACTTGAAAAAGGCCCCATCGGCCAGGGGAGAAACAGCACTTTGCACAAGCACCCGCGCGTCAAATCGGAAGAGAACCACGACGATGACCGCCGCAACGAGCGCAACCGTGATCTTTTTCAACCAACGCTGCACGAGAACCAACACGGAAAGAGAAGCAACTACCGCTAAGACCGACATGCTCCACCCCTTTCTGTTCAATATCCGAATTGTACCACAATTCGTGGTATAATTCGTTGTTTTTCCGAATCATTTACTTCGTAGGTAGGAAAGGGAGTGGCGCAGTTGCGACGGATAAACGTTGCCTCCGAACCCATGCTGCACGGGTTGTTGAAGTTGGCTTGGCCCTCGGTAATCTCCATGCTTTTGCAAACGGTGTACAACCTCATCGACACGTTCTGGCTGGGGAAACTCGGGAAGATCGCCATCTCCGCGCCCACCATCGCCTGGAACATCATCTTTTTCTTCATCTCTCTTGGCTCGGGGCTATCCGTGGCGGGCCTGGCGTTGGTGTCGCAGTACACTGGGGCGCAAGAGCACGATCGCGCTTCCTTCATCGCGGGCCAGGTTATCTCGGTAACGTTCCTCCTTTCGCTGGTCATTGGTATCCTGGGAGGGTTGTTCACCGACACGCTGCTACGCTTGCTGCAAATCCCCCCAGAACTCATCCCCCAAACTGCCATCTACATGAAGACCATCCTGTTTGGCATGCCGTTTACCTTCCTGATGTTCGCCTTCAATTCGCTGTTTTCCGGCCTGGGCGACACATTCACCCCCATGTTGCTCACGTTGGTTTCGGTTTCGTTGAACGCGGTGTTGGATCCTTTGATGATTTTCGGCATCGGCTTCCCCCGCATGGAAGTGTTTGGAGCCGCCCTTGCAACGGTGATCTCCCGGGGAATCGTGCTGGTGATCGCCATGGTCCTGCTGCTACGCAACAAGGTTTCCCTGAAACTCAAACCACGCTACCTTCTGCCCCACTGGCACGAGGTGGTTCGCATCTTGAAGGTGGGCATCCCGTCTTCGCTGGGTCAATCGGTCACCGCGCTTGCCTTCGTCTTCATCACGTCCATGATCGCAGGGTTTGGGGCGGTCGCTACCTCCGCAGTGGGAGTGGGAAACCGGGTCACATCGTTTGCGACCATGTTCTCCTTCGGGTTGTCGCAAGCCAATTCCACGATGGTGGGGCAGTACCTGGGAGCAGACATGGAGCATCGCGCCTTCCGGGTGGTATGGCTCTCCTTTGCGTTGAACATGCTGGTGGTGGGAACGATTTGCGTGCTCACCTTCTTCTTCGGCGAACAAATCACGGCGCTGTTCATCAACGAACCCGAGGTTTTAGTGGAAGGCCGACGTTACTTCTCCATTGTCTCCCTCTCCATACCCTTTTTCGCCAGTTTCGCCATCTTCGACAGCGCACTTCGCGGCTCCGGGCACACCGTGCAATCCATGATCCTCAATATCCTGCGGCTCTGGGCGATTCGCCTGCCCATCATCTACCTTTTCGGCCAGGCACTGGGAATCGTGGGAATCTGGTACGCCATGCTGATCAGTAACCTGGCGATTTGCACCCTGGCAGGCATCGTCATCCTACGGAAAAAGTGGTTGCAAAGGGTCATTTAGAGGCGGAACCCTTTCACCAACTGCTCCAAGGTTTCGGCCAGTTCCTGCAGCACCCCCGCCGATTCGCCCACCTTTTGGGTTTCCTGTTGCTGCGCCAGGGTGGATTCTTTCACCTGCTCCATTTGCTGCGTCACCTGGACCATGGAGCGCGCGGAAGCATCCATCGCCGATGCCATCTCCTGTGAGGAAGCGCTTTGCTCCTGGGCCACACCTGCAAGGTTCTCGACCATGGATTGCAGCTTGGTCACCGTTTCCAAGATGTGCACGAAGTCCGAGCGGGTACCATCGGTCCCTTGTTTCACCTCGCGCACCATTTGAGCCGTTCGAGAGGTAGCCGCATCCGCTTCGTGGGAACCGTTTCCGATCTCTTTCAAGATCCCCGCGATGTTTCCGGTAGCCTGTTTGCTTTCTTCCGCCAACTTGCGGATTTCATCCGCCACCACCGCGAACCCTTTGCCTGCTTCTCCAGCCCTTGCGGCCTCAATGGCAGCGTTCAACGCCAAAAGGTTGGTTTGCTCCGCGATGGAGGAGATGGTTTCCAGGATTTCTTCCACCTTGCGCGAATTCTCTGCAAGGCTTGCCACCATGTGCGAAGCTTGCTGGGTTTGCTCGTTTGCCCTTTCCACGGTTTCTCCCACCTTGGCGAGCCCACTTTCTCCCTTTCGCGACACGTCCTCGGCTTCCTGGGCAATGGATGCCAGTTCCTGCGCCATGCGCGACACGTTTTGTGCCGAAGCGGCCACTTCCTCCACTCCGGAAGAAACCTGCTCAATGGAAGCAGAGGTATTTTGCACCAAAAGGTCCACCTCTTCTGCCTTTTGGAGCAGGGCAGTTCCCATTCGTTCCCCGGAGCGCGCCACGCTGGAGAGTTCGTGGGAAGCCGTGCCCACTTGGCTGGTGGACTGGGATACTTGTTGCATGGCTTGCCGTAGGGAAGAGGCCATGCCCGAGAGCGCCTGGGCCATGCGCGCCACTTCGTCTTTCCCGCGCGCGCGAAACTCCACCGTCAAGTCCCGCTCTCCGAAGCGTTGCACACCCTCGGCCAGAATGTGGATGGGCTTGGCGATGCGCCACCCCAAAAGGAAGGAGACCACGACCATTACCGCGATCACGCCTGCCACCATGAGTAACAGAACGAGTATCAGGTGATTGGTTTCCTGCATCATCTCGCCGCGGTTCACCACCACGCCCAGCGTCCAACCGGGGGTGGAGGGAACCGGGACATGAATCACCAACTCACGGGTCCCGTCGGGTTGCACGATCTCCGAAAAACCTTCCGTGCCTTGGGAAAGTTGCTGGAAACTGCTTCCCACCAAGGACATTTCGGGATGGGCGATGAGGATTCCATTTCCGTCCAACAAAAGGCCGTACCCTTTTCCAGAGGCCTGTACCAGCGAAACCGCACGAACCAACCGTTCCAGTTTCACGCTTGCCCCCAGCACTCCGATCACTTCCCCCGACCAAGAAGTCACCGGGCAAGCCACCATCACCACGGGATGCCCGGAGGTCCGGGATACCAGGAGATTACTCACCGAAAACGGAGCGCCGTTTCGGATGGCCTGGAAATACTCGCGATCGGAAATATCCAACTGATCGCCCAATGTGTTCCAGGAAGTGCCATCCAGAGTGGCCAAGAAGAACATCTCGTAGCGGTTTTCCCGCGAGGCCGCTTCCTTTTTCAGCACATCTTCCGCCAGGAACCAGTCCATCATTTGAATGTCGGTGTTGGAAGAAAGCGCCTGGATTTCCAGTTGAAAGGCAAAAAGAAGGTTTGCCACCTCGTCTGCACGCCCGGAAATGACTTCCTTCCCGGCTTCCTGTACCATGGGAGCAACGGTGGAATTGAGTTGCCAGAACACGATCAGCGCCAAAGCCCCCAACGCAACGACGGTGGAAACCACGAAACCCAGTAGAATACGACCCCGAATGGTTTTCATTCCCTTTCTCCCCCTTTAAAACGAAATGATTTCACAAAATTATACCACGGGGATTTTTCGAAATTCCCGTGCCATGTTTTCCCCAAACAAATCATGTATAATAGGGTTTTGGAAAGCAAATGCCCTTTTTGGGAGAAACGGCTTGGGGCGGAAAGGAAGAAAATGGATCATTCCGAAAGAACGGATGTGCAACAACTCGTGATCGAAAAATTGGTTTCTGGAGGCCGCGGCCTTGCCCATGGGGAAGATGGGCGACCGGTCTTCGTGGAAGGAGCATACCCGGGGGAAATCGTGTGGGCAAGGTTGGAAAAATCCAAGAAAGATTTTGCCCTGGCAAAGGTGGAGGAGTGGGTCCATCGTTCCCCCGACAGGAAGGCCCCCGTCTGCAAGGTTTTCGACCGTTGTGGTGGGTGCGACTGGTTAGACCTGGACTACCGTGCCCAACTCGATGCCAAGCAGCAGATCGTGCTCGAACAGTTGCAGCGCATCGGGAAGTTCCAGGACCTCTCCATCGTGCAGTCCATCCTGCCTTCCCCTTCTCTCTACGGGTACCGGAACAAGATGAGCTGGGAGTTCGGTGTGCAAAACCAGAAAGTGGTGCTGGGGTTAAAAGCTCGGGACAACCGTCAGTTGGTACCCACTTTGGGGTGCAAGCTGGTCGATCCCCTGTTCGAGAAAATCCGCCAAGCGGTGGAGGATCACGCCAATGCATTGGGTTTGGTTTCGTCGGTGTACGATCGCAAGAAGAAACGGGGGCATTTGAAGCACCTGGTGGTTCGAAAAACGGAAAAAACCGGGCAATGGATGGTGATTTTCGTAACGCACAGCCCTCGTTTCGATCCGGTGAAGAAGCTGTCTCACGCCCTTCGCGAGAGATTCCCCATGATCAGCTCCATCATCCACGTAAAGAACCGCAGCGACACGCACACCTTGCGTGGCCCCTATTCAACCCTTTCGGGCGAAGGGGTCCTGGTCGAAAAGATCCAATGGTTCGCGTACCAAATCCCTCCCACCGCTTTTTTCCAGGTGAACGGTCCTTTTGTGCAGCCCCTTTTGGAAAACGCCAAGAAGCTCCTGGATCCAAGTTCATCGGAGATCCTGCTGGACCTTTTCGGGGGAGTGGGGCTGTTCTCCATCTACCTCTCTCCGCTCTACAAGGCGGTGGACCTGGTGGAAATCAACCACGTTGCGGTACGCGCAGCCTGGAAGAACGCGCGGATAAACGACCAAAAGAACGTGGGCGTGTTTGAAATGGACGTTCAGCAATTCTTTGCGCAGGAAAAACAAGCAAAATACCGCTCCATCCTTGTTGATCCCCCCCGAAGCGGCTTGGAGAAAGGGGTGCTCCAAGAAATCGACCGCAGCGAAGCACGAAAAGTGCTGTACGTTTCCTGCGATCCTTCCACCCTGGCAAGAGACCTGCACCTTTTTGGGCAAAAAGGATGGCAGGTTCGTACCGTCCAACCCCTTGACCTTTTTCCCCACACCTCCCACGTGGAAAACATGGTTCTCCTGGAGCGGGGTAAAGGAGGCGAAGTGTGAAAATCATCGTGAAAAACAAGAAAGCCTTCCACGATTACGAAATCCTGGAAAAACTCGAAGCGGGCATTTCCCTGGTGGGTACCGAGGTGAAATCCCTCCGAAACGGCCAGGTTAGCTTGAAGGAGGCGTTCTGTGTTTTTCGGGACAACGAACTCTTCCTCGTGAAAGCGAACGTTACCCCATACAGTCACGGAAACATCTACAACCACGAGCCCGAAAGGGAACGTCGGCTCCTGCTGCATCGCAGGGAACTCCGAAGGTTGCACGCCAAGGTTATGGAAAAAGGGTTGACCATCGTTCCCCTTTTGTTGTACTTCACCCAAAAAGGATTGATCAAGGTGGAAATTGGGCTTGCCCGGGGAAAACACCTCGTGGACAAACGGGAAGACTTGAAAAAGAAAACCATTCAGCGGGAAATCGAACGAAACCTCCGTTACCAGGAGAAACGCTAACCCTTTCGATTTCCAGATGGGAGGCAAAAAATGTCCCTGAAAGAGAGCATTTTCGAAGATTTGAAAAGCGCCATGAAGCAAAAGGACGAAGTGCGGGTACGCACACTTCGCATGGTAGTGGCTGCCATCAAAAACGCACTGGTGGACAAGAAGAACCTGTCCGACGAGGACGTTCTGGGCATTTTGCACAAGGAAATCAAGCAGCGGCAAGACGCGATCGCCCAGTACGAGAAAGCAGACCGCGACGACCTTGCCCAAGCGGAGGCACAGGAAAAAAAGATCATCCAGCAGTACCTCCCCCAGCCCCTCTCGGAGGAAGAACTGCGCAAGATCATCACCCAGGCCATGGAGGAAACCGGTGCCAACTCCCCCCAAGACCTCGGCAAGGTCATGGCAATCGTCATGCCCCAGGTGAAGGGGCGTGCGGACGGGAAAGCCATCAACACAATGGTTCGCGATATCCTCTCGAGTTCCTAAACCCCTACGCGAAGGAGGACACGATTGAAAGTCGACCTGGTTACCGCGGAAATCGGCTCCACGACAACATTGGTCACCCTTTTCGGGAAACTGGGAAGCCGAAACGCAGCTCCCATAGACCAAGCAGAGCACTTCACCACGGTGCGCGAAGGAGACGTAACGCTGGGTATCGAACGCGCTCTGAAAAAGTTGGAGGAAAAACACCACGAGCCCATCAACTGGGAAGAGTTCGCCGCAACCAGCAGTGCTGCGGGTGGGCTGCGCATCTCGGTACACGGACTGGTTTTCGACATGACCGTTCGCGCCGCGAAGGAAGCTGCGCTCGGTGCGGGGGGAATCATCAAGCATATCACCGCCGGCAAAATGCAACCCCAAGATTTGAAAGAGGTTGCAGCGGTCAACCCCAACATCATCGTGCTTGCAGGCGGGGTGGACTACGGCGAGCGCGAAACCGTGGAACACAACGCCCAGCTTTTCGCCCAGAGCGACCTTGCGGTTCCCTTCGTGTACGCGGGAAACATCGCGGCCTCCGAGCGGGTTCGAAACATCCTGGAATCCGCGGGAAAGAAAGTGACACTCACCGAGAACGTGTATCCCCGGGTTGACGAACTCAACGTGCACCCGTTGCGCGCACTCATCCAGAACATATTCGCCGAGCACATCATCCACGCTGCCGGAATGGAAAAAATCCAGTCCATGGTGGATTTCCCGGTGCTCCCCACACCCGCCGCGGTGATGCAAACCACCGAGCTTCTCTCCGAAATGCACGGGGATTGCCTGAGCGTGGATATCGGGGGTGCGACCACCGACGTGGACTCCGTGACCGACGGTAACCCGGAGTTGCAGGAACTCTCCATCTCTCCGGAGCCTCGTTCCAAGAGAACCGTGGAGGGCGATCTTGGGGTATTCGTGAACGCCAAGAACGTGGTACAAGCCATGGGCCAACAGATCCACCAGTCCTTCCCCAACTACAAGAACCTCCTGGCTTCGATCTCCCCCTATCCCAAAACCGAAATGCTGGAACGCTTCGCGGCGCACCTGGGAAAGTTCTGCTTGGTTTCCGGGTTGCGGCGCCATGCCGGACGCATGCGCTACTTGTATGGCCCGCTTGGTCGGCAGAAAATCATCGAAGGCAAAGACCTGACAGCCGTTCGTTGCCTTTTTGGCACTGGCGGAATCCTCTCCCGTTCGCGCTTTTCCCGGGAAATTCTCCTGTCCACGCTCAACCTGTCCAAGCTCTACCGGGACAACTTACTTCCCGGCACGGAAATCAAACTGTACCGGGACAGCTCTTACATCTTTGCCCCCATCGGGTTGCTGTGCCAGCTAGATCGTGACTCCGCCATACAGGTTCTGCAAAAAAACGTGGAGCACCTCAACCCGTGATCCACTTGAAGAACGGGCCGGCTGCCCTGGTTTCGGATCTGTTGGAATGGGTTGGTGCGGACAAGGCCAATGGACGGAATTTCGTGCAAAACCACCCGGGTTTCTTCCTGCTTTCCGGCGTGGAACTCCGCCAAACGCGTACGGGCAAGGAGTACTACGAGGCCACCATCCACGACGCCCAAGTCGCGCAAAAGGTCAAGATCTGGGACTGGAAGCATCCGCCCCAGTCCGGGAAGCTGGTCGTGGCCGACTACGAGTATTCTCCCTCCTACGGGCTCTCGCTGCACCTTACCTCCGAACTATTCGAGTTGTCGCTCCTCGCCGAAAAGAACCCCGAGTTGCTTTCCCTCCTGGTTCCCGCGGCAAACACCGAGCAACTGTGGAAAGAACTGGAAGACCTTCGCGCGCAGGTCCACGACCCCTACTTGCGGAAACTTCTGCACCAGGTCTTTGCACCACCATGGAGGGAAAAGTGGCAAACGGTTCCCGCCGCGGTTCGGAACCACCACGTACGTGTTGGCGGGTTGTTGCAACACAGCGTGCAGGTTGCGCAGCTCTGCTTGCAGACCGCCCAGTTCGATTTTGCCCAAAACGTCGACAAAGACCTGCTGCTGGCAGGTGCATTGCTGCACGACCTGGGCAAATTGCAAAGCTATAGCAGCGAAAACGCGGTCGCCTTCGAACTCACGGACCAAGGCAAGCTGGAAGACCATATCGTGGTGGGCATCAAGATCCTCGCACGCTCCATCGACGCCATCCCAGGTTTTCCCGCCGAGCTGGAAAGCCTTCTCACGCACATCTTGGTGAGCCACCACGGGCTGAAAGAATGGGGCTCCGCGGTGGTCCCCAAGACCCTGGAAGCAATCATCGTGCACAACTGTGACCGATTGGAAGCGCAAATGGACGCCTTCCATTCTTCATCCCGGGAACGTTCTGCGGAAAGTGGAAAGTGGTCCAGTTACAACCGGATGCTGGGTTCGGAGGTGCTGTTCCCGCAGTGCCCTTTCCCGGAAACGGAACAGGAGGAAACGAAGTGACTGCACCCCATTCAAGGACAAGTAACTGGCGTTGCGTGGAATACAGCTACGATAACCTTCCCACCGAGCTCGCGCAAGGTGTCGTAGAACTGTGCCGTGGCGTTTTCGGCGAAAACGAGGCAAACATGTGCGCGGACCTCTTTGAAAAATCACCCCGCCGGCACCTGCACCGCTGCTTTATCGCGCTCACGCAGCAAAAAGGGGAAGTGGTCGGATGCGTGCACCTTCTTGACGTGCCGTTCCGCTACGGAGACATTTCGCTCCACACCGCCGAGCTGGGTATCGTGGCCACGCACCCCGCTTTTCGAAACCAGGGAATCTCCCAGGAACTGACTCGGAATTTCCAGCAGCGGGTGCGCGAGGAGCATTTCGAGCTCGTGGAGTTGGAAGGAATCCCCCATTTCTACTTGCGCTACGGCTTTCACTACGCCATCCCCATGCGCTCCACGACAGCCACCGTGCCGGAGCTCGCGAGAGACACACAGAGCAGCCTGCAACTTCGCCCCGTGCAACCGCAAGACGTGGGATGGATCCAACAACTGCACCACGCACAGTTCCATTCCATCGGCGGCGGGCGGTATTTCACCCCCGAAATCCTCCACGCGAAGCTATTCTCCTTCCAGGCCCCGGACATCTCCCTGGAGGGGATTTGCACGGATAGCGCCTACCTGTTGTACCAGGTAAAGGAGGACACCCTACACGTGTTCGACATCAGCGATGGGGTCTCCTTTGCCGTATTCCAACAACTTTTGCGGGGGGTATTGGAAAAAGAAGGCACCTTCCAAAAGGTGGAAGCCCACGTTCCGGCAAAGTACCGCTTTTGCCGCTTCCTGGAAGGTTTGGGGGGGAAAACGGAGGGGAGCTATGCTTGGCAGGTTTGGATTCCCGACCTGTTCGCTTTTTTCCAGAAGATCAAACCCATGCTTCAGACCCGCCTCCAACAATCCTGGCTGGCCAACGAAAGCTTTTCCTTCCACTGGAACACCTACCACGAGCGCATTCGCTTCGATATCCGGCAAGGAAAGATCGAGGTGGCACGACTCCCCTTCGAAGTCAGCTGGGAGTGCAACGTTCCAGGCCCCGCAGCAGCCCGCATTCTCTTCGGGGATTTTTCCACCCACGATTTGCAACCTTTCTTCCCAGACCTCATCGTGAAAAAACACGTCGCCCAGGTTCTGGACGTGCTCTTCCCGAAAAGAACCTTTTCCTTTTTCGGAGGCTACTGAACTCAGAGAACGTCGCGTTCGGTTTTGCGAAGGGGGATCTGTGCCTTCTTGGCCCCGGGGACAGTGCGCATTAGAAGGTAGCGGGGAATGGGTTCGAACAGGTCCCGCGTGATGCGCCGGTTGATTCCCATGACTTTTTGGAAGAACACGGTGCGGAGCTTCACGTGACCCGTTACGGAAACCTTCCCCAGGAAGAAGAGCGAAATCAACCGCAGAACACCGGAAATCAGGAACAAGATCTGGATACCGTACATGGATAGGGGCCCCAGCGAAAAGGTGGTGGTGGAGACGGCCTTGGCAGCAAAACCTCCCACGAGCGAACCCGCGAAGCCACAAACCCCGTTGAACGCCGCGAAAAAGCCGAAAATGATGCTCGCGGACTCCCCACCCACCAAAAGCGGAAGGGTAAACATCGCCAAGTTGATGGCCGACCAGCCCACACCCGTTGCCACAGCATCCACCCAGAGCAACGTCCCCATGGTTTCGGGCGTCATGAAGAACCACATGAACGCCACCATCCCCGCCGAGGTGATGCCGATGCGCAGGATGTTCTTGTGCCCCACCCGATCGGCAACGCGGCCCCAAATCCAGTAGAAAAGGATAATCACCAGGCTTGCAACGATCGACAGGTAGCCCAGGAGCGTGAAATTCACGTTCAGGTTTTTCAACTGGTGCAGGGGGAAGAAGGGAGCGGTGAACAGGATCGAGAAGTTCCAGAAACCACCAAAAGCGAGCAACCGGCGGTAATTCTGCGAAGACTTGAGGATGGCGAACAGGTTGCCCTGTACCAATTCCTTCACGGGAGGCTCGTACTGGCGGCTCAAGATGAACAAGCTGGCAAAACCGGCACTGATCCCGATCAAAAGAACGAAACGCACACCGGTCATGTTGGGCCAGGTATCCAGGATACGCGAGAACACGAAGGTGAACACAAGGCTGGAAAACGAATGCACGAGGTTCCGCAAGCCGAAGAAGCGCCCCATCTTTTCCTGGGGCACCAGGTCTCGGATCCAGGAGGTCCAGGCATTCCCCGCGAACGCACCCGTGATGTAGCTCGCGCTTGCCACGATCAAAAAAAGGTTCGGGGAAACCCAGCCCAGCAGCGGAAAGACGAGGAACAAGATCCACATCCCCCTGGAAACCGAAATGAAAGAAATCACGAATTTCTTGCGATGGCCCAGGCGGGAAACGATGCGGGGAACGAACAGCTGGAACACCTGTGACAGCAGCTGTATGCCCAGGATCAACCCAAGCAAAACCTCGTCTGCCCCAAACTCCAGCGCGATCTTGGTGAACACGAAACCCTGCAGCAGAAGCGAGAACACCACCGCCCAGGTCCCTTCCAACACCGAAAGTTTCAGTGACTTGCGAACCAGTTTTTCTTCGTTGCTTTCCACGGTTCAAACACTCCTACTTCCCCGTTCGGGGATCCAACGTGTCGCGCAGGCCGTCCCCGATGATGTTGATGCTCAGTACGATCAATGCGATGATCCCACCCGGAAAAAGAGCGATCCAAGGTGCTGCCAACAAGAAACGCGAACCCTCGCCCACCAATCCACCCAACGTGGGAGTCGGAGGGGGAACCCCCAACCCCAGGAACCCCAGCGATGCCTCGGAGAGCAACGCGGTGGAAAAATTCGTGGTAAAGGTGACGATCAAGATCGACGAAATATTCGGCAAGATCTCCCGAAAAATCACACCGAGATGGGATTTTCCCAGCGCCTTGGCAGAGACCACGTACAGGTTCTGCTTCACCGAAATCGTGGAACCTCGCATCGTTCGCGCGAAAATGGGGGTGTACACGATCCCGATCGCCACCACCAGGTTGGGGACGCTCGCCCCAAAAAGCGCGATGATGAACAACGCCAGGATCAGCGCGGGGAAAGCGAACATCGCGTCCACGACCCGCATGATCACCCCATCCACGATCTTGCCGAAGTACCCTGCAATCACTCCCAGGAAGGTACCGAGTGCCGCTGCAAGCAACACCGCGAGTACGGCGATCATCATGCTGTTCTGCACCCCGAAAACGATACGTGACAGGATGTCTCGACCGAACTGGTCGGTGCCAAACCAGTGTGCTCCCACCGGAGAACTCATGAAATACTCCCCGTCCATCTTCAGCGGATCGTAGGGAGCCACCAACCCCGGAAAGAGGGCCACAATGACGAAAAGCCCCAGCACGCATAAGCTGATCGCGTTTAGGGGATTGTGAAAGAATTTCTTGACCAGTTTGCGTGTTTCTCCTTTCATGCCATCCCCTCCCTATCCCAGCTCGATCCGTGGATCGATAAGGCTGTACAGGATATCCACAAGGATGTTCAACAGCACGATCAACACCCCGATGAACGCCACCACTCCTTGGACCACCGGGTAATCCCTCTGGTTCACGGCCTGCAGAAGCAATCTCCCCATTCCGGGTAGCGCGAACATGTTCTCGATGACGATGGTTCCGCCCATAAGGTACCCCAACTGGATCCCCGCGGTTGTTACCACCGGCACCAGGGCGTTGCGCAGCGCATGCTTGAGGATCACCTTTTTTGCGGGAAGCCCCTTTGCGCGTGCAACACGAACGTATTCCTGCGAGAGCACGTCCAGCATGGAATTGCGCGACATGCGCATGATCTGTGCCGCCACCATCATGCCAAGGGTAATCGAGGGAAACAACATCACCTGCAGGTTCACCCCCGGGTTCTTGAAAAGCGGCACGAAACCAAACAGGGTGAAATTCACGAAGGCTCCGGAAACCAGCACGATGAAGATCGCCCCAATCCAAAAGGCGGGGGCCGACAGCCCGACAAGTCCCAGTACCCGGATCACGTAGTCGGGCTTGGAATTCCGCTTCACGGCAGAAAAAATCCCCAGCGGGACCCCGAGCAACATGCTGAACACGATGGAAAAAAGGGCCAGTTCGAAGGTCACGGGAAACTTTTCCACGATCATCTTCGCCACCGGTTCTCCCGTACGTAACGAGGTTCCGAGGTTGAAGGTAAAGAAGTTTTTCAACCACAGCCCGTATTGCACCATCAGGGGCTTGTCCAGGCCAAGGCGCGAGTAGAGTTGCTGGACCTGCTCCTCGGAGAGGAAATTCTGGGTACCCAGCATGATGTCCACCACGTCCCCGGGAACCAGGTGCAACGCGATGAAAACCAGGAAGGTCAAGATTAAGAGCGTGGGAATCGCGGACAACAGCCGCCCCAGTATAAACGAGAGTTTCATGCTTTCACCTTGAAAAAACCGGCATACCCCGAAAGGGGCATGCCGGAAAAGTGGTCATTGATTATTGAATCTCGGTCACGCGAAGTTCGGTCAGGCTTTCGTTGGGCATCGGTGAAAAGCCCGAAACGCGCAACGTGGAAGCGAAAAGGTTGTTGGGTGAGTACAGGAAAATGAACGGGGACTCTTCCACCAACAGGTACTGCAACTCTGCGTAGATCTCGTACTGTTTCTGCAGGTTCGTTTCCAGCCGTCCAGCTTCCAACAGCTCGTCCACACGGGCGTTGGAGAAATGGAACTTGTTGGTCGAACCTTCGCTGTGGAACGTGCGGTAGAGCTGCTTGTCGGGATCCACCGAGCCGCCGTTCATGGAAACGAACGAATCAAAGTCAATGTCCCGCCATTTCTGGATGAAGATGCCCCATTCCACCATGTCCAGGTTGGCCTGGATGCCCACCTGGGCGAGCTGCGCCTGGATCACCTGCGCCACCTTATCGAAGTTGTAGCGCGCGGCAGCGGTGATGCTGAACGAGAAACCATCCCCGTATCCGGCCTCTTCCAGCAGTTCCTTTGCCTTTTGGGGGTTGTAAGAAAATTCGGGGAAGGCCGAAGGAGGAACTGCCCAAGCTTCCACGGTGGGGTTCATGACACCCGTCACCGCGGCTTCGCCGAAGGCAACCATCTTGATCAGCGCTTCGCGATCGATGGCCATGCTAATCGCCCTGCGTACGCGTGGGTCGGCAAGCGCACCCGCCTGATCGTTCAGACCCAGGAGGTAGTAACTCAAGACGGGTTGGCGGTAAATGGTGAAAGCATTGGCGGAAAGCATGTTGAGACTCACCGGTTCGGAGATCTTCGCCAGGTGTACATCTCCGTTTCGAAGCGCGGAAACACGCCCGATCTCCTCGGGGATGATCACGAAGGTGATGGAATCCAGCTTCGGAATGCCCTGCTCGTAGAAGTTGGCACACTTCTGCAGCGTGATGTGGTCGCCAGCAACGTACTCCGCGATCTGGAAGGGTCCCGTACCGTTGGTTTGCAACTGCATGTTGGCACCCGATTCCACGAATTCCTTGGACACGATGGAGCTGTTGACTCCGGCGAGGTTGTGCAGAAGGGGCGCAACCATGGGAACATTGAGCTTGAACTCCAGACGGTTGTCTCCCAGGTCACGGATCGAAGACACCTCGGTGTAGTAGGAAGCTGCGGGGGACCCCATATTCGGGTCACGGATGCGCTCGAAGGAGTACAGCACGTCCTCCATGGTCAGCGGTGAACCGTCGTGGAAGGTCACGTTCGAGCGAAGGGTAAACACAACGGTGTTGGGATCCACGATTTCGAAGGATTCGGCAAGAGCAGGAACAAGATTCATTTCCGCGTCGTACATCAGAAGTCCGTCGTACACGTTTTCCAAAATGCGGTGGGAAGCAAAAGCCGTAATCAGGTGGGGATCAAGCCCAACCGGTTCGGTTTCAATGGCAAACTTGAGGTTTCCCGCCCCGAAACCCAGGGCCAGAACCAGGACCAAAAACACCAAAAGTACACTCCATGCTCGTTTCATCAAAGAAGCCTCCTTTTTTTTCCTTGTTCTCTTCGCAAATGACACACCGGTATTATACGCCCAATTTTTAGCCGATAGCAGAGGAAAGGGAATTTTTACCCTTTGGTACCCTTCCGTTAAAAAAAGGTTCTCCCCCCAAGACTCCCAGCCCCAACTGCACCGCTTTCCGCTCCTTGGGACCGCCGCAGCCCACTGCGGCTGTTTTCGTGCCCTTGGCGCACCCCCTGCCGCACTGGGGTGCGACGTACCCAACCCCCTCGACACAGCGAGAATTTTGGGACCGCCGCAGCCCACTGCGGCTGTTTTCGTGGCCCTCGGCACACTCCTTGCCGCACTGGGGTGCGGCGTACCCATCCCCCTTGACACAGGTAGAATTATTTGATATACTGTGTATATAGTATATATACAGGAGGGACTGCCCTTGCTCATCTCGATTTCCAATGCCAACCCCGATCCGTTGTACCGCCAGGTAAGCGAACAAATCAAGGAAGCCATTGTTTCCGGGCAGCTAGCGCCGGGCACGCAACTTCCTTCCGTACGCCAGCTGGCGATGGAATTGCAGATTTCCGTGATCACCATCAAAAGGTCCTACTCCGACCTGGAAAGCGAAGGTTTCCTATTCTCACGAGCCGGCCAGGGAACTTTCGTATCGAATATCCAACCGTCGGATGTTGCGGAGCAAAAGCGGGAAGAGATCAAGCAACGGTTACGGAAATTGCTGCAAGAGGCCAACAAGTTCGGGATTTCAAGGGAAACCCTGGTCACATTGCTCCAAGAATGCGAGGTGGAAGAATGAAAGAAGCACCCATTTTCGAATTGAAAGAAGTTTGCAAGGCGTACCCCGAATTTCACTTGAACCACGTTTCGCTTTCGCTCCCACGGGGGTACATCATGGGATTGATTGGGCCCAACGGGGCTGGAAAGTCCACCACTCTTCAGATCCTGATGAACCTCCTTCCCCATGATTCGGGAAGCGTGCGCGTGATGCAGATGGAATACCCCCGGGACGAGCGCAGCATCAAGGACCGGGTTGGGTATGTCGGAGAGGTCCAGTACTTCTACGAGAACCAAAGTGTGCGCTGGATGGGGCAATTCGCCTCAGGATTCTTCTCCGAATGGGATGCCCCACTGTTTTCGCGCTACCTGGAACGTTTTGACATCAGCCCCACGAAGAAAGCCCGCCAGCTCTCCAAGGGAACCCGGGTGAAATTGTCACTGGCCATTGCACTTTCGCACCACCCCGAGCTGCTGGTGCTCGACGAACCCATGTCCGGGCTGGACCCCGTGGTGCGCCGTGACTTGCTGGGGGTTTTCCTGGACACCATCCAGGATGAAAAGAAATCCGTGCTGTTCTCCACGCATATCACCTCCGACGTGGAACGCATCGCGGATTTTGTTGCCTTCCTGGTGGAAGGAAAAATCGTGATTTCCGCACAGAAAGACAGCCTGCTGGCAAACTACAAGCGAGTTCACTTCGCCGATGGCGCGATCCCTGATCCACTCGTGGCCCAGCTCAAAGGGCTTCGCCAAAGCCTTTTCGGAAACGCAGGCATCACCACGTGCTTTGAAACCCTTCGACCCGAGTTGGAAGCCTTGATGGCAAACGGCAAGGTGAAGGTGGAAAACCTCAACCTGGATGACATCCTTGTGGGTTTGGTGAAGGGGTGGTCTGCATGAAGCGTTTGGTTGCACAGGAAATCCGCACCTGCAGGGTTCTGTGGGCTTTGTTGGTGCTTTTTTTCCCCGTTTCCCTCGTGGTGCGGAGCTGGTTGGGGAGCGACCACGTGGCCTCGGTTCTACTGGAATTTTCCCTTTCGCTGGGGGTGGCCTTTTCCACGCTGGGGAGTTTCTTCCTGTTGGAGAGCCAGAGCGAAGTCCAACACCTGTACCGTTTCTGGATGTACCACCCTCTTTCGTTGAAAGAAGCCATCCGCTTTCGCTACTGGATGGTTTTCCTCCCCGGGGTTGCGTGGATCGGAGTACATCTCTTGTACGGAACGCTTTTGGGAAAGAACCCAAGCGACCTTGGGTTTCAGCTGCGGCTAGACCTGTTTATCTGGTGTCTTTCGTTGGTTCTCCTACCCCCTTCTTTCCTGCTGATTTACCGGATCGGGTTTTCGGCATATTCCCGGTACTTCCTGGTCTTCATGGGTGTGCTTGGGATTCTGCTCCAAGTTTCGATGCTTCTGCTTTTCCGCTCGAGAACGGGAGATTTCTTGCGCTCTTGGGAATCCTTCTTGCGGGGAAATTCCTTGTTGTGGATGACACCCGTCGCGGTTTCTTTCTACTGGCTGAGCTTGCGTTTTTCGCTGGCGATCAAGAAAAAATGGCTGATGGTACATTAGCTGGCTGGAAAAAGGAGGAACAAGTATGAAACGAAGCTTGCATTTCCTGTTATTCGAAGTTCGAAAAGGTTCCCTGCTCTGGCCCATACCCTTCCTGCTTTTTGTTGGCCTGTCTTTTACCGGCCTGGAAACATCGAAAGAGCCCTTCTTTTACACGCTGATCTTTTCTATGGCGGTTTTCGGGGGTTGCATCCTCATCGGGGAGAAAACGGATGTGAAAATGCACGGCTACCGCATCTACCGAGAGCTGGGGGCCACTTTCGGGGAAATCGTGCGCGCCAAGTACCTGTTCGCGTTACTGGTCGTCGGGATGGTTCTCGGGGTGGAGCTCTTGATTCCCTTGCTTTCCGGCAACCCCCCCATTCCTTACGCGTGGTACGTTCGTTTCCTGCTGATGGCCGCCAGTGCCAATCTTTTGGCAATCGCCCTGAGCTTCTCGCTGTTGTATTTCTTTGGCCCAAGGGGCAGCAGCGCCTGGCAAACCTTGTTGTACGTGGCTTTGATTTTCTTCCCCATCTTGCTGTCCCCGGAGGAAGTGGGCAGTTTCCCCATGGAAAACGTCTTTTTTTGGAGCTTGTTCCTCTTCTCGTTTTCGGGAATTTTCGCCACGCGCTTGTTGCGCTCCCACCAACAGAAATTCCGGTAATGTGCTGCACCCTGCGAAACAAGGAGCTGGGGGTTGACAACCCCGCGATCGTGTGGTATTATGAGAAATGAAAGCCCATTCGAAAGAGGGGCTTTTTTTTTTGCCGATTTTGTCTCCTTCTTCGAGATTCTTCCTTTTGCTTCATGAACATCTTCCAAATCGAGAGCTTTCGGGCGCTGGTTTTTCCTTCACGTTGGAAAAAGCCCCATATCCGCCCGATTTGCGGTTCTGGATTTTTGTCCCAAAAAAGTATAATATTATGATATTTCAAACGGGAAGGACGTTGCCATGCACAGCCAGGAACCCAAGCTTTTCATTTTCGACGTGGGGCAGGTGGTGTACACCCGCACCGCAGTTGTACCCCGAATGGCGGAAGAACTGGGGTTAGATCACCACCAGTTCCTTCATTTTGCACGCCCATCGGGCTTGTTCGAACTCCAAATTGGCCGAATGGGCGAAGACCAATTCTGGCAAAATTTTCAGCACCATTCCGGGGTTGCCGTGGGAAGCACCACGTGGGGACGTTTCTTCCAGCCCCAACCCTTGGAGGGCACGTTGCACATCATCGAGCAGCTCAAGAAAAAGTTCCGGGTTGTGGCAGGAACCAACACCATCGAGGCCCATTTCCAAGTGCACATGGCCAATGGGCACTACGACCCATTCGACAAGGTGTACGCTTCCCACCAGTTGGGTTTGCTCAAACCCGATCCGGCGTTTTACCTCTACATCCTGGAAAGGGAACACACACCCCCTTCGCAAGCCATCTTCATCGACGACAACGCGGATAACGTGCGAAGCGCGCGGGAAATCGGCATACACGCCATTTTGTTCGAAGACCCCTCTTCGCTGAGGGAAAAATTAGCCCCATATTACCCATCCATTGGAAAGGAGTGAAGCAACGTGAAGACAAGAAAGGCTGTTGTGCTTTTGCTTGTTCTGCTGTTCAGTGTCTCCCTGTTGATGGGAGCGAAGATGACCATTACCTGGTGGATCAACCCCTGGAGAATTGCCCCCCCGGGCTTCCCCTCCGACCAGGCCCCGACCTCGGAAGACTTCCCCAAGTGGGCCTCCGAGGAATTCATGAAACTCCACCCCGACGTGAACGTGGAGTACGTGGTGGTAGGAAACCAGGAATACGCGCAGAAAATGGCGGCTTCCATCGCCACCCGCACCCAACCCGACCTGTTCAAGGGCCCGGTTTGGGACAGCCGATGGGCCAAGAATGGCTTTTTGGAACCCATCGACCCCTACTTGACCGAGGAAGAACTGGAGGATTTCTACGAAAAGATCCTGGACGAAGGCCTGATCGACGGCAAGCGCTACATCTGGCCCTGGAACTTCGGAACCAACGGCATGGGAACCTCGATGCTGCTCTACACCCCCGACTTCGAGAAGGCCGGCGTGGACTGGCAGAAAATCGTCGACGAGGGCTGGACCATGGAAGAATTCGTGGACATCGCCCAGAAACTCACCTGGGACACCGATGGCGACGGGGAAAACGACCACTTTGCCATCAGCTTCGGTGCCAAAGACACCCACAACATCCTCAACTTCCTGTACGCCTTCGGCGGCCAGCTCACCAACGCCGATGAAACGCAAGTCACGTTCAACACCCCCGAAGCGGTTGCGGGCCTGCAATACGTGCTGGACCTGGTAAACAAGTACGGCGTAGCCCCCAAGGGCGTGGAAGCGCTCGGCGTGTACGACGTGATTGGAAACTTCCATGCGCACAACACCAGCATCGGTTTTGGTGGTCCCTACGAGATCGGGCGTATCACCCGCTACCTCAAGGAAGGTCGCATCTCCGAGCAGTTCTACCCCGTAATCGCCCCCTTCCCCCACGTGGACGGCAAGGATCCGGTTGCTTACACCTCCGGAAGCGGGTTCGTGATCTTCAAGCAGCAAGACCAGGCCAAGCGGGACATGGTGTTTGAATTCGTGAAGTTCCTCACCAGCTTCGACAACCTGGCATTGCTGGAGACCCTCAACTACCTCACCGCCAGCAAGGCAGTGAACGCCACGCTGTACCAAAACGATCCCTACATGAACGAGCAAGTCGCCACCTTCGGCCGCATCATGGGAGAATACGGCATGCCGTTCTTCGGCTCCCAGGAATTCCCCTGGAGCCAGATGGACAAGTTCTTCATCAGTGCACTCGAGGCAACCTTCGCGGGTTCCAAGACCCCCCAGCAAGCGCTGGATGGTTTCGTGGTCGAAGGCAACCGCGTGTTGAAACAAATGCAGTAAGTTTCTTTCCCTTTTCCGCCGCTTCCCCTTCTGGTAGGGGGGCGGCGGATTTTACTTCGAATCCAGGATGGTGATGGCCGTGACGGTCTGGAAAAGGATGTGGAAACAACGGGCGGGTTACTACTTCGTGCTGCCCCACTTCGCCTTCTACCTGATGTTCTTCCTGATCCCCGTGGGTTGGGGGGTGTACCTGAGCTTCTTCAAGTACGACGTGTTCACCCAGCGCTTCATCGGTTTCGACAACTTCGTCAACCTCTTCACCGATTGGCTCTTCCTCAAGGCCCTGGGAAACACCTTCCTATACACGTTCGGGGTCGTTCCGCTCTGGCTGGGCAAGGCGCTGCTGGTCACCGTGCTGCTCTACCCTTTCCGCAATTCCATCAAGACCTTCTACAAGGCGCTGTTTTACTTGCCCCACGTCACCTCGTCGGTCATCATCTCCATGATCTGGTTGTGGGTGTTCAACCCCACCTACGGGCTGCTGAACTACTTCATGCGCTCGGTGGGGCTCGAGAAGATCGCCTGGCTGGGGAACAAGTTTTTCGCAATGCCCTCGCTGATCTTCATGCAGTTCATCATGGGCGGAGGGTCCACCATCGTGCTGCTCTCCGCGGCCATGGCATCCATCCCTGAATACTACTTCGAGGCTGCGAAGCTGGAAGGCGCTTCCTCGTGGAAAGTGTTCACCCGCATCACCGTCCCCCTATTGAAACCCACTATCTTGTATGCGATGATCATGGGAACCATCGCCAACTTCCAGACCTTTTCCAACATCTACATCATGACGCAGGGTGGACCGGAGTTCTCCACCATCACCATCGGCTACCTGGTGTACACAACCGCTTTCCGGGATTACAACCTGGGGTTAGCTTCCGCGATGTCCATGGTGATGTTTGGCATCTTGGCCGTGTTTGGATTCATCCAGTTCAAGTGGCTTGGATCCAACGTGGAGTATTAAGGGGGGTTGGGCATGGACTGGAAAACCAAGCTCCTCATTCGGCGCATCATTTCGCTTGTGATCCTTTCGATCTTCGGGCTTTTGGCCTTTATCCCGCTGTACTGGATGGTCATCACCGCGATCAAGCCGGCGACGCTCACGCTGCAATTCCCGCCGGAACTTTTCCCGAGGAACCCCACGCTCCAAAACTTCAAGGACGTGTTCCAACGTCCCATGCTCTTCCGCTGGACGTTCAACAGCCTTTTCGTGGCCGGGGCGGTGACCACGCTGCAACTGCTGTTGTGTTCCATGGCGGGGTACTCGCTTGCCAAGAAGAAGTTCCCCCTGGGGAAGCTGCTTTTCTCGATTTACATTGCCTCGATGATGATTCCGAGGCAAGTGACGCTGGTTCCGCTGTACATCCTGGTTTCGAAGTTCAGCATGATCGACACCTACTGGGGGCTCATCCTCCCGGGTGTGGCCGCGCCGTTCGGGGTATTCCTGATGCGCCAGTTCATGGTGTCCATCCCCTCGGAAATCATCGAAGCCTCGCGCATCGATGGCGCCTCGGAATGGGGGACCTACTTCCGCATCATCCTCCCCATCTCCAAGCCGGCGCTGGCAGTGCTGGGCATTTTCACCTTCGTGGGAGAATGGAACAACTTCCTGTGGCCTCTCATCGTAACCAACACCTCCAAGATGAAAACGCTACAAGCCGGGCTAGCATTGTTGCAAGAAGAAGTCCCGATGCAACATGCGTTCCTGATGGCCGGTGCCACCTACGCCGCTATCCCCATGATCATCATCTTCTTCGCCTTCTCCCGCTACTTCCTCAAAGGCGTCACGGTGGGCGCAATCAAGTAGGGGCAGGCCAAAGTGCCTGCCCATCTTTGCCCCCTGGGACCGCCGCAGCCCACTGCGGCT
>DAOPKN010000023.1:0-35915 GCA_035391225.1 Thermotogota bacterium
CTGGAGGAAACGTACGCCGAGTTGCTCAAGACCAAGAAGGGCTTGGAACTGGTTTTGTGGGCTGCCAACGAAGGCTACTGGGACTGGGATTACCAGAACGACACCATTTACTACGACGAGAACTGGTACCGGATCTTGGGGTACTCTTCGTCTGATTTTTCCAGTCCCAGCGAGATTTGGACCAACCTCGTGCATCCCTTGGACCGCGATCGCTCCCTTTCGGATTTACAACGCCACCTGGATGGATTGGAGGAAGTGTACGAGACGGAGTATCGCTTGCGGGCCAAGAATGGTTCGTGGATCTGGGTACTGGACAAGGGAAAAGTGGTGGAGCGAACACCGGAGGGAGACGCTGCGCGAATCGTGGGGATCCACATCGACATTACCACGCGAAAGGTGATGGAGGCACAACTGGACCTGGCGCGGGAACGTGCGGAAATTGCGAACCAGTCCAAGAACGAGTTCATTTCCAACATCAACCACGAGTTGCGCACCCC
The DNA here is from genome assembly GCA_035391225.1 of Thermotogota bacterium. Lineage (GTDB taxonomy): Bacteria > Thermotogota > Thermotogae > MWEM01 > MWEM01 > DAOPKN01. Next base: position 498 of record DAOPKN010000023.1, read on the forward strand.
ACTCACCATCATCATGGGAATGACGGAAACCTTGCTGGAGGAAGAAGAGAACCCCGGGCCAGAGGTCGCCGATCGCAAGTATTTCCTGGAAACGACCTTCGAGTATTCCAAGCACCTGTTGACGTTGATCAACGATATCATCGAGCTGTCGAAGCTGGATGCGGGGCGCCTGGGTATCGAGTTGACCGACGTGAACTTGCAACGCTTGCTTCGAACGATTCGCCGGGGAACCCAGCAACTCGCTTCCCAAAAGAACGTGCAATTCCGCTTTTCCCAAGCAAAGGATGTCCCGGAAATCATCGAGGCGGATGAAGCACGGTTAAGCCAGCTTTTGAACAACCTGCTGGGTAACGCCGTGAAATTCACCGACAAGGGTGCCGTGGATTTCCGGGTCAGTGTGTGCAACCAAGAAGATGCCATCACCACGTTACGCTTCGAGGTGCAAGATACGGGAATTGGCATTCCTTCCGAATTCCAGGCCAAGATCTTTGAGCGCTTCTTCCAAGTGGAACGGGGAAACCACCGCAAGTTTGGCGGAACGGGTTTGGGGTTGGCCATCACGAAGGAATTGGTAGAACGCATGGGAGGATCGATTCGACTGGAAAGCCAGGAAGGCAAAGGGAGCTGTTTCACCGTGGATATTCCATTTCGTATCCCGGTGTCGGAGGATGAGGAGGGAGAACAACCTTGAAACTCTTGGTAGATGTGGGAAACACGCTTTCGGTTTTTGGAGTTTGGGACGGGGAACGGGTGCTGCGCAAGTGGCGGTTGTCCACACCCACGATTGGCACCGAGGACCAACTCTGGATTTTCGTGGAGGGATTCATGAAAGCCCTGGGGGTTCGCCCCCCGGATATCGATCGGGTTACCGTATCCTCGGTGGTTCCCTCGATGAGTCATCTTCTCCAGAACCTTTGCACGCGTTACCTGGGATTGGTGCCCATCTTCGTGTTCCCCTCCGAGGAAATCGGGGTAACCTGGGGGGCGGATCATCCCCGGGAAATCGGGGCGGATCGCATTTCCAACGTGCTGGGATACATCACCTACCACGCGAGTAGCGGCATCGTGCTGGATTTCGGAACGGCCATCAAGGTGGAAGTCATCACGTCCAAGTCCTTCGTGGGAGGCATCATCCTTCCGGGACCAAGCCTCGCGATGCGTGCCCTTTTCTCGGGAACGGCCAAGCTCCCGGAGGTAGACTTGTTTTTCGAGGACCACGTGATTGGCACCAACACAGGCGACAACATCCGCATCGGCACCGTCAACGCCACCTACTACGCACTCATGGGACTGCTGAAGGAGATCCAGGAACAAACCGGGCCCCTTCCGGTGCTGGGAACCGGGGGTTGGTTGGACCTCTTCGAGAAATGCCCCGGGTTGATGGACCGCACTGACCCAGATCTCACGCTCAAGGGAATCGCCTCTTTCAGCGATCGGCTCAACCGTTGAAAAACCACTTGAAGACAACCGCTCCCAAAACGGCTATTGCCACGCTGGCAAGCGTTCCGATCAGGTAGTACTCCGCGAAATCTCGGTCGTTCAGTTGCTTGAAACGCGCCAACGACTTTGCACCGATGATGAATGCCATGGCGGAAAACTGGTTCATGAGCATCAGCACGAAAAGCAAGAAGCGTTCGAGGATACCCACCAGTTTTCCCGTTTGCACTTCCTTGGAAATTTCGGTGGGGGGATGCTCGGCGGGTTGCACTTTTTGCCGATACCCCGGCACGTTGCGATAGAACCAGTCCAGGAAAAGGGGCATCAAAACGGCACCCCCGAGCGTTGTGGCAATTCCGATCGCCAGGGCTGCAAGCCCGCGGTCAATGTCCTGGACGTACATCCATTCCCCAGACGCAGTCCCCTGGCCCAAGAAGGTACGCGAGAGGAATTGGAGGACGGAAGGGGAATGAACCAGGTTCGTGCCGTTGCAGAAAACCCATAGCACCAGAAGGTGCACAGCTTGGTCGATTCCGAAACCCAGCAGTTTTTTTCCAGGGGTAGCCTTGCGGGTGAACAGGTTTTTCAACAGGTCGACCGCAAGGTGCAACAACGCGATCCATGCCGCGAAAAACAACGCGGAGACCGCACTATATCCAAAAACAATCAACAGCACCCCAAGGGTTGCAAAGTGCACCACCCCGTGCGCAACGAAGGCTCCCGCCTTGCCTTCTTCCCTCCGGCTAACCGTTCTCGAGGTTTGAAACACGAAATCTCCCAGCATATGCGCCAGTAGCGCCAAGAAAAAAAGTCTCATTCATCCTCCTATGGGTTACTTTTGGATTTTCCCCCTTTTTCGGGTGAATCAGCGGACAACAGTTCTTGCAATTGCCCTTCCGCGGTTTGCACAACGTCCCAATGCGCCCGCTGGCAATGCTTTTGCACGTTTTGCAGGCGAATCCCCATGGTCTTTGCCGCTTTTCGGTACGTTCCCGCTTCCTCGTAGGCATGCACGGCTTCCCATTGGCGTTCCGTCCACTCCGACTGCAGGGTATCGAGCAGAAGGAAAATGGTGTTGGCGGAAGCATCGCGGAGCGTGTCCCAGCCGGAAATGCAGGTCTTGCGTTCCGGACTACGTTTCAAGAGATCCAGGTTTTCCCGTGCGCGGTGAAACGCTTCCCCGTCCATTTCCCAGCTGCTTTCTTTGCCCGAGAAACTTTCCACCTTGCCACGGGCTACCCCGAGGCGCAGGTCGAAGGGGCGCAACGAAAACCGCACGGTTCGCAGAAGGCGCGGAAGAGCCAACGAAGAGCCCACGAGTGCCTGGATTTCGTCACCGCGGGAAAAGGCAAAGGGAAGGAGTATCGTGGCAAACGAAAGCGACCGCAAGACCGCTTCGAACTTGTCCCGCTTGAAACCTCCCTTTCGGGAGTCCACGATATCGGCAGTGACCACGATCGCTTGTTCCATTTTCTACTCCTTTTTGCAACCTGTTCCAGTATACCGTATCGCTTGGGATCATTGCAACCACGAGGGAATTTTCCCCTCCGATTATGGTATATTTGAACATCGTATCTTGAGGTGTTCAGGAGGGATCGGGGAAATGAAAAAGATTCTGATGTTCCTTGTTTTTCTGGGAGGGCTTTCTTCGTTGTTGCTTGCATTTTCCGTAGGAATAATGATCACCGGTGAGGTTGGCGGAAACCCCATTTACGAGATGATGGTTTCGGGGGCCCAACAGGCTCACGAGAAGTATGCGATCGAGTTCAAGGTGGTGGAAGCAGGGGTAAACGCCGCTCGCTGGGAACCCACGTTGATTAGCCTTGCAGCCACCAAGCTATACGACCTGGTGATTACCTTCACCGAGGGCATGCCCTCGAGCGTGGATCGCGTGGCGTCGATGTTCCCCGATCAGAAGTTTGCCCTCCTGGACGGAATTGCGCCAAAGAGGGACAACGTGTTTTCGCTGTCGTTCGAGGACGATCAGATGGCATACCTTGCGGGGGCTTTTTGCGGACTCGTCACGCTGAGCTCAATGGAAAAGGCCAACCCCCAGAAAATCGTTGGCATGATCGCGGGAGATTCTTACCCAGCCATGGACAATCGCATCTATCCCGCTTTTGAAAACGGTGCCAAGTCGATCGATCCCCAGATACAGGTTCTTTTCTCCACCGTGGGAAGCTGGGCAGACCCCAAACGCGGCCAGGACCTTGCAAACACGATGTTTGAAAAGGGGGCAGATATCCTGTTTCCCGTGGCTGGAGGGTCGGGGTTGGGTGTTCTGGATGAAGCGCTCGACGAGGGCAAGTACATGGTGGGCGTGGATTCCAACACGATTTCGCAGGCAACGGGTACCATCCTGGGCTGCGCGCTCAAGCGCTCGGATATTGCCATGGAAAAGGTTCTGGAACTGGCTTCGCAGGGAAAGCTTCCCTACGGGGAAAGTTGGACCTGGGGAGCGAAGGAAGACGTCGTGGGTTTCACTCTGGATGACCCCGAATTCATCCGCCTGGTTCCCGAAAACATCCGCCAGCACTTGCAGCATGTCTTGGATGGCTTGAAGGATGGAAGTCTTGATCCCCTCTGTCCCGCTTCGTAGGTGAGGCCAGATGCAGACGATCCTGGAAATGAAGGGAATTACCAAGTTTTTCCCCGCGAACCAGGTGCACGCTCTCGACGGTGTGGACCTGCAGGTCAACACCGGGGCCATACATGCTCTCGTCGGGGAAAACGGCGCGGGAAAAACCACCTTGATGCGCATACTGAACGGTTGGTTCCCGGCAAATTCCGGAAGCATGGTGTTCAAGGGAGAGAAAGCTTTCTTCCGTTCTCCCGCGGAGGCGTTCGCCCACGGAATCGGAATGGTGCACCAGCACTTTCGATTGGTGGAAGACTTTAGCGTGGTGCAAAACGTTGTGCTGGGGGTGGAACCCCGGGTGGGGAAACTGTTTGCCTCTCGCCACGTCCCTCAGAAGTTGCAACAAGTCGCCCAGGAATCACAGATAACCGTTGACTTCCACGCGCGTGTGAAAGACCTTTCCATTGGTGATCGACAAAAAGTCACGCTTCTGCGCTTGCTGTATCGCGACTCGGATTTCCTGATCCTGGACGAACCCACGTCCGTTTTGACCCCGTTGGAAGCAAAGGGCTTTTTCAACATCCTTCTCACGCTGCAATCGAAGGGAAAAACCATCGTGTGGGTCTCCCACCACTTGCACGAGGTGAAGCAGTACGCCTCGGAGGTTTCGGTGCTGCGCAAGGGCAAGATGGTCTTTTCCGGTTCGCTGTCTTCGGTGTCGGTGGACAAACTCTCGGAGATGATGGTGGGGGAGTCGGTGAAGGAAACCTACCAGCGCGAACCCCCGCCCAAGCGTTCCGCGCCGGTGCTTTCGGTGTCGCATTTCTCCTTAGACCATTCCGGTCACTACGGGCGTTTCGAGGATGTGTCCCTGGAACTTTTCCCCGGGGAAATCCAAGGCATCGCCGGGGTTTCGGGCAGCGGTCAGAGTGCGCTTGCCCACTGCATCGCGGGGTTGTTGGAACCTTCTTCTGGAACCCTAAGCTACCAGGGAAAGGATATCGTGGGAGAATCCCCCCGGGAATTGCGGGAGCAGAAGCTGGTTTTCGTTCCCGAAGACCGCTTGCACGAGGGTAGTTGCGTGCACGCCTCGATTTCCGAAAACTGGGTGGTGAGCCGCTACTACCATCCCCCGTTTTCCCGCGAGGGAAGGTTGCAGTTTCCTACCATCCAGGAACAAACGCTCAAGTGGGTGCGCGATTTCCAGTTGGACGAGTCGGGCTTGAAAGACGTGTTGCACTTCGAGGTAGGCTTTCTGTCGGGGGGAAACATCCAGAAGGTGTTGCTTTCCCGCGAGTTGTCGCACGATCCCCGGGTGCTGGTTGTGTGTGATCCCACGTGGGGGTTGGACGTGAAAAGTACACGTTTCGTGCGGGAAAAGCTGTTGGAGCTGCGCCAAAAAGGGTGTGCAATTCTTCTGGTGTCCGCCGACCTGGATGAACTGCTGGAGCTGTCGGACTGGATTGGGGTTTTCTTCAACGGTAGGTTGGTAGGCAACTTGCAAAATTACCTCTCCTCGGGAGAAGAAAGCCCCGCAAAGCTCCCCGATCGTTTCCTCGTTTCGCGTTACATGACAGGGATCTCGGGCGCGGGAAAGGAGCAGGCCTCATGAGCCGGACAATCTCTCGAAACCATGGAGCAACCTGGTCAGCGCTTTTCCCTCCCTTGCTTGCCCTTGCCTTTGGTACAGTCGTGATCCTTCTGACCTCCCAAATGCCGTTGCAGGCGTTTGCGGCTTTTTTCCTCAAGCCCTTCTCCGCAACCTTTTTCGTGGGAAACTGGTTGGCAGGGGCCACTCCCCTCATCATCACGGGGCTGGCAGCTTGCGTGGCTTTTACCGCCGGGGCATTCAACCTGGGCTTGGAAGGCCAGGTGTACGGGGGTGCGGTACTGGCGGGATTCCTGGTGCTTCAAATGTCCCATTTACCCGGGTGGCTTGGGATGTGGTTGGCGCTTCCCGCGGTGTTCATCGCTGGCGGAGCGCTTGCTGGCCTTTCGGGCTGGATGCGCGTGAAGTGGAAAGTGGATTCGTTGCTCTCTACCTTCTTGATTGGTAACATTCTGGTGTTCGTGTGTGACTTCCTGTTGGAGGGGCCGATGCTCGATCCTTCTTCCGGGCTTTCCGCCTCGGGATTGATCCCCGACCCTGCCAAATTCTGGCAGCTATCACCTCCCTCCCTGTTGCACGCCGGGATCTTTCTCAGCATTTTTTTGGCAATCGTGCTGGCATGGATGCTTAAGGGCAGCACCTTCGGCTACGAGATCCGCTTGGTGGGAAAGAACGTGGGCTTTTCCCGCTACGGGGGAATTCCCGTGAAAAGGGTGTACTTCCTCGCCTTTTTCCTAAGTGGGGGACTTGCCGCGCTTGCCGGCGCAGTGGACGTTCTGGGCGCGCAAGAAAGGGTGATCCGGGGTTTCTCTTCCGGGTACGGCTGGAACGGCATCGCTGTGGCTTTGATCGCGCGGAACCACCCGCTGCTGGTGATCCCTGCGGCGCTTTTCTTTGCGTACTTGGAAGCAGGCGCACAAACGGGCGGGTTGTTTGCCGACCTTTCCCCGGAAATCGCCCGGCTGATCCAGTCGGTGGTGTTCTTCATCGTTTCTGCACAGGCGTTGTCCGATTACTTTAGCCGAAAGCGGGTCTCTGGGAAAAGGGGTGTGCTTCATGGATAGCTGGTTGAATCCGCCACTCGGGATGACTACTCCCATCTTGCTTGCCGCGCTGGGGGGACTTTTTACCTCGTTGTCAGGGCTTTTGAACATCGGGCTGGAGGGTATGATCCTGCTGTCCGCTTTTTTCTCGGTGTACGTTTCCAATCTCTTGGCTTCGGTTTTCCTCGGTGCGCTCGCGGGCATGGCAGCCAGCATGGTACTTTCGCTGCTGATGGTCTGGCTGGTGTTGAAGCTGCGGGCAAACGTGTACGTGGTGGGGTTGGGCGTGAACCTTTTTTCCGCTGGGCTGACGGTTTTCCTCCAGCAAGCCTTCCTGGGAACACGTGGGGCTGTTTTGTTCCAGCAAACTCCCAAGTTACCCGAGCTCAGCCTTCCGTTGCTGGGTAGCTTCCAGGTGTTCGACGCGCTGGCATACGGTTCGGTGGTTCTCTGCTTCTTCTGGGTGTTCCGAACACCCTACGGCTTCCACCTTCGCGCGGTGGGAAAAGATTTACAAACCGCGAAGAGCGTGGGTATCCCCTTGCACCGCACCACTTTTTTTGCGTACCTGATCGGTGGGGCATTCTGCGGACTTGCAGGTGCAAGCTTGTCCATCCCGCTACGGACGTTCGTGGGGGGAATGAGTGGGGGGCGTGGCTGGGTGGCACTGGTAGCGGTGATCCTTTCACGGGGCAACCCGGTTTTCCTGATGTTGGCTGCCTTACTTTTCGGGGCTGCTTCGGCATTTTCCAACTGGTTGCAGGTTTCCACGGAGCTTTCCTCGAGCCTTCTCATGGCGCTGCCTTTCCTGGTGACACTGGTGGCCATGATCTTCTTCTCCCGGGAACCGGAAAAAGAATGAACGATCGCTTTCCCCCACTCTATTGTGGCATCGACGTGGGCACTTCCACGGTGAAGGCTGCTTTTTTTTCCGAACCCGGTCAGCTGCAGTGGAACGCGGAGCAACCCTGTGAGGCCCACTGGAAGCAAGGAAAGCACACCATCGACCCGATGCACTGGTGGCAGAGCGTGCAAAAACTGCTCTCCGATGCTCCAGGCTCGCTGAAACGAAGGCTGCAGGGCGTGTGCATCACCGGGCAGGGGCCCACGATCGTTCCGGTGGATGGCAACGGCAACAAACTCGGGAATGCGGTCACCTGGATGGATCGCCGGGGCGTGGAGAACGTGGCTACGCTGGTGCACGATGGCATGGATCCGCAGATCGCCAGTTCCATGGCGAAGTTGCTGCGGTTGCGCGAGGAGTTGCCCAAACCGGCGTGGTTGTTGCAACCATGGGATTTTCTCGCGATGCAGTTCACGGGGAAAAGGGGGAACGCCACGTTCCCGAACCGGGGTTTCTTTTCCTGGGATCGTGCTTCCCTGGAGAAGCTCGGGATGGAAAAGGAATTCCTGCTTCCTCCGCTTGTGTCCCCGGGGGAGCCTTTGGGCCGCGCGTTGCCGTGCGTTTGCAAGAAACTCGGCCTTCCCAGCAACCTGCTCGTGGTGGGGGGGGCGCCGGATTTTGCCGCGGGGCTGGTGGGCACCGGCAGCCTGGAAGAGGGCGTGGTGTGCGATCGGGGGGGCACTTCCCAGGGCATCACCACAGCGGTACGTGCGCACCGGCAAATCCAGGGATTGATGACCACGGAGCATTTCGTGCCCGGTATGTGGAAAGTAAGCGGGTTGCTGTCCACTACGGGCAAAGCCCTGTCCTGGTTCGACCAGGAAGTGCTCCAAAAAGGAGACATCGACGGAGAAAAAACGCTTTCCCGGATCACGCGCCCGGGGAACCTGCTGTTTTTGCCCTACCTCAACGGAGAACGAACCCCGCACTGGGATCCGTACGCCCGGGGCGTGTTTTTTGGGCTTTCGCTGGAACACGGTGCGGATTCCATGCGCCTCGCGATCTTCGAAGGGGTTGGTTACGCCATCGCCGATGTGCTGGACCGCATGGAACGTGGCGGCATTACCGTGAACCACCTCCGGGTTTCCGGGGGGCAATCCGTTTCCGGTTTTTGGAACCAGGTAAAGGCAGACATCACGGGAAAGAACGTGGAAACGGGGGACTTCGAAGATTCCGAGCTGCTGGGTGCAGCCATCTTGGCGTTTTGCGGTTTGCAAAAAAAAGAACTGCGCGAAACCGCCGGGAAGTGGTTCCGCGCAAGTCGTATTTTCGTTCCGGACCCGGAGAAGCACCGGCTGTACGAACAGCTACTCGACGACTACCGCCACCTCTACCGGGCAAACCGACACCTGTTTGAGCGCCTGCAATCGCGCTTCGCACCTGGTCCCGGGGCTTAAACCGTTTCGTTGCGTGGGTTTTTCATGCGGTCCGGCGTCCAGGGGGGATCGAAAACCAAGTTCACGTGGACATCACCCACGTCCTCCATTTGCTGCACCCTGTGCTGCGCCTGTCCCGTGATCATCCCTGCCAAGGGGCACGAGGGAACGGTGAGGGTCATGTCGATGACCACGTTGTTCTTGGCATCCACCTGCACCCCGTAAATCAAGCCAAGGCTCACGATATCCATGCCGATTTCCATGTCGATAACCTTGGCCAGTTCGTCGTACACCTGCGATTCTTCGATCTTTTTCATGTGTTTCCTCCTCTATTGTTTTTTTCCGTGTCTTCCACTTACTGCCAGGACGTTATCCGCCACCGCACTATTCTTGCCCCCACAACGCACAAAACTCCACAAGGGAAAGGCAAAAATCCACCAGGCTGGGGATTTCCACGTATTCCCCCCCACGATGGGGAAAACCACCGTCTGGGCCAAAGATGAACACCGGCACGTCCAAGCGGGCTGCCAGAACATTCAAGTCACTGATGGAGGAAAAACCCGTGTAGGCCGGAGACTTTCCCGTAACCTTTCGAATGGCAGCGCTCAGCGACTGCACGAGTGGGGTTTGTTCCGGAAGAGAGCACGGAGGGTAGAGAAGCCCATCCGGGAGCTGTTCTTCCAGGGAAAAATGGATGTTTGCAGGACTTTCCAGGGAATCCACCAACTGTTGGAACTGCTCGCTGGCACTTTGCAACGTGCTCCCGGGAACCAGGTGCCGGTCCAGGAAGAGTTCGCAGCGCGCAGGCACCGAAAGGGTTTTCTGCCCCCCGGAAACCATCAGCGGGCACAGCGATTCGCTTCCGAGCAAGGGATGCTGCAGCAGAGGTAACCGGTCCAACGCGCTCAACAACCTGGCGGTTTCGCCCAGCGCGTTGACGCCCAGATGCGGCGTTGCCCCGTGCGCTGGTTTTCCTTCCACCAGCACGCGATGCAGTACCCTCCCTCGTGCCCCCAACGCAATAGCGGGGAAATGTACCGGGGTGGAAGAAAAGGGAACCACGGCTTCACCGATGAGCACACCTTGGGCTCCCTCGTAGAACCCTCCTTCCAGGGAATGCAATGTACCCAACGAAAAGGGGCCCTCTTCGTCACTCACGATGATCAGCCGAATCCCGCGTTGAAGGGGCACCTTTGCTTGCTGCAAGCATTCCATCGCCACCAAGAATCCTGCAACCCCTCCCTTCATGTCCACGGTACCCAGGCCTTGCATCCGGGTTCCCTCGATGAGGGGAACATCGAAGGGGCTTGTCCAGTCTGCCGTCGGAATCACCGTGTCGATATGTCCGTTGAAGACCAGCATCCCCTTTTCCACGGGACCCAAGTCTACCACCAGGTTTTGGCCATGGAACGCGTGGTCGAGGTAGCGGGTTTCGGTGTAGAATTGCCGGGTACAGCGAAAACGCTCGCGGAAAGCTTCGTACAGGAAATCGAAGATGCTTTCCTCTTGGAAAAAGGGGCTGGGAATGCGCACCAGGTCTTGCAAAAGCTCCACGATGCGTTGTTGTACTTCCCGGTGATCCGGGTTTTTCCACACTGCCATCCGTCTTCTCCCCCTTTCGTGGATCCTCTTTTTCGAATGATACCAAATCCCGTGGCCAAAAAAAAGCCGACAAAAAAAAGCGCCCCCTCCAGGGGGAGGGGGAGGGAGGTTTGGAGGGGGCAAAAAGGGTTATTCAAAGATGTAGTTCACTCCGTCCAGCTGGATCTTGATCTTGTCTCCCAGCTGGATCCATTCGGACAAGTTGGGGAACTCGTCCATGAGCGCGAAGTACTCGTCACTGAAATTCTCCACTTCTTGGACGTCATTTTCTTCAAATTCTTCGTCCACCCAGCTGTTCTCGTTTTCATCGAACAAGAACACCTTTCCCTTGAGCATCTTGCTGCGCGCTCCGCCACCGTACGCACCTTCCAGTTCTTTCTGCGCCTCGGTGTACTCTTCCATGGTCATACTCTGGGCCATGACGTTCTGGTTCTGCGACTGGGTCACCGCACTCTTCCCGTAGAACATTGGGGCCGCAGGGGCAGCCTGGCTCGTTCCCGTGGTTCCCGGGGGAACGGTGGAAAGTTTCAAGGAAACTCCATTCGTGCTTACCGTGGAGCGTGGAGCCGAAGCTACTCCAGACGCATCGTCCATTTGCACGTCTTGGGCCACGACGTAGGAGGTCAGGGGGGTGGGAATGCCGAAGAGCTTGCTGAGATGGATGATCTGGTCTTCCAGTTCCGGGCTCGGGCCCTCGAGCTTGTACAGGTTCAGGAGCTCGTTGATGCGCCTGCCCGCCCACAGCGTGGCGATGTAGGGGTTGTGCGAGGGAGAAAGGTTGAACGTGAAGGTGTTTTCGTACTCCCCGTCTCCCAGTTTGCCACGGATATGCACGGTAACCACACCCTCTCCGAGGAAGCGCCCGAAGATCTTCAGGGGCTGATCCTGGTACAATACCAGGTTCTTGGAAGGAACGGGATCGAAGAACTGCAGTCCTTCTCCTTCCATGCTGATCTCCACGTCCGTGAGCACCGGTCGGGAAATCTGGTTGTACAGGCGGGCAATGGTGGATTCGATATTTTCGTTTTCCGTCACGTAGAAAGCAAGCCCACCGGTTTGGTCCGCAAGCAGGTCCAGGATGTACGTGTTTACGTCGTAGCCAACCCCGAACGTGAAGATACGCACGTTCTTGGTCTTCTGCGCGAGGTTGCGGGCGTTTGCCACGATCAGGTTTTCATCCTGTATACCCTCGGTGGGAAGGCCGTCAGTGAGGAAGAGAAGGTAATGGTTGCTTCCCGGGGCACGTGCGATCATTTTCTTGAGGGCCGTATCCAGAGCGTCGTAGATATTGGTCATGCCATCTGCATCGAAGCGGTTTAGCCAAGAAATGGCCTCCGGAACGTAGGAAACATCTACCACTCCTTCGCTGGGCAGTTTGAACGCGCTAACCTGGTCGTCGAACAAAATGATGTTGAAATGATCGTCCTTTCCCAGGCGGTTGATCACGAACTTGGCGGCTTCGCGTGCCTGGTAAAACTTGGTACCGCTCATGCTACCGGACTGGTCGAGCACCAGCACGACGTTCTTGGGAACGCTCTGGCCGAAGTTCAATTCTGGGAGGATATCCAGCATGTAGCTGTTGAGGCCCTCCGGATCGAAATGGGGGACCATGTACGCTTCGACTTCCCGTTCCCCCAGGTTGAAGAACACCACCAGGTCACTCGTGGGCAAGTAGGCGTCCGCGGAAAACTGGAAAGAAGCCATTTTCTGGGTTCCATCGATGGAAGAGGAGATAGCATGGGTGGGGGAGTATACCTGGTAAATGGCTTCGTTGCTCTGGATGGTTCCCGAAATGCGAACGGTGGAAATGGGGGCATCGTGCAATGCATCGATCTTGAGGGGATAGGCAAGTTTGAGTACGTTGCCTGTCTTTTCGAGTACCTGCGTGTAGGTCAGCGAAACGGAACGGGTTTCCCCGGGGAGAAAGGGGGCAAGGGTCAAGCGCACCAGCTCTTGGTCCACGTATTCCAAAAGCGCGGGGTCTTTTTGCATGCGTACGTAATCTTGGTACACCTGCCGGGCCTGGGCACTATCCAAAACTTCCCCGGAATACTCCTGGTCACCCACCTTCATCTTGAAATCCGAGATCATGGCTCCCTTGGGCACGGGGAAAAGGTAAATCACTTCAACGGTCATGGGAAGCGTGTTCAAAAACGTTTCAGCAATCGAAACGCTGGCCACGTCGCCATGCACTTCGATATCCACGTTGTGGTCGATCATGCGAATGGGGTTCATTGTCCATCCCATTTCAGTGGTCACGTGCACGAAAGGATCCGGAAGGATCACACCATCGGCAAAGAGAGAAAGGAAAGGAAGAAGGCAAAGCACAACCAAGAAAAGCATTTTTCTGTTCATCGCATACACCTCCTGGGGGTAATTTCCCTACTATATACCCCTTGATTGACGTTTTTCCGCACCCTTTTTTTGGGCAACGCGCCACTCGCTTCGTGGTATACTTGGAGAAAACCAAACAGGGGGGAAGCCATGAAACAACGAAGCATCAAGAAAACCATTCGCCTCGCGGTTACGCTTTCCTTGGCACTCGTGCTTTTTTCGGCCATCCTTTTTTCCCTGTATCTTTGGAACGAACGAATGACCACCTCGAAGAACCAACAGATCTCCAACTGCATTACCATGGTCAACAACATGATTTCCGCTCTCAACGCCATGCATTCCACGTGGGCGCAGAATGCCCAGGATGCCGAACGTACCCTTTCCGATCCCGCCTTTGCCCTATCCCGGGAGAAGTTCGAGGACAATGCTCTTTCTTTCGTGCAGAGCACTTCCCGCCTCTCGCTTTCCCTCCTTTCCAGCGATCGTCTTCTCTCCTTCGTCGGTCGGCTCCTGGGAGGAGAGGATTTGCCTCCGATGATCTCGGAACTGGGAGATGCAGCCCGGGCCTTATCGTCCATGCAGAGGAAATCGATTGAAGGGCTGAGCAACTCCACCCGAACCCTGTTCTACGTGGTTCTCTTTTTGTCCCTGTTGCTTTTCTTGCTCTACTTCCTTTTCTTTCGATCTTTCCAGCGCTTTTCCGACAAGGTAGTCCACGCCTTTTCCCACCTGGATAACGTGCTGAACCGAAGGGACGATCGCTTTCACTTCCAACCGGACTGGAAAGAGGAAGCGCTTTTGGGCGAACAGGTGCAAAAGGTGGAGGAGCAACTCGTTTTCGCGCAGAACTTGTCCCAGGTACCTTCACTTGGCATCCTGGAAGACGTGATCCCCGAACTTTTCTCCGCATTGGAAACACAATTACCCGTGGACCGCCTTGGGGTAGCTTTTTTGGATAACCAGAACAACGTGATCGCAGAAACCGCTTTCTCCAAGATGCGGCAAATCTTTCTTGGCCCAGGGTTTCAAACCAACCTGGAAAAAACATCGCTGGTAAGCCTCCGCTGCGAGGACAAGCCACGCATCATCCCCGACCTCGAAAAGCACTTGCAGGAAAATCCAACCTCCAAGTCCACGCAATTGATCCTCCAGGAGGGTTTGCGTTCCAGCATCACCATGCCCATCTGTTTCGGCAAAAAGGTGCTGGGCTTTGTCTTCGTGAGCAGTGCGAAGAAGCAAGCCTTTTCCATGCGTGATGCCACGGTGATCGCCCAATTTACCACCACGTTGAAAAACACCATTTTCCATTCCTTCGTTACCCAAGAAGTGATCTCCGCCACGTCCAAGGCCTTCGCGGACCTGGTAGAAAAGAAGGATTTCGAAACGGGTTTCCACCTGCAACGGGTGGCCCATTACTCCAAGTTCCTGGCAGAGGAACTCGCCAAGGACGACCCCGCGATTTCGCCCAAGTTCATCCGTGAAATGTTCTGGTTTTCCCCGCTGCACGACATTGGAAAAGTTGGCATCCCCGATCAAATCCTCCTCAAACCGGGAAGACTCACCCCGGAGGAGTTTGACGTCATGAAAACCCACGTGAGCATGGGAGAAAGCGTGCTGGACCAGATGAACCAGAACCTCCTGAGCCTCACCACCACCCACTTCCTGGACACCGCCGTGGCCATCATCGCGGGTCACCACGAGAAATTCGACGGAAGCGGCTATCCCCGTGGATTGAAAGGGCAGAACATACCCCTGGCGGGGCGCATCGTTGCCATCGCGGACGTTTTCGACGCATTGACCACCGAACGCCCCTACAAGCCTCCTTTTTCCTTCGAACGATCGGTCTCCATCATCCGCGAAGGGGTGGGCAAGCATTTCGACCCCAAGATCGCGGGAATCTTCCTGGAAAACCTGGACACGGTGAAACACATCCTTACCGATTACGGGGATAAGTAGGTTTTTTTCGTCTATGAATGGGATGGAACATGGGCTTGTATCCGTGGACTTCTACGGGGCCCCCGTGGTGCAGGGATCGAAGCAAGAGCTTGTCAAAGCCCTTGGTGATATGCTGGACAGGGGGCAAAGGGTGCAGGTCACCACCATGAACGCCCAGATTGCCTACTTCCACCTGTACTTGGAAGGTTTTTCTGGGGCGATACACCGTTCACTTGTGATTCCCGACGGAATTGGTTTGACCTGGGCCCTGAAGCTTCTGAAAAAAGAGAAGGTACAGCGGTTTCCCGGCGTGGAGCTGGGGATGGAGCTCTGCCAGCTTGCCGCCGCAAAGGGCCAGTCTGTGTTCCTCCTTGGAGCTCGCGAAGGGGTTGCCGAAAAAGCTGGTGATTTCCTGCACGCGAAGACCGGTGTTCACATTGCGGGGACGTTCCATGGTTTCTTCGACGGGAAGGGAGTATCTTCCGATGCCATCTGCGCGCGGATTCGGCAGAGCGGGGCACAGATCTTGTTGGTTGGCCTCGGTGCTCCGAAACAGGAATTCTGGTTGCACGATCACCTATCCCAAACAGGAACCCTGTTGGGTGTGGGGGTGGGCGGTTCCTTAGACGTGTACGCGGGCGTGATGAAACGTGCCCCCGGGTGGGTGCAAAAGGCGAACCTGGAGTGGGCGTATCGCATCTTGCAAAACCCGCGCAAGAAATGCAAGGTGGTCTTCCAAATCCTTCGTTTCCTGTGGCGGGTTTCGAAAGACCGCTTTTTTCGTCAAACCTGAAAAGAAAGAGGTGATGGTATGAATCCAACCGTTTTCTGGCTCATCTTGGGCGTCATCTTGATCATTGCGGAAATCTTGACTCCCTCGTTCTTCTTGATGTGGTTTGGCATTGGGGCACTCGTGTCCGCTTTCTTTGCCTGGATCTGGGTAGACGCCATCTGGCTGCAAATGGTCATCTTCATCTTCGTGTCGCTTCTACTGGTTCTCTCCACACGCCGGCTCGCAAACAAGATTTCGGGCAACTCTCCCCGGAAGATCATGCAGGACGATCTCGTGGGGCAAGAGGGTGTGGTGATTTCCAAGATCACTGCCGACGGAACCAAGGGTCTAGTCCGCGTGCAAGGCGTGGAGTGGAGGGCGGTCCCCCTCGAGGAAAAGGAAATCGACGCTGGAATGCGTGTTACCGTAGTTTCGCTGAACGGGGTGAAACTCAAGGTCGTTCCCCGCCAAAACGATTCTCAAGATACATAAGGAGGGATACTATGCTTATTGCACTTGTTGTCATTGCAGTATTCGTCATCGTTCTCGCGGCTACCGGTATACGTTTGGTACGTCCTTTCCAGAAAGGGTTGATCGAGCGCCTGGGGAAGTACCATCGTACGGCCGACGCGGGATTGCACTTCTTGATCCCATTCTTCGAACGTATGACCATGATCGACATGCGCGAGCAGGTAATCGACGTTCCACCCCAGGAAGTGATCACCAAGGATAACGTCGTGGTTGCCGTGGATGCCATCATCTACTACATGGTCACCGACGTGTACATGGTGATTTACAACGTGTCCAGTTTCCAAATCGCGGCAGTGAAGCTGGCGCAAACCAACCTGCGTAACGTGATCGGTGAGCTGGAACTGGACCAGACGCTCACCTCCCGTGAGATGATCAACGCCAAGCTCCGCGAAGTGCTGGACGATGCTACGGACAAGTGGGGTGTAAAGGTGTCAAGGGTGGAAATCAAGAAAATCGACCCCCCGCAGGACATCATGGACGCCATGAGCCGCCAGATGAAAGCCGAACGCATGAAGCGTGCCAACATCCTGGAAGCGGAGGGTCTCAAGCAATCCGAGATCCTCAAAGCCGAAGGAAGTCGCCAGGCAAGGATCTTGGAGGCCGAGGGGCAATCGGAGGCAATCAAGGTCGTGGCGCAGGCCCAGAAGTTCAAACTGCAGACCGAGGCGGAAGGACAGGCGAAAGCCATCCTGGAAGTGTTCAACGCCATCCACGATGGGCAGGCCACGCAAGACGTCATCGCGATCCGTTACCTGGAGGCGTTGAAGGAAGTGGCCAACGGCAAGTCCACCAAGATCTTCTTGCCCATGGAAACGTCCGCGATCCTCGGAAGCTTGGGTGCCATCGGTGACTTGTTCAACAAGAACCAGCCCTCCCCGGGGGGTAGCGGGGAATAATCCCGGCTAAGTTTCGTCACGTATTATACCCCAAGGGGGTATAATAGCTCAGTGCATTCAAGGAGGAAAACAATGGCTTTACTCAAAGAGAAAGACAAGGCATTTATTCGCGACAAGTTCGAGAAAGAATTGGAAAACCCGGTGAAAGTTGTGGTCTTCCTTTCCAAGGACGAGAAACTGTGTCATTACTGCAACCTCACCAAGGAAATCCTGGACGAAGTGGCCCATCTCTCCGGTGGGAAAGTACTCGTGGAAGTGCACGATTTCGACAACGAAAAGGAGCTGGCGGCTTCTTACCACGTTGAGCGGGTTCCTGGTTTCGTGCTCATAGATTCCAAGGGGAAGGACAACGGCATCCTGTTCTCCGGGGCCCCCCTGGGCCATGAATTTGCCACCTTGCTCGAGGAGCTGGTACTTGTTTCCGCGAATGGAAATCCCCCGCTGAAGGCCAGCACAATCGAGAAACTCCAGCAGGTGGACAAGCCGGTTAAGATCCAGGTTTTCGTGACTCCTTCCTGCCCCTACTGCCCGGGTGCCGTGATCATGGGACATTACTTCGCTATGGTAAACCCCTTGATCCAATCCGAAATGGTGGAGGCCACGGAGTTCGAGGAACTTTCCCGGCGCTTCCAGGTTAGTTCGGTTCCCAAGATCGTGATTAACGAGGGAAAGGCAGAATTCGTGGGCGCTCTCCCCGAGGAGCAGTACCTGGGCTACGTGTTGCAGGGAATGTAAGAAAGGAAGGCAGCAGGCATGGTCTTCTTTGATACCGGGGATGCCTTCAAGGCTCCCCCAAGTTTGGACACATCCTACGATATGATCATTATCGGCGGAGGCGCGGCTGGTTTGACGGCCGCGCTTTACGCTGCACGTGGATCGCTCAAGGTTTTGGTGGTGGAAAAGGCCGTGGAAGGTG
This sequence comes from Thermotogota bacterium, assembly GCA_035391225.1. Classification (GTDB taxonomy): domain Bacteria; phylum Thermotogota; class Thermotogae; order MWEM01; family MWEM01; genus DAOPKN01. The sequence goes on from DAOPKN010000023.1 coordinate 18,431, forward strand.
GCCAGATGGTGTTAACCCAGGAAGTGGAGAACTACCCGGGTTTCCTACACATCAGCGGGGATGAGCTCGCGGACAAGATGCGGGAGCATGCAACACACTTCGGAGCCACCATTGCCAATGCCGAAGTTTTGGACGTGCAACTGTCTTCGGAACACAAGCGCGTGGTGTTGGATACTGGCCAAACCGTGGAATCCAAGGTGCTAGTGATCGCCACGGGTGCGGGGCACCGCCATCTGAACGTTCCCGGGGAAAGGGAGTTCGAGGGGCGGGGCGTATCGTATTGTGCCATTTGCGATGGAACCTTTTTCCGCGACAAGGATGTTGCGGTCATTGGTGGAGGCAATTCCGCCATTGACGAAGGGTTGTACCTCGCCAAGCTGGCGAAAAGCGTGAAGGTTGTGCACCGGCGAAACAGCCTGCGCGCGGAAAAGATACTGGCGCAACGTGCATTCCAAAACCCCAAGATGGACTTCGTGTGGAACAGCGTGGTGAAACAGATCAAGGGAAGCGAACAGGTGTCTTCGCTTCTGCTGGAAAACACGCAAACCCACGAAACATCGGAATTGAGCGTAGATGGGGTATTCATCTACATCGGCATTGTTCCCCACACGCAGCTCTTCCGCAATTTCCTGCAAACCGACGAGAGCGGTTTCATCGTCACCCAGTGCGGAACATTGGAAACATCCGTTCCCGGTGTTTTCGCTGCGGGCGACGTGGTGCAAAAGGAACTACGGCAAATCGTGAACGCGGCAGCGGACGGAGCACTTGCAGCTACCATGGCCATTCGGAAGTACTTTGAATAGAACCAAGTTGTTTCACCCATGGAAAAACCCCGGGAAACCCGGGGTTTTTTTATGGCAGAAAAAAATACTCTTAGAATCGCAGGGTAATACCCAATTCGATGGGAACGGACTGGATGGAAAAGGAACCTTTCTCTCCATCTCCAAAGTTCACGTTGTAGTTGCGCAATTCGTACCCGGCCCCCACGTTTATGGTAAAGCCGCCCATTTGATACCCCAGACCAAACTTGGCTTTCACGAGGAAGCCGAAATCTTTCAGCCGGGTGAAATCGAAGAACGAAATTCCTCCCAGCAGGTCCGCTCGGAGGACCACCGGTTGGAGCGGGTAGGAGTAACTCACTCCCATCAGTCCGTCAAAGAAGTATTTCAACGTGGTGGAAGAAGCCCCCGCGGTGTCCAGGTTCACGATTTGCAAACCAGATGCACCCATCGGAATGGCACCACCCACGCCGGCTCCAATGGAGAAACCATCGGCGATCTCGTAGTCCACCAGGAAACCCACATCGATCAGGCTGATTTTCATCCCGTCGGTGTAGCCGGAGGTGAAAATCGAGGTGGCATCCGGAGTGGCCGTGGTTTTCAATCCCAAGCCGTATCCAACGAAAATATTGGTTCCCACTTGCGAAAAAGCAATCACAAAACAGCTTACAAGAAGCGATAACAAGATAACCTTCTTCATAGGTAACCCCCCCAAAAAATTTTCTCACATACAAAAAAGAATCTGGCTCAATTATACTCCAAAAAGGGTGCTCGTTGCAAACATGCCCATTTTTTGGTGCACTTACTCTTCGTCGTTTTCGCTTTCCCAGGCTTCGGCGACGGCTTGCAGTTCTTCCTCGGAATCCAGCTCACTCAGTACCGCGTTACCTTCTTCATCGTCCTCTTTCAGGAAAATAAAGAGCGAAACGCTACCTTCTTCCTTGTCTTCGTCATCCTCTTCATAGGGAAACACTTCGTCGCCCTTTACTTCCACCCTTTGTGCGATCCAGTAGGTTTTTCCTTCTTTTTCCACCTCGTCCAGGTACTCGAAGTGGAACTCGTTTCCCTCTTCGTCGGTAAGGCTGAAAACGGTTGCTTCCATCCATTCCTCTTCGTGGTTATCGACCTCCGGATTCATGTTGTCCGGGCCGGGTTTGATGTCGTCCATGTGCATTCTCCTTTATTTCGCAAAATGGCAGGCAACGAAATGCCCGCTCTTCTTTTCCTCGAAAACGGGTTCTTCTTTTGAGCAGATGTCCTTGGCGACCGGGCAGCGCGTGTGGAAACGGCAGCCGGATGGCGGGTTGATCGGGCTGGGAACATCGCCTTGCAAGATGGTGCGATTTTTCTTGTGCGTGGGATCGGGGATGGGAATGGCAGAAATCAACGCCTGGGTGTAGGGATGCATGGGGTTGTCAAACAGCGAAAGCTTGTCGGTCATTTCCACGATCTTCCCCAGGTACATCACGGCGATGCGGTCACTGATGTGTTTCACCACCGCAAGGTCGTGGGCGATGAACACGTACGTCAGCCCCATGTCGCGTTGCAGGTTTTTCAGCAGGTTGATCACCTGGGCTTGGATGGATACGTCCAAAGCGGAAACTGCCTCGTCGCACACCACCACTCGGGGTTCCACGGCAAGAGCACGGGCAATCCCAATGCGCTGCCTCTGGCCCCCGGAGAATTCATGCGGGAAGCGGTAGATGTGATCCACCGAAAGTCCCACCTTTTGCATGAGTTCTTCCACGCGTTGCTCGACTTCAACACCGCGCGCCAGCTTGTGCGTCTTGATACCCTCGGCAATGATGTTTTTCACGCGCATCCTGGGGTTGAGCGAACTGTACGGATCCTGGAAAATCATCTGGATCTCTTTTCGCAGCGCGCGCAGTTCCGACCCCTTGAGCTTGAAAATGTCTTTGCCTTCCATGTCGGCAGAACCACCCGTTGCATCGTGCAAACGAAGCAGGGTCATCCCCGCGGTTGTCTTCCCGCAACCAGACTCGCCCACCAGTCCAAAGGTTTCCCCTTCGAACACGTGGAAGTTGATGTGGTCCACTGCTTGCACCCAGGCCACGATGCGTTTGAAAACACCCGCACGGATGGGGAAGTATTTCACCATGTCCTTGACTTCCAGGATCACTTTTCTTTCTTTGCTTTTCTGCAGGTTCGGTCCGCTCATCTGGACCCACCTTCTTTCTTCCGTTTTTCCGCTTCCAACTTATCGATGAAGTAGCAACGCACGAAATGGCCGCCTTCCTCTTCGACCAATGCAGGTTCTTCGGTCCGGCACTTCTCTTCCGCAAAGGGGCAACGCGTGTTGAACTTGCACCCCGGGGGGAAGTGGAGCGGATCGGGAACCACACCGGGGATGTTGTACAGGGATTGCTGCTGCAAATCCAGCCGAGGAATCGCGTTGAGAAGTCCCCACGTGTACGGGTGCTTGGGGTTCTTGAAAAGCGTTTTCACTTCGGCGTACTCCACCACTTTGCCCGCGTACATCACAACGACTCGGTCGGAAATTTCGGCGATGACCCCCAGGTCATGGGTGATCATGATGATGGCCATACCAAATTCTTTCTGAAGATCAAGCATCAACTCGAGGATCTGCGCTTGAATGGTCACGTCCAGAGCGGTGGTTGGCTCGTCGGCGATCAGCAATTTGGGATTGCACGAGAGCGCCATGGCTATCATGGCACGCTGCCGCATACCACCCGACAATTCGTGGGGGTATTCGTGGACTCGTTTTTCCGGTTCTGGAATCCCCACCTTCCGAAGCATTTGAACAGCCAAGTTCAAGGCTTCTTCTTTTCCTTTTTTCTGGTGCAGGATGATTGCCTCGGAGATCTGGTCTCCAATGGTGTACACGGGATTGAGCGCGGTCATTGGTTCCTGGAAAATCATCGCGATGTCATTTCCCCGGATCTTGCGCATGTTCGCTTCCGAAAGGCTCAGCAGCTCCTTTCCGTCGAACTTGATGGAGCCATCCTTGATTTCTCCCTTTTCATCCAAGAGGCGCATGATGGAAAGGGCGTTCACGCTCTTGCCGCAGCCGCTCTCTCCAACAATCCCAAGAGTTTCCCCGGGAAACACAAGGTAATCGACCCCATCAACGGCTTTCACAATGCCGTCTTCGGTGTTGAAATACGTTTTCAGGTTATTTACTTCTAAAAGGGGAGTGTTTTTTGACATGTCTTCACCTCATCACACGCGCATTTTTGGGTCAAAGATATCCCGAAGGGCATCTCCCACCAGGTTCCAGGCAAGCACGAACAAAACCATCGCGGTTCCAGGGTACACGATGGCGAACCAAGAACGATCGAGTTCCATCATGTAATTGCGAGCATAACTCAGGATCGTTCCCCAGTCGGCGTATCCGGGCTCTGCACCCACCCCGAGGAAGCTCAGGGCTGCGGACGTGATAACGAGGGCCCCCATGCGCATCGAAATCTGGACGATCACCGGGAAAATGGTGTTGGGAAGTAAGTGCTTCACGATGATCACGAAATCGTTCACACCCAACGCTTTCCCCGCTAAAACATATTGTTCTTCCTTGGCTTGTAAGATGTTCCCCCGGATCAACCGGGCCACCTGCATCCAGCCAAAGATAATAAGCGCAATGGTAACCTTGTCCAACCCCTTTCCAAGGATCGTCGTCATGATCATCGCAGCCACGATAAAGGGAATGGACATAAACATGTCGGTGATACGCATCAGGATTTCATCCAGCCAGCCTCCAAAGTACCCCGCGATGGAACCGATCACGATACCGATTGCGGAAGAAATCAACGATACGATCAGGCCGATGCGAAACGCACTGCGGGTACCCCAGATAACGCCGTACCAAACATCGTACTTACCGATGACGCCAAAGCGGTGCGTGGGGCTGGGAGGAAACGGGGCGCTCTTCCAGATCATGCGCCCATTTTCATCCTTGGCAATGGGCATGCGGAAGGGATTGTCTCGCCCTTCTTCTACCGGGGCAAGGAGGGGAGCAAAGATGGCGATCGCCACGAAGAAGGAAAGAAGGAAGATCCCCAGCAGGGAAGTGGGGTTGCGGAAAAGCTTACGCAAAACCCTTCGGGTCTCAGTTTTCATAGCCATGGTCGATCCCCCTCCTCATTTCAACCGGATCCGTGGATCGATCAACGCATAGGAGATGTCCACGACCAGGTTGGCCACGATTAAGATGAAACTGAAGAACAACGCCGATCCAATGATGGAGAAATAGTCCAACTGCACCGCGGCATCTGCGGTAAACTTCCCCAATCCCGGTCGCGCGAAAACCGTCTCCACGATCACCGTCCCAGCAAACAACTGCACGATCATTCCCCCCGAAACCGTAGCCACGGGAATCATCGCGTTGCGGCGCACGTGCTTGTTGATCACGACTTTTTCGGGAAGACCCTTTGCCCGCGCCGTGCGAACGTAATCCTTGCGTAGTACTTCCAGCATGGAGGAGCGGGTAATACGCAGGATGAAAGCCCACCAGAGGTACGAAATGGTGATGATCGGAGCAATAAGGTGGCGGAAAGCATCCACAAAAATGTCAAGACGTCCGTTGATCAGCGAATCGATGGTGGCGAACTTGGTGACGGTTCTCCATTCGTCCGAGCGTAGAACCGCCATGGAGCTTTCCGAAAGGTAGCCCGGGGGGAACCACCCCAGGAAACTGTAGAAGACCAACAAAACCAACAGCCCGAAAACGTAGTCCGGAAGGGACCACCCGATGATGGCAAAGATCCGAATACCGTGATCCCAGAAGGTGTTGTGCCGGGCCCCGGCAATCACTCCCAACCAGATCCCCACAACCACAACAGGAATAATGGAATAAATGGCCAATTCAGCCGTGTACGGAAGGCGCGAACCAATGGCCTTGGTGACCGCTGTTCTCCCCACGTTGGAGTACCCCAGGTCACCTTGGAGAAGGTTCCCCAGCCACTTTCCGTATTGCACGTAGAAGGGTTGGTCCAACCCGTACTTACGAATCAAGCGTTCCTGGGCATCATTGGAACGTAGAGCTTCGGGACTTTTGATGTATGCACCGATCAACCGCTCGGGCCCCAGCATCCAGATCATCGAGAAGATGATCATCGTGATGCCCAAAAGCATGATCGGCAATATGAGTAACCTTCGGATTATGTACGCGGTCACTTGGCATTCACCTCTTTGTCTATTACCATTTGAGGGCGGGATTTGCTCCCGCCCTCAATGGAAACGTTTCAAGAATCAATCAGAACTTATTCAGCTTTCCAAGCGTAGTAGTACTCGGGTGTGGTGTCACCATTGGAACGAAGGATGTGGGGGAAGTATCCCTGCACCCAGCTGCGTCCAACCCAAAGTCCTTGGGGCATGTACAACGGGGTGGAAACGTAGTTTTCCAACAAGCGCCTTTGCAGAAGGTCGTAGTATTCCAAGCGCTTCACAGGGTTGGGTTCACGCACGCCTTTTTCGATCAGTTCGTTGAACTGGGCTTCAGCCAGTGCGGTGTAAGATCCGCCGTGGCGTTGGCCGTAGTAACCCTCGGAGTGGTAGTAGGTGGAAAGGAAGTTGTGCGCGTCGGGGTAGTCTGCAACCCATCCGATGATGTACAGCGGGCACAGGCGTTCGCGGGTGGCCTTCAGGTAGGTGGGCCATTGCGCACCGATAACATCCACCTTGAACTTGGGGTTCATGGATTCGGTGTACACCTTGATCATTTCGCAGCACGTTTGGCGTACTTCGTTCCCGGAGTTGTACATGGCAACCAGCTTGAAGCCATTTTCCCAGGCTTGTCCGTCCCAAGCAGCCTTCCATGCTTGTTCGGCCATTCCAAGGTCAAATTCGTACATGGGGAGGTTGGGATCGTAGCCAAAGAAACCCTTCGGAAGGTCGGTAGGAACCCTTTCACCAAGACCATTCACGAGATCTTCGATCAGTGCATCGTAGTTGAAGGAGTGCAGGATTGCTTTGCGGGTGTTGATGTCGTCGAAGAAGTTGTAGGGAATACCCTCGCCATCGAACTGGCCACTTCCGATGTATTCACTGGCTGGATCAACCGCCCAGGTGAAGTGAATGGAGGTAACCTGTGCACGGGGGAACCCTTCGATCACGGTAACACCAGGGGTGTTGTCGAACGTTCCGCGGTAGATGGGATCCACGGCGATGAGGTCGACGTCTCCGGCTTCCAGGAGAGCCTTACGCGTGGAGAACTCTTCGATGTCGCGCAGGATGACGGATTTGAGCTTCGCAGGACCTTGCCAGTACTGGTCGAAGCGTTGCAGAACAACCGTCTTGTTTTCCTGGTCCCACACCTGCAGCTTGAAGGGGCCGCTTCCGGCGTCAGCATCCATGTGGATCGGGGATTCCTCGGGTTGGAGGTCGTGCCACTTCCACCAGCCGTCAGCCTTTCCATCCCAAGCACCGTTTACCTTCATCCATTCTGCATCGAGGATTCCAGCCCAACCGGCGTAGTAGCAGATGGTGTACAGGAAAGGTCCGAAGGAACCCTTCATGTTGACCACGAAGTTGTCGCCTTCCACGACGAACAGGGGGTCGATGACTTCTTCGTAAAACTCGATGAGTTTCGCGCGTGCCTCTTCGGAAACGGGTTCGCGGTCGATCACTGCATCGGAGTAGGCCATGCCAGCCCAGTCCTCGAACCAGCTCTCGATGGAGAAGTACTGTCCACCGGAAACCGCTTCGATGATCAGGGTCATGGCACCGGAACTGTTGTCACCCAGGAATCCGCGCTCGAAGGTGTATTCGACGTCGGCCGGGGTGAGGGTGTTTCCACTGTGGAACAGGACTCCCTTGCGGATGGGGAAGGTGTACACCTTTCCATCGGGGGTGAGCAATCCATTTTCCATGGTGGGAACCGCAGTCGAAATCATGGGGATCATGTCGATGGATTCACCATCGTAGCGAATCAGGTTCTCGTAAAGTGTGCTAACAACCTCGCCGCTGGCAGTGTCCCACATGGCCTGCGGGTCCAACGATTCAGGGGAACCGTACTGGGCGACGATGAGCGTATCCGGGTTCTTCACGGCAGAAAAAGCCGCCAGGGAAACGAGCACCAGAGCCAGCACCAGAACAAACAACTTTTTGGACATACGTTATTGCCTCCTTTCGATTTTACCCTGCAATAGGGTGATAGGAAAGTCGGAAAAATTATAGCATTTTTCCAAGTTTATTTCAAATGGAGCCAACTTGGAACCCCTCTTTCCAAAAACGCTCCCGTTACTACCGTCACAACCCCCCCCTACTCCCCGAAGACTTTCTGAAGAATTTTGCAGCTATTCCCGGGACAGCAAGAGGTAGAGCGAGAGCCCCATCCCACCAGCGGCAAGCGCCGTGGAAACGATGGCCAGTGTGGTTAATCCCTTGTTTTTCTTTTCCAGCTCCCCGATCCGAGCCGAATGGTTCGTGTCGATATCTTGGAGTCGCAGAAGCTGGCTGCCGTGTGCTTGGAATTGTTGCGCCATTCCTCCCATGTCGGCTTGCAGTGCGGATACGCTGCTGGAAATTCCCGCCTGGTTCTCCTCCAAGCGCTGCACCGAACGGGTGATCGCTTCGAGCTCGGTGGGATCGAAGGTGGACTGGGAAAGGGTATCCATCCGCCCTTGGATGGCCTGGTACTGCACACCGATGCGCTCCACCGTGGCAGCAATGGATTCAACCAGTGATTTGAGGGTATTGAGCTGGTACTGCGTACGAACGTCTTCTTCCGTAGTAGCTCCTTGGGGTGTGCCTTGTTCCCCCAGGTAGTTGACCAGCTTATCCAGAACGGAGGCCAGCTGGTAGCGGGTAAGGTAGGCTTCCCCTTGGAAACTTCCATCGGGAAGACCGCTTAAAATTCCTTTTTCCACGAGGCTCTGCACCGCGGCATACGCCCAATGGGAAGCGGGAACATCGCTGAAACTCACGGCGAAGAACAGCGTGGAAAAAAGGAGAAGGGGCAACAGGAAGAACGAGCGGCGCTGCCATTTTTCCGGAACCATGTATTTCCCTCCCGGTTTCGATTTTTTCAAACGCTCCATTGGATTGTACCACAAAACCTGCACCCGCCAAGAAAAAACCCCCGGGATACTTTCCGGGGGTACACTTGACCTGCTCTGGTACTCAGGTCCAAAACCTCGACACGTCTTGAAACGGTGTGGAACGAGAAAAATATTTCCCGTAAATGGCTTGGCGGTTTTGTTCGCTCTGCACGGCCTTGGCTCGCATGCTTACATTCCTTTCTTTCATGGGTAATCCCTCCATTCGAGTGTATTCGTTTGTTGCTTGGTATGCTTTAAAACGTGCTTTCCATGCGGTTGTTCATGATCCCCAGTTCGAAGGTGAGGTTCTTGAAACGCCAGGGATCCATCTTCTCGAGCCCCATTTCCCTTCGCAACTTATCAGGGGCAGTACGTCCTTCCATTGGGTTTCTCAGCAACATGCTTCCTTTCCTCCCTCCTCTTGTGATCGTAGTACAGGTAAAACAACATGATTTCGTTCATGGTGATTCCTCCTTCATTTTTTTGGATATCCTATGATACAACAGCAAACTTGACAACAGCTTGTCAGTGATTCCGGCAGCCGTTCGGGCAAAAAAAAACTGTGGTTTTTCGCCACAGCCCTTTGGGGATTCTTTTCATGCAAACAAAAAGGGAATGTTCAACGGAAAAGGGCATGACGAGGTGAAAAAACAGAACAGCACTGCTGGCCGGAAACACACGCGACGTAGTTCTCCATTCTGTTCACCTCCCCATAGTTTGAAGTTTGTTCGAAGCTACGACAGTATAGCACGCATCGCGCCGAAAATCAAGCTTTCTTCATTTCCAATAAAGTCACAAGAAACATGACCAAAGTCATGCTGCGTTCCACTCTCAGGAACAGGATTGCTGGATCCAGGATTCGAAAGCGGCAATCCCTTCGGGAGTGGGCTTGAAAACGGCGGAATCTTGCAGCACACGCAAGAACTTGCGGCCCACTTCCCGTTGCAGGATTTCCTCCGCCTCCTGGGGTTCCACGGGGAACCGGTAGCGCTTCTTGAGATCGTTGATCCAGTGGCGATGCTTGGCGATTTCCGGCTTCTCCAGCCACTCGGAGTTTTGTTCCTGCGGCGAAACGAGAACCTTCTCTTTGATTTCGTCCAGTTCGTACCGCAGCCGTCCGGGAAGTATGGCGAGCCCCATCACCTCGATCAGTCCGATGTTTTCTTTTTTGATGTGGTGCAAGTCGCGATGCGGATGGAAAATACCGGTAGGGTGCACCTGGCTCACGGCGTTGTTGCGCAACACCAGGTCCATCTCCAGCATGCCGTCTTCCTTCCTGCGCACGATGGGGGTGATGGTGTTGTGCCGGAACCATTGGTCTCCATTGCGCGAGAAATTCAAAATGGACAGTTCCTCGGATTTGAAATCCTTCCAGGAACGGAAAAGGTGGTCGGCCACATCCACGAGCGAATCACGGTTGGTGGAACGAAGGCGGACGACGGACATGGGCCAGTGCAGGCGGGAGATCTCCACATCGGGCCAACGCGGGCAGGAAAAGATGCTGGCAGCACTTGCACTTGCCATGGGTAGGGATTGTACTCCCCCCTGGAAGTGTTCGTGGGAGAGAATCGATCCGCCCACGATGGGCAGGTCCGCGTTGGATCCAATGAAGTAATGGGGGAACATATCCAAGAAATCGAGTAGCCTTTGGAAGGTCCTCTTTTCCATGTGCATCGGAACGTGCTTCTCAAAAAGCACGATGCAGTGCTGGTCGTAGTACACGTAGGGAGAAAACTGGAAGTACCAGCGTTCCCCGCTAAGTTCCAGCGGGATCACACGCAGGTTCTGGCGGGCGGGATGGGTCGCGTTTCCCGCAAACCCCACGTTTTGCACGCACAACAGGCAGGAGGGATACCCCGTGGATGGGGCAAGGCGGGCCTGCGCAATTTCCTTGGGGTCTTTCTCGGGTTTGGATAGATTGATGGTGATCTGCATGGGTCCGTAGTCGGTTTCCACCTGCCATTCCTGGTTTTTCCGGATCCGATCCATGCGAATGTACAGGTTGTCCTTGCAGAACTGGAAAAAGAAGTCCGTTGCCGCTTTGATTCCTTTCTTTTTCTTCAGGCGAAGGAATTTTTCGGCCACGATGGAGGGTTCTGGCGAAACGATACCCATGAGGCGCACTTCGAAACGCTCTCTTTCTTCCAGCGAATCCGAAGCAATCAACCCCATTTCGCGTGCATGGTCCACCAAGTTGGGAAGAATGGCTTCCAGGGAAAGGGGGAAAGGATCTTCCAACTGGTCCCAGCATTGCTCCATCTCCTCGAAGGTCAAGGGAGCGGGAAGCTTCAGAAGATCCAGCAAGCTATTCCTTTTGCAAATCACGTCTTGGGGGTGCACCATTTTCTTGCGCACGGCGTATTCCAGGAGCGCTTCTGTCCAAAATGCCACGGGTATGTTCATCTCTGTCTCCCTTCCTTATTGTTCCATGGGTTGTTCGCGCATTTCCGGCGCCAGCACCGAAAAGATGGTCTGAATGGTTTCCGGTTGCATGGGGATCTGGGTGTGGTCGAAATTCCGGAAATGGAGGCGTTGCTGCCCGAAATCGGATCCCCAGAGTTGCTGGCTGAAAAGGGGTACCACGGCATCGTTGCGCTCATGCCGGGTGAAATCTTTGCCGGAAACGGTCGTCACCAGGGCTGCCATCTTCTGCATGAAGCCAAATAACAGCGCATAGCCGGAATTTGTCATGGATTCGCTTCCGTCCAACTCGCAGGAAACCATCGTGGTTTTGCCGTAGAAACGATCGGTTTCGTTCAGTTGGATCAGGTTTTCCGAGGGAAAAAACAACCCGGCTCCCCATTCTTCGGGCAACTTTCCGTACAGCGTTTGCTTCAAGGCTTTGATGTACTCCGGCGCAACGTAGAACATACTCTGCCCCCCGGGGAACGGATCCAGCATGGGGTAGCCCTCGGAAAAAAACTTGGCGATAACCTCGGGGTTCTTCTGCGCAAGGGAAATCAACATATCGGCTCCCTTATCGATCCCTTCATCGTTCAGAAATGCCCGAAAAAGGCTGTAAAGGCTGGGCTGCACGTCGGTTGGCTTGGCGGGTGTGCTGGCAAGGAAATCCAGTAATCTTGGATTTACCCCTTGGATGATGGTTTGCAGAAGCGTTCCGAGATGCGGCGTATCGATGGTCACGATGTGGTCCAAAAACTCTCCGAGGTACCTTGTCTGCCCGTCCACCGTGAGCGGAGTGTTTGCTGCTCCCCGCGCGACAAGTCCACCCATGCTGTGCGCTACCAGGAAAATTGTATCATACATCTCCAGGAATCCGTGTGCCTGCAAGATTTGGGCCAACTGCTGTCCAAATCCTTCCGCGGGGAGGGAGCTGGTATCGTACACGAACTCGTAGGTGTCCATATCGCTGATCCCGTTGGACATCATCCAACGATACCACGGATTCCAAACGTCCATCCTCCCCGTGTTTCGCCACAGGTAGCGGGACACGGGAACGATGTTGCCCATGGTGTCGAAACTGGGCATCTCCTGCTTTCCGTGGATGAAAACGATGGCTTGCGTACTACGCGGAACATTGCTCTGCACCTTTTCCTGGCACGTGTACACTTCTACCGGAACCCGGAACAGTTGCCGGTATTCCCGTGGCGGGGAAAGCATCTGCTCGTTGGTCAAAAATTCCGGGATCTTCGAGCCAAACAGGTTTTGGATGAGCAACGTTTCCGGGTCAGAATTTTGGAATTGCAGCGTGAAAAAGGCATTGCGGGTGGGAACCATGCGCCAGAGTTCCGCAACGGTCTCCCACTTTTTCCAGCCCAGCAACCGGAACTCGATCTGCTCCACGAGGAACTTCTTCTCCAGCTCCAACAGGTTCAACCCGCTGTTGATAACCGTGGACAGTGTTTTGGCAAGCGTGCGGGCGGGGTGACGCGCGGTAAACCACAAGAAATCCACCAGCACAAGGGGCAACCCTCCCGTGACTTGGGCGGGGAAGACCGGGTAAACCTTCCGAAAAACTTCGCTTTCGTCGGTGGCCAGTTCCAGGCGGGTTTCCATCCAGGCAAAATCCCCCCCGGGCTGCTCCAGTTCCAACTCGGAAATCAGCAAAGCGGATTCTTGCTCGATCACCACGGGGGTGGCAAGCGGAACGGAGGAAAGGGAAAGGGTACGTGTTCCCGAAAGGAAGTTGCTCAGCGCCACGTACCCGGGATCGTGGGAAAGCGCGGCGAATAGATCGTTCACTTCTTGCCCTAACTTGTAGGTGTACAACTCGAAGGAACGGGGGTCGAGTTGTTGTTGGCTTTCCCGGTAGCGGTACATTTCCAGGAAGGTACCCCAGTTTTCCGGGGCCACCCCTTCTTCCAACTTCTCCAGGATGCACAGCGAAAGGGATTGGAAGAAAGCAACCCCGGAAAGGTAGTCTTCGAGCGAAGAAACGCGGAAAACCCCGTACGTTGCGGACACTTCCTTCACCAGGCTGGTTAAGCGCTGGGCAAGGATTTGGCCAACGTTGTACTGCAGGTTGATCCAAATGGCGAACTCCCATGCGAAGGAAAAATGCGAGGTTCCAGCCGATCTGGTGAACAGTTGATCAAAAGGGGTTTTTCCCAAGCTGGAAAGATCCGGGGGATGGGAAAGTTCTTGGAACAGGTATTCGGAGCTGGTGGCGGCTGAACTCAGCTCCAGGATTTGGGAAACCCGTGTGAAAACAGGGATGACTTGCAGAAACGAATCGCGCTCCAACGCGGACCGCATGGAAAAGAAGAGAGGGCGAACCTGTGCCAGGAATTCCCGGGCCAAGGTAGTGTCGTCCAGCTCGAAGAAACCATCGTTACTACCCACCAGTGCATCTTGGAGGAACAGTGGGAAATTTCGGCAGAATAGCACCTGCATCCGGTGGAGGGTTTTCAGGTACGTAGTGAATGTCTCGCGGCGCACGCTATTCTTGAAAGCATCGTTGTATTTTTGGATCAGGTTGGCAGCCTGGTCGTTGAAGCTGTTGAGATAGCTCAGGTCTTGCATCAACAGCGTGTTGTACGATAGTGAGGAAAAGAAACTTTCCGGGGAGAAAAGGGAGTCGGCAAAAGCCAGGTACAACCGCACCGGCCGCATCGTTTCGGAGGGCAAGGGTGTTCTTTCCTCCAATCCAGGAAGCGAAAAACAATGGAAGTGGCCCTTGGCATCCAAAACCAACAAGGATTTTTCCGTGGGAAAGGCGGAGTTCCACGTCAAAAAGGCGCGCCGGGGGTCGATCCCGGCAAAGAAATCCCCAATTTCTCCGGAGCGCAGCGTGGTTTCCTGGCTCATTTTCATTTGGAAAATGGGTGTGATTTCCTGAACGGAATCTGGCAGGGAAACCGCAAGAACGGTTGAAAGGCTCAGCAGGACGATCCAAAAAAGGCCTCTTGCATTTCGCAACATGGTTTCACCCCTTTTTGTTGGAAAAGACGGTCACAACCGCAAGGGAAAGGGGCCGCTTTTCCAGGATGATGGTGATTTCCTTCCACTCCAAGCGGATACGTCCGTTTCCTTGCAGGGAAACCCTGGCATCCGGGCTTTCCAAGGCTTGCACGATACGCTCCAGTGGAACCTCGCGCTCGAAGGAACGGTGCGCGGCGTGGAGATCCAGCACAACCGTTTGCCCCAAGCGCCGAATGAACAATTCCGGGTTATCCTGGTTGTTCCCATGCATGGTCCTAAAAAATCCGCAGACTTCTTTTTTCTATCCCGTTTTCCACCGTCTTCCAGCGGAAAAGGGACAACGGGAGCTGGCCATCGCCCGGAGAAGCAAATTCCCAGGAAAAGGGATTCCCCGTTTCCAAGGAGGACGCCATCTCCTCCAACATCTCCGGGTCGACACCGAACAGGGATTTTTGCACCACGTCGGACACGTTGGAGAGAAGAAGGCGATCGGAAAGGGGGGTGGCGTGGAGTCCGGGAACACCGTTCCAGGAAAACACCACGTTCGGGAGTTCCTTCTTTTCCAGGCCCCACTGTTCGCTGAACGGTGCAAAAAAAGGTAGCGGGTCCTTCATCCAGAACACGAGGAGCCACTCTTCTCCCTTGCTTTCCATCTGTACCCATTCACTCCGTTCACACGCCGCGGCACCAAAACGGTTCCATTCTTCGTTGGACCCGAAAACCTCCACCGTCCTTTGCATTTCCGCGAAGGCAACATCCCCCGACCAAGCGTGCCAGGACCCCACCACATCGAAAGGGCTTTTTTGGGCTTGCACTTTTTCCAGCAACCCCGCGGGCAAGGGAGAAACAGCGCGCGTCGCCTGCCGACGTGTTTCCACGAGCAGGAAATGGAACGCGTTCTTCCCTTCCACCACCTCCCCGCCAGATTCCAGGAAAAACAGGGTACTCTCCGGGAAATCCTGCCGGAATTTGATGGCGGAGGAGGCCATGTCCAAAAACTCCTGGTTCGTCGAGAAGAGAACGAAGTCCCGCACGCGTGCACTCACAGTGTTCGGGTGCAACGCTTTCACCCATTGCTCCACACCGGGAAAAAAGGGGAAGATCACCCCTCCGTTTTGCAGCGCCCCGGAGGTAACATCCAGAAAGGTCTCTAACAGCAACGTCTCTCCCAGTGAAAGCGCGAGAAGATGCTCCTCCGAACCCGGCGTGTACCAAAAAAACACCACCGGTTGCTGTACCAACGTTTCAAAAACCCCGGGAAACAAGTTTTGTTGCACGGAGAAGAAGGAAACGGATTGTTTCCAGCGTTCCAGGAAATGGTACTTTCGCTGGATCGCCTCGAACCCCGGGATGGAAACCAGGCTTTCCAGGGTGGGTTGGGAAGGTGCAAGGTAGAGCACCTGCAATGCCCCCCCCACCCAGGGAACTTGGGAAAAACCAGAACCTACCAGCAGACAAAAAAGGAAAACAAGTCCGCGTAGGTGCGAAAACGGGCGCAACACCTTAGAACATTTGGCCAAACCCAAAGTAAATCCCTCCCCATTTGGGCCCCCCCGACTGCCAGACCATGGGAGAGAAATCCCATCCCACGTCCAACCGGAGCAACCCAAAACCGGGAATGTTGAAACGGAACCCACCGCCGATACCGGTTCGCCAATCTTCCATCAGGTCCATGGTGCCAAAAGAATCGAACCCGATGCCGTTATCCATGAACGCGGCGGCTTGCACCCCAAAAGAACCTTCTTGCGTGATGCGGAAACGGTACTCGAAGTTCAGCACGGCCATGTTCTTGGAAAAAGTGGCATTGTACGGCGCGATACCGCGAATGAAGAAATTGTTCCCCCCTCCCACGGCAAAACCCAGAACGTCCAGCTTGTCGAAAACAGACTGTCCCAAGAAGATACGTCCCCCGATGGTGTGGCGCGGTGCGAAGGAATAGAACAGGGAGAACGACTCGTGGAGTTTCAACCACGGCTCGGTAGCAAAGGGAAGCGACCATTCGGCCCGCGTGAAAAACTGGAATCCCTCGGTGGGATCCGTTTCGTCGTCGCGCTTATCGAACGTATACCCCAAGCCCAGCGTGTAAATATCTCCCTTGGTGGAAAAGTAGTCGCTTGCCGGCGTGGAAACATCCGAAATGGTCAGGGTTGCTGGAGAAAAGGCGGCACGCTGGTACTTCCCCCAGGTGAAGTCGGTGGTGATGGTTTGGAAATCGCCGATGTGGAAGCTCAGGTTGGGGATGATGCGGTAACTCTCGTTTTCAAAGAAAACCATGGTGGAAACCGGGGTATCCCCATCACTGCCGTATTGTACGGTGCGGTAATCCAGCTGGTTCTGGTAATCCAGCGAAATCCCTGCATCGAAGGGGGATCCAAAAACCCTGTCAATACCGTAGGACAGCGAGAAATTGGGGTATTTTCCCAAGACCGCGGAAAGGCTGATACTCTGCCCTCTCCCCACCGGGTTGACGAGCGAAAGCGAGATCTTGCCGTAAATTTGCTGGGCAATGCTGTCTCCCGCGTTTCGTGGGTCAAACGATACTCCGGCGTTCACCGTTACGGAAGTGGTGTTTTCCACGAGGTTCACGATCAGCACGGTGCGCGTGGAGGTGGGGCTGAAACCCGCGGAATCGATATCCACGGATTCAAAGTAGCCGGTACGATTCAAGTTGATGTAGGTTTGGCGCAAGTCCGACATCTTGATGGCATTTCCAGGTTTCAGCCGAATATGCGGCCACACGAGGTATTCTTGGGTTTTCTGCAGCCCTTGCAAGCGAACTTCCCCCACGAACCCCTCGGAAACGGAAAAAGTCAACACCCCAGAGTTCTTGTCGTACCGCGGCGTTACGATGGTGTACGGGTACCCTTCCTCCTCGTACACCTTCTTGATGTGCTGCGCATCCCGCAGTACGTCCATGAGCACGGTTTGCGGATACAAGGAGCTTCGCAGTCCCTTGATCAATTCCGAGGAGGGTAGCAAGGAGTTACCCGTGAAAACGATCTGGGAGATAGGTTGCCCCTCGGGAACAACGGGATTCAGCCGGATATCCAGCACGAGGTTGACACCGTACATTCCGTTTTCCAGTGGTTGCTCGATGACATCGAAACGGTATCCCGTGCTCTCTCCCAGCAAGCCCGTACTGAACATCCGCGAAAGGGCCATTTGGTAATCCAGCGTGGTTGGATAGTACTTCTTCTCGTTCTTGAGCCATTTCCAGAAATCGTCGATCAAGTCCTTGATCAGCCGTAGGCCCATCAGCTCCTTGACTTCTTCGTAGGTGATGTCTCCCAGCTCGCCGGTCAGCACGAT
>DAOPKN010000024.1:0-22157 GCA_035391225.1 Thermotogota bacterium
TTGCCGCATCAGCAACAGTGCTCCCAAAAAGAGCGCACCGCCAGCGATCACCTTGGCTCCCACGTTGAGCGCGGAATAGTGTAGCCAGGAATTGAGGAAAAGAAGCACGCCTCCCATGAGCGCGGTGGCGACGAAGCTCTTCAAGATTTCGATGCCTTGGGCTCTTGGCACGCGCAGGTACTTGCCTTTCCACAGGACGAAACCCAGGATGCTCATACCCACAAAACCCGCGATGGAGGTTGCAAGCGCAACACCAAACTCCGCCCAGACTCGTGAAAGCACGATGTCCAACACCACGTTGACTCCCACCGCCACCCCGCTCGCAACCAGAGGCACTTTCTTCATCTGCAACGAGTAGGCCGCCCGGGTGAAGAGGCTCAAGAAACTGTAGAAGGGAAGCCCGATCACGTACCCCAGCAGGATGCGGGATGTCACCAGTGTATCGAGAAGCGTGAAGGCTCCCCGTTGGAAGAGCAGGCGTACCAGGTCTTCGCGCAGCAGTAAGAGTCCCAGGGAGGCAGGGAGAATCATCAAAAACATCTTTTCCACGCTTTCTGCAAGGGCTTTCGAGGCTCCTCCCACCTTTTCCTTCGAGATCATGGACAGTGCAACGGTGGACACGGAGATGGCGAAGACCCCCAACGGAAGCTGGAAAAGGCGGTTGGCGTATTGAAGAAGCGCGATGCTTCCCTGCCCCAACCCCGAGACCACGTTGGTATCCACGATGGTGTTGATTTGCCCCAACGAGAGAGCGGCGAAGCTGGTGAAGAACACGGGGAAGAATTCCTGGATGTCCCGGGGATCAAGTCCGATGCTGAGGCGGAAGTGGGTCTTCCTGCGCGAAAGCAAGAACACCCACCCCCATTGCACGACGCCGCCCAGGAGGAAGAAAATGGTTGGTCCGAGGATGGGCGGATTGAAGAGCGGGGCAAGGAAGATCCCGATGATGGTGAAGATGTTATGGATGGCGGGAGACAGCGCGGGACCGAAGTAATGGTCGTGGCTGTTGAGCATACCGGTGTAGATGGAAGCCAGGCTGATGAACAGGATGAAGGGAAAAACCAACCGACCCAGGAAGGCCGTGAGATCGGCGGTGGCGGGGGAAAGTCCAGGGGCGAACAGCTGGATGATCCAGGGAATTCCGTACATGGCCAGGATCACGATGAGCAGGATAATGGGAATGAACAGCGTGAGTACCGTGTTGGCGAAACGCCGCGCAGCGGCAGGGTTTTCCTGGAAGCGGCGGTTGTACAGGGGTACGAAGGTGGTGGAAAGTGCCCCTTCCGCGAACACGCGCCGCAGCATAAAGGGGAGCAGGATTGCCACCAGGTACGCGTCGTATTCCGGCGAGGAACCGAACTGGTGCGCGAACAACATGTCACGTACCAGGCCGAGAACGCGGCTGATCAGCGTGGCGAAAACCATCTGAAGCGAAAAACGCAGTGCCCTGGACACAGGAACCCCCCCCGAAAAGAAACGAAAAGAAAAGAATGGGTGCTACAAGCGGTTAGCCCGATTGTTCACAAAAAAGAGTGGGAAAAAGCGCGTAAAATGCTGCTGCCCGGTCAAGGTGATCCTCCGGGCACTGGTCTTGGGGACTGTGCGCGTAGATCTCGTTTGCGGGCCCGAACCCCACAGTGGGAATGTGGAACATTCCAGCGGTGGCGATGCCGTTGGTGCTGAAGGTCCACTTGTCGACACGCGCCGCTTCCGCGAAAAGTGACTCGTACGTTTTGGCTGCTACCTGAACCACGGGATGATCCTCTTGGAGCACCCAGGTGGGGTAGTACTTCTCCGTGGGGTACACCAGGCCGGTGTAACTGGGCTGTGCGTACTGCAACACGATGATTTCCGCGTTTGTTCCGGTTTGTTCCAGGATGTGTTGCAGCTCGGCAATCGCGGTTTGCTTGGTTTCCCCCGCCGTAAGCCTTCGGTCGAGCTGGATCACGCACTCGTCCGGAACGGCGTTTTGCGAAGGGGACTGGAAGAAAACCTGCGTCACCGCCACCGTGCCCTTTCCCAGGAAGGGGTCGTCTTTGAGTTTCTCGTTCAGCGTTTCAATGGCCTGGATCACCGGAACCATCTTGTAGATGGCGTTTTCGCCACGCTCCGGGGCACTTGCATGTGCCGAAAGCCCCTGCACCCTGATCTGGATCTCCATGCGCCCACGGTGCCCGCGGTACACCCCCAGGTTGGTGGGTTCGGTGATCACGACCACCTCGGGGTTCAGCACACCTTCTTTCAAGATGTACTGCCAGCAAAGCCCGTCGCAGTCTTCCTCCATCACCGATCCGACGACCCACAGGCTGTAGTCTCCCTCCAACCCGAGATCCTTGATGATCTTGCCCGCATACACCATCGAGACCATGCCGGCAGTCTGGTCGCTTGCACCCCGGCCGTACACGACGCCATCGCGGTAGTCTCCCTCGAAAGGATCCACTTCCCAGAGCTGCGGGTTCCCCACGTCCACCGTGTCGATGTGTGCGTCCATGGCGATCACGTGGCTGCCCCATCCGACGCGGCCCAAGATGTTGCCCAGGCCGTCCACCTTTATTTCGTCGAAGCCCACTTTCTGCATTTCCTGGTGAATACGATCCACCACGGTCTTCTCGTGACCCGAGGTGCTGGGTATGGCGATCAGGTCGCGCAGGAACTGCACCATTTGTGGACGGTAGGAAAGGGCTTGCTGCCGAATCTCCTGGAAAGCTTTGCTTTGCATTGTCAATGCGATTCCTCCTGTTCTCTTTACTGGATCATTTTTGCGGGCAAGAATGGAACGGGATCCATGGTGTCCCCGGTTTTGACGTCCCGCACCTCGAAGTGCACGTGGGGTCCGGTGCTCGAACCCGTGGAGCCCACCCGTCCGATGAGTTGGCCCCTTTCCACAACTTGCCCTTCCACCACGTCGATTTGGGAAAGGTGTCCGAAGCGAAGGGTGTAACGCGCGGTGTCCATTTCGATCATCAGGCCGTATCCTCCGTTTGTGCCCGCGCGGGTAATGGTTCCGGAATCTGGAGCGAAGATCGGGCTTCCCTGCGAAGCGGCGATATCGATGGCTCCGTGGAAATCCCGCTCCCCGGAGATGGGATGTGTTCTCCAACCGTAGGGAGAGCTGATTTCGCCATACACGGGCCAGAGGAGCTTGAAGGGCTCGTCTGCGAAACGTTTTCCCACGAGACGCAAGTTGAAGAAAAGCTCCTGTCCCACCCGCAGCGTGTAGGGGGGCGACAGGGATAGGTCGCGCGCGATGTCCAAAGTCTGGCAAAAAAAGGTGGCGCAAATGGACGAAAGCGTGTCCCCCGGTTGCACGATGTAGAGTATCCCCGCGGGGAAGGGGATTCGCAGCACGTCGCCCTGTTGCACGACTTTGCCGCGGAACTCCGGGTTCCAATCCAGCAAAATCGAAAGCGAAAGGCTGTACTTGGAAGCGACCCCGGAGAAGGAATCTCCGGACTGCACGAAATGCCGCAAGGTAACAAACCCCATGCTCAGGCAAACCAGGAGCACCCCGGCAACTACCAGAAGGAAACGTTTTTGGCGCGTCATAGGGGTACCCTCGGGGCAAGTGTGCCGAAAAGAAGCGACGCACCGAAGCAAAGCCCAGAGAAAAACAACAGCGCATACCCGATCAGGTCTTTCTCCTTGCGCTTTTCCTTGTCTTCGGTTTTTATGTTCCGGGTGAGGTAAATCCAACAAAGGTTCACCGCCACGATTCCGGTCACAAAAAGGAAATTGGAAAAGCGCCCCATGTTGAACCAGGATACCAGCAGGTACACCAACAAGAAAACCCCAAACACTTTCATGGGGTTCCAAAAAACGATGCGGGATTTCTTGTTCTTGGGGGGTGGCTGGGACCCGGCGATGGCAAATTTCTTGGACAAAAGGCTCATCCTTTCGATTCGAAAAGGTTATGGAAAATCTCGCAATGGGGACTGTGTGGAAAAATGTACAAGAAACGTAGAGCATCCTCGTACCAGGCTGGTTCCCCGTTACGTCGTTCGAGCAAAACGAGTTGGAAAAGCGCTTCTTCTGACAGGCGCGATGTGGGGAACCGGTACAGGAGCTTTCGCAGGTAATGGTTCAGCTGGTACTCGTCTCCCAGTTTATCATATTCCTCCACGATTTTCTGGTACACCTCGTCCAGCCGGGGAGAATCCGGATGGGATTCCTCGAAGTTGCGCAGGATCAGGATATTCTGTTGGGGATCGCTCGAACCCAGGCGTTTCTCCAGCATTTCGAAAGCGTTCTCCCCGGTTTCCCAATCCAGCGAGGTTTCGGAGGTTTCGCCGAAGGTGAATTTCTGGATCACTTCCAGCATGGAATCGATGAATTCGGATTCCAGGTAGGCGTTTAGGAAGCGGCCGTAACAGTCCACGGCATGGGTTTTGTCCCCCTGGCGCGCGTAGCTGCTGAAGGCAAGGTACATTCCCTTTTCGGAGGCGGTGGGAAGCCCTCCGCTCTTGGCAGAACAAAGCTTGGCGAGCAACTGCGCGAGGTTTTCGGCGAGCAGGAAAGGTGAGAGTGGCGAAACCACTTCTTCGAGTTCCTCCGGGGAAAACTGGAGAAGCTCGGTGTCTTCCTCTGCCACGACCAGCACCGGTTTGAGCCGGTCGGTCCAGTGTTGGGCAATTCCCAGCACGGCACCCTTTTCAAATTGCAGGGGAGGGAGCGAAGAACTTTGGAAGGTAAGCGAAACCCTTCCCTCGGTGATTTTGAAAGGATGCATGATATCGTCGTACGAACAAATCATCTGTCCCTTTTTGAATTCTTTTTCGTTCAAAACAACTCCTAAAACAGCGGCCCCAATTCGGCCCGCATTTTTTCCACCTCGTTGGTGATGATCCCGAAGGCAAGATCTTCTGCATACATTTTCCGGGCAAACTCGGGTTCGTCCGGGGTCCACCAAAAGACCTTGAGGTGCTCCAATTCCGGTTGGGCTAACCATTCCTTGAGCTGCGAAACGCCCATGATGTCCAGGATTTTCACGGGAAGGTGCAAGGAATAGGGGTGGATGTGTTGCACTTGCTCTTTCAGGAAAGCTGCGGGGTCGGGCACCTGGGTTTCCAGCTTGCCAACCAGTAGCCCCACGGGGATGTTGGGAAAGGCTTCACGAAGTGGGAGCAGCGCATGGTGCAAGAAAGAAGAGAACAAAATGCGTTGCGGAGCTTCCACCGAGCGGAGCAAGGAAATCAACGGGGGTACAACGGCTTCCTCCTTGATTTCCACGTTGATCCAGCATCCTGGGGGCAATACCGCAAACACCTCCTGCAGCAAAGGAGGATGCTGGCCCATGGGTAAGCGGTATTCGCGTACCTGGCCATAGGGCAAATCGCGCACGGGCGGGGTTGCGGTTCCTGACTCGGAGACGCGCTCCAGCGTCTCGTCGTGGATGACAAGAACTTGGCCATCCAACGTGCAACGCACATCCAGTTCCACGCCGTCGGCTCCCGCTTCCATCGCCTTTTCAAACGCAAGAAGTGTGTTTTCCGGGAAACGGGCAGAAAAACCCCGATGCCCTAAGATCCATGGTCGCATGGTTCCAGCTCCTTATTCGAATGGGTCAGTTTTCCCTATTATACACCAAAGCTCTTGGCGGAGAAAGGGGAAAAAATCAGTCTTCGGGAACCCGTACCTTTTTTTGGCGCACCGTCTTCTTTGCTTTGGGCGGCAACCGGCTTTCCTTCTTGCGCTTTTGCCGTTGCTGCAAAGCAAGCAGTTCCGCCTTCAATCCCAGGTAGTTTTCGAAACGTTTTTGGTCCAGCTCTCCCCTTTCGATGGCTTGTTGCACCGCGCAACCTGGTTCTCCGGTATGGGTGCAGTTTCGGAATCGGCACCGTTCCGCGAGGCTTTCGATGTCTCCGAACGCCACCCCCACGTCGGACACTTCTCCCCACAGCTGCAGTTCCCGCATACCCGGTGTATCGATGATCACCGCACCGTTGGGAAGCGTAAGGGTTTCTCTCCACGTGGTGGTGTGCCTTCCACGATGGTCTCGTTGGCGCACCTCTCCGGTTAACAAGAGGGGCTTCTCGTAGAGGGCGTTCACGAGCGTGGACTTACCCACACCGGAGGAGCCCATCAAAACGATGGATTGCCCGGGTTGACAATAGGGCGCCAGTTGTTCCAACCCCATCCCAGACACCGAACTCGCCACCACAACGGGAATGGTGGGGTCAAGCGCCCGCACGTCCATTGCTTTCTCGGGGGCATCCGCGCATAGGTCGGCCTTGCTCAAGATAATGACCACTTGGGCTCCGGAGCCTTTGAGTTGCAACAAGTAGCGTTCCAGGCGGCGCAGGTTGAAATCTTGGTCGAGTGCGGTCAAAACCCACACCACGTCGACGTTGGTCACCAGGAGTTGTTCCTGCGGCTGCTTGAAGCCAGCGGCACTTCGCGAGAGGATGGTCTTTCGCGGGAAGATGCTGTGGATGACACCCCGTTGCTCCCCGGGTATGGGAGTTACCAGCACCCAATCGCCGACCGCGGGGAGGTCACGGGGTTCTTTCACGTGGTAGATCAAGTGGCCGCTGCAGGTAACCTGCAGCCTTCCCAAATCGCTGGCGACATCGTAGCGCCCCTTTTCGGCGCGCAAAACCCGACCAACGATCTCTTCCGCACTCGGCGGGAGTTCCAAGCGTTGCCATTGTTGTTTCCAATAGTCGTTCCATCCAAAATCGGATACGTTCAAGCGAGTTCCTCCTCAATTTTCCCGTTGCTACCAAAAGTTGGTTGCCGTTCACCGGAAAAGAGACGCTGAGGAAGGAAAGAGAAAGGTCAAACGAAAGAAGGAAAGACCGTTACCCTCGGGCGAAAGCGATTCCGGAAACGCAACCCAAACGCTGCTCGTTTTTCGTCATCATCCATTCTTCCATAGGAATCGCCTCCTTTTTTTGGTCTTGGCCGAATTGTACCACAAGTGCCCCCTCAATTGCAATCACGCGAAAAGAAGCAGGCTGAGGGCCATGGTGCCCATGCCTGCGATGAGCCCTCCGATGGCAAGGTGGTGCTTGCCGTATTCTTCCGCGGTGGGAAGAAGCTCGTCCAAGGAAATGTACACCATTATGCCTGCCACGGCCGCGAAAACGATGCCGAACGCCGTATCGTTGAACACGGCCCGCAGAATGAAGAAACCCAGCAATGCTCCGAGGGGTTCGGCGATTCCCGAAAACAAGGAAAGCCAGAAGGCCTTTTTCTTGCTCTTCGTGGCGAAGTACACCGGCACCGATACGGCGATGCCTTCGGGGATGTTGTGGATGGCAATCGCGACGGCGATGCTCACGCCCAGCGTGGGATCAGCGACTCCCGCCATAAAAGTGGCCAGCCCCTCGGGGAAGTTGTGGATGGCGATCGCCAGCGCGGAAAAAAGGCCCATGCGCAGCAGTTTCTTCTGGCTTGCTTCCTGCGCGTAGCTCTTGGCGTCGAGGTTCTTGATTTCGTGGGGGTTTTCGAAGTTCGGAACCAGCTTGTCGATCGCGGCGATTGTCGCGATTCCCGCAAAGAATGCGATCACAGCGATCCAGTAGCTCCCCTTTTCCCCCCAACCCCCCACCAGGGAATCGCGTGCCTTGCCAAAAATTTCCACGAAAGAGACGTAGATCATCACCCCGGCGGAAAACCCCAGGGTTCCGGACAGGAAGTTGGGATTGAATTTCTTGGAGAAAAAGGCCATTAGGCTTCCGATTCCGGTGGACAACCCCGCGAAAATGGTGAGTCCAAGCGCGAAAAGAAAGGTTTGCGTCGTCATGGGTCCCTCCTCTTGGGTTTGGCAGATGTGTGGTAGCGATTATATCACGCAGGCAGGATTTGCCCAAAAACTGCAGCTCCACGAGGAAAACGGCTGTATTCACGATTCCCGAGCAAATTTGGCCCGTGTAATTGGCATACGAGGTTTGACCGAACGGAAGAGGGAGGCATACAATTATTTCATAGGATGGAAAAAGAATTCCGCGAGGTGGAAAATGAAGTACCTTCAGAAAGTTTTCTCCGTGATTGAAATCGTGGCAAAGGGTGCGATTGGAGGGAGTACCGTTGCAGAAGTCACAGATGCTTCAGGGCTTCCCACTTCTTCGGTGCATCGCATTTTGAACGAACTCGTGGAATGCGATGTGCTGCTGAAGAGGGAGGGGTTGCACCGCTACCGCATGAGCCCGCGGATTGCTCCCTTCATCCAGGAAATCGCGCGCAAGATGAACCTAGATACGCTACGCAGCGTGTTAGTGGAGTTGCGGGACCAGGTAAACGAAACCGTGTTCTTAAGCGAGCTTACCGAACGGGGGGTTGCTTCTGTGTTGACCGTGGAGAGCAACCGCGTGTTCAGTTTCCGGGCGAAAGCGGGGGTGTACCTGCCGGTGAATTGCACCGCCGCTGGCCTGGCCATCGCGGCGCATATTGAACCCGTTCGTGCCCAACAGCTGTTTGAACACGCCCAACAAAACGGTGATCCCCTCGCCAAAAGGTGTTCCACGGAAGAGTTCCTGGTTCGCTTGGAAAAGGTGCGCAAAGAGGGTTTCGCGTTTTGCAACGAGGAATACGAACCCGGTCTTCGTGCTCTTGCCGTACCGGTGTTGAACGCAAAAGGGATGGCAACCGCCAGCATCACTGCGATCGCCCCGGGGGAGCGCTTCGCCGATCCAGTGGTCAACGTGCGTATCATCGAGGATCTCAAAACCGCGGCACGCAAAACCGCGCTTTACACAGGGTAGGTGGCAGATGAGTGGTACATTCGTGGTCCACGTGGACGATGTGAGCAAAACGTTCGTGAGTGGCGGGAAGAAGAAGCAAAAACACGTGCACGCGCTGGAGAACGTGCGTTTTTCGGTTTCGGAAGGGGAATTCGTCACCCTTTTGGGGCCTTCTGGATGCGGAAAATCTACGTTGCTCAAAATCATCTCCGGGTTGCTTCCCCCTTCTTCCGGAGAAGTGCAGATTGGGGTTGCGCGCAAGGAACACCAACCACCTTTCGGTTTCGTGTTTCAAGATTCGGTGCTGCTTCCCTGGCGCACCGCATTGGACAACGCGCTTTTCCCGTTTGAAATCATGGGAAATCGTCAGAAATCCGATGCGCACCACGTGCAAGAACTATTCCGCCTTGCCCGCTTGAACGGGTTTGAAAACTCGTATCCCCGCCAGCTTTCGGGTGGGATGAAGCAGCGGGTGGCCATCGTGCGCGCACTCTCCTACAACCCTCCCATTTTGCTCATGGACGAGCCATTCGGCGCACTGGATGCCATCACCCGCGATAACTTGAACAACCTTTTGCTGGAAATATGGGAGTCCACCCGCAAAACGGTTCTCTTTGTGACCCACAGTATCAGCGAGGCAGTGTACTTGTCCGATCGGATCATCGTGATGGGCACTTCCCCGGGGCGTGTTCTCAAGGATTTGCGGGTGAACCTTCCCCGGCCGCGCAGCGAGGATACGCGTCTTGCACCGGAATTTTATACCCTGGTGCGGGAGCTGCGGGAGATGCTCAAATGAGGAAGGGGGGCGAATCACTTCCATGAAAAGGAGTATCTTGATTCCCCTCCTTTCCGTTGGATTCTTATTCCTTTTCCTTGGCTTTTGGCAGGGATACATCGTGGTGCGGGAAGTCCCCGCTTTCATTCTTCCGACCCCGGGTGCCGTTGGGCAGAAGTTCTGGGAAATGCTCAAGACCGGGACGCTGCTGCGTGAAGGGTGGGTTACCCTCTACACGATTTTGATCGGTTTTTTCACGGGGTCCGCCCTGGGGTTCGTGGCAGGATACTTTTCCTCGCGCTCGCGGACTTTCGAAGAGATCATTTCCCCATACGTGATGCTGATCCAGGCAACTCCCAAGGTGTCCCTGATTCCCCTTTTCGTGATCTGGTTCGGGCTTGGTATGCCCTCAAAACTCCTTTTGATCGTCCTTTCGGCCTTTTTCCCGGTGATGGTGAACACCATACTGGGGCTTCGCTCCGTGCCCGATGACTACGAGAACCTCATGACCGTACTCGGAGCCTCGGAACGGCAGCGCGTGTGGAAAATGGAGATCCCCCTCGCCACACCGATGATCATGGCGGGGTTGAAGATCGCGATGGTGCAATCGGTGATTGGGGCGATCGTTTCCGAATGGATGGCGGGCGACCGGGGGCTGGGATACCTACTGGTGTACGGAAGTTCGTTGTACGACGCCAACTTGCTCATGGCTTCCATTTTTGCCACCACGTTCCTGGGATTGGGACTGTACTGGAGCATTGAATTCCTGGAGAAGAAATTGCTGTTCTGGCACGAGTCCCGGGTGGCGTTTACGGAGGGAACAGGATGAAGGAACCGAAACTGGAATCCATCGCGCACAATCCCACGGTACGGGGACTTCTTCCCCACCTCAAAGTGCCGGTGGACTTCGATGCGCCCCCGTTATTTTTCCTCCCGGGAGACCCCGGGCGGCTGGAACTGTTCCGAGAAGAGGCGGATTCTTTCGAGATGCTGTCTCGCAACCGCGAATTTTGGGTGGGGGTGGGCGTTTTCCATGGCAAACGTTTCGGGGTTTGCTCCACGGGTATCGGGGGAGGCTCCACGGAAATCGCAGTGGTGGAGTTGGGAGAACTGGGAGTACAACGGCTGGTTCGCGTGGGGGGTTGTGGCGCCATCCAGCCTTTCATCGATTGTGGGGATGTCGTCCTGAATTCCGGCGCGGTGCGGTTGGGTGGAAGCTCGAAGCACTACGTCCGTCCCGAGTACCCAGCGGTAGCCGATCCCTTCCTGTTGACCGCCCTGTTTCACAGCGCAAAAAGCATGGGCATCCGTTGCCACGTCGGTATCGGGGCAACCGTTGACTCGTACTACGCCGGGCAGGGGCGGCCGGTTCCGGGATTACCGGGGCCCGCTGACAACACGGTTTTCAACACGATGCAAGCAGCAGGTGTTCTGAACATGGACATGGAGACCGAAACCATTTTCACCCTTGCCAGTCTTCTGGGTATGAAGGCGGCCAATATTCTTGGGGTACACGGAAACCGCCAAACAAATCTCTGGTTGAGCGACTTTTCGGCTACACAGGTTCAAACTGTTCGTATCGCTCTTCAAACCTTGTTGGAAGAGCCAAAAATGAAGGAGGGATCGTTTTGAAGAAGGTAGCATTGTTCGTCCTGGTTTTGTTCCTCGCAACGTTTGCATGGGCCCAGAGTGTCACGATCCAGATCGAAGGGTCGGCCGTTCCCTACTACGTGCCGATTTTCACCGGGATCGAAATGGGTTTCTTTGCCGAGGAAGGTTTGGAAGTGGAGTACTTCTTTGGCAGTGCGTCGGACATCGTGCGCAACGTGGCGGTAGGCAACGTGGAATTCGGATTTCCCAACGGGGAACCCGTGATCACCGCTCGTTCGCAGGGAATTCCGGTGAACGTGATCCATACCACGTACCAGCACGGCCTTGGGGCAACCCTTTTCCTGAAGGAAAGTGGCATCAAAACCCCCGCGGATTTGAAGGGAAAGAAAGTGGCCATTACCAGTTACGGGAGCCCCAACTACGTGCAATTGCAAGTGCTGTTGAAAAAGAACGGTATGACACTCGACGACATTGACCTGGAAATCATTGGAACCGAAGCCATCGTGCCCGCACTGGTGAACAAGCGCGTCGACGCCATTTGTTTCTCCATGCTCCGCACGTTTGAGCTCAAGTACCAGGGCATCGAGGTGGAGGAATTCCGTTCGGACGCTTTCCTGCCGTCCTTCGGAAACGTTGTCGTGACGGGTGACAAGCTGTTGAAGGAAAACAGGGAGTTGGCCGTGAAATTTACCCGCGCGCTGAGCCGCGTGATGGCCTACCTTTCCGATCCGGAAAACATGAAACAGGCCACCTACATGACCATCGAGAAGTACACCCCCACCTACGCCGGCCGCGAGGAGTACATGGCGGCGGTATTGTCCGAAGTGTACGCGGGATACTTGTGGAAGAGCGATGACACCGCGGCATTCGGCTTTGGTTTTGGGAACGTGGGTCGCTGGCAAAACACCATCGACCTGATGAAGGAGTACGAGATCATCACGACGGATGTGCAGGCCGAAGATTTCGTGATTCCGAGGTTGTAAAGGACCCCTTGGAGGTGGAGTGAAGGAGATGGCAAAGCGAAGTTGGAGAACACGTGCGTTGAGCATACTGGTTTTCGTGGTACTGATCGTCGTTTGGAAAATCCTTGTGACGGTGCTGCAAACGCCGACGCACATTCTTCCTCCACCGGAAGACATCTTGTTGAAGTTCCTCCAGTTGTGGAAAAACTCCGTGTTGCAGAAGAATTTCCTTGCCACACTGGAAGAGATCGTGATTGGATTTGCCTCCGGAGCGGGGCTTGGGATCATCCTTGGGTACATTCTGGCACGGGTGCACGTGCTGGAACGTGCGCTTTCTCCCTACATCTTGATCTTTCAAACGGCACCCAAGATTTCTCTTGCCCCGCTTTTCGTTTTGTGGTTTGGATTGGGCATCCTGTCCAAAGTCGTGCTTATCGCCCTGGTAACCCTTTTCCCGGTGATGATCAACATGATCCTGGGGGTGCGGTCCACGGGCAAAGACTACTACGATTTGATGAAGGTGCTGCGGGCCAAGCCCTGGCAGGTGATGCTCAAGGTGGAGCTCATGAACGCGTTGCCCTACCTGATGACAGGGTTGCGCGTGGGACTCGTGCTTTCCATCACCGCCGCGGTGATCGGGGAGATGATGGGGTCGCGTGCGGGACTGGGTTTCCTGCTGATCCTGGGAAACGAAATGTACGATATCACCCTTTTGCTCACCGTAATCATTGTGATCAGTCTCTTGAGTTTTTTCTTGGACGTGGGGATGAAGAAACTCCAGCAGAAATTGTTGTCCTGGCACGAATCTGCGGAAAAGGCAGGGTAAACCGTGACTACCCTTGAGAAGCGTACGATCGAAGAATGCGACCGCTTTGCACAGTTTTCTTCCACCAGCACCGGGGTTACCCGGTTGCCGTTCTCCGAGCAGAATGATGGTGCTTTGGCATACCTGGTGCGGCGTTTGCGGGAACTGGGAAAGGACGTGTACGTCGATGCCATGGGAAACGTGGCCAGCCTCGAGAGGGGGCAGCAAGTGCTTTCGCCCAAGACTGTTGTGGTTTCCCACTACGATTCGGTACCCGGTGGGGGGAAGTATGACGGGGTAGCAGGCGTGGTGTTCGGATTGCTGTGGCTGGAATCTCTTCCGGCATCTTGCCGGCACCAACTGGAACTCATCGCCTTCAACGTGGAAGAGTCCTCGCTGTTTGGGCGCGCTTCCTTGGGGTCCGAGTTTTTCTTCTTCGGGTTGCCCGATGCCGGTTCCCTGCTTTCCCGTGGTGATACCCCGGTTTCATTGGAAACATGGATGCAGAAAAAGCAGTACGCAGCGTATGGAAGCGCCCCCCGGCCATCGTACATTCCCGGTACCCCCTTCTTGGAAGTGCACGTGGAGCAGGCGCATTCGCTGGAAGAACAGAAAAAAGACGTGGGAATCGTGCGTCGCGTGGCGGGACATCGAAGGCTTGCCGTGCATTTCGAAGGGGAAACGGGCCACACCAGCTTGTTGGATCTTGACTTGCGGCACGACAGCCTTGTGGCCGCGGCAGGTTCCATTCGGGCTGCCCGCGATCTTTCCGCGGAGCTTTCCGAGCAGGGTGTGGTGGGCACGGTGAGTGTGGTGGAAAACCATCCCAACTTCTTGAACATGATTCCCGGGCAAACCCGTATCCTCCTTGACGTGCGGGGTTTGTGCACCGAGGGGTTGGAAACGTTTGCCAAACGCTTCCTCGAATACGCCCAGGCGTTTGCGCGGGATTCGGCGGTTTCGCTGCGTTCGCGGGAGATTTCGCGAAACGAGCCCGCGCACATGCAACCCTCGGGTGTCGAAGCCGTGCGGGTTTCGCTGCAATCCGCCGGGTTGCATCCGGCTATGATGGACAGCATGGCGTGGCACGACATCGCCCACGTTTCTCGGGTTTTTCCCAGCAGCCTCCTGCTCGTACCCAATCCATCCGGCAAGAGCCACTGCCCGGAGGAAACGATGGATACGCACTGCTTCTCCCGCCTGTTGGCCTTCTTCACCGAAAAGGGAGGTGGGAAACAATGATTCTGCTCAAGAACGTCCGTTGGATGGACTGGCGCTATTCCTGCGACGAACCCTGCGATATCCTTGTGCACGGGGGGCGCATCGCAAGAATCGGCCAAAACCTTCCCGTGCACCGAACCTCGAAACTCGATGCCAAGGGGTTGGTAGCGATTCCAGGATTGGTGGATGTACACGTGCACGTGCGCCAACCTGGCTTCGAGCACAAGGAAACGGTGAAATCCGCCACGCAGGCTGCGCTTGCCGGCGGTGTCACCAACTTTTGCGCCATGCCAAACGTTTCCCCTTGTCCCGATTCGCCCGAGAACTGGGAAATCGTGCGCTCCTACCAGTACAACGCCCCCTTGCCCATCGTGCAAGCCGGGGCCGTCAACCGGGGTCTGCAAATGGAGAGTTGCGACTGGCGCGAAATGTTCCAGAAGGGATGTCGTCTCTTCACAAACGACGGTTATCCCATTGAACGCCATGCCGACATGGTGGAGGTGCTGCGTTTTTCCCGGGAAACCGGGGCCATTGTCGCGCAGCACGCGGAAATGCTGGGGATGGACGAAAGCACCACCCGAGGAGAAGCCCGGGTGATCGAAAGGGACCTGTCCATCAACGCGTCGGAGAAGGGAAACCTGCATGTGCAACACGTGAGCCTGGAAGAGTCGGTTTCGCTTCTCGAACGTGCACGGGGCAAGGGGATCCGTTTTTCCGCGGAAACGTGCCCGCACTACTTTTGTGCGGTGGAACCCGGACTTCCCGTGGGTACTTACAACGTGTATCCGCCCTTGCGAACGCCAGAAGATCGTGCGGCTATCGTCCATGCGCTTTCTTCCGGGGTGATCTCCATCCTTTGTTCCGACCATGCTCCACACACCCGCGCGGAGAAAACCGGCTCCGGTGCGCTCCGTGGTTTTTCCGGCGTGGAACTGCTTTTCTCCCTGGGCTACAACGAACTGGTGCTAGGAGGAAAGATGGGCATGGGCAAACTGTTGGATCTGATGAGCCGTGCTCCCTCTGTTCTGCTGGGGATGGAACCCGTCAGTATCGAAGTGGGGCGGCGCGCCGACTTGGTGCTGTTCGACCCGGAGGAAGAATGGGTCGTGGAGGAATCCACGCTTTTCTCCCATGGAAAGAACACGCCCTTCTTGGGAAAAAAACTGAAGGGAAAGATCAAGTACACCATCGTCCAAGGGAAGGTCCTGTTTCCCTTCCGGGGGAGGCGTGGAGCATGATCGAGGAACGTGCTCGCGTGCTCTCCAACCATCCCGCGGGAAAGAACGCGCATCTCTTACGCCTTCATGCCCCTTCGATTTCCGGCCAAACCAAGCCCGGGCAGTTCGTGCAAGTATCCTGTGATCCGGGAAAGTTGCTGCTACGCCGTCCCTATTCTATCCTGGACAACCGAGATGGAAGTGTCAGCCTGTACGTCAAGCGCGTGGGGAACGGAAGCAACTGGTTGTGCGAGCGCAAGCAGGAAGAGGTGTTGGACCTAATGGGGCCATTGGGCAACGGTTTCCCCTTGCCGCCTCCCGGAAGGCACATGCTGGTTGGTGGCGGAAGCGGGTTGGCTTCGCTTGGCATCCTGTGCCGCTTACTGGCAGAAGCGGGAGGAGAGGTGGACGTGCTGATGGGATTTCGAACGCCGGAGGAAATCCCGGGTGCAGTGCTGGATGCGTTTTCCCGTTTTTGCCGCAGCCTCACGTTGGTCGTGGAAAAAGGAGATTTCCCCGTTAAGGGGACCGCGGTGGACCAGGTGCGCCAACAAAACCTGGAGAAGTACGACGAAATCTATTGCTGTGGACCCATGGGGATGCTCAAGGCCCTTGCTCCCTTGCTTCACGGAAGAGGTGCGCTCGTTTCGCTGGAAGCGCGCATGGGCTGCGGAACAGGTGTGTGCTTCGGCTGTACCATTCCCACGCGCAATGGCGGGAAAAGGGTGTGCTTGGAAGGCCCGGTGTTTTGCATGGACGAGGTGATCTGGGATGAAATCTGACCTGGGCGTGGAACTGGGTGGGTTGGGACGCCTGGAAAGCCCCGTGCTTCTCTCTTCGGGAACCTTCGGAACTGCCACCCCGTACTTGAAGATGTTGCAAGACCAGCCCGTGGGGGCAGTGTGCACCAAGACCATCACGCCCTTGCCCAAGAATGGAAACCCGCAACCACGCATCCTGGAAGGACCGAGCAGCTTGATCAACTCCATTGGCCTGGAAAACCCGGGCATCGATGCTTTCGTGCGAGGCTTCGAGCGGGAATACGCCAGCCTTCCCTTTGTGCACATCGTGAGCATCAGCGCAAACTCTCCTGGTGAGTTCGTATACCTGGTGGAGCGGTTGAACGAACTCCGGACTCCGCGAGCCATCGAGCTCAACTTGTCGTGCCCCAACGTGGACAGCGAGGGGCTCGCGTTTGGCAACAGCCCGGAGAAGATCGGTTCAGTCGTGCATGAGTGCGCACGCATCTCCCGCTTTCCCCTCGTGGCTAAGCTCAGTCCTTTCCAATCCATCGATCCTTCCTTCGCGCTGGCGGCCCAGGAAGGCGGTGCCGCGGCGCTGGCGTTGATCAACACCATCCCCGCGATGGTTCTGGATATTCACCAGTTCCGCTCCGCGCTGGGAACGCTTTCCGGTGGTCTATCCGGGCCAGCAATCAGACCGGTTGCGCTGAAGATGGTCTACGAGATTTCCCACGCCGTGCACATTCCGGTGATTGGCATGGGCGGCATTTCTTCCGGGGAAGATGCCATCGAGTTCTTGATGGCAGGCGCCAGCGCGGTTTCGTTGGGCACGATGAACCTGGTGAAGCCCACCCTTCCCTCAGCGATCTGCGCGTGCATCCATGATTTTCTCGTGGAACACGAAATGGAAAACGTAGGAGAGATTTCGCGAAGGTTTGATGGACTGCAAAGCCCCCGCGAACCATGATATCGGTGAACGTAGTGCCAAGGCTTTGGAGATGGTGGCTGCCCCAAACCAAGTTGGGTGTGTTATTCGCTGATATCGACTATTTTCTCCGCTTTCCATTCGAAACGTCCTTGCTGCTCTTCCAACTGCGAAATCACGCGGAAGCGAGCCACCACGGCGGTTGCGTTGTCGCTTCCGTCTTCCTTAACGGCTTTTTCCACCAGGTCTTTTGCAAGGCTTTTCGCGGAGGCGTTTCTTTTCAGGAAAACCGCGATCTCTTGCTCGGGGAACGCTTCCCAAACGCCGTCTGAACAAAGCAGGAAAGTGCCTTCCTCCGGAAGCTCCATGAGTTCGATGTCTTGGGTAACGGAGAGATCATCGATGGAGTACTCGGAAATCCCCTCGTTGCCCAAGATTTGCGTCACCAGGTTTTTTTGGGGGTGCCTTCGAGCCTCCTCCCTGGTGATTTCTCCGTCTTCCACCATCTTTTGTACCAGGGAATGATCCCGGGTAAGCGCGTGCAACTTGTCTTGAGAATACAAGTAACCGCGGGAATCTCCCACGTGTGCAAGCCCAAAACGCGTTCCGCTTACCAGGATTCCGGAGAAGGTGGTACACATTTGCCCCTCGCGGAAAATGCCCATTCCTTGCTGGGCTTGGAGGATTCCCTCTTGGGCTTTCAACACGGCGGTTTTCAGGTTGGTGACCACTTCCCTCCCATTGCCCAGGAGCATCCGGTTTTCCAGAACGTGTGCCTGGGCACGGTGCACGGCGATTTTACTGGCCATTTCCCCTTTGATACCCCCTCCCATGCCGTCTGCAACGCAGAAGAAAGCGATTTCCACCGGAAGGGAATCGAAGTTGTTTTGCAAAAGCAGGCTCCCTGCAGAATCTTGGTTGGTTTTTCGGGAAGGGGAGCGTCCGATGTTGCTCTCCACCGCGATATCCCATTCCACTTTCTTGGTCTGCATCCACTCCAGGAAAATTTCCAACCGCTCCAAGAGCCCCCGCAAGTCCGTGTAGCGCTCCATCGGATTAGTTTTCAGCGATTGGGCAAGAAGGGAAACGAGGTAGGGTTTGTCCATTGCAAGGATTTGCCCACGTTCCACCGGATCTTCTGGAAGGGAGAAACCGGTCAGTGCTTCCAAAATCATCACTGCCAGCGAGTAGGCATCGGTGGAAGGTCCCATGATGCCTCCTTCCAGGGTTTCGGGCGCGAAGGTATTTCCAAGGAAGGAATGCGTGCAATGCTCCCCTTTTTTCGCCGTTACCATTGGCGCAAGAAAGACAGGGGACAAGTCATGAGAAAGACCGATCTTGGTGGGTTCCAGGAAACACAGGATGGTTCCCTGTGCGTGGAGGGTGTGAACGATTTTGCCCACCTGCAGCAATATGCTCAGTGTTTGGTGAGGTTCTCTGCGTTTGAGAACTTGTTGCAGCGTTTTCTCGATGGCTTGATCCAGCACCAAGCACTGGATTTGGGGGATTTCCTCGATGACGTTGGGGATGAAACGATTGGAGAGGGAGAAAAACTCCTTGGCGGAAGAAACGTCCCATGGTTTGAATACGGTGCGCTTTTCCCCGCTTTCTCGATCCCGTACGCTCCAAGTTTGCCCGGGTACGATTTCCCGTACCTCGTCGTAATGCTGTTCCAACACTTCCAATGGATCAAGGGGCGGAGCAGGTGCATCCTTTTCCCATGGAACCTCCTGGCCGCATTCCGGGCAGAACGTTTCCGTTTCCTCCTTGGTTTCCCACATGAACCCGCACCCTTCGCAATGCACGGGAACAAAAGGTTCGGTGGGGAAGAAAGAGAGGTTGCATTGTGGGCAGGAGGCGATGTCTTCTTCCTTCTTCTCAAGTGGTGCGTCGCATTGGGGGCAGAACAAGGGGGTATCTTCCGGTGGTGGAGATTCCGCGGGCTTAGGTTCCAGAGGATTTTCGGATGGCATCGTTGTCAATCACTCCCTTGAATGGCTTCGTCTTTCCCCGTCCTTCCACTAGGATAGTCTTGCGTGTTTCCTCAGAAATGGTACCCGACTGGTTCATTTCTTCCAATGCTTGGGAAATCAGGTTTCCGAGATCCTCGTTTCCGCACAGCACAGCTGTGTTCCGCGCTTCGTCCAAGACCTGGGTTGCCTTCTCCATATCCCCTTGCTTCAGGAAAACGGTGGCGGAGGAAATTTTCTCCGAAAGTCCCTTCTGTCCAACATAGTGCATGACTTCTGGGTCGAGGGCACGTGCCGCTTCGTCGTTTTCGGTGTACTCGATCACGAGGTTGTGTTCCTGGGAAATGTCCTGGTCTTCTTCTCGGTACCGGAGTACCGCTTGCCCAAGGCGAACACGGGTGGGTTTCCTTTGAGGTGCGTCGACCTCCAGCAAGAACACGCTTTCGGTATGAAAGGGGATGTTTCCCATTTCCACCGTCTGGTGGGCGAACTCTAGTACTTGGAAATGGGGTGTGATTTTCCATGCTCTTTGGATCTTTACCTCCCGGGAAAGGTGGAATTCCAGCGAAGCTTGGGTGATGATCTCCTTCTTGGAGGTGGCAAATTCCTCGGCCAAGATCCGGGAAAAATCCGAAAGGTCTTCGATATGCCTTTCCTTCCCAAACGTTGCACCTTCGGAAACTTGTTGCAGCAGGTCCTCGTTGTACTCGTCTCCCACCCCAAAGGCATCGATTTTTATGGCTTTTCGCTTGCATTCCTGTGCCAGCATCAGGCACTCCTCTTCGTTCATGGTTTCCCCATCGGTGAACAGGAAGAGGGTTTTCTTCCCAGCGCCACCGCGCACGTCCAGTTCCCCAATAGCCCGGCTGATGCCTTGGTCCATCGAGGTACCCCCTCCTGGTTGCAGACCATTGGCTGCATTTTTCAACTCCGATGAGGAAAAGGGTTGAAGGGGAAAGAGGACATTGGCTTCGGTGTCGAAGCAGACGAGTCCAACCCTGTCTTCGGAAGAAAAAGGAGCTTCATCCGCCATTTTTTGAAAGCTCCGGGAAACGAGTTCCAGCTTGGTTTCGTTACCAGCACCGTAGGCCATGGCCATGGAGCCACTGACGTCCACCACGAAGACCAGAGAGGTCGGCACTTCTTTTTGAGCATCCCCCGCTTCTGGGCGGAACGACACGAGCACGAAAACCTTCTGCCCTGGTTGGTTGGCGAGGACTTTTTTCCTGTGTGGTTTGATTTCCAGCTTCACGTTGGCACCACCCTACAAATGTACCTTGAACTTCATGGTACCAAAGGCCAACACATCGCCCTCGTTCAGTTCATGGGCGGTTTGCTCATCAATTTTCATGCCATTGAGCCAGGTATGGTTCACGGTGTGCAGGTCCTGGACGTTCCAGGTGCCATCTTCCAGGGTGATTTGGGCATGGTGGCGGCTCACGTATTGCTGCCCGGGGAATTCCGCCAGGTCGATGTCCACGGGCCCACGGTCGGGGGAAAAGCGTCCGATAATAACGTCCCCAAGGATTTCAAACTTCTCCTCGGTTTCTCCACCGTTTTTGAGCAGCACCAACACGAGGGGTTTCTGGATGGGTTGGGGTTCTTCCACAAGTGTTTCGCCGGAAGCGGAGATATCGATAGGGGGTGGGGGAGGAAGAGGTTCGTCCATTTCTTCTCCCTCCTCAGAGAGCGTTCGTTCCTTTTCCAGATCATTTGTTGTGGTTTCCTCAACTGTTTGTGGAAACGGGGATTCTACGTCCGGTTCAGTGATCGAAACACCCAAATCCCTCTCATCCGTTGGAGAGGTTTGCTGGCTTTCCTGGTGGAGTGGGCGCTCCGCTCCACACTCGGGGCAAAACTGTTCTGCGTCGTCGATGTTCTCTTCTTGGCAAAACTCGCAGGTCCATGGCATACGATTACCTCCTGAAATTTGGGTTTCAACGGGAAAAGCCCATCCTCGTTGCAAAAGGAAAAAGGAAAAAAAGCATTTTCTCCAATATGAAGGAATTATATCACAGAGATTGGAGGAAAAATTGAACGTATTCAAATTCCATTCAAAAATCCCTTCTCAGATCTCTTGAGTCTTGAGAAACGGTCCTTCCAAGAATCCCCAAGATGGGGAAAAACCTCCGGGCAACCAACCGGGGTGCCGTGGTTCCCCCTTCCACCCACACGGAAGGAAAACGAAACAGTCCTGTTTGTTCTCGGGCAAAATTCAAAAAGGGGCCTGTTTTGAAGGCCCCTCTTTCTCTCTCTGTGAGGAGAATGAACCCGAGATGGTTCTATTTCGAATCGCATCCCTCCTTTCCTGGTGGATTCCGGGACATTTGACCAAGCAAAATCCATTCCCGGTGTGCTTTTTTCTTCTTTTTGGGTGGGAGTAAGTCTCAGGAGTCGGACGGGAAGAAACGGTCAATTCAATGTACCGGGGAAAAGAGGAGTTTCCGCAGCTTGCTTACGAAAGGTGGGAAATGGAAAGGGGAAAAGTTGCGAGAAGCTGCTGCAACGCGGGAAGAACGTGTTCCTGGCACCAGCTTATTTGCGCGGTGAGCTGCTGCTGGCAAGCTGCGAAGGGCTTTGAGCCTTTTTTCACCTGCTCCTGGAGGATGCGTACATCGTGGAGGTTTCCCAGGTGGTCTTGGATTTCTTTGAACGCCTGTGTCATCGTTGCAATGTGGGGGATTTGCGTCGCATGGTGCAGCATTTCGGACTGGTAGCGCAAATCCTTGAGTTTCAAGCGAAAGGTGTGCCACTGGCGAGTGGTGGCAGGAGGGTTTTGCTGCAGTTGCCGTACCCTGCGTTCCACGCGCGAACGGATGGCGAGCGCGGGAACCTCTGGGGAAAGGTGGGGAAGAATCCGTTGCGATGGTTGCAAAAAGGAAGCGTTCACCGAAAGAACAAGTGCGGGAAGCAGGGAGTGAAGGCCGGGGAGCAAACGCTTCTCGAAATCCTTGTTCCACGCCTTTTTTCGTTTCTTCACCCGCTCCTTGGCCTTTTGCCTTTCTTCCGCGTTGAAGGGAAACTGGTCGAAGAGTTCACGCTGTACCTGCGCGTCGCGCAGCGGGCCCGAGGATTTCAGAAAGTGCCGGAGGAGCTTCCGAAAGCCCGGGATTTCTGCGAAGGCGAAGGGATACAGCATTTCCACCATGAGCAGCCGCCGGGCGAACGTTCGTGCATCGTGAACCGCTTCCTTTTTCCCCTTTGCCAGCGCGGGAAACGAGTTCTCCAACTGCCAGAGCACTCCGTT
>DAOPKN010000024.1:22257-23455 GCA_035391225.1 Thermotogota bacterium
CCTTCCGAATCCAGCCGGTGTATCACGTGCTTGGCAGGAGTCCCGGGCAGCAATTCTTCCCAGAAAAACAGGGGGACTCCCCCGCACGCGCGGGAAAGAATCATGGCGGTGTGCTTGCAGCGCAGCGCTGGCGATGTCAGGATAGCCTCGGGTTTTTGCAGGGAACAGGCCAGGTTTGCCATGCGGCGCGATGCCTCCACTCCCCTTGGCCCCAGGGGGCGAGCAAGGTCGGTTTGGCCCCCATGCGCCTTGGGAGCCCAGCCGTGGCGCATGATCAGGATTCGGTCCATGGGTCCTCCTTGAGCGGAAGGTCGAAGAAGAAGCGACTTC
Organism: Thermotogota bacterium; assembly: GCA_035391225.1. GTDB lineage: Bacteria > Thermotogota > Thermotogae > MWEM01 > MWEM01 > DAOPKN01. Next base: position 22,588 of record DAOPKN010000024.1, read on the forward strand.
CTATTCCGGGTTCGCTTTCCAAGTGCAATGTGGCTTGCATGAGTTCCAGCAAGCTTCGCGCGATCGTTAGGCCCAACCCGGAACCTCCGAATTGCCGAGTGGTGGAGTTGTCGGCCTGCTCGAACACGTTGAAAATCTTGTTCTTCGCCTCTTCCGAAATCCCGATCCCGGTATCTTTCACTTCGAAATGGATGGAACGGGGGTTTTGCCCATCGTCCGGTTGCGACCAGGAGACGCCAAGGCGAACCTCGCCCTGCGCCGTAAACTTCACGGCGTTTCCCACGAGGTTGAGCAGGACTTGCTGTAGGCGTACCGGGTCGGCAAGGATCTTTCCCGGAAGGCTTTCCTCGTAGTCCATTTCCAACAAGATTTCCTTTTGCTGGGCTTGCAGCTTGAAGATTTGGAGGCTCTTGGAGCAAAGTTCCTGCAACGAGACGGGTTCCTCGTACAGCTCCATCTTGCCAGCCTCAATCTTGGAGAAGTCCAAGATGTTCCCCACCACGTCTTTCAGCACATCGGACGCGGATAATACGTACCCCAGGTACTCCTTTTGGGTGTCATCGAGGTTGGTTTTGAGCAAAAGCCGCGAAAAACCCGCGATGCCATTCAACGGAGTGCGCAGCTCGTGGGACATGTTTGACAGGAAACGCGACTTGGCGAGGCTCGCGATTTCGGCCTGCTCTTTCGCTTCGAGCAGTTGGGCCTGCATGCGTTTTCGCTCGCTGATATCCCGGGAAAAACAAACGAACTTGGGGGGAGTGGAGTCCACGACGGAAACCGCGATTTCCAGTTCCAGTGTACTACCGTTCTTGCAGCGATGACGCGCTTCGAAGGTTTCGTGCTTGTTCTGCAGCAACCGTTCGATGCG
>DAOPKN010000024.1:23555-35286 GCA_035391225.1 Thermotogota bacterium
AGCGATGACGCGCTTCGAAGGTTTCGTGCTTGTTCTGCAGCAACCGTTCGATGCGCTGCCGCGTTTCTTCCGGGTCTTCGAAAGGATCTTGATCGGGAATGCTCATCCGTAGGATCTCTTCGCGTGAAAAGCCTGTCATCCTGCAGTACGCTTCGTTCACGTCGATGATCTTCCCAGTAGTATCCACCATCCAGTAGCCTTCCTGCGTGGTTTCCAGGATCGTACGAAGATCCTTTTCCTTTTCCCTCACGGCGTTGAGTGCCATTTTTACGTCGGTGATGTTGTGCGAAGATCCCACGATCTTGGTGATGTGACCGTTGTGGAAAACCGGGGTCAAGGTGGTGCGAAAGGTGGAAATCCCATTTGGAAGCGTGAGGGTTTCCTCGTAGGAAATGGGTTTTCCTGCCTGGATACAGCGCCGGTAATTCTCGGAAAAGCTTTTGCCAAGCTCGTCTCCCATAACCTCCTCGGGTGTTTTCCCCCGCATGGTTCGCGTGGTGACGCCCGTTTCCCGGGCGTTGGCCGGATTGTTCCGAATGTAGCGGAACGTTCCATCCGGGCACACCTGCACGAGGAAAAGTTCGTCCTGGGTACCCTCGAAGACGATTTCGAATTCTTCCTGGATTTTCTTGCTCTGGGTGATGTCGCGACTGATTCCCAGCACTCCGACCAATTTTCCGTTTTCATCGCGGTACGGAGTCTTGAGCGTATCCAAGAGCACTTCCCGACCATCGGGGTAGCGGATCCATTCCTCGTTGTGCCGGGTGGTCCCAAGCATCAGCATGATCTGGTCGTTTTCGCGGAACGCGTCTGCTTCGGCTTGCGGGTACAGGTCGTAATCGGTGCTGCCGATGATCTCTTCCTTGCGTTTACCCACGTGTCGGGCAAATTCGGAGTTGCAGCCCAGGTACACCCCTTCCAGGTCCTTGAAGAAAATGATGTCTGGTATGGAGTCCAACAAAGAGGTGATGAGCGCGGACTGCTTTTTGGCTTCATTCTCCGCGCGCTTCCGGGCATCGATATCCGCGTGGGTTCCAATAGCCCGGAGTGGCGTACCGTCTGCGCTGCGCTCGATGATCTTCCCGCGGGAGAGGATCCACTTGTAGGAGCCATCCTTGCAGCGAAGGCGATGCTCATGGCTGGAAATGGACATTTGCCCGGAAAGGTGGCGGTCGATCTCCCGCTGCACGTTTTCCCGGTCATCCGGGTGAACCCGGTCTCGCCAGGATTGCATGTTGGGAACAATCTCGTCCGGGCCGTAGCCCAGCATCTCCTTCCACTTATCCGAGTAGAAAGCTTCCCCAGTTTCCAGGTTCTCTTCCCATACCCCCAGGTCGGAGCCTTCGAGCGCAAACTCCCAGCGATGCCGGTTATCCAGGAGCCTTTTCTCCAACACGCTACGTTCTTTTTCGTTGGGGTGCGGCACGCAGGAACATACCCAGGTATCGGGTCGGCTCAAGCGACATTCCACCCAAACGACCCTTCCGAGCGTGGAAGAGAAGAAGGAAAAGGAACAGCTGGAATCGTTTTGCGGGCACTTCTGAAAAGCCTCCAACCAGTCAAAATCCTTGTTGGGGCTTTGTTTTCGAAGCGCACTCCACAGCTTTCCCCGTAACGTTTCTCCTGCGTGGCCAACGATGGCTTCAAAGGGCGGGTTGCACTCCAGGAACTGCAAATCGCTCACGCGTCCCTCCGAATCTTTGAGGGTTTGCGCGACACCGAATCCCACCCGGGTGTTCTCCATTACCATTTCGAAGAGGTCTTTTTCATCTCCCCGCACGCGAAAAGATCACCTTCCTTTTTTTCGAGTCCGTGGAACGCAAAATTATAGCACAAGAACAAGAAAACAGGATCATTGCCAGCCCTTGACGTCAAGGGGAGAGAAGTGTACAATACGAACGAACGTTCGTTTCGGAGAGGATTCGATGGATGGAAAAGCGGCGCTGGAAAAACTGATCCATATGGCGGGTTCCACGCGGGAGAAACTCTTTCTCGGAGGCACCTTACTATTTTCCCGGAAGGGGTACGCAAACGTGGGTATCCGCGAACTGTGCACCTTCGTGGGAATCAAACCCAGCTCTTTCTACAACCATTTCCCTTCCAAGGAAAAGTTGTTCGATGCCATTTTGGACCATTTCTCCCACCAGATGGCCAGGGTGGTGTTCACCCCGGAAGAAAGAGAGGAAATGGTGGCCTCCGGGGACGTGGGGTTTTTCTTGCAGAGGAACATGCAAAAGTTCGCGGAAATTTCGGCCAACCCCGTTTTTTTTGCCATCTTGCAGATCGTCCAAATGGAGTGTTTCACCCACGAGAGGGCATTCATCCTTGCACGCAGGCACGTGTACTGGACACGAAAAGAGTACACCGAAGAAGTCCTGGCGCGACTGATGCAAAGGGGTGCCATCAAGGAGTGCGACGTGGCGCAGGTCACCGCGGAGTACTACTACGCGCTCAAAGGGTTACTGGACGAATTCCTGCTCCTGGTGGTTTGGGACCAAGATACATCGGGCGTGATGCAGAAGATCCAACAGCATATCGCTTTTTTCGTGCAACTGTTGAAAAAGGAATAGGAGGGACACATGAGCCATTTCGTGATTGCCGTAGGAAGTGCCGGGTTCTTTGGACTCACCGTGCTTACGGGAGTGCTGATGAGTCGGTGGGGTCGTCCGCTGAACACCCGGTTGTTTTCCGTGCACAAGGTTGCCGCAATCGGTTTATTGCTTTTCGGAGTTTTCGCGGTGCGTTCCCTATGGAATAGTTCCGGGTCGTTCCAGGGAACCGAGACACTCCTTTTTTTCCTCGCGGGAGCGACTTTGCTCGATCTTTTCGTCAGCGGGGGCCTTCTCAGCTTTGACCGCTTCGTTTCCAAGCCCCTGAAAGCGGTGCATGCTCTTTCGCCCATCCTGCTCGCCGTGTTCCTTGCCGTGGCTTTTGGCATGGTTTTCCGAGCGGTGGGAGGGTAACGGGGTGTGATATAATCCCCCCGTGGAGTACCTCTTGTGCTTTCAGGGGAAAGGCGGGATGCGGGGTGCGGTTTTCCGTGGGGTTCTTGATTGTGGTTGGTTTGGCGATATGTGCGGGTAACGGCGTGTTTGCGCTGGATTCCCGCAGCCTCGAAGATATCCGGCAAAGCGGGGAGCTGCGTGTTTTGCTGGTGGAAGACGATTGGTGGCCCTTTTTCTACGAGGACGACTCCGGGAAACTGGCAGGAATCGATATCGACCTTGCCAAGTCGATTGCCCAAGCCCTGGACGTTTCACCCGTCTTCGTCCGGCAGGGCACCTTCAACGAACTGGCCGGAAACCTCAACCGGGGTATGGCGGATGTTATCCTTTCCTACTATTCCTACTCTCCCGTGCGCAACCTCGACGTGTTGCTCAGCAGGCCCTACCTTACCGATTCGGATGGAGTGTTACTGGGCCACGCCGTTCGCGAACAGGCGAAGCGGCAATCTTCGGAGCTGTCCCCAGAACAGGCCATCCAATGGCTCAACCAGGAGCAACTGCGGGTTGGTACTTTTTCCGGAACCTCCTACGAGACCTGGGCACAGCAGACCTTTCCCAATGCCCGGCTGGTGCTCGTGGAACCCGAAAACTTCCTGGATGTTTTGGAAGCAGGGGAAGTGGACGCTTTCTACTTCGCCCACCACTGGTTGCAGTTCACGCTGGCTTCCCATCCGCAGTTGTCGTTGCGTTTCGCCTACCAGAAACTGTTGCGGCAAGACTTCATCTGCATTGGTATCCCCCAGGGGCAGGTGTCCACCTTGCTATGGATCGATCGTTTCCTGGGGGTGTCGTTGGACGTGGAGGCGTTGGTAGAAGAACGGTACCAGGCGCTGTTGGAGCAATTTCCACCGCTGCTTTCCGACCAAAGCCAATCCACCCCATTTCTGTCCGAACCCTGGCGGAGCCTTCTTCTGGCTGCCATGGTGGCTTTATGCGCATGGTTCCTCCGCCGACGCCAACAACTTCTTCGAAAGAGGCTGCGAGACAGAAAAGCACCCCACTGGTTGCTCAACACCTGGACAGTCGTTTTTTCCATGGTTCTGGGCGTGTACGTGGGGGCGGTGTATCCCGGGTTGGTGCCCTTCTTGAGCCCCATCGGCGATTTGTTCTTCCACTACCTGTTGCTCACCGGTGTGCCCATCCTTTTCCTCATGGTGGTGCTAAACTTCGTGCGCCTCATGAGCAGCATGGGGGGGCTTCGCTTTTTCGGTAAGTTCATGGCCATCTTGCTGGTTTGCCTGCTGGTGGGTTCCGCGATTGGGCTTTTGGTGGGGCTGGTGGGAAAACCCGGCGAAGGGATTTCCCAACAAGACCAGCAACGCGTGGCGCAGGCACTACAAGACCAGGAACAAACCTTGCAAACCGCGGTGGACATGTCTCCCGCTGCACTGCTCTGGATGCTTCCACAGAAAATGATCCCGGACAGTATCGTCCGGGCTTTCGCGGAAAACCGCACGCTGCCCATCCTGGTATTTGGCATTTTCTTCGCGTTCGCCTTGCGCATCCAAAAGGAAGAAAGCCGCCGGCGCCTCTGCGCGGGGATGGAACAGTTGCAGAACTTGTTTATTGACCTGTTCAAGGTGTCCTACTACCTGTTGCCCATTGGTCTCTTTTCCCTGATGCTGGGACAAGCGCAAACGCTCACCCGCAGCGCCGGGGTTTTCTCCGCTTTCCTCAAGTTCACGCTTTCTCAGCTCGTGGTGGTTCTCCTCTGGACGATCATCTCCTGGGCTTTTGGCAGCTGGATTTCCCGGCTGTCCCCGATGCGTTACCTGGCGTTGATCAAGAAACCCCTGGTGATCATGTTCTCGCTGCTCTCTGCACTGGCGGCTTTCCCTGCCGCCATGGAGGCGTGCGAGCAGAACGAAAAGTACCGCGACCCAAACGTGAAGGGCTCCATCCCCCTGCTCATGATGTTCCTCACACCGTCCATTGCCAGCATGTTCTCTCTCACCGTGGTCTTCCTCACCCAACTTGTGGGTATCCCGCTGGGAGTGGGGCCACTTCTATTCCTGCTTTTCGGCACCGTGGGTGCAACCCTGGCGACCATCGGGATGCCCGTCCCCGCTTTCCTGTTTGCCATGTCGGTGCTCGTGGCTCCCTTCGGAATTCCCGTGAGCCAGGCGGTGTTTTTCCTGCTTCCCTGGTGCCTGACCGGAATGCGCCTGGAAACGGTGAGCTACCTGCTTTTGGACTTCGGTGTCGCCCGACTGTTCGCGCAAAAAACCCCGAAAAAAGCTGCCAAACCATCCGCTCCTTAGGGTTTTCGGACCACGTAGACCATGCGCTTGGACTCCTTGGAGTATGGTTTGAGCTCTTCGTCGAAAACAGATTCCATTTCCAGGTTTGCCAAACGGAATAGCAGGCGGAACTGGTCCAGGTTGTACATGTGCAGCCCGGAAAGCATCGGCACTTCCTTGCCATCAACCTCGCTGTTGAAGGAAGCGAAGATCTTCTCGGCTTGTTCATCCCAATGCTTCCCGACTTCCTTCCCGTCAGCTTTCACGATGCGCCGGGTGTTTTCCAGGATGTGTTCCGGATTGGGCATTTCCAAGATCATGCGCCCGCCTCTTTTCAGCGCTCGCTGGAGGTTGCGCAGCACCAGGAAATCCGTTTCCACGTCGAAGTAGCCGAAACTGTTGAACCAGTTCACGATGGCATCGAAGCGCTCGTGGAAATCCATGTCGCGCATATCCATGTGGAAGAATTCCCCTTCGAGCGTATCCGATTGGAAGCGCTCACGGGCTTTCTGCACGAACCGGGGATTCAAGTCCAGCCCCGTGTAGTGCACGCCTTTCCGGGCGAGGTGAATGCCAACCCGCGCATCCCCGCAGGGACAGTCCAGCACTTTCATTCCCTCCGAAAGGCCCAACGCTTCCCAGATCAACCCGGCATCCGATTCCCCAACCTCCTCGGGTTTCAGCCAGTACTTATCCGGCAAGAGCTTGAACCATTCCTGTACGACCTCACCCCCCAGGCGGGGAACCATTTCGAAAAGCAGCGTCTGGGCTTTTTCTTCCACTTCGCGTATGAGCTCCACGTCTTGGTGGATCACCCCAATGTCTGGGTGCGACAGGAAAACGAAAGCGGGGGTTGTCTGCACCCCATCCGTGCGCGTGACGGAACCCTTTTCCAACGTGGAGAGGAAATCGCCTCCCCGCATGGAAGCCAGCCCTGCCAGCAGGCTCACTCCGGGAAGGTTTTCCATTTGCCCGTCCTTCTTGGAGGAGAGGAACTTGAGGAAACCGGGTTGCTGGATGGAGTAAGGCTTGTCCCACTTCTGGGCAAAAGAAGCGGGTTCCAGGTATGCGTCCAGGGTCATTTCCAGTTGGGTGTATCCCTGGCATTCGCGCAAAAAGGCCTGCGGGATACTCCCGCCCATGGCCCTTGCGGCACACTCGATTAAGACCGGTCCTTTCTCGGTGAGCTTCACCTCGGTATGACCGGCGCCCACGGAGATTTTCAGCGCATCCAGTACCGAAAACGTGTAGTCGAGCACTTGCTGCGTGGAATCCCCCAGGTCGGCCACGAGTTCCAACCCGTCGTAGTAGGGTTTCCCTTCCGGGGAAAGAGAGGGATGCACTAGCCAGATGTCGCTAACCACGTGCTTTCCGGCGCAGGAAACCGTGTTCACGAATACTTCTCTCCCGGGAGCGTATTCCTGGGCCAGAACGTGGGTGATCTGGTCTCCCAGGAAACTGGTGCTTCCCTTGAGGGTGTGAAAAGCATGGTCAACCTGCTCCATCGTGTGGCACACGAAAATGCCGTCTGCCGCCGTACTCTTCGGGGGTTTGATTACCACGGGGAAATGACCGTGTTCGTGCACCCAAGCGCGTAGTTCGTCCAACTTCTCGCAGGAAACCGTTTCCAACGAGCGGACATGCGCTTCCTGCAACGCTTGGTGCATGGAAAACTTGTCGGTACGGGCCATGCTCAGGGAGGGGTCGTTTCCGGGTACCCCCAAGTGGGACGCGAGGGTATCCGCAAGCTCCACCCCGGGTTCGGATCCGGGAATCACCGCCACCGGGTCGAATGCCTGCAATTGGGCGCACAGGGCCTCTACCGACTGGGAACCGTCGATGAGTGCAGAATATTGCTTTTCCCATCGCCGGAGGGTGAAATCGGCCACGTGACTGATATGTGCCTTGATGGACGGTGGGGTGGTGCGCACGTGCACAAGGGGGAACCCCCTTTTCTTGATCAGTGGAACGAAAAAGGAACCCGTTGAATAGCCGTCCACGAGGACAACGCTTCGCAATCCATGAGCCATTATTTTCCCTCCCGGAAACCCTTTACGTGCAGGGCCATAAGTCTACTTGAATGAAGATTATAGCACGGAAGCACAGAGGAATGAACTCTCGAAAGGGAGTAGCTTCGGCATCACAAGATAGCGGACAGCAACAAAACGACCACGTTCCCCCCCAGCATCACAACGGTTCCCACGAAGAACCAGAGGTTCCACTTGTACAACGAATGGGCGTTTTGGAGCTTGGCATCCATGTTGGCATTGTCTGCGGAAACCTGGTTTTGGGATTCCCACAGTTTTTCTTCGGTCAGCTTTTCGGCTTTGCACAGTTCTTTCTGCTCCTCTTGCATCGTTTGGGACACTTGTTGGGAAAGCGCGAAGATCTCCTGGGCCTGGGATGATAGGCCTTGCATTTCCGATTGCAGTCGTTGCGATTTCTCGGCAAGCTGCTGCCATTCTTGCTTTTGGTTTTGCAACTTGGGGGCCAGGTCTTCCTGTGCCTCGGACAGGGTCAGGGAGACTTGCTCGCAAGCGGAGAGATTCGAGGAGAACTCTTCCATAGCCATCGCAAGGCTCTGCCTCCTTGTTTCCAAATCCTCCAGGGTTTGCCGGAATTCTTCCCAGTTGGTTTGCGCAAGCAAGGTAAGGCTGTTGGGCGGTTGCACCAATTCTCCTTCCAGCTGTGGAAACCCGGTTTCGTTTCCCTCCTCCAGTTCCCGTTTCCAAGCCAGCATGTTTTGCAACTTGCTTTCCATGGATTCGGTATCGGCCAGTAGGAGCTTTCCCAGAGACGCTTGCATCTCTGTTACCCTGTTTTCCATGCTCTCGATCCAATCCTGCCTCTGGGAAATGGAGGCGACGCGCTCTTCCAGGGAGGAAAGTTTTTGATCGAGGGGGTTGAGGGCGTCCAGTTTTTCCTGGATTGCCTCAAGTTGCGCGCGTTTTTCCTCCAGTTCCATGGAAATCGTTTTGGATTGTTTCTGCACCTCGTCCTTGATGGTTTCCAGGTTCTGGATTTCTTGCTGGGAGGCCCCCGAATCCGGTTGGTGGATTTGTGGCAATTTTCCGTCGAGTGCTTCCTCCTCTTTTCGCCACTTTTCCAACGTTTCTTTGCTGGCTTCGGCCTCGGCCAAGGACATTTCGATGTTCCGCCGTTGTTGCTTGATTTGTGCAGAAAGTTCCCTGAGCTCTTCCAACAACGTTTTTCGGTTGCTTTTGATGATTTCGAGGTCTCTTTCGCTACCTTCCAAACGGTCGTCCATGGTTTTGTTCACGAGGCGTCTGGCTTCGTCTTTCCAGTACTTTTCGACGCACTGTTCCACTTCGCACCTGACCTCTTGAGACCATTTTTCTTCCATCTTGTGTACCGAGTGTTGCATCTCTCCCAATTGCTGTTTGAAATGTTCTATGGAGACAAGATCCTGGTCTAGCTTCTCCAAGTCATGCTGCTCTGCCATTCTTCCGCAACCCCCCCTCGAATAGTTTGGTGGCTTCTTCGAGCACGCGTTTCACGGGCGCTATCGATTTTGAAGGTGGTACCAGGGCGTGCTCTACGATGTTTTGCCAAAAAACCTGGTTCTCCATTTCGTTGTCTTGCCGGGCAAGGGAAACCATATGCTCAAAGTGATGTGCCGGGCTCTTCCACTTTTTCCGAAAGCGCTTCAATTGCTCATCGTAATCGCTCACCACGCATGCGCGGAAGCATTCCAATCTACTGACCTCCGGGTTGTCCAGGCTTCGGTCGATGCATGCCAAGGAAAGAGGGTACAAGGCTTTCTCGGACTGGAAGGCTTCCACCGCCTTACGGATTTTGCCTGCCGCTTCCCAGAAAAAGCCATGTACCATCCTTGATTGGCAGGAAAAAAAGCCTTCCACCTGGGAAAAGGGGATTCCCACCCGGATCATGCTCTGGTATAGCGAAACCACGAGCCTTCGCACAGCGTCCTCGGACTCTTCTTTCTCCTCGATGAACTGGATTTGCTCGAAGAAACCCTGGATTTTGTTGTCTTCTCCTTTTTTCAACGTGGCCATCTTGTTTTGCAACGCCTTGATAAACTGGTCGTGCGTGAGGATGTTTTTTCCGTTCTCCAACAAGAAATCCACCAGTATTTCCCGTTCGGGGTTGATAAGCACGTGCACATCGGGGGAGTTTTCGAAGCGTTCTTGGAACGGGGAAAAGAGGTGCTCTTCGACGCACACCAAGACGCTTTGGCGCGCACGGGTTACCGAGGTATACAGCTTGGTCACATCCACGAGCCTCTTGTTTTCCGGCTTCGGGAACACGTTCAATACGATCACGCTGGTAAACTCCAATCCTTTCACCTGTTCCGGCGAAAAGAAAGAGACGGGGAATGAGGGATCATCCAACAAGGAAGTATCCACCCTGTTCAAATCCGCGACCAACACGAACCGCGTCATCCCTTGGAACTGGGAGAGGTTTTGTTGCACGATCTCCCGGATCAGGTGCAACACCTTTTTTTCCGGGTACACCACCAGTAACGGCTGTGCCCCCGGCGAGGAAAGGATCTTCTCCGATGCTTGGGTGAAGGGCCAGCTGGTTTGGTCAGATTTCACGTACTCCGGGAAGAACTCGGTGATCAGTTTCTCGGAAAAGCGGCAGATTTGCGGGCTGAATCGGAAGTTGTACTTTAGGGTTTCCGCCTGGGTAGTGAATTCCTTGGGGAGGATTCCGTTGCGCAAGGCGCCTTCCCGGAAGTTATTCACCGTGATCTTCTGGTTGGGATCGGAAAGGAACACGATCTTGGGGAACGGCTGGGTTTTTCGTTGGGTGCGGTGGAAGAAGTCCACCAGCCCGTGTATCCATTGCAAAGAGAGGTCCTGTGCCTCGTCGAGAACCATGTTGAAGCCTGAGAGGGGGAACTTTTTCACCACGGATTCCATGCGTTGGGTGAAAAGCATGATCAGGTCATGGTGGTCCAGGGCGTCGCGCTTGAATTCCCGCTTGTATTTGCCCGGAAGGGGAGAATGGACGATGAGCTCGTGCAAGTCTCTGGCTTGGCGGGATAGGAGATCGCGGTCGCTGAGCTTTTCTTCCGGAAGGATGTAATTCACCAGAAGGAAGTAGATTTCCCGAGCAGTGAAAGATGGAAACCCCTGGTATTGCTTCGCTTTTTTTGGGTCTTTGATTTCCTGATCGATGCGCTGGATGATGGATTGGGTATCCAATTGTTTGGCCTCGCCATTCAAGAAGGAGGCGAGGAAATCCTCGTAAGTTGCGAGATAGATGCGCTTCTTGGCAAAGTGCTTTTCAGAGGGGAAGAAGCCCGATCCCCTTCGCATTACGTGCACAAAATCCCCCAACGCACGCTTGGAAAAAAAGCTATTCCCCCAATCCACCAGTTTTTCCGTGGGAAAGAGCAGAAACGTTCCCGTTCCAATGTCCCGAAAGAAGCGCTCAGCCACCCCGAATGCACAGGTGGTTTTGCCACTTCCCGCGCCGCCCTTGAACGTCCAGGAGTCTGCCTTGTTGCTGTGCACGATGTCGGTGTACAGTTTTTCCTGTTGCATCGTGGTCTTGGGATGAAACTGGAAATCGTTCTCGAAGAAGTCTTGTAACCGGATTTCGGACTGGAAGTACTTTTCGGGAATCTCGAAAACCTTTCGCTCATAGTGGATGGGAGAACCATTCCCATCCTGTTTTTCCCATTCGAATGGTTCCGCTTGTTCTTCCTCGAGCAAGCTTTCCATGTCCATTTGGAGGAATTCCCGCGCAAACAGGCCGTTTCGTTTCCGTACCACGCGTTCGTACAGGGTTTCGTCCCTGCGATCGATGAGCACGATTTCCAGCGTGTCCTGGTCCATTTGGAAGAAAAGCCGGAACTTGTCCTTCAAGTGGATCCGGAAAAGCGTACCCGGAACGTTCTTCACTTTTTGGATTCCCAATTTGTGCCATTCACCCGCTTGAATCCTGGTTTTCAACCTTCGAATTTCTCGCAGCACGTTGAGCTTGTACAGGTTTGTGGCATCCAAAGCGTCTTGCGTCACGCGAACCTTCAACTCGTTCAAGAGATTGCACCCCCCTCGTTCGGTTCCTTTGCTCGATGCGGCACAGCCATTTCCCACTTTCGGGATGTACAGAAGTTTGCCGCCCCCCCCCCCCATTTTGGGAAAAAAAGTTGCCAGGGATCATCAGTTCCTGAGAAAAGGCGGGGAATAGGGTGAAAGTAGAAAATGTCTCACAACAGAACTCGCACACTGCACATTTACGTGGAATTCCGAGAAAGGAAAAAGAAAAAAAGCTGAATGCGGAAAAAAGAGAAATACATCTTCCCAATATTACCATTTTCATACGAGCGAAGTAAAAAAATCCCATTATTCCGTTCCAACCTTGCCGCACTGGGGTGCGGCGTACCCAGGAAAAGAACCAAGTTGCTCCAAAAAAGAAGGCCGCTTTTGCGGCCTTCCTTGCAAGGGGCTTGGGAGACTTATTGCAGGAACATCTCGAGCACTTCAATGGCGT
>DAOPKN010000025.1:0-34064 GCA_035391225.1 Thermotogota bacterium
GTTTCGTGCGCGAGGTGGAGCAGGTAGATCAGCACGTCCGCCATTTCGTCTTCCAATTGTTCCCGGTTCTCTTGCACTACGGTATCCAGGTCCTTATCGAAAGACCACTGGAAAATTTCCAGCAGTTCGGCGCTTTCCAGGCACACGGAAATCGCGAGGTTTTTCGGGGTGTTGTACTTCTTCCAATCCCGCTCCTCGCGGAACGCGATGATCTTTTCTTGCAATTCTCGAAGCATGTCCTCTCCCTCCCGGAAAAACAAAAAACCCCACCGAAACGTGGGGTTTTGCGATTGGCTCCTGCGGAGGGACTCGAACCCCCAACCCTGCGGTTAACAGCCGCATGCTCTACCATTGAGCTACGCAGGAACAGACCGGATGAATTGTAGCAGATTATGCCGCAAAAATCAAGCAAGTGGGATTGTAAAGAAAAAATGAACAGAAAGCGGAGTTAACGATCCCCAAGCGTTCCTGGCGCGACACCGGTATCCGTTTCCATCTTTCGATGGAAATGTCGGATTTCCCGGATGACCATGTATAGGGTGATGCCGAATGCGAGGAAATCGGCCAAGGGAAAGGAAATCCACACCCCGGTGAGTTCGAAGAAACGGGGAAGAACGAGCACCAGCGGAATCAAGAAGAGGATCTGGCGCGACATGGAAAGGAACAACGAGGGCAATGCCTTGCCGATCGCCTGGAATAGCGAGGCTCCCACCACTTGGAATCCGATCACCGGGAAGGAGATCACCAGCAAGCGAATGGCATGCACCCCCTGGCGGATGAGTTCCTCGTCGGTGGTGAAGATCTTCATCAGCTGGGTGGGGAGGAGAAGCAGGATCAAGAAAGCGCCGACACTCCAGAGCGTTGCGGCCTTTGTGGCTTCGAACACCGAATCCCGCGCGCGTTTCCACTGCCTCGCTCCGTAGTTGAATCCCAAAAGGGGTTGCAACCCCTGCGAAAGGCCGAACATGGGCATGAACAGGAACATGAGCAGGCGGTTGAGCGTGCCGTACACCGCGATGGAAATGTCTCCACCGTACAGCGCCAGCGTGTTGTTCAGGATCGCGGCAAGAGCGCTTCCCGCGATTTGGCGAAAGAACGAAGCGGATCCCACCGGGATCATTTCGCGGATCAATTCCCATTTCCAAAGGAAATTTTTCATGTGCACGTGCAGCACGCTTTTGCCGCTGGAAAAGTAGAAAACCAGGTACACCGCGGTGGTCGCCTGGGAAAGAACCGTGGCGAGTGCGGCACCCCGGATGCCCATGTCCAGGGCGAAGATGAAGATGGGGTCAAGGATGATGTTGAGTCCGGCGGAAATGAGCATCGTTAGCATCGCAACCCGGGCATTCCCCTCCGCGCGAACCAGGTTGTTGCTTCCCATGGAGAAGGAAAACACCACTGTGCCCAGAAGGATGGTTCCCATGTATTCCCGGGCATAGGGCAGAATGTTGTCGGTGGCGCCGAAAAGGCGCAACAGGGGAGAGAGGAAAATCAGCCCCAGCGTGGAAATGATTGCGGAGAAGAAGAGCAACAGCGAAAACACGTTTCCCGTGACCTGGTGGGCCTTTTCGTAGTCTTTTGCCCCAAGGGCGCGGGAAACCATGGAAGCGCCGCCGATGCCAATCATCATGGCGAAGGCCATTACCACCATTTGGATGGGAAACGACACCCCAACCCCGGCAATGCCCAGCGGCCCAACTCCCCTGCCGATGTAGATGGCATCGACAAGGTTGTACAGGGCTTGGACGAACATACCAATGATGGCGGGAACGGAGAGTTTTATCAGGACTTCTCGTACAGGTGCTTCACCCAGCATCCGGGTTCGGTTTTCCATGGCCGTGCCTCCTATGATTCGATGTTTTCCACCATTTTTTCCAGGGTTCGCTCCACGATTTCCAGTTCGGAGGGATGAATGTTTCGTGCGAGGCCTTCGAACCATCTGTCCGCCATTCGTTTGATTTCCGGAACCATTTCGCGCCCCTTTTCGGTGAGCGTCAGGATTTTTTCCCTGTGGTCCAGCGGATTCACCCGCCGGAACACCAAGCCCATTTGCACCAATTTCTTGACGTGCCGGGCGATCGTGGTTTTGTCGAGCCCGATGCTTTCGCCCAGTTTTTCCTGGTTGATACCCTTCTCCTCGTGGGAAAGCCAAACCAGGATGCCCAGGTGGCTTGTGCCAAGGTTGAGGGAACGTGCTGACAGCGAGAGAACCCGGCCCCGGTCGTGGGCCAGGCAAGAGAGCAATCGCTGGAAGTTTCTGCTCCGCATCCTTTCCTCCGATTCCCAAAAAAAGGTTCCCCATTGTACCACAAATTAGTTGCATGTACAACCATTTCGATTTTTTTGGTCGCTTTTTGGGGTATAATGGAAGAAGAGATACGAAGGCTGCGGAAAACGGATTTTTCGAGGGTATATGTTATTGGAAACCACAGCATGAAGGAGGAGATTGGAAATGAAGAGAATGATCGTTCTGATGGCCGTTTTGTTCCTTGTGATGGCAACGATGGGTTTGGCACAGCTGCGCCTGGGGATTCGCGCGCAAGACACGTATAACGGTGTCATGATCACCGAAGTCATGCCCGGCTATCCCGCGTACGGTTACCTGCAACCGGGAGATATCGTTGTGGCTGCCCAAATATACCCCAACTACTACCCCAACCCGATTCCCATGGGTCCTGGTGGTGGCGGTGTCGTGTTGATGGGCCCCATGAACCAACAAATCGTGATCCAAAACTACGCGTGGAACGCAAATTCCATTTACAGCATGTACCAGCTGCAGAACATCATCCTGAACGCCCCGGTGAACTCCACCCTGGTCATTTGGGTTCGACGATGGGGAGTGGTGTATTCCTTCGTGATCCAGCTGATGGATAACTGGAACCAAGGCGTCGTCATGATGATGCAGATTCCATGATTGATCTGGATCTCTGAAACCTTTAACCCCGGGAAACCGGGGTTTTTTTATGCCAGTTTTCGGGTGAAAGCCTTCCAGCATTCTTGTTTTTGCAACCAGTTTTCCAGCACGTGCGCCACGTCCGTTTGCTTTCCGAAAGCACGGGTGAGTGTTTGGCCAGTTTCCGCTGCAACGTGATCCAGGAACGTTTTTGCCCGTTCCTCCAGGTCGTCTTGCAGGAAAATGCCGGGGTAGGGCCAGAGTTCTTCGAAGGAAATCTTGTGAACCCGCAAGCTTTGGAGGTGGCCACGGTACTTGTCCCGGAAGTAGGCGAAGCGAAGGACGTCTTCTTGCGCCTTTTTCCACGCGGGAGGGTGTGCTTCGGGGGGGAGGTGGCGAATCCGCTGCAACGGATCGAAGTAAAACCGGAATCCCCGCAGGCGGGCGTTGAACACGTAATCCATGTCTTCCCCGCGGTGGATCAGGGGGTCGAAGGGGATGGCCTGCATGACCCTGCGGTGCATCACCATGTTTCCTCCCAGTGCCAGCATGGTTGACTTGAACCGGGGAAACGCTTCCGAGAGGCGCGCCAAGCCCTGCCGCATGACCCGGATCTTGGGCCAGCAGGGTGGTTCGTGCAACGTTTCTGGGGGTGGGGATTCTTCGAGGTAAGGACCCGCTTTTCCATCGATGAGCCCACCATCTGGAGCGGTTTCTCCCATGCCTTCCATGCACCGGGAAAAAAAAGCCTTGTCCTCGATGATTTCGTCGTCGTCGAGGAAAATGGCCACCTCCAGCTGTTTTTCCAGCGCAAGGAAGAGCATCCCGTTGCGAATCCCGGCGTAACTGTATGGCTCCAGTAGAGACTGTAGCTGCTCGTCGGGTTTCGTTTCTACCCGAAGTAACCGCTGCTGCATTTCACCGGTGGTGACGAAGTGGCACTCGGGGAAAAACTCCTGGAGCTGCTCCTTTTTGCGTTGCAGCTTTTGCAGCGAATCCGGATGGGTGCATGCCAACAAAACGGTAATGCCCAAACTGTGCCCCTTTTCCTCTTCGTGGTGCAAGAGGTTTTGGAGGGTTCGGGGGAGGGTTCCTTCCCCCGAAAAATCGCTGGGATGATCGAAGACCCCCGCTTCTGGAGCTTGCGGGTCGGTCCAGTAGGAAGGGATCAGGATGCCCACTTGCCCCGTTTGGGCTTCTCTATCCCAGGGCAAAGGACTCTCCGGGTTGGAACCAGCGGATGGTATCGCTGAGCGAATCGCGCATGTCCCTGGGGCAAAACCCAAGTTGAACAGATGCCTTGGAATGGTTGTAGGTATACGCGCGGGTAAGGGCATGAATGGCGTACAGCGTGAAGCGGGGCTTGGTGTTGGTGATCGCGTAGTAAAGAGGGGTGAACAGCGCAAAAAAGGAAGCCAGCCCAGCGGAGACAAAGCGCACCTTGATGGGATGGCCGACGATATCGGAGATCATGTGCACCATCTGCTGCATCTCGATCACGCGGTTTCCCAGCAGGTAAACTTGACCCCTTTCCCCCTTTTCCATGGCTTGGATAGCTCCGTTAGCAACGTCGCGAACGTCCACGAAATCGAAATTCCCGTGGAAACAAAGGGGCAGTTTTCCCCGGGAGATGTCGCGAACCACGTGCCCCATTTCCGAAAGCCGGAAATCGTAGGGGCCAATGACGCCCGTTGGGCAGATGATGCGAACGTCCAACCCTTGCTCGGCAGCTTGCAACACCTCGAGCGAAGCCATGGCTTTGGATTTGCCGTAATGCCCCCTGACCTTCCCGGGGTCGAAAGGTAACCCTTCGTGGATCTCCCCTCCACGGGGCGGCTCCGCCAGCGCATGGATGGAACTGCAATGCACCATCCTTTTCACCTTGTGCTGCATGCAACTAAGCAGTACGTTTTGGGTTCCTCCCACGTTGACTTCGTAGATCTTGCGCGTTTTGCCCGGGGAAATGGCGATGATCCCTGCAAGGTGATACACCTCTTCGATTCCTTCCATTGCCCGGTGCACCGCATCCGGATCGCGCACGTCCCCCACTGCCATTTCCACTCCCAGCCCATCGAGTGGCTTGGTGTCTTCACCCGGCGCAAGCAAAGCCCGTACTTCTTGTCCGTTTTGCAAGAGTGTACGCACCAATACGTTTCCGATATGTCCCGTTGCTCCGGTTACCAGGATCATTCCTACACCTCCCCTGAACGTTGGATCAGCCACTTTTCCTTTTCCAAAAAAGAGTATAGCACAAAAAATGAAAAAAGTGAACACATGTTCATTGGTTGGAACTACCAATAAGGGATGGGGGGATTACTGGAAAGAAAAGGATTCCTTCACGTGGATGAGGTCGGCTTCGAGCTCCAGCACCTGTTGTACCAGCTCGGGATGGAAGGAGATGTTTTTCTGGTTTTGCAAGAATTCCATGGCCCGGGAATAAGACCAGGCTTCCTTGTAGGGGCGCTTGCTGGTGAGGGCATCGAACACGTCAACGATTCCGACAACCTGGGCTTCCAGGGGGATCTCGTTCGCGCGAAGACCCTGGGGATACCCGCTGCCGTCCCACTTTTCGTGGTGGGAAAGAGCAATGAGAGCCGCTTTTTTGAGGATGGGGTGGATGGAATCTTTGAGCAAGTTGAAACCGATGGTGGTGTGTTGTTGCATGGCTTTCCATTCTTCAGGGTCCAGCGGGCCAGGTTTGAGTAGGATCTTATCGCTGATGCCCACCTTCCCGATATCGTGCATGGGAGCGGTGAGTCGAATTTGCAGCGATTCTTCTTGACTCATCCCGATGGCTTCCGCCACGAGCCGCGCCATTTGCCCCACGCGTTCGGTGTGCTGGCCAGTGACGTGATCGCGCGTTTGGGCTACCTGGGAAAGCCGTTTCAACAGTTCCAGCGCCATGGCCTCGAAGTTCTGGGCGGCTTTCTGGTACTGCCCGGTCAGGACTTCCAGTTCCTGGGCTTTCTTTTCCAGGTTGAGGTAGAACCCCTGCCGCTCCACGGCATAACGAATCACGCGATGGAGGATGGTCCGGTTCAGTTGGTTCTTGATGAGGTAATCCTGGGCACCGTGTTTGAGCGATTCCAGCGCCCAATCCGATTCCTCGTGGCCGGTGATCACAACAACGGGAACAAGGGGGCATTGTTGCCGCAGGCGGACGAGGGTTTCGAGCCCCCAACTGTCCAATAGGTACAGGTCAAGCAGAATGATATCGATGGTCTGGGTTTTCAGGACTTCGAAAGCATCTTGGAGAGAAGCAACGTGGTGAAACTCACGAGAAGACTCTTCCCCGTTTCGAAGAAGATTTTTCAAGATGAATAGATCCACTGGATTGTCTTCGACGATCAGCATGTTCCAGGGCTTGGCAGGCAAAGAATTCCTCCCAGAGGGGGTATTACCGGAAATTTTCCAGGTACACCTTAATTTTTTCCATTTCCCCGCTCAGGCGCACGAAAACGGAGTGTGCCTCTTCGAGGTCATTATTCTTGGCCATTTTCTCGATTTGCTGCGCCAGGTCACAGGCTTCCTTGGCGTCGAAATTCGACAGGCTCCCTTTGAACTTGTGCGCACTTTTCTCCAGGTCAGATGCGTTCTTCCCCTGGATGTCTTCCTCCATCTTTTGCATCTGGGGGGGGTAGTATTCCAGGAATTCCTGGATCAACCCCACCAGTTCCTCGCTGGAACCTCCCAGGATCTTGATCAAGCGCGAAAGGTTTGCGGGAGGTTTCTCCACGAAATCGTAGGGTTGCGAATACTTGGCCCAAATTTGCAGGATGGTGTCGTACAGCTCTTCTTCCTGGATTGGTTTGGAAACGTACCCGTCCATACCGGCTTCGAGGCAGCGCTCGCGGTCGCCCTTCATGGCGTGGGCGGTGAGAGCAATGATGGGGATATGGCCTCCCGCCTCTTCCTCGCGTTTGCGAATGATGCGCGTTGCTTCCAGGCCGTCCATCACTGGCATCTGTACATCCATAAGGATCAGGTCGAAGTTTTCCTGCTCCATCAATTGCAGCACTTCCTTTCCGGAAGCCACGGCCCGAATCGTCCATCCTTTTCGCTGCACGAGCAAAACGGTGAGTTTCTGGCTGATCAGGTCGTCTTCTGCCAAAAGGATGTTGAGCTTCTTGTTCCCGATCGTTTGGTCTTTTTCCATCAAGCATACTCCTTTCCAGGAAAAAAATCCCCCAGGGGTTTCTTGGAATGATCTTTGGAGATTATACCATTTTCTGTGCCAGATAGAAGCATCGCCATTTTGCCCAATTTCCGAGTTTTTTCGCGAAAAGTTCCCGAATAAAATGTGGTATCATAGGGGAAACCACTTTTTTGGAAGGAGGCATGGTTGGTGGGCGACAGTTTTCAACCCCTTATCATGGTGGTGGATGATATCCAGGAAAACGTGGATATTCTTTCTCTCTTGCTCAAAAAGAAGTCTTTTCGCGTGCTCGCGGCGTCTTCCGGCAACGAAGCCTTAGGATACCTGGAGCATATCCATCCGGATTTGATCCTTCTGGATATCATGATGCCGGAGATGGATGGGTTCGAAGTTTTGCAGCGAATCCGGGAAAAACCCGATCATCCTCCCGTTATCTTCCTTTCTGCCCATTCCCAGACCGGGGCCATTACGCGGGGTTTCGAACTGGGGGCGGTGGATTTCATCTCCAAACCGTTCCAGTCCGCGGAACTGCTTGCGCGCGTGAATACGCACCTGAAAATCAAGGAATACGAGAAATCGTTGCAGGTGCAGAACCGAGAACTGCAAGAATTGAGCCAGAAATGGAAACGAGCTAGCGAGGAGCGGGAGTTGTACTTCCGTGCTTTCCAACACTCCCTTCACGCCATCGTCATCACGGATTCGGAAGGAAAGATACTCCACGTGAATCCCGCGTTCGAAAAGCTGTACGGGGTGAGTCCCACCGTTGCAATGGGGAACAACCCGCGTCTTCTGAACCCCGGAAAACAAGCCTATCGCGATGCGGGAATCGAACCCGAGGAATACGAGGACCTTTTCCGCCAAATGTGGTTGGACATCAAGAACCCCAATATCGGCCACTGGCAGGGTGAGGTATTGAACCAGAAGGCCAATGGCGAAGTCATCTGGGTGGACCTGAGCATCAACGCTTTGTTTGATGCGGTGGGCGAACTCACGCATTTCATTGGCATGCCCATGGATATCCATGAAAAGAAGAACCGGGAACGAGCGATCCGCATGGAAACCTACCGCGCCATCACCCAGCTTGCGGAGATGCGCGACAACGAAACGGGGAACCATATCCAGCGCGTGGGCAAAATGGCCCGTTTGCTTGCGGAAGAATTGAAGTTACCCGAGCATTACTGCCGGAATATCGAGATCTTCTCTCAGCTTCACGACATAGGAAAGGTGGGAATTTCCGATACGATCCTCCTCAAACCGGGGCCGTTGGACGAAGAGGAGTGGAAGATCATGAAAACGCATACCACCTACGGCTTCGAGATCCTGCGCGACAAGCCCTCGCTGGAAATGGCTGCGGAAATTGCGCTTTCCCATCACGAAAAGTACGATGGAAGCGGGTATCCCCAAGGTTTGAAAGCGGAGGAAATCCCGATGTGTGCACGTATCACAACGCTGGTGGATGTATACGACGCTTTGCGAAGTGATCGCCCCTACAAAAAGGCCTGGTCCAGGGAAGCCGCGGAAGAGGAGATCCTCGCCAAGGGGACGAGTTGGTTCGATCCCCAGATCATCCGGGCATTTCTCGGTGTTCGCGACGATTTTGATGCGATTTCCGCGGGTTGGAGGGATTGAAAAGGGCCTGTGCGACGTAGTACAGCACGATGGATGTGGAAACCGCTACGTTGAGGGAATCACAGTCTCCACGCATGGGAATGGAAGCAGCGGTATGGGGTAACGCGTACCATTCGGGGGAAATGCCGTATCGTTCGCTTCCGGCGATGATGGCGATGGGCCCATGGGGACGCAGCTCGTGGTAGGTTTTTGGCGCGTCGGTATCCGTGAGCAGGAGTTCGAACTTGTTTTGCAGAAGCCACTGGGCAGCTTCTTCCTGTGCGCATTCCACGACAGGCACGCTGAAAAGGGCACCTTGGCTGCCTTTTAGGATCTTGGGGTGCGTAAGCCTTGCCCGACGGTTCACCACCAACACCCCCTGGGCACCCGCTCCGTCGCAGCTCCTCAGGATCGTGCCGATGTTTCCGGGTATTTCGATACCATCGAGCACGACCAGCATGCGGGTTTTTTTTGCCTCCAGCTCCGCCAGCGAGAAACGGGGAAGCTGGCAAATCGAAAGAAGACCATCGGGGTTTTCCCGTTCGCTCAATCGCAGGAAAAGCTTCTCCGAAAGCACGTAGGTGTCAACCCCTTGTTCGACCAATCCCTGCACCATGGAGCGCGTTTCGGGGGAGTGCAAGCGCTCGGGGCTGCAAAAAAGGGCATGAAAGCGAATACCGCGCGAGAGCGCAAGCTGATGGGCCCACAGACCCTCCATCACGAACAGCTGTTCAGGGTTTGGCCGTGTGTTGTTGACGAGCGAAAGCACCTGTTTGACGCGACCATTTTTGGCCCCGGCGAAATGCGCCCTTCCGCCAAGCTGGTCCAGGAAAGCTCGCGCGATGGCGTCGAAGTCTTCGCTCATGGCTGTGGGGTCGATGGGGGGGGTTCTTCCAGTTCCTTCTGGATCTTCCGGGAAATCGCGTTGTAGATGATTTCCAACCCCGCCTCGTTGTATCCTCCCTTGGGTAGAATGATATCCGCGAAGTACTTTTGGGGTTCCACGAAGCTTTTGAAAGAGGGTGCCACGAATTTTCGGTACTGCTTGATGATGCTTTCGATGGAACGCTGGCGTTCGTTCATGTCCCGTTCGATGCGGCGCAGCAGTCTCTCGTCATCCGGGGTCTCCACGTACACCGAGAAATCGAAGAGTTCGCGAAGGTTGGGGGTGTACAAAACCAGGATGCCTTCCACGATCAACACCGATGCGGGTTGGACGTGGTGGAAGATTCCCGGTTCACGGCGATAGGTGATGAAGCTGTAATCGGGCATTTCCACCGCCTGGCCTTGCTTGAGGGACGCCAGGTGGCCCTCGAAAAGGCGGAAGTCGAAAGCGTTGGGAGCGTCGAAGTTGGAATCCTGGGGGTTCTGGCCGGGAGGAAGGTCCAGGTAATAGTTGTCCATGTTGAGCAACGTGCAGCGTTTTCCCAGGCGCTTGGCAAGGCGTTTTGCCACGGTGGTTTTCCCCGAACCGCTCCCTCCCACGATACCGATCAACATATGCCGCACCTCTTCATCTCCGCGGGTGTCAGGAAACCTTCAAAGATCTCGTGCTTGCCGTAGTAAAACCAAAGGCGAGAAGCCTTGAAATCCTCCACGATCTTGCGGGCTTCTTCCACACGGCCCTGTTTCATGAGGGGAACGACGAGCAACAGCTTGAGGTAACCTTGCCCGGGGTGCTGGTCAAGGAACGACTGCACCGCTTTTTCCACCTTTTGGAAATGCCCGGCCTCGTATTGGAAACGGGCCCATACTTCCATTTCGGTGGAACTCTGGGGCACCGAATGCAGGATTTTTCCCCGGGTCGTTTCCGCTTCGTCACTGCGGCCCATGTCCGAAAGCAGTGAATACAGGTGGGCATTTCCCAGGATGCTGTGGGGAAACTTCTGCACGAATTCCAGAAGGGTATCCACGGCCTTCACCTTTTCCCCCAGGTTCAAGTAGGCGTCCACGATGGTGAAGTAGGCGAGGACTTCGTTGGGATCCTGTTGGATGATGTTCTTCCACTGCTCGATAGCCTTGTGGTACTCTCCCTGGTTGAAGAAAACCTGGCCAAGGGTGGAATAGGCGGGTAGGATGGAAGGGTCCAGCGAGAGGGCTTTTTGCAGCAGGTCGACTCCCTGGGTGGTTTCCCCCTTTTCGATGTGAAGGGTTCCCAGGATTTCCAATGCTTTGGGGGATTCGGTCCGGATGTCCAACATGAGGAGGGCGATTTTTTCGGCTTGCTCCCAGTCGTCGGAGGAAATACACTCCGAGGCCCACTCGTACAATCCCTCCTCGGAAACATGGCGCAGCTCGGAAAGATTCACGTGGAAGTTCTTCAAGAAGCTCCGCAGTTCCACGCTGCTGGTGGGCAAGAACATTTCCCCGGAGATCCTCTCGCCAAAGAAGTGTTCCAACCGCATGCACTCGCTTGCCCAACCGCCCAGGCCAGCCACATGGGCGAAGTCCATTTCCATCTTTTCCCAGCTTCCGTCGTACAAAAGGTCGCGAACGACAAAAGCGTAGGGTGACCATTGCGTGATCGAAGCCCTTTGCCCCGACTTGTGGAAGACGAACACATCAATCCCTCCCCAAAAACCGAACCCCAAATGGGATGGAAAATTATACCACACCACCCCGAACGTGGACGGTGAAGGTGGTATAATGTTCGAGCAACGATTTCGCCGTTCACGGGAGGGAAAAGAATGGACATGATTGCCTTTTGCGGTCTCGATTGCCAAAAATGCCCGGCGTACCTGGCCACTATCAAAGATGACGGGGATCTCCGGGAGATAACGGCACGGGAGTGGTCGGAGATGTACCACTCGGACATACAACCAAAAGATATCCATTGCCGGGGATGTCAATCCAGGGAAGGACTGGTATTCCAGCACTGCAAGGTGTGCGAAATCCGATCGTGCGGCTTTTCTCGGGGAGTGACTACCTGCGCGGAATGCCATGAGTACGCCTGTGACAAGCTCAAGGAGCTTTTTGTTTTCCTCCCCAAGGAAAAGGAGATCATGGATGCTCGGAACAAGGCCTTCCGGGAAAGCGAGTAAATGGCTTTCCCTTCTTCATTCTTCGCGGGGAGGGAAAGACTCTTTCAGGATCTCTTGGAGTTCGGCAGAGGAGACGGGGAGGCTGAGGCAATGATCCATTCCCGAAGCAAGGCAAGATTTTCCCGCGACAGTGTCTTCTTCCGAGCAAATCCCGATCAGGAGAACGTGCCCAGAGTTTGCTTTTTCCCATTCCCGGATCTGTAATGCTGCCTGGAAACAATCGTCAGCAACATCCAGCAGAATAACGTCCGGCTTTTTTTCGCGGAAGGAATCGGAAAGCAGTTTCCCGCTGGCAAAACCCAAAAAAGTGACATGGGGGAATAGGGATTTGAGGGTCTTTTTGAGCACGTAGCGCTGGAAAGGGTCTTCCAGGGAAAGCAACACCTTCAGCTCGGGAAGGGATGGGTGCATGCCGTGGGGGAGCACGGGGAACTCGAGCTCGAAGGAAAAGACGCTGCCCTTCCCCGGGGTGCTTCGGAGTTGCAATGAGGAGTGCATCAGTTCCAACAACCCCTGGCAAATGGACAGGCCCAGGCCTGAGCCGCCAAACTTGCGGGTGGTGGAACTGTCCGCCTGCTCGAAGGGATGGAAAATCCTCTTGGAAACCTCTTCGGAAATCCCTATTCCCGTATCTTCCACCTCAAAGCGCAGTTGGGCAAAGTTTCCCCGAGGCTGGGGTTCCGGGAGGAAGACGCGAAGGACCACCTTGCCTTGCAGCGTGAATTTCACCGCGTTGGCCAACAGGTTCAACAGGACTTGCTGAAGGCGAAGGCCATCCAGCTTCGCGGTTTCGGGGTTTTGGGGTTCCCAGTCGAGCTCCAACTGGAGATGCTTTTTTCGAGCCTGGAAAGACACAATTTGCAGGGTTTGACGGCAAATGTTTTGCAGGTTGGTTTCTTCGAGGTTCAACACCATTTTGCCGGCCTCGATCTTGGAAAAGTCCAGGATATTCCCTATTACGTTCTTCAAGGCGTTGGACGATACCAGGATATTGTGCATGAACTCCTTTTGTTCCCCCGTTACCTCGGTGTTGCCCAGCAGGCGGGTAAACCCCATGATACCGTTCAGTGGTGTGCGGAGTTCGTGCGACATGTTCAGCAAGAAGCGCGTTTTCGCTTGGTTCGCGGATTCGGCTTCTTCCTTGGCTGCCACCAAATCACGCTCCAGGTTCTTCAGCGGTGTGATGTCCTGTCCCACGGCTTGCACGAACTGCAACTGTCCGCTTTCGTCGAAGAAACCCCGGCTGGTCCACTGGTTCCAACGCTCGTTTCCCTGGCGATCGGTGATCTTTTGCACGTGAATTTTGATGGGATTTGCCGCGGAAAGAGAGTCGAGAACCTCCTGGATTTGTTGGAAACCTTCCGGGGGGATCAGCGTGCCCAGCTTGCTTCCCTGGGAAAGTCCTTGCGACTTTTCTACCTGTCGGGCGAGCAGGGGATTCACGTAGGTAACGCGTCCGTCGGGTAGAAAACGGCAAACGTACACCGGCATGTCTTCCGAAAGTCGCCGGTAAAGCTCCTCGCTTTGCACCAACGCTTCCTCCGCGTTCTTCCGCTGGGTGATGTTCCGGACCCATTCGACGAAGGACGTGCACTTCCCCTTTTCATCGAAAAGGGGGAACACCCGCAGATCCACCCATGTGCCATCCGGCAGTTGGACCTCCGAGTGGAACGGCTTTCCCGTTTCCAGCACGGTTTTCGCCTGGCAATCGGGACAAACGTGCTGCAGCCCGCGATACGTTTCGAAACACTTGGTGTACGGCACGCGCTTGTCTTCGGGTACGGCAGCGAAGCCGTTCCAGTTACTAAAAAGGATGTTCATGCCCAGGTCGTGCACCGAAACCATATCCGGAACGGCGTTCAACACTTTTTGGAAACGTTCCTCGCTCTGGCGCAACTGCTCTTCGACCCTCGACCGTACCATCAGGTGGCCAACCTGTTGCGAGAAGGCTTCCAGCTGCCTCAGGTTTTTCAGGGGTTGGTCGGGGGGCAGGAAAAAGGTGAAATTCCCCAGGGTTTTATCGAAACGCTGGATCAGCAGGATCGCCACGTTCTGCACCCCGAACTTCTGGGCGAGGGAATGTAATAGGGGCGAGGGAATCCTTTCCCCCACGGTTTCTACAACGGAGAAGAAGCGCGGGCCGGGCTTGTCCGCGTAGCGAGCGCTCAGTTGGGGTTCGTCGGGCCATTGCAACCCCACGAAGCTCCTTCCCAAAAGACTTTCCGCCTGTTGCACATGTTGTGCTTCTCCCGAAACTGCCACGGTTGTGGAAAGCTTCTTCTTGTCGTCGTACAGGTGAAAGAAGGCGTACGGGGCCCCGGAAATTTCCCGGGCCTTGTCAAGGATGGCTTGAAAGCCGATGTCTTCCAACGAGTCCTGCAGGAACAGGGCGGAAGCGCGTGTAACCTCAATCTCCTGGGTGATATCGTGTACGAAGCTGTAGAGAAAACCATCACCGGTGGCAACGATCCGTAAACGCAGCCAAGCCTTGATGTGGGGGCAAAAAGTTTCCCATTCCTTTTCTCCCTCCTGCAGCGATGCCAGGCCCGATTCGGACACGAGTCGCGAAAAGGCACATTCTCCATCGGGAAAAAGCTCCTTCCAGGATTTCCCGATGGACTGTTGTTGATCTATCCCCGTTAAGCGCTCGAAGGCTTCGTTCATCCCCACACACTCGAAATCATGAACTTTCCCATCCGGAGCGCTGCGCGCACGATGGAAGGCGATGCCAAAGGGGGCTTTCTCGAAAGCTGTAACGAAATGCCTGGTAAACGCGTTTTCCATCTTTTCCCTTCTTCTTTTCAGGCTTTTGGCTATTATACATCAAGGGTGCTTGCTTTGGGAAATGCCAGACGGTATCCATCCGTCAATGCTCATCACGGAGCAGGTGGAGTTGACCCCTGTACGCTTCCGTGGTATCCTTTTTCCCAGCAGTTTTGATTCCGGAAACGGGAAAGGAGCGAAAATGGAAGCCAAGAAACGATGTGACTGGGTGGGGGACGACCCACTCTACGTGGCGTACCACGACAACGAATGGGGCAGGCCTTTGCACGAGGACAACAGGTTGTTCGAGTTACTCGTGCTGGAAGGGGCCCAGGCGGGACTGAGCTGGCGTACCATCCTGCGAAAACGCGAAGCGTACCGAGAAGCTTTCGATGCTTTTGATCCCGCCCTCGTTGCCTGCTACGACGAAGAAAAGGTGTGCCAGCTCCTGCAAAACCCTGGGATCGTGCGCAACCGGCGCAAGATCCTATCAGCCATTGCAAACGCGCGTGCCTTCCAGGAGGTGCAGCGCGCGTTTGGTTCGTTTGATGCCTACATTTGGCGTTTCGTGGAAGGAAAACCCATCGTCAACCGCCCCAAAACGCTGCAGGATTACCCCGCAAAAACCCCTCTTTCGGAAACCATCAGCAAGGATTTGAAGCAAAGGGGGTTCTCCTTCGTGGGGCCCACCATCGTGTACGCTTTCCTGCAATCGATGGGCATGGTGAACGATCACCAGCCCCATTGCTTCTGTGCGGGGGATTAACGCTTCTGGCAGGACGGGCAGAAGTACACGCTTCCGCCCATGTAGGATTCTTTCACGATGGTTTCGCCGCACTCCGGGCAAGGGGTGCCCACCGTTTTCTTGCTCATTTTCGTGGGGTATCCCCCCGGTTTGCCGAACAGGTCCTTC
This sequence comes from Thermotogota bacterium, assembly GCA_035391225.1. Taxonomy (GTDB): domain Bacteria; phylum Thermotogota; class Thermotogae; order MWEM01; family MWEM01; genus DAOPKN01. Next base: position 15,375 of record DAOPKN010000025.1, read on the forward strand.
TCCGTGTCCCGACCGCCCATTTGCACCATCTGCTCCAGTGTATTCTTCAAGCTGGAAAAGAGCCGGTTGGTTTCCTCCGGGGAGAGCGAGGAGACTTTCCTGCGCGGATGCAGGCGGGCCTGGAAGAGGATGTCTTGCAGCACGCCGTTTCCCAAGCCAGGGATACGCTGTCCCGTGGCTAAAAAGCCCTTGAGACTCAACTTCTGTGCCGCAGGATCCTGGATTTTTTCCTGGAAAAACGTGTGGGAAAATTCCTCCAAAAGGGGAGACGGGCTCTGGGTGGCTGTCAGGTAGTAGGGATTCTCAAACGTGCCTTTCGCGAAGCACCACACTCCCCCGTACATCTGTACGGTGGCGCTCAACGAGTCACCATCTTCGAAGGTAACCAGCAACTGGTGGCGGTTGGGGATGCGTTCCCCCTGGGGATGGTAGCGAAGGTTGATTCCATCCCCCACCAGCAGGATCGTGGACTGGGCATGGATCTCCACCATGCTTCCCAAGCCCTTTGCTCCCGAGATTTGCTTGCCGCTCAGCAACCCTGGGTAGTTTCCCGGATCGCCGGCAAACCAGGCATTCTTGTGCGGGGAATGTCCCGCGATCACCCCCGCGATCCTTTTGCCTCCAAGGGTTCGTTGCACTTGTTGCGCAATGACAAGCGATTCGGGTATCTCGATCATCTTTTTCCCGCCTTTCTTTTTCGCAAGTATACCACGTCACGGGGAATGCTTCTTGCGAGAAGGGGCTGCTTTCTCGTGCAAAACGCGTACCAGGAAAGGCAAGAAGACCAACGTGGAAAGCACACCCACCCCGATACCGATAATTACCAGAACAGCGAGGTTGGCATACAACACCAACGGGGCTGTGAGCAACACCGCGAAGCTGGCCATCAGGCTCATGCCGTTGAAGGCGATGGAGTTGCCGGTGGTGCGTGCCGCTTCCTGTGCATCCCCGTGCTTGCGGAACCAGTACATGTAGTGGATGGCATAGTCGATCACCAGCCCCATCAGCAACCCAGAGATGATGGAGGTGGGTATGTCCAGCGGGATGCGCAGGATAGCCATGAAAAGGAAGTTGAACGTGACCGTGATCACGATGGGGATGGTGGAGATGAGCGCGGTTTTCGGGTTTCGGAAGGTGAGCAGCAGCAGCAAGAAAATCAGCGCAAAGGAAGAAAGGAAACTCTGCACCTGGTTTTCCACCACCAGCCCGCTGAGGTCAGACCACACAAGCGGAGACCCCACCAGCGAAAAAGAAAACTCTTGGGACAGCTCGGGGTACGTTTCGAGGATGGAATGGATGTTTTCCTGGATTTCACTGGCGGTAAGGTTGTCGTTGGAATCCACCAGCACCATCCCACGCGTGGCCCCCGGTTGCAGGTAGGTGGAGGCCATCTGCCGGGCTGTTTCGTTCAGCCGCGAAGCAGAAACCAGCAACGAGGGGGAAACCGAGAAACCGCGGGCGATATCGAAGATGCTACTGGTTTTCACCACGTGCTCCAACTCGGCGATTTGGGTGAACACCTGTTGGAGCTTCTGCGCCTGGTCCGGAGACAGCACGAGGTCTGTCCCGTCGGCAGGCTCCACCAACAGGTAAAAAGTGGAAATCCACCCAAAGCCCTGCCGGATCTGTTCTACCGCCTGGCGCAGCGGGGAAGACTTTCGGAAGTAGTCGTAGGAGTCGATGCGGTTGGGCACCCGGGGAATGAAGTAGATACACGCCGCAAGCCCCAGGAACACGAAACCGGTGAAACCCCAGCGGAGCCACTTGGGGAAAACCAATGGGCGAACCGGTCGCTTGTGAACGACCTTTGGATGGGCGAAGCGCAAGAAGAATGGTAACACCACCAGCGTGAACACGGCACTGAGCAAGATACCGGTGGAAGCAAAAATCCCCATGTCTCGGAAAGCGGGCATGGGTAGGAAAATGTAGGAGGAAAAGCCCGCCATGGTGGTGAGCGCGGAAAAGAGCACGGGAATACGCTCTTCTTTCCCAGCGGAAGAGATTCGTTGGTTGTTGGATAGCTGGCGATGGTTCAAGTCCTGGTACCGCGAGAGGAAATGCATGCCATAGGCCGAGCCGATGATGATGATGAAGGTGGGACTCATCACCGTGAGGCTGTTGATGTTCCTTCCCATCAGCAGCAGGAAGAAATAAATCCACACCGAGGAGAGCACGGGTGGAATCAGGGTTAGGAAGGATAAAACGAAGGACCGGAACTTCAGGAAAAACACGAACAGCACCACCGCCAGGATGAGCGGGGGATACACGAAGGTCAAGCTGCGGATGGATTCGAACAACTCGTAGTCCACCACGTCTTCTCCAACCAGCTGTGTGGGCATGGACGTGGTTTGGGAGAGGATCGCCTCCACCTGCACCACGAGCTCACGGGGTTGGATGGTGGCCTCGCTTTTCTTTTGAAGGATGGTCACCAGTTGCTTGCCATCCGGGGAAACCAGCAACCCTGCGTACAACGGATCGTCCAGTATGGCTTGATCCAGCGTGTAGGTGCCTTCTTCCACCGTTACGTAGGGCCGTGTTTGAATGAAGGGGGGAAGAGGGGTCAGGCGGTCGAGGGTTTGGGCATCGAAAATGGAATGAACCCCGTTAACGTATTCCAATGCCTTGAGCTGGTCAACGGCCCGGGCAAGATCTGCCAGGTCGCGGGAGGGTGTGTTGGAAAAGCTGGACAGGATCATCAACGTGCCCGCATCCCCAAATTGCTCGGAGACCTTTTGGAAATTCTGGATCGAGGGGCTTTCCTCGTCCAAGAAAGCTTGGAAAGAAGCGTCGAAGTAGATGTGTTGTACCACGAAAACTCCCATCAGCACTGTGGCTGCCAGGATGAAAATCACCACAAGCTTGGAAACCATGCAACCCCCTCCATGAGATGAACGACTGTTCAATTATACTCCTTTTTCAGGAGCCAAAAAACCCCGTTATTTTTTTGCGGAAAAGAAGGGTATGAACGGGTGTTCATCCAACGCCTTTTGCAATGCACCTGGATCGGAAACGTACCGGAACGAAAACACGCGCCGTTGTGCGGAAAAATCCACCGGGGGGTCTAGCCGTCCGATGATGGAGGTTCCGTAAACGTATTCTTCCACGCGTTGGGCTTGGAGATCGCGGAAGTGAAAAGAAGGGTAGGAACCGGAAAAAAGGAATTCCGTTTCCAGGAAGCGGCGTAACGCGGCGGGCGAAAAGCGTTTGGGTTGGGTGGCGAAGTGTTCACTTGTTTTCTGAAGGATTTGACTGTACCAGGGCCCCCGTGGGATTCCCATGTCCAGTAAAAGCTGCCCGCGAACCTGGGCTTGGATTTGTGCCAGGGTGTGTGCTTCCGAGGAAACCGTTTCCACCAGGGAATCGTACGTGGACCGGAAATCGCTGTTGTCAAAAGGGTGGGTGGCACACTTATCGGCGAGGAAAAAAGCCATGAGCTCTTGGAAGCGCGCAAACCCGTGGTGTAAAACCATCAATCGGGCTTTTCGCAACGATTCTATGGGGAACATGTGATGCTCGCAGAGGAAAAGGATTTTCCGGATCCTCTCCTGCGAAAGGGGAAGGCGAAGCAGAAGCTTCTCCTGCAAGGGAAGCCCCAGCCGGTCATGGTCAATGTACCTCCTTGTCACCCGGTCGAAAGCCGCGGGTTTGCCCATGTCGTGCAGCAAGGCTGCCCAACGAAACGTGGGATCCTTCGGGCAATTTTGGACCACGCGAAAGGAATGCTCCAACACGGTTTCGCCATGATGGTGCTTGTCATCGTGGCGGAAGTCGGCCAACGAGGAAAACTCCGGAAACAAGGTTTGCAACAACCCACTTGCCGTGCAGCTTCGAAGCGCCATGGTGGCAAACTCTCCTTGAAGCAACAGGTCCATTTCCTTTACGACCCGTTCCAGCGAGGTGGAAGAGATCCGATGCCGGTTCTTGCCGATCCATCCCCAGGTCTGTGCCTCGATCTCGAATCCCAGCTGGGCTTGGAAGCGGAACACCCGAAGCATGCGTAACGGGTCATCGAGGAGGTTCTTTTCGCTCCAGCAGCGAAGCACGCCAAAGTGAAGGTCTTCCCTTCCGCCGGTGGGGTCAACGGCCGAATCGAGGAGAAGCTTTCCCTGTTCTACCGGGAAAGCGATGGAATTGATGGTAAGGTCGCGGTTTTCCAAGTCGTCTTGGAGGGTAGGCCCACGGAAGGGGGTGATTTCTACCTGGGTGTTTTCGCGGATCACGGTCAACGTTTGTTCCTTGGAGCTTGCAAAAAAAGAAGCCGGCAGCAGCTCTTTCAACCTCTCGATGGAAAGAGGGGTTGCGCAATCCAGGTCGAACTCGGCTGTTTTCCGTTTCAAGAGGAAGTCACGCACGAATCCTCCAAGCACGAAAAGGGGGTTCACCGTATTGGAAATCGAAACTAAGATCTTTTCCACCTTGGAAAGCGTGGCATCCAAAGCGCTTCACTCCTTTTTTTGTGGTGTTTTTTTCACGTCCAGTAAATCTTGTAGCTGCAAGTTCAGGGCTTTCACAGAGATATGGGCTTCCAACAACGAAAGGCCAAGGGATACCAGTAAAAGAAACAGGGCCCCGGAGAACACCCATTCCCCTACCAAGACCTGTCCCTGGAAGAGTAGGAACATGCTCAACACGCATCCGAGGAAACTCAACACGCCGTAAATTTGCATGCTGCGGATGATGCCGATTCTCTTTTGCAGGTTTCGGATTTGCAGGAAGATGTGCTCCTCAGGGTCTTGCCGGTACCTACCGTCAAGCTCGCGAAGCAACCCCGCCAGTACCGTGAAACGATTGGTGTATGCCAAGAGTAGTAGGGAGATGGCGGGGAACAGTAAAGCGGGAGTCGTAAGGGTAAAATCCACGACGATCCCCTCCTTTCTGTTTCATTGTACCATATCCTTATTTTTGGAGAAGATTACGCGCTGGATTTTTCGCCCCACCACCTTTGGAAAAGCCAGGTTGAACCGATGGTGATCCAAAAGCCCATCAACAAGTAGCGCAGGAAGTCTCCCCACAGGAACGCGGAAAGAAGGGGTTTGAGGAAGATTCTCAAGGCAAATAGCCCCCCCAGGCCGATTGCCAGCTTGGCAATCTGGATGGCGAAGGGAGCCTTGGCCTTGAAGTCGATCCAGTCTGGTTCTACCAAGTATCCCACGAAGAAGGCTACGAGTACCCCCGCGGCCTTGAAAGCGTAGGAATTTTCCATGAAGAAGAGGGTGAGCAGGGTGGGGACAATGACAATGGTCAGTATCCACCTTTTCCCGCTTTTCTCGATTCTTTCAAAGATCCAGCCGAAGAACCAGACCCATGCCCATCCCAGGATGATTCCCCCCAAAACGTCCACGGGACGATGTACCCCCAGGTACAGCCGAGAGAGTGCCACCAGCGCAATGGAAAGCCAGGCCAGAATACTGAACCAGTGTTTCTTGAAATGCGTGGACAAGGTAAGCCAGGTGGCTGTGGCATTGAACGAATGCCCACTGGGAAAAGAATAGCCTTCCGCGGTCTCCAAGCGCTGGGATGTGATGCCCTCTTCCCCGATGGGACGGGGGACTTGGAAAAGGTCTTTCAAGGAAGCAGCGAGGAAAGCCCCCGTGAGGTAGGTAAAGACCAAGCGGTAGCCCAGTTTCTTGTTCACGCACCAGAAAACCAGCGCGGCAACCAGCATGAAGAACGTTTCTTCCCCCATCATCGTGACCGTCACGAAGAAAAAATCGAAAAAAGGACTGGAAAGGGTTTGCACCCACTTGATGATCGCACTGTTCCACGGAGCGTCGTACCACATGTTTCCATCCCCCTTCAGCGTTGTTGTTAGTGGAGTATAGCACGATTTGGGTCGTACCGTTCCCCCCGCATGCTATAATGGCTTGGGGAACTTTTTCCCCATTTCATTCCGGAGGTGAGTGCTATGCCAGAATTTTTGAACCCGTTTAGTGGGATGGTGCCGCGAAAGATGACACACTCAGAACTGGTGCGGGCCATTCGGCTCAACCTTGCCGCGGAAGAAGAGGCCGTTCACCTGTACATGGCCCACGCGGATGCGACGGATAATCCCCTGGCAAAAAAGGTTCTGAAAGACATCGCGGATGAAGAACGTGTGCACGCCGGGGAATTCTTGAAACTTCTCCAGATCTTGACCGACGAGGAGCATTTCCTGGATGAAGGTGCCCGGGAAGTGGAAGAACTTGCCAGCGAAGTGCAGGGGGAAGCGGGAAACCGCGAAGAAGAACCCACGGTTGGATCCCTGGACAAGCAGGAGGGGTGATGGCAATGGCGAACAAGTACCTGGCAAGAGAGGATGCTCCCTTTGACAAGGGACTTTGGGAAAAGTTGGACCAGATGCTCGTTTCCGTGGCGCGTTCCACGCTTTCCCTTCGAAAGCTCTTTTCGCTGAAAGGGCCCTTGGGCATCGGGGTGAAACAGGTTCCCGGAGTAACCAAGACCCTGGAAGATGGCATGGTGTACAGTGAAACCACGCCTCTGCTGTGGATGGAACAAACTTTTTCCCTCCACTCCACCGACCTGGCGGCGTACGAACGGAATCCGATCGGCCTTGACCTTTCGCCACTGGTCCATGCGGTGCGTAGCTGTGCCAAAAGGGAAGATCAGTTGCTTCTCAATGGAGCTGGTCCCCTGTTGGGTTTATTGAAGCGCAAGGGAACGGGAAGCTTTTCCCCGGGAGCCTGGGATTCCCCAGGGAAGGCCGCGGAAGACTTGATCCATGCGGTCAGCGAGATGGACGATCGGGGATTCCACGGTCCCTTTCGACTCGGGTTGTGCCCCATCCTCTACAATCGCCTCTTGCGGCGGTATCCCGGTGGCGGCAACCATACCGAACTCGATCATGCCAAGACCATCGTGGGTGGAGGCGTGGTGAAATTGCCTGGGTTGGAACACGGTGGCATCCTGATCGACACCTCTTTCCCCGGTGCCTTCATCGTTGCTGGCCAGGATATGAGCGTGGGCTTCGTCGGACCGGAAGGCGGGTCGCTGGTTTTCTCGGTTTCGGAAAGCATCACCTTGCAAGTGGTGGAACCAGCTTCCATCACGCTGCTCAAAGGGGACTAGTTCCCGGTTACTCGTAGCGCAACGCTTCGATCGGGCTCATGCGGGAAGCCTTGTTCGCAGGGTACAGCCCGGAAATGAGCCCGATTCCTGCCGAAACCCCGAAAGCCACCAGCGAGATCTGCAAGTTGAGCGCCATTTCCACTTGGAGAAGGTTGCGCAGCACCGGAAGGCCCGAGGTGAACAACCAGGCCAGGAAGACCCCGATGGCTCCGGCGAGGAAGGTGATCAACGTGCTTTCCACGAGGAACTCCAGCAAGATGCGTGGGCGCGAAGCCCCCAGTGCCATCTTGATGCCAATTTCGCGGGTGCGCTCGGTGACCGACACCAGCATGATGTTCATGATTCCGATACCACCTACCAGCAGCGAGATCCCGGCAATGGCAAGCAGCACGATGTTGAGTAGCGACACCGTGTCCCCGAGCGCATCCAGGATTTGCTGCTGGTTGCTGATGCGGTAGTACCGGGAGTTTTCAAATTTCATGTACAGCAAGAAATCGATTTCTTTCATGGCGCGGCTGATGTCCTCCTCCGAGCGCGCCACGGCGATGCCCGAGGACAGTGCACCGCGCATTTGGAACAGTCGGCTTTCCGCGGTTGGAAGGGGAAGGTACAACGCATCCGAGGGGTCGGAAAAACTGTTGGTCCCTCCCGCGTTCACGACCCCTACGACCGTGAAGTCGTTTTTTTTCACGTAGGAATCGTCGCTCAGCAACACGCTGACCTTCTGTCCAACCGGATCCTCCCCAGCGAAGAGTTCTTCGGCAAGCGTGGATCCGATGATTGCCACTTGTGCCCGTGAATCGTAGTGTTCTTCGCGAAAGGTCTCCCCCGACACAACCGCATACTGCATGATCTCGAAAAAACTGGGCTCCATTCCCACCACGGTCTTGGAGACCGATTCTTGCCCGGAAAGAAGGGTCAGGTTCTTTTGCAGCACCCCCACGGCGGTTTCCACGCTGGGACACATTTGCTGGATGTTTTGGATGTCCGCGCTGTCCAGTCTCAGGCTTTGGGAACGCACCGAAAGGGTGATGTTTCTTGCTCCCAACGAGGAGAAATTCTCCGAGATGCGGTTTCGGGTGCCTTCCCCTATGGCCGCGATGGTCACCACGGACGTGATACCGATGATGATGCCCAGCATGGACAGGAAGGTGCGCAGCTTGTTTTGGAAGAGGGACTGAACGGCTTCACGAAGGATTTCCATCGGATGTCCCCTCCTGGGCTTCGATGACGCCATCCCGCATGTAGAGCACGCGATGCGCCAGTGGCAGCAATTCCAGGTCATGTGTGACCATGATCACGGTTTTGCCCATTTCGTTGAGCTTGGAAAATAGAGCCAGGATCTCTTCGCCGCTCTTGGTGTCCAGGTTCCCCGTGGGTTCATCTGCCAGCAAGAACAACGGGTCGTTGGCGAGTGCCCGGGCGATGGCCACCCGTTGTTGTTGCCCCCCGGAAAGCTGGTTGGGGCGGTGATGGGTTCGATCGGACAACCCCACCATGTCCAGCAATTCTGTTGCCCGTTTCCGGCGTTCCGTGCGGTTTTTCCCCGCATAGAGCATGGGAAGCGCTACGTTGTCCAGTGCGCTGATGCCCGGGAGCAGGTTGAATCGCTGGAACACGAAACCGATGCGCGCGTTTCGGATGCGGGAAAGTTCCTGGGTACTGGCGTGCGTGATTTCCGCTTCCTCCATCCAGATCTTTCCCTGGGAACAGTGGTCAAGCCCCCCCAAGATTTGCAACAACGTGGATTTCCCACTCCCCGAGGGGCCCACGATTAGAACCAGTTCTCCCCGGGAAATGGAAAAGGAGATGCCTCGAATCGCGTCCACCCGCGGACCGGTCTGCTTCTTTCGGCGGTTCCCCATGTAGTAGGTTTTCCACACGTCTTCGAAGCGCAAAACGGCCGGGTTCATTGGGTGCGTCCCCCTCCAGGTTGAAATCCAGCGGGGGGTGTGCCGCTCGTTGGGGTTTGCGTGGAGGAGTTTCCGTTGAGTCGGCTGGCCTCGGAGGAGTTGGGAACGATCTTGAGGGTATCACCCGCCGAAATCCCCGACAACAATTGCACGCGGTTCCCCAAGACTTCGCCTTTTTCCACGTAGCTCTTTTGCTCCTTTTCGCCCTCCAGCAGAAGCACGTAGTCTCCCTGTGTGTCGCTGTATACGCCCGCGGATGGAACGGTGTACCCCGTGTCGATGGCTTTCACCACCAGCTCCACGTCGCAGGTTACTCCCGCGATGATCCCCTTTTCGAAGGGGTTTTGGTCCAGGGCGATTTCCACCGGTACCACTACAACACCGGAAACCGTTCGCGCAACCGGGCTGATAAAGCGCAGTTTTCCCGGGATGGATACATCGTAGTTGGGGAAATTCACGATGGCTCGCATTCCCTTTTTCAGCAGGTGAAAATCCGCCTCGTCCACCACGGCGCTGATGTACATGCTTTCCATGTCCACGATGGAAAACAGGCTGGTGCCTTCGGAAACCTTTTCCCCCACGTTCTTTTCGATGGAACTGATCACGCCTGCCACTGGGGAAAACAGCACGGCGCTGTCCAAGGACCGCCGTGCCTGTTCCAACTCCAATGCCGCCAATTCCCTTTCACGTGGGCTTTGCCCAAGCGAGGATTCGTACGCGTTGAGCCGGGAAGAGTAGGTGATGCGTTGGGAAAGGTCATCGAAGACGGTGAGGGTGGTTCCGGGTGTCACGGTGTCTCCCTCCGCTACGAGGATTTGCAAGATCTCGGAGGAAATCTGGGCATGCACTGCGCGGGTTTGCGCCTCCAACGTGCCGATCATTTCGATGGTTTGGTCTTCGGGTGTGGTGGGAACCATGTAGGTGAGGTAGATGCTTTCCTGCGTGGGAGAGTTATCCAACGGGGAAGCGAAGGGCAACACGGAAGAAATGGCTCCCCCGGGCCCACCTCGGTACGAGCCGGGTGTCCTCGTCGTGGAGCTCGAGGTTCCGGCCGTGTTGGACGAGGCGGAGGAAGCGGTGGAAGCCGTTGTCGTGGTCTCACCCCTTCGGAAGATCTTGTCTCGGAAAACGAAGGTCAAGCTTCCTGTCGCAGTGATCATTACCACCAGTAGCCACAGGATGATGCCTTTTGCTTTTCTCGTAGAAGAAGGTACCTTTTTTTCGTTCACGGTTTTCACCAGCTTCCCATCGATGAATGCGTTTCCAATTGGGGCAACGACCAGTCCTGCGGAGAGACCCCGTAGGGAACGAGGTCCATTTGTTCCAGCAGGATGGTCAAGCGAACCTTTTGCAAGGCGAGCTCCGCTTCCCGGAAGGCCAATTCGGCCAACTGTGATTCTTCCTGGCGCGCGAGCCCCTTTTGCACCAATTGCCGGGCAACCTGGAGCTCTTGTTCCTTTTCGGTGCACTCCAGCAGTGCGAGTTGCTCGTCCAATAGGGCTTGTTCTACGTCCAGCCGTTCTTTCTGGTAGGATGTGGCCAACTGGGACAACTTCTCTGCTCCTTTCTTCCGCTGCACTGTAGCCTGGCGCTGGGCGACCTCGTTTTGCCTTCCGGGGTCATAGATGTCCCAGCTTCCAGACACTTCCAGGGACCAGGAGTAGGGTTCAAAGGGTTCCACCTGGAAGGAGGCGGATAGGTCCGGCAGGTACGGGGTAAAGGAGCTGTTGTTGCGGGACGTTTCCGCTTGTTCCCGCAGGTTTTGGGCTTGCACATCCAGCCGTTGCAAGTACGGTTCTTGATCCGCCGGATCGTGTAGGGGAAGCGCTGCGTGGAGCGGGGATAGGAAGGCCCCGAGTTGCCCAAGCATTTCCTCGAAGGCTTCCTGGGAAGAGGTTCCCCCGTTCTCGCAGCTTGCGGCTTGTAGGTTCAGCAGCTGCTTTCGGGTGGACAGCACCTGCTTTTGGAGTTCCAAGCGCATCGTGGCGTCCTTTTCCGCGGCCAGGTTGGACTCGTACAGCGAAAGTTTTTGACGGGTGATTTCCAGGTTTTGGGCGTTCTCGTAGCAACTGGCGATTTGCAGCGCCACCTCTGCCAACATGTTCCAGTGTGTCAGCGAAAAGTTGAACAGTGCATCCAGGTAGGAGGCCAGAGCTTCCTTTTGTTCGGCGGAGTAGTCATTCACCAGGTCTTGGCTGGAAACGGTGATGCGCAAGCTTCCCGCCGAGGAATGGGAAATATCTTGCAGGTCCAGTTCAAACGGGAAGCTGATGCCGAAGGCGAAACCGTACACGTTCAGGATTTGCGCGGAGAGCTGGAAATCCATTCCGTCGATGCCATCCGCATTGAGTTGGAAGGGGTTCGATTTCCCTGCCTGGAACAGCACCTTTGGCAAGAACCACTTTCCGTACGCATCCGTCTTTTCCCTTGCGTTCAACAGGTTCAACGTGGAGCTTTCGATGTCACTGCTCTGTGACAATGCCCGGTCGAATTCCTCCCAGAACCCGGCGAAAACCAATGCGGGCGCCAGGAAGCACACAAGGAAAATCCATCGTGCCATCCTTGCCCTTTTTTTCAACGCAACACCTCCAAGGGATCACGCCCGGTTTGCACCAGGTAATTGATCAGTTCCTGGAGGTATTGGCGCATGGACGAAAGGTAGGTTTTCTGGGCGGAAAGAGTTGTTTTCTGCTGGCTCCAGAGGTCTTTCTCGGAAACCAGCCCTTTTTGGTAACGCTGGTGCACGTCGTCCAGCTTCCCCGATTCCAGTTCCCAGCGTGAGCTGGAAACCCGTGCGGAAGTGTACAACCCCAGGATGGAGTTCTTCAACCGGGTATGCTCGTCTACCATGGATGATTCCACTGCCGTCGTGGACAGTTGTTGTTTTTTCAAGCTAAGCTCCACTTGCTTTTTCTCGAAGGGGGACGCCCAAGAAGAAAGGTTTTGCATCTCGTTTTGCGCATTTTCGAGCGCCAGTCGGGCGGATTGGAACGAGAGGTTCTGGGAGGAAAACTCCGCATCGCTGAGGAAAAAGCCGGAGGGCGCTGGGAAAGGCAAATCGATTTGATCGGGGTTCAGCGAGGAAATGTCCTGGAAACTCCTTGTGGCCGTGGATCGATCGCGGGAAACCGATTCCAGGTTCACCCGGGCTTCATCCCGTTCCAACCCCGAACTTTTCAACTCCGTTTCGGAGAGCAACTTCTTGTTGAACAGCACCTGGTTGTCCGCGTGGGTGCGCGAGGCGTCTTCCAGGTTTATTTTGGCGATGGTTTCGTCGATCCCGGTGGTCAGCACGTCCAACAGCGAACCCAAGATATCGGAGAAAAACCCCTGGACAGCCTGTTGCCAGGAAAGCTGCGCGGAAACATACGTCATGCGGGCCTTGAGCTCCTCGCCGTGTGATGTGGCCTCGATTTGGGAGCGCTCAAATTCCATGGAATCGATTCCTTGCTGCAATTTTAGGATTTCGTACGAAGGGTTGGTGGAGGCCTGTTCCTGGAGGTAAGAAACCAGGGGGGTGGCCAGTATCCATCCGGCTCCCAGGGCAAACAATACCAATAGGCCGAGCAATTTCCTTTTCATCGAACTCCTCCTGTGCCTGAAGATAAAATTCTCGTGGAATGGTGTTACATTAGGTGTTTCGACTGGGTCCGCAAAACCAAAACTCGCTTCCCTTCCCGGGTGTGCTCTCTACCCCGTAGGAGAAACCGTGGGCCTCGAAGATGCTTTTTACGATCGACATGCCAAGACCGGGACTGTCCCCCGACTCGTTGCGGGAGGTGTCTGCTTTGAAAAAACGATCCCAAATCCTGGGAAGATCTCCCGGGGAAATTCCCCTTCCCTGGTCTTTCACCCGAATGCAGCATTGGCTCGGCCCAGAGGCATGGGCCTCGAGAACCACGCACGAAGGGACTTGCTGGGTGTACTTGATCGCGTTGTCCACCAGGTTGGAAAGGGCACGAAACAACCATTGCCGATCCGCCAGCAGCGTCGCACCGTCGGTACATCGGATTTCCAGGGACACCTGTTTCTTCGACGCGGAAAGCCGGAACTCTTCGGCTGCATCACGCAAGAAGGGGAGTAACTCGATGGTTTCGAGCTGCAGCACGTTTCCACCCGATTCCATGCGCGAAATTTCCAAGATCTTTTCCACTCGGGTTCCAATGCGCGAAGCTTCCGCTTGGATGACCCCCAACGAATGGAGCACTTCCTGTTCAGCAGGGGAGAGAAGATCTTCTAAAATCTCGGCGTATGCAAGGATGTTGTTGAGAGGGGTGCGAAGGTCGTGGGAGGTGTTGGAGAGAAGCTCGTTGCGGAACGAGTCCACGCGCTGCAGTTGCCGGGCCATCTCGTTGATGGAATGTTCCAGGTCACCCAGCTCGTCCTGTGGGGTTTCGGGCAACTGCACCTGGAAATTGCCCCGCGAAATTTTCTCGGCTTCTTCCCGGATCTTCAAGATACGCCTCGAGAAATGCCGGGCAAGCAAACCTGCCAAAAGCGTGCCGATGAGAATGGAGAGCAGGCTGATCCAGAGGATTTGACCCGAAACCACCTCCCGGGTTTCCTGCACCTGGGAGAGCGGGCTGGTCATCACCAGAACCAACGGGGTGCCCTGTGCGTCAGAAAATGGAAACGCCGACAGTAAGAAGGAACGTCGCCCCACGGGATGATCTTCCTTGACCACCTCTTGGAAGGGTTTTCCTTCCGTGATCTTTTCCAGCCACCCGGAAATCACGAACGAAAGGTTGCTCCGGTAAAAACGCAGCTCGGGAGAAATCGAACTGTAGACCACTTCCCCCCCACTCTTCGTGAAAACAGACAGGGAGTATCCCTCGGAAATCGCGATCTCGTTGAGCTCGGTTTTGACCTGCTCGGAGAGCTCTTGGTCAGAAAGAATGGAGAGGATCTCCGTGGATTTCTTTCGTACCGCGTTCTTGCGAGCACTCACGTAGTTCTCTTCCAACAGCAGTACTTGGAACAACCAACTCATGCCTCCCACGAAGAGAACCAGAAGGGTGATGATGATCCAGAAACGGAAAACAAGGCGGTTTTTAACCCGGAGTTTCAAAGCGGTAACCCACCCCCCACACCGTCTGGATGAGATACCTCTTTTCGCCGAGCTTGGCGCGGATTTGCTTGATATGCGTATCCACCGTGCGGAAATCATTGATATCCCGGTTTCCCCACACCAGGTCAAGCAGCTCTTCCCTTCGAAACACCGTGCGCGGCCGACTGAGCAGCAGCAACATCAGGTCCAGCTCCCGGGGAGAAAGGTCCAATTCCTTTCCATCAAGTTGCAGCCGATGGGCGCGCCAATCCATGCAAAAACCCCCGTCGAAGAACTGCTCGTTGGGATCTTCCGATCCCCGTAGACGCCTGAGGATAGCACGGGACTTTGCGAGCAATTCCCGGAGCGAAAAGGGCTTGGGCACGTAGTCATCTGCACCAAGTTCGTAGCCATGCAGTCGGTCTTTCTCTTGCCCCCGTGCGGTGAGCACGATGATGGGGATGCGCTGCTTGCGATGCATGTGTTCCAAGAGCTCCCAACCATCCAAGATGGGAAGCATGATATCCAGGATCACCAGGTCGAAGGGTTGCGATTGGAAAAGGTCCAATCCCTGTTGGCCGTCGAAGGCCTGGCACACCTCGAAGCCCGAGCGTTCGAAGTACACCTTGATCGCATCCGAAAGGTTCTGGTTGTCTTCCACCAACAATACCCGATCCATGTGTTGCCTCCACCCCCGCCACTGTCCGAGGAATATAGTATACCCCCCGAATGTGAGGAAATGTTGAAGAGCTGGAAGTCGCCCCCACGTTGTGATACAATGAATCATTCGCAAAAGGGGGAGAGGGAATGTCGCGAAAAGGGACGCTTGTTCTGCTGACGGTGTTGCTTGTTTTCTTGAACGCGGACCAGATGGTGATGTCACCGAACATCGGTGCTATCGAGCAGGAGTTTGGCATTGGGGATGGGCACATCGGTATGGTGGCGTCGGTTTTCACCATCCTGGGTGCGGCGATCAGCCTACTGTGGGGTTACTGGGCCGATCGCTTTTCGCGCAAACGGTTGCTGGTCTTTTCTATTCTCGTGGGGGAAATCCCTTGCCTGATGTCCGCCTTTTCCGGGAGTTTCGCCCAGCTTTTCCTCTGGCGAGCCCTGACAGGTATCGGTGTGGGAGCTTCCTTTCCCATTGCCTTTTCGCTGGTGGGGGACCTGTTTGGGCAGGAAAAACGGGCCAGCGTTTCGGGGATACTTGGTGTCTCCATCTCCCTCGGTTCGATCGTCGGGATGATCGTGGGGGGGTTTTCCGGAGGGGCCATGGGATGGCGTTTTCCTTTCCTGGTGGTTTCCATTCCCAACATACTGCTGGGTTTCCTGGCCTTTTTCCTCCTGAAAGAACCCCAACGCGGTGCGATGGAAGAGGGAATCGGCGAGCTGGTTCGAGAGGGTCACCGGTATCCTGGGCAAGTCCGTTTTTCGGATTACCTCGCCTTGTTCAAGAACCGTACCAACCTTTTGCTCTTCATCCAGGGGCTGATGGGAACCATTCCCTGGGGAGCCATTCCCTACTACCTGGTAGAATTTTTCCGACGGGAGCGCGGGCTCAGTGTTGTACTTGCCACGGTGGTGTTCCTGGTTTTCGGGGTGGGAAACATGCTCGGGGTGTTGGCAGGTGGATGGTGGGGAGGAAGGATGTACCGCAAAAAACCCGCGAAGGTCCCCTTTTTTTGCGGGTGGACCACTGCGCTGGGTGCATTGCTGACATTGGGGGTTTTTTGGTACGAGCCCGCGGGAACCCTGGGAGGGTTGGTGATCCTTTCGACCCTGGGTTTCTTCGCCGCTTTCTTCGATTCCACGACGGGTCCCAACATGAAAATGATGCTTCTGAACGTGAATCGTCCGCAGGATCGCGGGCGCATCTTTTCGGTGTTCAACCTCACCGATTCGCTGGGGGCGGGGTTTGGAAAGTTTTTCGGGGGAACGGTTTCCATTGCGCTGGGTTCGCTGGCAGCCGCGATGAAAATTTCCGCGCTCTTCTGGTTCGGATGCGCGGTTGTTTTGCTGCTCCTTATCCCCTTTTTCGAGGGGGACATTGCAACCTTGAAGAACAAGATGCGCGGTTTGGGACGATTGGTTTTAGAGGAAAAAGTGCAACACCAGGAGGATTAACCCGGAAAAAACGATAAGCAAACCCCCGATGAGCAAGTACTCCGGGAGTTGGCCGTGTCCAGAAAACAAGGATTTCTTGGGGGATTTCATCTTGGGGCCCGGTTCGCCTTGGTTCCGAACGAGGGGTTTTTCGAAGGAGGGATCCTCGCTGGAAAAATCGGTGGAGGGAAAACGCTTTTGCAACTTGGAGGAATCGTACATCAGCCGCATGCTTTTGAGGATGATTGACTTGGCTTCGAAAAACCCCCCCACTTGCACCTTTATGAGAACCGCTCCGCTGTTTCCCGGGAGGTTTTCCTTGGAGAGAATGGATCCCACGAAGGGCACGGAATTTTCTCCCTCTTCGTTGAAATGGGAAGGATAGGTGGCTTGCAATTTTCCCTTGCTTTCTTCATCGTCAAAGGCAGGGATGGTGCAGAAAATTTTGCCCCCGATATCGAACTGCTCGATCGATACGCCGCCCATTGGGTCCAGCGTGGGAAAAAAATCCGGGAGGTTCCATAGATCCTGCCGACTTTCGAGGTTCTTCTTCAATTCGGACTGAGTGTCCAATTCTTTCATCACGTTGGCGCTGAATTCTTCGGAGGTGAAGGTCTGCACGTCGAACTGGATTTGGATCTGCGAAGTCCAGTGCTTGAGGAGTTCTTCCAGCTCCACCTTCAACAGGTCCGGGTTGGATTCTTCCAGGATATGCGAAAAGCGCAACGAAAGCGTTGGTTCGCCTCCAGCCTTGCGGATTTGGAGTTTCAAGTACTTCACGAACTCCGATGTCATCTCGGAGATTTCGAACGAACGCTCCAGGAGCCTCGTGTACGCTTCGCCAAGGGTTTCGCGAAACGCATTGCAAGGTAGGGACAAAGGCAGCTTTGCAAGTTCGGAGTATTTTCGCGGGAAATCGATGAACCGGTACTCGACGCTTTCGCCCTTCTTCCCGAAAAAGTAGCCGAAAAACATCTCGTCGGAAGCCCGGCTGATAGCCTGGATCTTGATACAGAAAAAATCGAACGCCACGTTTTTCACCCGTTCCTGTGGTAGGATCAGGTTATTATAACGTATTTTCCGGGGGGATTGCGATTTTCGGCAAAAAAGGTGGGACTTCTGCGAGAAATACCGGGGTAAGCATTGCTTTCGGGGTGCTTTTGCTGTTGCTCGTCTCGGGTGCGACCCTGGGGGTTTTCATCTTGTACCCGCTGCTGGTGGGGCTTGTCCTTTTCAGCGTACTGGCGATGCAAAGGGGGTATTCGCTTCGAGCGGTCGGGCGGATGCTGCTTTCAGGAGCGGCCAAGACCCTTCCCGTGGTGAACATCTTCGTTCTCATCGGGATCATGATCGGGCTGTGGTTTGCCTCGGGTACCATTGCCATTGTCGTGTACTACGGGCTTTCCTGGATGGTGCCCTCGCTGTTCATCCTCTTTTGTTTCCTTCTATCCACGGTGGTTTCGCTGCTCTTGGGCACTTCTTTTGGCACCGTGGGAACCATCGGCGTAGTGCTGATGATCATGGCGCGAACCGGAAGCGTGCACATCGCCATGGTTTCCGGTGCGATCATCGGTGGAGCATACGTGGGCGATCGCATCTCCCCCATGTCTTCCAGTGCCCACCTGGTAGCTACGGTTTCCGGTACAAAAATTTACGCCAACATCCGGCGCATGGCACGCACCACCCCCGTTCCGTTCCTGGGGAGCGTGGCCCTGTACGCTGTTCTTTCGCTGCTTTTCCCGTTCGAACCTGGGCAAAGCGCCATTCTTGGACAGATATCCAGTAGCTTCACCTTGTCTGGGTGGAACCTGGTTCCCGTGGGTGTACTGGTCATGCTGATCGCGTTTCGGCTCAACGTGAAATGGGCCATGTTCTTCAGTTCGCTCGCCGCGGCGGGGGTAGCGTTGTGGGTGCAGGGTGTTTCGCTTCCGCTTTTCCTACGTTCCATGACCCTGGGATTTTCCCTTCCCAGAACCGACCCACTGCACGCCATTTTCCAGGGAGGGGGCATAGCCTTCATGTTCAAGGCGATCCTGACCGTGCTCGCTTCCTCGGCGTTTTCGGGGCTTTTCGAGCACACCGACCTCATTCGCCCCTTTGAGGACTGGATCGAGAAGATCACCAAGAAGACGGGAAAAGTGTTCGGGGCCATCGTTTCCAGCGTCGTCACATCCTCGTTGGGTTGCACGCAAGCCCTTGCCATCATCATGAGCCACCACGTACTCAAGCGGCCCTACCAGCACCTCAAAGCCACCTCATCCGACCTTGCGCTTGATCTGGAAGACACGGTAGTGGTGCTCTCGGTGCTCATCCCCTGGAACGTAGCGGGGTCCATGCCCGCGCAGATGCTGGGCTCGGACGCACGCTTCATCCCTTTCGCGTTCTTCCTGTTCCTGCTTCCCGCATGGCGGTTGTGGAAAGAGCAGAGGAGTGGAAAACCACGAGAAAAGGGTTCCCTCCAATAGGTCAATGTAAGGAACCAAACTCGGATTCCGAAAATGTCTCTCAAAAGACCTTGGAAAGCTCTCCTGGGACCGCCGCAGCCCACTGCGGCTGTTTTCG
>DAOPKN010000026.1:0-21720 GCA_035391225.1 Thermotogota bacterium
CTGTTGTGCTTCTTCTGAGTTCGTGTATCATCTTTAAACCGGTGAAGATCCCGAAAATTTGGACGGGACGGGCGGACTTGAATGTAATGATGGGGGAAAGGGCAGCTATAGAGGGTTTGTCTTACCCGTTTAAAATGACCCTGGATTTTGACTGGATTTTGGATAGTTCCAAGATTAAGGGTGGAACGATTCTGTTCGGACCTGGTTCTGCAACTGGAAGCAGGATAACGTACGATGCCTACGAGTTCACCATTACCGGTGGGAGTTACAACGAGGAAACCAAAGTCCTGCGCGTTACTTGTACGGAAAAAGACGTCAGCTGCAACTTGGTTTTCGAGGGAACAGTAAATACGGGAAGTACGCCCAATGAAGTGACGGGCAATGTAACCGGTGATAATGCCGGAGAATTTGACGCCACAGCTTTATAACCGATAAATTGTTTCTTCGCCGCTTCGTAAATATGGTATAATCCATGCGTCATTCGCATTCTCACCAAAGGAGGAACAGAAGATGGAAGTATTAAAAGTCAGTTCCAATTCCAATCCTAACAAAGTTGCTGGGGCAATTGCCGGTGAGCTGGGCAAGAATCAGAGCGTGGAGTTGCAGGCCATTGGTGCGGGAGCCGTGAATCAATCCGTCAAAGCAGTTGCCATTGCCCGGAGGTTCCTGGAAGAGCAAAACCGAGACCTCTACATGGTCCCAGGGTTTGAGGATGTCACCATTGATGGAGAAACCCGAACCGCCATTTCCATCAAAGTTTGTTCCTTGGAGAAAAATCAAGAAATAGAAAATGGATGAAGAAGAAATTGAAGCAGTATCCATAGCCTGCGAAGAGGATTTGCGCCTCAGAGAAATTCTGGGGCGTATTTTGTCGATGGCACCCGAAGAGAAGAACACGTTCAAAACCAAGATGCACTTGTTTTTCCTGGGCAAGGAGAAGGAACCGGGGAATGAGATGATGCGCATGTTCTTTCGTATTGCCCTTGATACCCAAAAAGCCCGTCTGGTTGCTCGAAAAATCGGATTGGAATAATCGAACTGGGAGGTAGCCATGGTACCTGTACACCTGTTCCTCGCACACTGTATTTCCGAATACTCGTTTTCCAACCCCATGCACCTGTATCGCAACAAGAAATGGACCGACCTGGCCAAGCACAGTATCTGGATGTTGTTGGTCTTTCTGGCTTTTTCGTTCGATGTGCTGTTTTCCAGCGTGGGGGGCCTGCTGATCTTTCTTGGAGCGTGTGCCATGCACTTTGGGATCGATGTTTTGCGGGTGAAGAATCAAAACCAATGGTTGGTGGAGGGGCTTTCCCTTTCCCTTTTCCTGGTGTACGCGCTCGCGTTATCCTTTCCCTTTGCCGCATCCTACGTTTCGCCCTACTTTGCCCTGTACCTTACCGGCATGGTTTGCGTTTCCGTGATTCCCACCCAGCTTTTCCGCATGCTCGGGGTAGTGGATCGCAACGCAACCGAATCCGAGGGGATTTCGGAGCGCTTGGCGCTTTTCATCTTCCTGTTGGCGGGGCAGTACTGGTTTGCACTTATCGCCACGGTGGCTGCTTTCCTGTATCGTTCCTTCATGCCTGGGCTCAAACCCACCAAGCTGTGGTGGCTTAGCCCGCTGCTGGGATGGACGCTTCCGTTCCTCTTCAAATGGTTCATTTTTGGCTTCTGATTTGTGATATAATCGACTGACTCGAACCACCTGCCACCCAAAAGTTGCTGGAGGAGATAGCGAGTGAAAAAACCCCTTTTTCTTTTTTTCCTGTTTCTTCTTATCCTATCGGGATTTTCTTTGGCAAATCCCTTCGAGGAATCGACGGAAGTTTTTATTCAGCTGGTGGACGAGTACCGGAAAGGGGAAGGACCTGTCATCCATGAGCTCGAATTAATGTCCCTTTACCGGAAGTACCGCCTTGCCTTCATGGGGGGGGTACAAAACGAAGAAAAATTCTTCGATGTGGACAAGCTTCTGGAAGCAGTGTTTGAGAAGTACCAGAAGGGGGATTTCACGTACGATTTGGCGTTTGCCGCTTTCTTGGGTTATGTTTCCTCGGGGCTTTTCAACGTTTCCTTCGATGTGATGCGCCTGAACCAGTTCCCGCCCTTCTACAAAACTTTCCACTCCTTTGGAGAAACCATTCGAAACGAAGCCATCGGGTTCTTCTCCTTGTGGATTGGATACGGGATAGGTCTCGTGGAGGAGAAACCAGAGGGAGATTTTCCGATTGAAGCTCCCGTTCAGCGCCTACGTATTCGCTACCGTCTTTCCTTTACCCCCGACCCGGATGTTTTCCCACTTCTCTTGGATTCCATTACTCCAGAGGTACGGGAACGCCTTTTGGAAGCCGTGAAAAGGGTGCAGCGGGAAATTTCTTCTTCCACTACCCCGGAAACCCTGCAAACATTGATTCGCCGCAATGCGTTGTACGCCGCTTTTCCCATCACGGAGTCGATGACCAACGAGCAAGAGAACACGGCAAAATTGTTCTCTCGTGCTGCGGAAAGCTTGGGTTCGCTCTTTTGGATCCGCTTCCCTCTTTTCCTCGTCCTTCTTGCTTTCACGTGGTTTTTCAAAAGGCCCTGGTTTTCCAAGCTGTTGGGGTTGGTCTTCCTGTTCGAGGTGGTTGCACTCCTTTTCAGCCGCGGACTCTTTCTTTCACCGGTGGATTCAACCCTCTACGGACTTCTTTCCTGGTCCTTGTTTGGCTTTGCCATCCTGCTGTTCCTGGGAAGGCTTTTCAACCCCAAAATCCGTTCGCGAATCGAGGTAGCGCACCTCTTCCTGCTTCTCTTTGTGCTTTCGTTGTTCCTTTTGCCGGTTTTCCATTCGCCCAAAGCACTGTTAATGGATGAAAACCCCGATTTCTACGGTTCTCCCTTCTATTCCTTCTTGCAGGAAGAACTCTTCGGATGGGAAAAAGCGTACCTTGTGGATCCCCTTAACCACTTGAATCGTCAGGGGAAGTTGCAGGAAAGCTCCGTGGTGGCCCTCGAGAAACGTTTCCAGAAAGTACTCGGGTTCTCGGGGCAAACTTTGCGTCAGGATATCCAAGCTTTCCTGCCAGCAATGTTGGCCAGGCCAGTCGTTTCGGCGAACTCTGCCCTGAACATTCCTGCGCGCCTGGAAAACGTGGTACAACAAGCGCTTTCCGAACCTCCCTCCGCTCCCAACGTCCGCTTCTTCCAGACACAAAAGGGGGGATGGCTTAGTTTCGTTGCCATGGTGGGGGTGTCGTGCATCGTGATCCTGCGCTTGCGGGCAAAAACGTTGCTGCTTTGCTTTTTGGGGTTAGCACTCGTGCCGATCCTCTTTTTGCCATGGGGAACCTTCTACATTTTCGTGGAAGAAGGATTCGATTTTATCCGGGTTGGTTCTCTTCCCCCCTTTTGGCTTTTCCTTTTGTTCGCATATGCTTTTCTTGCACTCTCGTTTTTCTTTTCATCATCCATTCTACCATCCAAACTTTCGAAGGAGGTTTGAAAAATGAAGAAACTTTTGGCAGTTCTCCTGGCAATGTTCCTGGTTTTCACTTTTGTAGGTGCGTACACCGTGTCCATGGTAACGGATACCGGTGGATTGGGAGACCAGTCTTTCAACGATGGCACCTGGAACGGGGTTCTTTGGGCGCAGGAAGAATTTGGCGTGGAAGGAAAAGTCATCCAATCCCGCGAACAGGCAGACTACATCCCCAACCTCTCCAAGGCAGCGGACGAGTCTGAAGTTGTTATCGCCGTGGGTTTCATGATGCAAGATGCTCTGCAACAAGTTGCAGCTCAGTTCCCCGACACCAAGTTCATTGGAATCGACTTTGATCTTTCTGGAGCTGGCCTTCCCAACGTCAAAACGTACACTTTCAAGGAACACGAATGTGCGTTCTTGGCAGGGTACCTTGCAGGAATGATGAGTGAAACGGGCCAGGTTGGGTTCGTTGGTGGAATCAAGGTTCCCGCGGTTGCTCGGTTCGAAGTAGGATACCGCGCGGGCGTGAAGATGTGGAACATGGTTTGGGACGAAGACGTGGAAGTGCTGATTGGATACACCCAAACATTTACTGATGCCCAAATGGGAAAGAACCTGACGGAGGCCCAGTATTCCCAGGGCGCTGACATTGTTTTCGCCGCAGCAGGCTTGTGTGGGCTGGGAACGTTCGAAGCCGCGAAATCTGCCGGGGACGGCTATTTCGCCATTGGGGTTGACGTTGATCAGGACCACCTGGCTCCTGGAAAAATCCTCACTTCCGCCATGAAGGGTCTGGCCGTTTCCTCTTTCGTGGGAATTGCCGACGCGTACGAGGGGTACTTCGAACCCGGTCACGAGGAACTTGGCTTGTTGGAAGACGGTGTTGGACTCAGCGAAATGAAGTACACCAAGGACATCATTCCCCAGTTCCTCTTACTGGAAATCGAGGGACTCAAAGCAATGGCTGTCGATGGTGAGCTGGAAATCCCTGCCACCGAAGAAGAATTGGCCGCGTTTGGCGAATAGTTCGGTAACTGGCTCCCCTTTGGGGAGCCAGCTTTTCATCTGGGGAACCAATCGTTTCGTTGGTTTTCCAGGTGAATTGAAAAACCCTCGGAGGTGATGTGTTGCCTTTCCAAATTCCCGAGCCTTCTGCGTATTCCCGGTATGCGGTTGTCATGAAAAAAATCCGGAAGCAGTTCCCCAAGGTTCTTGCCAACGATGACGTGGATCTTTACGTGGAACGTGGAGAAATCCACGCCATCGTGGGAGAAAATGGGGCAGGAAAGTCAACCTTGATGAACCAACTCTACGGGCTCTACTCCCCGGATTCCGGTGAAATCCTTGTGGGGGGGGAAGAAGTGGTGATCCACGGGCCCAAGGATGCCATCAACGCCGGAATTGGAATGGTCCATCAACATTTCATGTTGGTCGGTCCATTAACCGTTGCGGAGAACATCGTTTTGGGAAACGAACCCGTGGGCGCCATGGACGTGTTTCGCTACCAAAA
The DNA here is from genome assembly GCA_035391225.1 of Thermotogota bacterium. Lineage (GTDB taxonomy): Bacteria > Thermotogota > Thermotogae > MWEM01 > MWEM01 > DAOPKN01. The sequence continues at coordinate 4,977 of DAOPKN010000026.1, forward strand.
AGCTCGCCAGGAGGTGCAAAAAATCTCCCAAGCGTATGGGCTCACCGTGGACGTGGATGCGCGCATCGAAGATCTTCCGGTGGGCTCGCAACAGCGAGTGGAAATTTTGAAGACACTGTATCGTGGTGCGGAAATCCTGATCCTGGATGAACCTACCGCGGTGCTTACTCCGCAGGAAACCGAAGACTTGTTCCGCGTGCTGAAGAACCTGCAGAAAAATGGAAAAACTGTCATCTTCATCACCCACAAGCTCAACGAAGTCATGGCTGTGTCGAATAATGTAACCGTCATGCGATTGGGAAAAGTGACCGGACGGATTCCCACGAGTGAAACGAGCCCTCGGAAGCTGGCCAACATGATGGTGGGGCGCGAGGTGCTTCTGCGGGTGGAGAAGTCCCCACACAAACCCGGTTCCGAAATCCTACGCGTCGATTCCCTGAAAGTGAAGGACAATCGCGGGCTCATGGCGGTAGAAGGTGTGTCGTTTACCCTACACGAAGGAGAGATCCTGGGAATTGCTGGGGTGGCGGGAAATGGGCAAACCGAACTCATTGAATCGCTCGCTGGCTTGCGAAAAGCCGATTCGGGTTCGGTTTTTTTCGAAGGTGCAGACATCACGCAGAAGGCCCCACGCGATATTCGCGAACTCGGGATCTCCCATATTGCCGAAGACCGCTTCAAGTATGCAATGGTTCGGGAATTTTCTGTTGCCTTCAACATGGCTCTTGGTCGCCATTACAAGCACCCATTCGCAAAAAGTGGCTTCTTACGGGAAGAGGAAATCTACCAAAACGCCAAGAAACTCGTGGAGGAATTCGATGTACGCCCACGGGAAATCCACATTCTCGCTTCCAACCTCTCCGGGGGAAACCAGCAAAAAATGGTGGTTGCCCGGGAGTTTGCCTACCACCCCAAGTGCATGCTCGTGGCCCAACCCACCCGGGGTTTGGACATTGGTGCCATCGAATTCATCCACAAAACCTTGATCCATTTCCGAGACAGTAATGTGGGAATCTTGCTTGTTTCCATGGAATTGGAGGAGATTTTTTCCCTTTGCGACCGCATCCTTGTCATGTACGAAGGTTCTTTCATGGGTGAGGTGAAACCCGATGAAATTTCCTTAGAAGAGATTGGTCTGATGATGGCGGGTCAAACCTGGGAGCAAGTTGAGGGGGAGAGGGCATGAAAACGAACCTTCGAAGAGTGTTGATTCCGATTGTTTCGGTTTTCATTTCGCTTCTGGTGGCATCGGTCATCATCCTCTGGATCGGCGAGGGAGGTTTCGGCGAAAGGTTCGTTTTCCTGGGAGATGCCTATCGTGCAATGCTCAAAGGAGCCTTTGGAGATACCGCCGCATGGATGGATACCATTATCAAGATGACCCCCCTGATTTTGACGGGGCTTGCTGTGGGTTTCGGTTTCCGTGCGGGTGTGTTTAACATCGGTGCAGAGGGGCAAATGGCAATGGGTGCCCTCACAGCAACCCTTTTCGCGGTAAATGCCTCTTCTTTTCCCGCTTTCATTGCCATTCCCCTTACGGTGATCGTGGGAATGCTTGCGGGTTCCGTGTGGGCAGGGATTGCGGGTTTCCTAAAAGCCAAGACCGGTGCCCACGAAGTCATTACCACGATCATGCTCAACTGGATCGCCTACAACATAACCAATTGGGCGGTTTCGGGACCATTCAACGATGGTCTGAACAACCCGAGAAGCCCCGAAATCGCCGAAGCCACGAAGTTACCCAACATTTTGTCTTCCCAAGCCACTTTCATGTCTTACGGGATTTTGATCGCCATCGCGGCCGCTGTTGTGATTTACGTGATCCTGTACAAGACTTCCATGGGGTACGAGATCAAGTCGGTAGGCTTCAACCCCTATGCCTCGGAATATGGAGGAATCAACGTTTCCAAAAATATCATCCTTACGATGGCCATCAGTGGAGCCCTTGCAGGGCTTGCGGGGACCCTTGAATCCATGGGCCTGTACTACCGTTTCTATGGCACCCTCACTTCAGGAAAGGGCTTCGATGGGATTTCCATTGCGTTGATTGGCCAGAATAACCCCTTTGGCATCATTTTTGCTTCCTTGCTGATCAGTGGGCTTCGCACGGGGTCCAACCAGATGCAATACGTGGGCGTCCCGAAGCACATCGTCACCATCATCCAGTCCATCATCATTTTCCTGGTGGCTGCAGAACGTATCATCACAAGCCTACTTCGTTTGGATAAGCGGAAAGGAGGTGCCGCATGAGCTGGCTGGTAGCCCTTTGGGAAACGTTTACGAATCCCGTGTTCTACAAGTTAACATTGAGCGCGGCTACCCCGTTGATTTTCGCGGCCCTTGGGGGGGTATTCAGCGAGCGAACCGGGGTGACCAACATCGCCTTGGAAGGGATCATGCTCATGGGTGCTTTCATGGGGGTAGCGGGAACATTCCTCTTTGGAAGCCCTTGGATTGGCTTACTTTTGGCCATTGTTTGTGGGATGGGATTGGCGCTTCTCCATGCCTGGGCAAGTATCAACTTCTGTGCGGACCAGATCGTGAGTGCCACCGCCTTGATCCTCCTTGCACAGGGCTTGACCGGATTCTTGTTGGAACCGATTTTTGGGCAACCGGGTTCCACTCCCATTTTCCCGAAGATTCCCGAGGTAAAGCTCACGTTCCTGGGCACTGATTCGTTCCTGTACCGCATGATTGGTTCGCTTAGCCCATTGGTGTATATCGCCTTTCTTTTGGTCATCGTTTCCTGGTTTCTCATCTACAAAACACGGTTGGGGCTACGCATGCGTGCCGTGGGAGAAAACCCTGAAGCCGCGGATACACTGGGGGTAAACGTGTTCCGGATCCGCTACTTTGGTGTCATCATGAGCGGTTTTTTTGCCGCTTTGGGGGGCGCATACTTGAGTATCGGGGAGCTGGGGCAGTTCACCGAAAACATGACGGGGGGAAAAGGGTTTATTGCACTGGCTGCCATGATCTTGGGGAATTGGAAACCGGCAGGGGCTATGTGGGCTTGCCTCCTTTTTGGGGTAGCACAGGCCTTAAACCAACAACTGCAGTCGAACCCAACACTTGCGATTTCTTCCACAACTAAACCCCTCTTTAACCTTCTTCCCTTTGTGATCACGTTAATCGTTGTGGGAGGATTCGTGGGACGAACCCGTGCACCCGCAGCAGATGGGGTTCCCTACGAGAAAAAAGGATGATACTCTCGGTTTGCTTTTGGGTCTTTTCCCTTGCAGGAGTTTGTTTCGTGTTCTTCGGGTCCCTGGGAATGCTTCTTTTCCGGGATAACCTTGTGAAGTTGCATTTTTCCGGGATTTCCGATACATTGGGATTTACGCTCTTTCTTTTTGCCTTTTGGTGCCAATACCCCGCTTTCTGGTTGAAGTGGCTGGTTTTTCTTGTTTTCGTTGTTTTTTGCGGTCCCATCACAACGATGGCCATTGCACGAGGGATTTTCGAACGAAACCGACAACAGCGCGGTTTGTAAAGTCGCATTTCACTTTTGAAAGGAGTGTTCGAGGAATGAAAAAAATTTTGTTCTTCCTGGTTCTCGGTCTGTTGGTTGCTTTCCTGGGAATGGCGGAAAAGGTGCAAGTGGAGTTTTGGCACGCGATGGGTGGAGGCCACGGAGAAGCTGTAACCCAAATCGTGGAGATGTTTAACCAGCAACACGATGACATTGAAATCGTTCCCGTGTACATTGGAAACTACGGTGCCCTGAATCAAAAACTGCTGGCTTCGGTGCAAAGCGATACCCTTCCGGTGCTTTCCCAGGCCTATGGAAATTGGACGTCCAAGCTTCTGCAAAGCGATATCGTGCAACCACTGAACGAATTCATCGACAACCCCACCACTGGTTTTACCCAAGCCGAATGGGAAGATATCTACAGGCCTTTCCGCGAAATGTGCACCTGGGGGGAAACGGTATACGGAGTTCCTTTCAACAAAAGCGTGTACGTGATGTACTATAACACAGACGTTTTTGAATTCGAGGGCTTGGAGCCACCCGAAACGCTGGATGAGTTCTACGAGTATGCCAAGATGTTGACCGTGGACGAAGATGGAGACGGCGTTGTGGACCAGTACGGTTTCGGTTTCCGCAGCACCGTGGACCATTTCACCGTTCTCCTGTTGAACATGGGTGGAACCATCGCGCAGGAAAACCCGGACGGTAGCTACACCGTAACCCTGAACAGCCAAGAAGCACGGGATACGCTTGCCTTTATGAAGAAAATGAAGGACGAAGGCATTGCATTCGTGCAGGGCGGCTACCTTGACGGACCCTTTGGGGAAGGGAAAATTGCTGGTTTCATCGAAACAATTGCCAGCAAACCTTACGTGGAAAGTGCGTCCAAGGGAAAGCATGGTTGGAATTGGACAAAAGTCCCGACTGGAGTGGACTTCCGACCACCCTTTGCGGGAACGGATGTCATCATGTTCAGCTCCGCCTCCGACGCCGAGAAGGCAGCGGGTTGGGAGTTCTTGAAGTTCATCACCAGCGCAAAGGTAACCACATTCTGGGCTTTGAAGACCGGGTATCTTCCGGTACGCAAAAGCGCGCTGGAGACCGCGGAATGGAAGGCCTACACCAAGCTGGAACCCATGGCTGCGTTCCCTTCCACCATCGTTGACAGCGGATACGTCGATCCCAAACCGGCTACCTGGAACGAAATCCGGGGCGCGGTGGGGGACATGGTCAACAACGTTCTGTTCGACAAGTGGACCATCGAGGAAGGACTTGCTTGGGCAGAAACAGAAATCAACAATTACCTGGCAACCGAGTAGTCCAACAATTTCTTTATCCAGAGCAAATGGCCGGGGTTTACATCCCGGCCATTTTTTGGATTGCCTTTTGGAAGGCGGAGGCCAGTTTGGTCTGCCTCAGTTCCGATGTGGTGAGCCACTTCCCCCCAGCTCCTCTACCCTTCTCGGTTTGGGGCAAAAGGGAGAGGCAAAACAGCCGTACCATCCACACGCGATGTGAAAAAACGTGGCGGAATGTTCCCTGGAAACGGATTTGCTGTACGGAAAACCCCATTCCACCAAGCAGGTTCACTAAGTCGTGTGGGGTTCCCTCCAGCGGATGGGAGGATTCCACGTGTGGAAGGGACCACATTCCCCGCAAAACCCCCTGTTTTCCCCGCTTCACGATCAAAACCTTGTCTTGATCCAGCACCCACCCCATATCGACGAAAACCGTCAGGGGACGCTTTTTCGCCGCCCGCTCGGGAAATTGATCCACCACCCCCTTGCGAAAATTTCCGCAAAAGGAGGAGACCGGGCACAAAGAACATCTGGGGTTCCTTGGCAGGCAAACAAGGGCCCCAAAGTCCATGAGCGCTTGGTTCCATGTTCCGGGAGACTCTCGATGCAAAAGGCTGTCCGCAAAATCTTGCACCGTCTGAAGCCCTCTCCCACTTTTCAATTGCCCTTCCAAGAAAAAGAGCCGGGAAAAAATCCGGCTGATGTTGGCATCCACAGCAGCCACTGGGAGTCGAAATGCAATGCTGGCAATGGCTGCCGCAGAATAGGGACCAATTCCCGGAAGAGATCGAATTTCCGCGTACGTGGAGGGAAAAGAACCCGAGAATTCCCGCATGATCCGCTTTGCAGCTTGTTGCATGTTTCGGGCGCGTTGGTAGTAGCCCAAACCAGCCCAGTTCCGCAGCAAAGCATCTTCACTGGCCGACGCAAGTGCGGAAACGTTCGGGAAATCCGTCAAGAACGAAGGGAAAAATCCCCGCACCTTTTCCGCACGTGTTTGTTGCAGCATGATTTCCGAAACCCATATTGCGTAAGGATCGTGGCGATTTCGCCAGGGGAAATCCCGCCCATTTTTCTGGTAAAACGTGAGGATGTCCGCCTGGAATTGCGCGACGGAAAAAGCCTCGGAAAATGCTATCGTGCTTTTCTTTCTTTCCATTCCAGCCTCCCAGAAACGTATGTTATAATCATGGACGAAAAAAAGATGTTTTATCAGAAGCAGGAGGTGTTGGGGGTTCCCCCAGACAAATGGCAAAACGAAAAGTGATCCTGGGTCCAACATTCGAAGAGATGTTGGATCCACAGAAGATGGATGCTTCCACCCGACAACGTGCGCAGGAAGCAATGGTCGAAGATCCCCTGGACCCGGTGAATTTCTTTAATATTACCTGGAAAGGCCCCGAGAACCAGATCCGCTACGTGGTTCTCCCCGAAAAGCTCACGGGCGTGAAGGCCAAGATCGTGGTGCTGTACGGCAAAGATTTCCCCACGATGAGCCATAAAGTGGGAGCAACGTACTCGATCTTGATGGAACTGGTGGTACGCAACTTGGTGGATCCGTACGAACATACCCTTGTCTGGCCTTCCACGGGTAACTATGGCATCGGCGGCGCCTGGGTGGGATGTAGAATGGGTTTTGATACCGTCGTCATCCTTCCGGAGCTCATGAGCAAGGAACGCTTCGATCTGATCGAAAGCTACGGCGCACGCGTCATTGCCACACCCGGGTGCGAATCCAACGTCAAGGAAATCTACGATAAGGCAAAGGAACTGAAAGCGGAAAACCCCGAAAAAGTGCGCGTGCTCAACCAATTCGAAGAATTCGGAAACTATCGTTTCCACTACTACGTGACCGGAAATACTATCCTGGAGCTGCTGCACCAGTTGGAGAAGGAAGGCACCATCCATGGGGGAGCTTCCGCGGTGGTGTCTTCGATGGGATCGGCGGGAACCATTGCATGTGGGGATCGCCTCAAGGAAGTGTATCCCCACTGCCTAATCGTAGGTTCCGAACCCATCCAGTGCCCCACCTTGATCGCAAACGGATACGGGGGACATGACATTCAGGGAATCGGAGACAAGCATGTTACCTGGATTCATAATGTCATGAACATGGATGCCATGGTGGCCGTTGATGACGTGGAATCCAAAAAAGGGTTGCAACTGCTCACAGATCCCGTTGGAAAAGATTTCCTGGTATCCCAAGTGGGCATTCCGCGGCAAGAAGTGGAGTTCCTATCGCAAGTTTTCGGGATTTCCGGTGTGTGCAACGTACTGAGCGCCATCAAGGCGGCGAAGTATTACGATATGGGCGAAGAAGATACCCTCATCACCATTGCCACCGACAACATCCAACGCTATGGTTCGGTAATGGAGCAGCTGGATGCATCCTTTGGGCCAATGGATACGATGGAGGCAGCGGTTCGCTTCCAATCCATCTTCATGGGCGTGAAAACGGATTGGCTGCAAGAGGGAACCTACGAAGTGCGAAAACGCTGGCATAACCTGAAATACTACACCTGGGTGGAACAGCAAGGAAAAAGCGTGGAGGAACTCAACCTCACCCGCACGCGGGGGTTTTGGGACAACCAGAAAAAAATGGTGCAACAAAGTGACGAACTACTCCGCAACTTCCGCCGTACGGGGGATATCCCCACGTATTGACCTTTCGGAAAAAATCTGGTAAAATCTATCAAACGCAAAAAAACCATCATTTCGAGGGCCAAGCCCTCGAAATATTTTTATGAGAAAAAAAGAAACGGGAAGGGGTATTTGCATGATCCAAACTCGGCAGCTTATTCCCAAAATTGCTTCGATGCTTCAACAGACCGGGCTTTCTTTGTTCGATTTTTCGATTTTTTCCCGCAAAGGAAAGATCCACGTGCAGGTGATCGTGGACAAATTGAGTGGCCCGGTGAGTATCGAAGACTGTGAAAAGGCTTCCCGGCTTATTGGGCCGCTGGTGGAGGAAGAAAACATCCCGGGCCCCTACTTCTTGGAAGTGTCTTCTCCGGGTTTGGAAAGACCGTTACGAGGACCGGACGATTACAAGCGTTTTTGCGGACAGAGCGTGAAGGTCAAGGTGAAGCAACCCGTGGAAAAACGAGGGGTCTTCATCGGGAAACTCCTCCGCTTCGATGAAGAGCAGCAAAGACTGGAAATCTTGGAACGGGATGCCAAGCGCGAATTTTCGATTGGCATCAATAATATCAAAGACATTCATTTATACCTGGAGGTGTGAGGGTGAATATAAACCTCATCGAAGCCCTGGAACAACTGGAAGACGAGAAGGGCATTCCCAAGTTAGAAGTATTGGAGGCGCTGGAGCGCGCATTGAAAGTTTCGTATAAAAAGACTTTTGGCACCGAAGAGAACGTTGAGATCCGCATTGATCCCCTTTCGGGCGAGATCGGAATTTTCCGTTTGTTCGAAGTGATGGCTCCGGAGCAAGAAATCACCGATCCACAGAACCAAATCCCACTGGATGAGGCCCGCAAGATGGAGCATTTGATTGCGGAAGGGGACGTACTCCGCCAAAAGATCAACGTGAAGAAATTCAACCGGATTGCTGCACAGATTGCCAAGCAAGTGTTGATCCAAAAAATCCGTGAACTGGAGAAGGAGAGTCTCTTTCACCAGTACAAGGAAATGATGGGAAAGGTTGTTTCGGCGGAAGTGATGCGCGAAGCCAGGGAAGGTTACGAAATCCGAGTGGGGAAGGTAGAAACCATGCTTCTGCAAGAAAATACCATTCCCGGGGAGAAATTCCGCCATGGTGACTTGATCAAAGTTTTCGTGGAAAACGTGGAAAAGCGGATTCGGGGAGCATCGTTGAAAGTCAACCGGACTTCTCCGGAATTCGTGATCGGCTTGTTGAAAAATGAAGTTCCCGAGTTGGAGAACCAGGTCATGGAAATCAAGGCAATCGCACGGGAACCCGGGGTCCGTACCAAGATCGCTTTGCAATCCCATAATCCCCAAGTAGATCCGGTGGGATCTTGCATTGGCGAAAACGGAGGGCGCATTTCTTCCGTGGTGCGTGAGATCCGAGGGGAAAAGGTGGACGTGTTCGAGTGGTCCGAGGATTTGAAAACCCTGATCAAGAATGCCCTGGCACCCGCCAGCGTAATCGATGTGGATATCGTGGACGAGCAAAACCACGTCACCCGCATTTGGGTCCCGCCTACCCAGCTTTCGTTGGCCATCGGAAAAGGGGGGCAAAACGCCCGCCTTGCCGCCAGGCTCACGGGTTGGAAGATCGATATCAAGCCGATTTTGGAGTAAACGTAATCGCATACCTATGCATACGTATGCATACTCGCCAATGGGAAAGATAGGGTTGGCTTCTTGCTTGTAATCCCTGTTTCAAAAGGTTGATCCTCTTTCTTTGCTCTGGTATACTTTCGCGCAATGGAGAAAAAAAGATTTTTGGAGGTGTCATTGTGTCAAAAAAGAAAGTAATCATCATGGGGGCAGCCGGAAGGGATTTTCACAACTTCAACACCTATTTCCGAGACAACCCCGATTTTGAAGTGGTGGCATTCACCGCCACCCAAATCCCGGGAATCGAAGGAAAGAGGTACCCTTCGGAACTGGCAGGGAGCCTGTATCCAAACGGAATTCCTATCGAAGCAGAAGAGAACCTGGAATCGCTGATCAAGGGAAACGATATTGATTCCGTGATCTTGGCGTACTCGGATCTTCCCAACCAGTACGTCATGGAAAAGGCAGCCCTGGTGAATTCCTTGGGCCCCAACTTCGTTTTGATGGGTCCGGACAAAACAATGATCAAATCCAGCAAACCTGTGATTTCCATCGTGGCGGTTCGAACGGGTTGTGGAAAAAGCCAGACCACACGCCGGGTGCTGGATATCTTGCGCGAAAAAGGAAAAAAAGTGGTTTCCATTCGCCATCCCATGCCTTACGGTGATTTGGTGAAGCAGAAAGTCCAGAGATACGCGGATTTCTCCGATTTGGACAAGCACGATTGTACCATCGAAGAGCGGGAAGAGTACGAACCCCATATCGCCCGAAATGCCGTGATCTACGCCGGGGTCGATTACGAAGCAATCATGCGCGAAGCGGAAAAAGAAGATGTGGACGTTATCCTTTGGGACGGTGGGAACAACGATTTCCCCTTCTACAACACCGACCTTTGGATCACCGTCGTAGACCCTCACCGCCCTGGCCACGAGCACACCTTTTACCCGGGCACGGTAAATACCCTTTCCGCGGATGTGGTGGTTATCAACAAGGAGGAGACCGCGCGTTCCGAAGACGTGGAGGCTGTTCGCCGCAAAGTCCAGGAGATGAATCCCCACGCAATCATTGTAGACGGTGCTTCTCCGATTTACGTGGACGATTACCAACAAATTAAAGGCAAACGCGTACTTGTCGTGGAAGATGGTCCCACCTTGACACATGGTGGAATGAAGTACGGTGCGGGATACGTTGCTGCCCAGAAATTTGGGGCTGCACAGATCGTGGATCCCCGTCCGTATGCAGTGGGTTCCATCAAGTCCACCTATGAGAAATACAACCACCTGGACTCCATCCTCCCCGCAATGGGGTATGGTGAGAAACAGATGAAAGAGCTGGAAGAAACCATCAACCGTGCCGATGTGGACTTGGTTCTCATTGGAACCCCCATCGATTTGCGCCGGGTCATCTCCATCGATAAACCAGCGCTTCGCGTGAATTACGAGCTCCAAGAAATTGGAAAACCAGACTTGCAAGATATAATTGATGAATTTTTAAAAAAACATTGCTAACCGGATAAGTCCCTTGTGGAATGTTACTCCCCCTCGGTTTTGCCGAGGGGTTTTTTGTTGTATAATGCTGTTGAAAGTGATTATTGGAGGAGAAAACCATGTTCGAGTATAAGTGCCTCGTGTGTAATTTTGGAACGAAAAGCGCTGCCCCCAATGACGGGCAGGTTTGTCCCCAATGTGGAGATATCTTGTATCGCGTACGCCCCTCCATGCGTATCGGCGAGATTCTCGTGCTGTTCGGGTGGGCTCGTGAAGCCGATGTGAACAAAGCACTCCAAATCCAAAAGGATTTGGCAAAGGACGCGCGCTTGGGGGAAGTACTCGTTTCCCGCGGCTTTTCCGATGACGAAAGCATTCAAGCCGCGTTGTTTCTCCAGTTGGAAGAGGCAAAGGGGAATTCGGAAATCAACCTTTTTCCCTAAAATCCCATCCACTCGCAAAACGCGAAAAGGGTTTTGGCCTTCCCCGAAAACAACCCGAGGGCTCCTTTCCAGACCCCACCTCTCCCATCCTTGATTTCCCGCACACCTCTGTGTTTGGCTTGAAACCGGAAATGGTATAATTTCCGTGTACGCAATTCCCCACAAGGAGGTGTTTGTTTTGCTACCGGATATTGAGATTGCTCGAAAAGCACGGCTTTACCCGATTGACGAAATTGCGCAGCGTTTGGGATTGCGGGAGAAGGTGATCCCTTTTGGGCATCACATCGGAAAAATCCCCTTCGAGCAGACCTTTTCCCAAGCTTCCCGTCCGCCGGGAAAACTGGTGCTCGTTACCGCAATGAATCCAACCCCTGCGGGCGAAGGGAAAACAACCACTTCCATCGGCCTTTCCCAAGCTCTGAACTACCTGGGAAAGAGCTCGGTGGTCACTCTTCGGGAACCATCGCTGGGACCCGTTTTCGGCGTGAAAGGTGGAGCAGCCGGTGGTGGATACTCCCAGGTTGTTCCCATGGAAGAAATCAACCTTCACTTCACGGGGGACATCCATGCCGTCACCTCCGCACACAACCTCCTTTCCGCGCTGATCGATGCTCATATCAAGGCGAAAAATGAATTGGGGATTATCGCTTCACATGTTTTCTGGCCTCGCGTGATGGACATGAATGATCGGGCACTGCGCCAAATCGTGGTGGGCCTTGGAGGGGTGGCAAACGGGGTTCCCCGCGAAGACGCATTCCGAATCAGTGCTTCCTCGGAAGTCATGGCGGTGCTTTGCCTGGCCCAAGACTACGCCGACCTGAAAGAACGATTGGGTAGGATGCTCGTGGCCCGTTCCAACGACCGCTCCTACATCCATGCTTCTGATCTGCAGGCACAAGGTGCGATGTCGGTTTTGCTCAAGACTGCCCTTCTCCCAAACCTGGTGCAAACCTTGGAGAATACCCCTGCTTTGATCCATGGGGGACCTTTTGCCAACATTGCCCACGGCACAAACAGTATCCTTGCCACCAAGCTGGGAATGCAACTCTCGGAGTACACCATTACCGAGGCAGGCTTTGGAGCGGAACTTGGAGCCGAAAAGTTCTTGGATTTCGTATGCCAGGTGGGCAATTTCTGGCCTTCGGCGGTGGTACTCGTGGCCACAATCCGAGCCATGAAGATGCACGGGGGCGTTTCCAAGAAAAACTTGGATGCCGAAAACCTCTCCGCCCTGGAGAAAGGCTGGCAAAACCTCCAAGTGCATATCCAAAACCTCCGGCAGTTTGGTCTACCTGTGGTGGTTGCACTAAACCATTTTCCCGGGGATACAAAGGCCGAAACCCGCCTTGTGCGAGACCACGTGGAAGAAGAGGGAGCCCGTTTTTCCCTGAGCCAGGTGTGGGCACAAGGTGGAAAAGGAGGAACTGACCTTGCACAGCAGGTCATGGATGCCTGCAATGACGCTACCCCTACTCCCAACCCCTTATACGACCTGACCCAGCCCATTCCGGAAAAGATCGCGTTGATCGCCAAAAAAATGTACCGGGCACAAGGAATCGCGTTCTCCCCGGGGGCAAAGAAGCACTTACGCCTCTTTACCAAGGACTTCTGCCAACTCCCCGTGATCATCGCGAAAACCCAGAGTTCCCTTTCCCACGATCCCTCTTTGCTGGGTGCCCCGAAAGGGTACGTCCTTCCCATTCAAGAATTGTCAATTTCTGCAGGCGCCGGATTTGTCGTTGCCTATGCTGGTGATATCATGACGATGCCCGGGCTTTCTTCACACCCCGCTGCACTGGATATGGATCTGGATAACCAGGGGAATATTACTGGCCTTTTTTGACCCTGGAGATTGGAGGAAAAAATGGAAAAGTTTTCCCGATTCGGAAAAAGAGCGTTCTGGTTGTTGATTCTCACCGTCCTTTTCCTCGTTTCCTGTAGCCCTGAACAAATTCTGGAAGTGTTACCCGGTATTCCCCAAAGCCTCTTTCCAGGGAATGCCGGCACAAACGTGGGGCGTTATGGTTTGACCCTGAATTGGAACAGTTCCAATGCCACCAGCTTTGACTTGTACTTCGGAACGTCCGCCGCTCCCCCGTTGAAAGCCCAAAACCTCACTTCCTCGGAGTATTCCCTCAATCCCAGCGAGTTGGTTTCCGGGCAGCTCTACTACTGGAAAATCGTTGCAAAGAACCTGTTGGGGCAAACCGCGGGTTCCATTTGGAGTTTCCGGCTTTCCTTTGCGCCGAACGCTCCTTCCAATCCTTCCCCGGCCGATCAGCAAACCGTAGGCAGTACTTCCCCCACCTTGTCCTGGCAATGTAGCGATCCGGATGGGGATTCCCTGACGTACGCGTTGTATTGGGGGCAAAACCCTACTCCTTCGAACAAGATCGAAGGCCTCACCTCCCCCACGGTCACGTTGACTGGTTTGCTTTCTTCCACCAGGTATTACTGGAAAGTGGAAGCCGTCGACACCAAGGGCAATGCTACCCAGGGGCCCACTTGGTCCTTTTTCACACCCGATTCCGGGGGTGGAGGTACAGGCCTCTTCCGCGCACTTACGGTGGGAGTATCCAACTATTCGGGCGGAGGGGACCTGGACGCCCCACCGTACGACTCCGCAGATTTGAACGTTACCCTATCCCACCTTAACGAGGGGTACCAAACACAGATGTTGACAGGGTACGTCACCAAAAACCAGATCCTTACGGCACTTGATGATTTTGCCGGGTCAGCCGGTACCTCTGCCGACGATGTCTTCCTTTTCCACTATTCGGGACATGGGTTCTATGCCTCGGGGCAATCCTTCCTGTATCTTTCGGATGATTCCGATTTGTCCGTAACCGAACTCCGGAATGCCCTTGCACCGATCAACGGAACAAAGATCGTGGTGATCGACGCCTGCGAATCGGGGGATTTCGTGGATCTCTCGTATCCGAGATGGATCGATGCTTCCCTCAGTCCCCAAGAACGTGCAGCCCTTTTCACGCAAAACGTGATTTCGGTCTTCGAGCAACCCGTACCGGGGCCAAAAGCGTTTAACACCCCCGTGGAATTTTACGTGTTGACGGGTTCACGCATCGATGAATACAGCAACGAGGACTCGTACCTGAACAACGGTTGGTTATCCTTCTTCTTCATGGATGGTCTGGGCAACGTGGGGGAAAACAACCCGAACGCCTCCTTCGACTATTCCTACAATGCAGATGGATACGGCTCCTGTGGGAATGAAGATGGCCAAATCCAGTTCTGCGAGATCTACCAGTATGCGCACGATACGGTGTACTCCTACGGGGTGAACGAGTTCGGTGAGGTCCAAACCGTGCAAGGTACTCCGCAGGGTAGCACCTGGGTTTTTGGAACGTTCGGAGATTCTCCCACCTCTCCACCACAAACCCCTTCCACCCCGGATCCCGCCAACGGAGAAACAAGCGTGCCCATTCAAAAAACCCTTTCCTGGACATCTTCGGGTTCCACGTACGCGGACATTTACTTCGGAACAGCATCCAACCCACCTCTTCTTGTTTCCAACACAACCGAGAACCCGTACAACCCGGGAACCTTGCAGCCCCAAACCACCTACTACTGGAAAATCGTGGCCAAGAACTCCGATGGTTCCGAAACAGGAGCCATTTGGCACTTCACCACGGAAACCTTGAGCAATTATCCGCCCTCCGCTCCCATAACCCCCGTTCCTGCGAACCACACCGCTGGCACAGCACGGGACTTGGAACTGGGGTGGCAGGCTTCCACCGACCCGGAAAGTGATCCGATCGTGTACGACGTGTACCTTTCCACCTCTTCGAACCCCACGACGCGTATTGCGCAGAACCTTTCCACCAATGCGTTCACCGTGAATGGCCTTTCCACTTCAACCAAGTACTACTGGAAAGTGGTCGCAAAGGACGATCACGCGAACCAGGCCACTTCCCAAACCTGGGATTTCACCACCGGCACCACGTCGAATCAACCGCCTTCCACCCCTGCTTCTCCCTCCCCGGCCAACGGTCAAGCGGACCAGGAAACGAGCCTCACCTTGAACTGGTCGGATTGTACCGATCCGGACTCCGATCCGGTGCGTTACGACGTGTACCTTTCCACTTCTCCGACATTCTCTTCCCCGGTGAAAACAGGGTTGAGCCTTAGCCAAACCTCCGTCTCGGGCTTATCCGGGCAAACCACGTATTACTGGAAGGTAGTCGCCAAAGACAACCGGGGAGGGCAGTCCTCCAGTGCCACATGGAGTTTTACCACGCGTGCTTCCGGTGCAACATCCGGCACTTACCGGTTGGTTTCGGTGGGAATCAGTGATTACGGTGGAGGATCGAATGACTTGGATTCCCCTCCGTATGACTCCCAGGATATTCGGGAAAGCTTGAACCATTCCAACCCGGCCTACCAGGCGCAAATTCTTTCCGGGGAAGTATCCTCCTCCCAAGTGGAATCGGTTTTGTCTTCGATTGCGGCTCAAGCCCAGCCGGACGATGTATTGTTGTTCCACTACTCCGGACATGGTGCTTATTCTTCCGGGCAATCCAACCTCATTTTCTCCAACGGCTCTTACTACCCCGTTTCCACGCTTCGCCAAAAGTTGGATGCAATCGATGGCACCAAGATCGTTTTGGTGGATGCTTGCGAATCTGGGGGATTCGTGAACCTTGCGGTTGGGCGTACCCAACCCATACTCCCCGCCACCGAGCGTTTGCAATTGTTCAATGACGCGGTGCTGGAAGCGTTCGCTCCAAGTAGTGGTGGGGGCCGGGGTGACTTCCATTCTACCTACGAGTACTACGTTTTGACGGGTTCGAAGGTCTCGGAGTACAGCAACGAGGACTCGTACCTGAACAATGGCTGGATGACTTTCTTCTTTAACGATGGAATTGGAAACGTGGGGCAAAACAACCCCAACGGCTCCTTCGATTTCAGCTTCAGCGCGGATGGATATGGCCCAAACGGCTCTGCCGATGGGAACATCACCTTTTCCGAATCCTATCACTACACGCATGACAAGGTTCTGAACTACGCGCAATCGGAATTTGGGGTGGTGCAAACCGTTCAAACCAACCATTCGGATGCTTCTTTCGTGTTCTACCGCACCTCGCAAGAAGTGCCCACCTCACCACCAACGGTTCCTTCTTCTCCCAATCCCGCTAACGGGGCTTCTGGGGTTTCCTTGGATCCCGATTTGTCGTGGAGTGCTTCTGGAGCAACATCCTACGACCTGTATTTCGGCACCTCCGCCAACCCTTCGTTGCGGCAATCCAATCT
Source organism: Thermotogota bacterium (assembly GCA_035391225.1). Classification (GTDB taxonomy): domain Bacteria; phylum Thermotogota; class Thermotogae; order MWEM01; family MWEM01; genus DAOPKN01. The sequence continues at coordinate 21,211 of DAOPKN010000026.1, forward strand.
TCCCTCGGCGATTTGGGATGCAGGCACACTGCAACCACAAACAACCTACTACTGGAAAATCGTTGCCAAGAATTCCGAGGGAAACACGACGGGTCCCATTTGGTCTTTTACCACCGCAAGCTCCCAACCCTCCACCAGCCCACGCGTGGTACTCCAATCCCCTACTCCCCTTTTGGAGGGAGGAATGCAGTTCCACTACGAGTATGCTTCCTACGATTCGGTACACCCCACCCCTCCACATTGGGTGGTTTCGTGGGAAGACTGGGGATGGGTGTCCTTCCAGTTTTCCGGGAAAGAAGACTTTAACTTCCATGTACGGGGCAACGAAGATTCCTGGGGAGATGGCACCCTCATCGACGTGTACGTGAACGGGGAATACTTTGGATGGACGGAACTCTTCGAGACATGGGAAACCTGGTATATTTCCGGGGACGATCTGCGAGATGGTATCAACACCGTTCGTATCGAATGCAACGGTTGGAACGACCTTTGGATCGACGAAGCGTGGGC
>DAOPKN010000026.1:21820-32390 GCA_035391225.1 Thermotogota bacterium
CCGTTCGTATCGAATGCAACGGTTGGAACGACCTTTGGATCGACGAAGCGTGGGCGGAAACATTCTGACCCCATTATCCATCAACCCAAAAACTCCCTCGATTTCGGAGGGAGTTTTTTTTGGTTCTTTTCCGAAGCAAGTGGACGGGAACGAGAACCCATTTGGTTCTTCAAAGGGTGAAAAGAAGGTTGAATGCGAGGGAAAAAAAGCGAAGCGTTTTTTTATTTTCCCAATTTGCAAATTTGCCTAAGTCCTTTTCCCATGTTTTTGCTTTTCGGGTTACTTCCTATTTGAAAATTTTCCTTTTTTGTGGTATAGTGAATGTATGAAACGTCTATTTCCCAAATTGGAGGTTAGAGTATGCCCCATATGATTTCTTTAAGCTTCCCCATACCCGTAGAGCAGGTGGAAAAGCTCCATCGCGCCGTGGCTGTGATCACGGCCAGCCGCAAACCGTCCAAGCAAAACCAGCGTATCACCAAGGCGGCCATCGTACGGGTCTTGCTGGAGGTGTTTCGCTTGGAAGACGTGAACCTTGAGGATATCCCCGATGAAAAGACGCTCAAAGACAGGGTGGAAGCGGTTTTGACAAACGGCAAACCCCAAAACGCGCGGCTGGATCCGCATCTTTTGGCCGAAATCTACCGCAAATTTGCCTCCAATGAGCAAAAAAAGTGGATCGCAGGGGACTTTATCAACACGCTTTTCGAAAATGGATTGGTGGAATCGAGCAGTTCGGAGGAACTTTGGGAGAAAATCCTGAGAAAAATGGAATGACGCAACAAAAGATTACATTTTGTTGCGTCATTTTTGGCCTTTCCGGCGTTCGAACCCCCCTTTTTGCGGTACACAACCGCCTATGGGGGGTTCTTTCTTTGGCAGGAGGTTGCACGCGGGTGGGGAAAACCCCCAGCCCCCTTTTTGGTGCTTTTCGTGGGTGGCCAAGCACATGCCTTTGTTGCCTGTGGGATGTGTGCCCTTGTTCTTTTGGTGCTGGGATAGCGAGAGGAAATACATACAGTTCTTTTTTTTAAAACACAATTTGCCAAAATAGGATATCGATATATGATAAAAAAACTGTATTGGGTTTTTGCATATTTGAAATTTTGAATGAATTATAATTTGGCTTTCCAGTTATTCTGCTAATTTCCAAATTTGTATTTTGTGGTATTTGATTTGTGGGATGTTCCCTTTTTTCCGTTTTTTCCCCGGGTAATCCCGCGGGTGCGCGGCCATTCTTGACAAAGCCAACGGTGTGTGATACAATTACTGCGCTGATTTGGGTGCGTAGCTCAGTGGGAGAGCGCTTCCTTGACGCGGAAGAGGCCGTAAGTTCAATCCTTACCGCACCCACCACCATAAAAAAACCCCCGCTTTCGCGGGGGTTTTTTTATGGTTGCACGATTTGTTCCAGCAATTCGCTTTTCCGGATGGGGATCTTGTGCACCCTTTTTCCCAAGGCGTGCGAAACTGCATTGGCGATTGCCGCGGGTGCGGGTATGAGAGAAGGCTCCCCGATCCCTTTTGCACCAAATGGCCCTTGGGGAAACGGGGTTTCCACCAAACCCACGCGGAAGGTTTCGGGCATCTCGTGGAAGGTGGGGATGGTGAGCGTGTTGAAATTATCCGAGAGGATTTTTCCCGCGTCGTTCAGTTGGAGGTTCTCGTAGAGTGCGTATCCCATTCCTTGCACGAAGCCACCCTGGATCTGCCCCACAACGCCCTCGCGGTTGATGGCTTTTCCGACATCATGCACGCAATAGGCCTCACGCACTTGCACATGGGCGGTGAGAAGGTTCACTTCCACGACCGCGATCTGGGTGGCAAATGCGTACGTCACGTAGGCTTCTCCCACCCCATTTTCCTTATCCCATTGCAAAAAGGGTGTTTCAAACCATCCCGTGGCAAACAACCCCAGGTTCTCGCGATCTGCCCCATACGCTACCGCTTCAAAATCCATGGGTTTCTCTCCACTGCTCCCGGAGAAAACACCGTTGGAGGATTTGACTTGCGCAATCGGAACGCCGGTTTGCTGGGCGTAGTACTGCTTCATTTTGGAAGCAACCTGCTGTGCCGCTCGCACCACGGCGTTCCCGCTGAAAATGGTGGTCCGGGAAGCTACGGTTGGCCCGCTATCCGGCAGGAATGCGGTATCGGTCTGGTTCATGCGCACTTTTTGCACCTTTTGGCCCAAGATTTCCGCGGCAAGAATCGCCATGGTCGTTTTCGCACCTTGCCCCATCTCGGTTCCCCCGATTTGAAGGGAAACGGTCCCATCCTTGAACACTTGCACGAAAGCCCCGCTTGCATCCAAGTGCCGTCCCATGGCACCCAGGGAAACCCCGTAATGAATGTGGGAAAGCCCGATTCCTTGCCGAACGTGTTGGTGGTTCCGGTTGAACTCTTGTACCCGGGCTTGCAACCGGTTCCAATCGCTCAATTCGCGTGCCATTTCCAACGTTTGCCGCGCCACGCAGCTTGCATCCATGCGATGCCCCGTGGATGTCGTTGCCCCAGGTTGCAGCACGTTGCGCAAACGGAATTCCAAAGGATCCATGCCCAGTTTTTCCGCCGCCATGTCCATCATGGCTTCCATCGCAAAAAACACTTGGGGGGACCCAAAACCCCGGTACGCTCCACAGGGAACCTTGTTGGTCAATGTTCCTTTCACGTCCACGCGCACGTTTGGCACGGCGTACGCACCGGCCGCGTGCACCGAAGAGCGCCACAGAACCAAGGGAGAAAGCGTGCCGTGGGCCCCCATGTCTCCCAGCGCTTCCACCTGCACCGCATCCAGGGTGCCGTCTTTTTTCACCCCAAGCCGGTAGGTGGATTGCACCGGATGGCGCTTGCTGGTCCATTGGATATCTTCCTCGCGCTGGAGCACGAGCTTCGCGGGGCGCCCAAACTTATGGCATACGAGAGCTGCGGGAATGGCGAAGTACGTGGGAACATCTTCCTTTCCGCCGAAAGCTCCTCCCGTTTCCGTTTGGATCACGCGGACCTTTTGGTAGGGTAGGCCCAGCGCTTTGGAAACGCCCTCCTGCACGTAGTACGGACATTGCATGGAACCGTACACCACGAGGCAACCATTCTCGTCGCTGCGCGCCAGCACTCCCTGGGTTTCCAGGTACGCTTGTTCCTGGTAATCGGCGAAAAAGGAAGCTTGCAATTGGATATCCGACTCGGAAAACATCGTATCCGGATCGGCCATGCCTTTTCGCACCTTGTGGTGGATAGGTTGGTTACCGGATTGCTCGATTTTCACCTCGTTGGTCAGTGATTCTTCGATGGAAAAAACGCCGGGCAGGGGTTTTGCGATTACCTTGACCTGTTTGGCAGCCAGTCGGGCTATCTCGGGAGTCGTGGCCGCCACCAATGCCACGTAATCCCCGTTGTACCGGATACGGTCTCCGGGTTTGAGAAGAGCAGGGTAGTCAGGGATAATGTCCCCCATCTGGTTTTCACCCGGGATGTCCTGCCAGGTAACGAACCCTTCTACCCCTGGGATTTGCCGGGCAGCGGAGAAATCGAGTTCTTGCAGGATTCCATGGGGAATCCCCGCCACAACGATACCCACGTATAGCATGCGATCGAAAAAAAGATCTGCGATGTACTGTGCCTTTCCACGAACCTTGTCGGAACCATCTACACGCAGCACGCGTTGTCCAACAATTCCCAATTCGGGAGAACGTTCCTCCATTTTTTTCTCCTGCCTTTCCACGGTCAATTTTCCTCGGCGAGGATTTTGGCCAACTTTTCTTGGAAACCCAGTTGGATCAACTGCAGCAAGACGTTGATGCGCGGCTCGTCTTTTGCTTCAATGGCCATGAGGATCTTGCGCTTCTTCACCCTCAGAGGGATGAAGAAAAGAAAGAACCCCTCTTCTTCCGAGGGTTCGATTTGCAAATCGTTGCTTTGCGAGGCCAAGATCGCCTCGAAACTTTTCCGCAGGTGCGGGGATAACGGAGCGGGGAAAGAGATGATCTCCTTGTGGCTTCGGAACGCCACGAAAAAATCGCGTATGTCAAACCATTCGATCAACGCACCACGCATGGCACTATAGAACTCAACGATTCCGGAAGTATCTTGGATCTTTTTGTGCAGCTGGTTCATCTTTTGGAAGCTATCCATGAGTGCCTCGTAGGAATGCAGGATCCGGGAAAAATCCCGTTGCACCAGCATGTTCTCCATGGAAATCCCAGCTGTACGGCAGATCATTTTGAGAAACTCGCGGTCCTCCCGAAGCATGTCTGGGAGAAACACCAATCCGAGGATATTTCCCTCAAGGCTGCGAATCACCGCACAAAAAGGAATACGGGGGGAAACCAAAGGGAAAGCAAGCTGGGAAAGCACACTTTGGGCGTTTCCGAAATCCTCCAAGAACGCCCCTTTTTCCACGGGATCGGACAGATCATACTGATCCCACGTTGTGGAATACTTGAGCAGCATGCTCTTCAAGCCATCGGAAGCACTGCAGGCCCATAGGATATTCCCCCACGTCTTGCGCAAGAAAACGGTCACTTTTTCCACACCTAAAGTTTCCCGTATCATCTCCTCCAACGCCTGCGAAAAAGAATCGATGCTGTCGCGGGAAAAGAGGTATTCCAGCCCCTTGAAAAGGGTCAGCAACTGGTACCGGCTCTTCTCCAACTCCCGTTCTTCGGAAAGCGCACGCGTTTTCGCCACCTGGAACTCCAGGGCTTTTCCGAAAAGACGGCTCAGTGTTTGCACAACACCCATCTCTTCGGCATCCATCGGTTCTTGGCGCGAAAGAACGATCACGAAAGCCACGAGGTTTTCCCGGTGTATGGGAAGGCCAACGAGCAAGGGAGCGGGAGTGCCCTCCAGCAATTCGGGGAACAGTTTTTTCTGGTTCAAGTCTTCTGGGAAAGAAAAGTGGAACTCCTGGGAGTTCTGCGTGGTGCACAGAAGAGACTTGGCGGAAAGGGGAGTGCCATGCACATGCACCTGCACGAAGCGGTCTCCCTGTTTTTGGTACAGCGCACTTGCGGAAAGCACAAGCTCTCCCAAGGCATCGGTAAACAGGGTCAAAATATCCAAGGCTTCCATGGGTTCCAGGAAGGAATTCATGATGGTTTCCATCCCGACCATGTTGTAGGTGAGGCGCGAGATCATCGTTTCTTTCTCTTCCATGGAGAGTAGGGAAAAGTGGATTTGAAACAGCTTGGAGAGTAGCGCGTGATCCTCCGAAGAAAGGGAAATGTCCGAAACAAGGCAAACATTTTCGCGCAGTGGATACACCATCAATGTGGGAAACTCCGCGTGAAGGCTCTCCAGCTCACGGTAAAAGTAGTTGCGCGGGAAAGCCAAAACCGTTTCCTGCACTACCCACTCGCCGGAGGAAGCCCGCGTGAGGAAAACCCCTTGTTTCATCCCCTTTTCTTTCAAGTACATCAACACTTCCGAAAAGAGCCGAGGGGTTCCCAAGTACACGATGAGGTTTTTCATGCCACCACCCGCTTCCGCATCATAGCGCGAGAGAAAGGGAAATGCGGTTGTGCTGTGCCACCAGCCCGGGAATATCTTGATGGAGGAACTCCCCTTCTGCACGCAGAATCTCACCGTTCACCATAACCATACTTGAATCGGGAGCATCGCAAAAAAGCAGCGCCGCGAGCGGATCCGACAGTCCGCCTGCAAATTCGATACGGTTCAGGTCGAACGCCACGATGTCCGCCGCTTTCCCGGGTTCCAAGGAGCCAATTTCGGTTTCCCTGCGGAGAACCTGCGCCCCACCCATCGTCGCCATGCGCAAAACCTGGCGCGCGGAAATGCAATCCGCACCCTTGGCCACTCTTTGCAAAAGAAGAGCTTGCCGGGCTTCCTGCACCATGTTGCCTCCATCGTTGCTCGCACTACCATCGACCGCCAGCGAAATGCGAATACTGGGATGCGAAAGCATTTCCACGATGGGTGCGATACCCGAACCAAGGCGCATGTTGGAAGCGGGACAGTGGGAAACACCGACACCGGCGGTCGCGAACTTGGAAATATCCTGGGGGGTCAACCATACGCAATGCGCAAACCATACCCGAGGATTGAGCCAACCCAAGCTGTCCATGAAGTCCACGGGGCGAAGCCCGTAGCGTTCCAGGCAATAGGCTTCCTCGTCCTTGGTTTCGGCGAGATGGGTGTGCAGCAAAACGTTGTGTTTTTCTGCCAAGGCCAGGGATTGTTGCATAAGGGCTGGCGAAACCGAAAAGGGAGAGCACGGAGCCAGCGCTATGCGCAGCATGGATAAGTCGGACGCATCGTGGTACTTCTGGATCGCCTCCTCGCTGGCACGAAGGATTTCATCCTCCGATTGGACCACGGAATCCGGGGGAAGACCGCCGTTCTTTTTTCCCAAAGACATGCTTCCCCGCGTGGGATGGAAACGCATGCCCGTCTGGCGGGCTGCCTCGATGTACACATCAAAAAGCGAGGAATCCCCTCGCGGAAACAGGTAAAACATATCCGAAGAAGTGGTAACGCCCGTTTTCATCATTTCCAGTAACCCGGTCTTTGCGGAAATCGCGATGGCTTCGGGGTCCATGAATTTCCACTTCTCGTATAGGAAAATTAGCCACTCGAAGAGGCGTGCGTCTTGGGCACCTGGAACGTTGCGAAAGAGGCTCTGGAAAAGGTGGTGGTGCGTATTCACCAGGCCAGGGATCACCAGCATCCCCGAACAATCTATGATTTGCGGCGAAGAATCCAGCCAGTTACTTGGGATTTCTCCGCTCCCCAAAGCTTCGATGCGGTTTCCCTCAACGACGACAAAAGCATCGGTCCATTCGCTGCCTTTTCCATCGAACGTTGCCAAGTAGGCGATATTCTTCAAGATTTTTCGCATGTTTCTTCCTTTCTGGTCACCCTTCTCGCCAAAAAAAGCGCAAACGGGCTCAACCACCGAGATTATAGCATACTTGCGCTTGATTTCGATTGGGTAATTTGCTATAATACGCCGGATTGATCTCGCACGCCAATCCAGTTTTTTCTTGGTCCTCCCCCGTGGAGGTGGAAAAATCGGGCAGCGTGCCCGTAAAGATTGGCGGAGGCAAAACCAAATTCTCGGAGGTGTATGCATGTCAGTAGTTACCATGAAACAACTGCTCGAAGCAGGTGTTCACTTCGGGCACCGGACCATGAGATGGAATCCCAAGATGGACCAGTACATTTACACGAACCGCAAGGGTGTCCACATCATGGATCTCCAAAAAACCCTGAAGCTCCTGGACCAGGCCTACAATTTCGTGCGCGAACAGACGAAAGAAGGAAAAACCCTCCTTTTCGTCGGAACCAAGCGCCAAGCCCGCAAATCCATTTACGAGGAAGCGCGGCGCTGTGGTTCGTTTTTCGTGAACAATCGTTGGTTGGGTGGAATGCTTACCAACTTCAAAACCATCAAGTTGCGCATCAACCGCCTCAAGGAACTGGAAAAAATGGAGGAAGACGGTGCACTGGCTGCGCTTCCCAAATCCCAGCAATCCATCTACCGCCACCAACTGGAAAAGCTGCAAAAGAACCTGGGCGGTGTACGCGAAATGAAGGAAATCCCCGACATGATCTTCATCATCGACCCCAAGAAGGAACGCAATGCCGTACTGGAAGCAAACCTTCTCAACATCCCCATCATTGCTCCCATTGACACCAATTGCGATCCCGACGAAATCGATTACATCATCCCCGGAAACGACGATGCCATCCGTGCCATCCGGTTGATGACCAGCAAAATGGCCGATGCGGTGTTGGAAGGGAAAGAAGGCCGCGCAGCCATGGAAGAGGAAGAAGCCAAGCAGCAAGCCGCGGAGTCCGATGGATCGGAACTGGGAGATGAACTGCAAGACTGATGCTGGGGAACGTGTGGACCCAGCTTCCCATACGCTCGAAGCAGAGACGGGTTTTCCCGTCTCTTGTTTCATTTCGGGGTGAAAGAATGAAAACCAAACTCTTTTCGAGGCTGCCCTGGCGCTTCCTGTGTTTCGCGCTCCTCGTTATCCTTTGCGTTTCGCCGACGTGGGCGTCCTATATCCTTCCTTCCCGGATCACCGAAAAAATCACTTCCACTTTTGGGGAATGCCGCAATTCCGATGACCTTGTGCTAAAGCGCATCCACGCGGGGATCGACATTTCCACGAATGGTGCCGAGAATACGCGGATTTACGCTACCAACAACGGCTACCTTTGGAAAGTGTGGATCAACGAACCCATTTACGGGAACGCGATCTTCTTGCAGCACCCGGATGGTTTTGCCAGCGTTTACGCGCACCTGAATTCCTTTTCGGATCGCTTTTCGGCGATTATCCAGTCCGCCATGGTGGAATTTGGTGAAGAACGGCAGTTGGAAATCGTCTTTCACCCGGAGGAATTCCCCGTGCAGCGCGGGGAGATCATCGGGCTCTCGGGAAACACCGGCAGGGTGATCGCACCCCACTGCCACGTGGAGTTTCGCAACCCCGAAAAGGGGACGGTACTCAACCCGATGACGTTCCTCAAGGATGTCATCAACATCCCCGATTCCATCCTCAAGTTCGTCTCCTTTCGGATCGATGACCAACCCTACGATATCATAAATGGTGGCACCTATTACTTCTCCAGCACCATTCCCCGTTTCGAGGTGAATGCCCGGCTGGAACGCGTGGACGGTTACGGCAAAATGGGCTTGCATGCCTTGCATTTTTTCGTGGACGATCAGGAAGTGTACGCGCTGGTATTCGACGAAATCGCGGATAATTTCCTGGAAAGTGGGGATTACATCTTCGGTGAAGGGTCGAACGCCAGCAATTACTGGTACAAGCTGTACGCACCGATCACGCAAAATCCCATCCAAACCAACCTGCTGGGAAGCATGTCCCGCTTTCCGGACCAGGCGGATGCCCGAATCCGCATCGAAGACGATTGGGGAAACGTCAAAGAATGGCGTTTCCGCTTACGAAGAAGGTGATTGATGCATGTGGTTCTCCCGGAAGCAGAAAAAAAGCCCACTATTGGTTTCCAGCGGTACGATTTTCAAATTTTTCGTGCAATGCGAGCGCTGCGGTGAATTGTTCGAAGTGGTCGTGCGGAAGCACTCCGAAATCTTCCAAACGTTCGGAAAAGGAAACGGCGCTTACGAAATCCGAAAAGAGCTGGTGGGTTCCCATTGCCAACAAAAAATCCAAGTTCTGTTCGTGCTCGACGCGAATTTCCGGATGAAAGAATACCAAGTCCAAGGGGGCAAGTTGTTGACCCTCGAGGAATACCAGAATCTCAGGGAGGAAAAAAATGAGTAAGCGCCTATTTAGCAGTGAAAGCGTCACAGAGGGTCACCCTGATAAAATCGCAGACCAGATTTCCGATGCGATCCTTGACTCTTTGATCGCGCAGGACCCGAACAGTCGCGTGGCGGTGGAAACACTGGTTACTACGGGAATGGCTTTCGTTTCCGGGGAAATCAGTACGCAAGGATACGTGGAAATCCCCAAAGTAGTGCGGGAAACCATTCTCAAGATCGGCTACACCCGGGCCAAGTTTGGATTCGATGGCGAAACCTGCGCGGTGGTTTCTTCCATCGACGAGCAATCGCCGGACATCGCACAAGGTGTCAACGAGTCCATGGAGTTCCGTGCCGGTGAAGACGGTCCTTCCAACGCACTTGACCACCTTGGGGCGGGAGACCAGGGTATGATGTTCGGCTACGCAACGGATGAAACCCCCGAAATGATGCCGTTGCCCATCGTTTTGGCACACCGCCTTACCCGAAAGCTCAGCTCGGTTCGCCGATCCGGTACCCTTCCTTTCCTTCGGCCCGACGGGAAATCCCAGGTGACCGTGGAATTCGACGAAAACTGGAAAGCCCGGCGTATCGACACCGTGTTGATTTCGACGCAACACGACGATATCGAGTCCGGGGAACTGCACGAGGGAGTGATCCGTGAAATCATCGATCCCGTGATCCCCGAAGAGCTGCGCGATGCTAAGATGAAAATCCTGATAAACCCCACCGGCCGTTTCGTTGTGGGGGGGCCACAGGCCGATACCGGGCTTACCGGACGGAAAATCATCGTCGATACGTACGGCGGATGGATTCCGCACGGGGGAGGAGCGTTCAGCGGAAAAGACCCCACAAAGGTCGACCGCTCCGCCCATTACATGGCCCGGTACGTTGCGAAAAACATCGTAGCGGCAGGTATCGCAAAAAAATGCATGATCCAGGTGGCCTATGCCATCGGAAAAGCCAAACCGGTTTCCATTCTCCTGGACACCTATGGCACGTCTGTGGTGGACGAAACCAAGCTGGAAGCGGCTCTTCCCCAGGTTTTTGACTTCCGACCCGGGAAGATTATCCAGCGTCTGGATCTGCAAAAACCCATTTACTTCAAAACGGCGGCTTTCGGTCACTTTGGCAGAACCGACGTTCTGTTCCCCTGGGAAAAAACGGATTCCATCGATGCACTGAAAGCTGCAGTTGGGCTTTAGTTACCAGGCAGCGAACGGCACGGGAAAGCGGACACTGGTCCGCTTTTTTTCCCCCTTTTTTGGGGAGCGTGCTTCTACTCCCGAAGATACAAGCCGTTTGTGATAC
>DAOPKN010000027.1:0-16835 GCA_035391225.1 Thermotogota bacterium
TGGTATAATAGTTCATCCCACGCGAAGGGAAATGGGGTCTGCCGTGGATAGCAACCTGTTCTCGCTCCTTCTTGTTTTCGGGACTTTCATATCCGTTTCGCTGGCGGCGTACAGCCTGAAAAGGAGACCTGCCCCGGGAAGCCTCCAAATGGCCTGGTTAATGGTAGCCACAGCGGTTTGGTGTTTCACTTCCATTTTCGAAGCGCGGGGAAGCACCCTGGACCAAAAAGTATTTTGGTCGGTGGTTTCCTACCTGGGGAGTCAAACCACGCCGGTGTTCTTCTTCCTGTTCACCCTGCATTTCACGCGCAAGGTAACCTTGCCCAAACCCAGGCTCGCGGCTTCCCTTTTCGTGCTGCCAGCCATTTCGCTGGGGATGGCTATCACCAACCATTGGCATCACTTGCTGTGGTCATCGGTTTCGCTCGAACCGGTCTCGGGTGGGGTAGCGGGCGTGTACGGGCATGGTCCATGGTTCTGGGTCGTGGTTCTGTATGCCTACACCCTGGTCTTTTCCTCCATCGTGCAGCTGTTCCGCTTCATCTTTTCCCACTCCAACTTGTTTTCGCTGCAAGCGCGCATGGTCTTCCTGGGGTGCCTGTTTCCTTTCGTTGCAAACGTACTGTACGCCATCGACACGCGGCTTATCGGGGGATTCGATCCCACACCCCTTTCGTTTACGGTAAGCAACGTGTTTCTTGCGTTGGCAGCTTTGCGGTACCGCATGCTGGATTTGGCGCCGGTTGCATGGGAGCAGGTCGCGCGTTCCCTGGATGACGGGATCCTCGTGGTGGACGAACAGGACCGCATCGTGGATTGGAACCTGACCTTCGCGCGCTGGATGCAACCCACCATGGATTGGGTTTCACGCAAACTCCCCTCCGTTCTTCCCGAATGGGAGGACTTTCTCCAGCTCACTCCCGAAAAGAAAATGCGCAAAGAAATCGAGGTGCACCGCGCAGGGACACAAGTAATCGAAGCTTCCACCACCCCCTTGCGGAATCGCAGCAAGCAACTGATTGGGAAAGTTTTGCTATTCCACGATATTTCCGAACAAAAACGTGTCCAAAAAGAATTGCAGGATGCACGAAACCTTGCGGACTCCGCCAACCGCTCGAAAAGTGAATTCCTGGCAACCATGAGCCATGAAATCCGCAATCCCTTGCATGGAATCGAAGGGCTTCTTTTCCTTCTGGAGAAAACCCCACTCTCCCCGCAACAAAAGGACTACCTGGAGCGTATCCGCTTGGGCATGCAAACGCTGGGTTCCATCGTCAACGATATCCTGGACATTTCTAAGGTGGAAGCGGGAAAGTTGGAGCTCGAGGAAACCCACTTCTCGCTGGAAGAAATGGTTTCGGGGGTTGCTGGGCTTTTCCAGGCTTCTGCAGTGGAAAAAGGCATCCCTTTCCACGTGGAAATGCAGGAAAACGCCAAGGGAACGTACCTCGGTGACCCACTTCGAATCAGCCAGATCTTGAACAATTTCCTATCCAACGCGCTCAAGTTCACCGCCTCGGGGAACATCGTTTTGGGGGTGACGTGCACCGGGGACCACAAGGCAGCGGAGGGTTGTTCCTGGCTTTGCTTTTCCGTACTGGATTCCGGGATTGGCATGAACGAGGAACAGAAGAAACGGCTATTCCAGAGCTTTTCCCAAGGTGACGTTTCGATGGCCCGAAAGTACGGGGGAACAGGATTGGGCCTTGCCATCTCCAAGAGCCTTGCGGAAAAGATGGGGGGGGCGATCCACTTTTCGTCTTCGCCGGGGAAAGGCAGCGTGTTTTCGCTGCAAATCCAACTCAAACGCGTGGAGAGCACGCAACCCCTGCTGCAGGAGAAAACGTTGCCCCGTACCTCTCCAGGGCTTCTCCGGGGAAAGCGTGTTTTGTTGGTGGAAGACGACCGGGTGAACCGGGAAATGACAAGGGAAGTATTGGAGAAACTGGGTTTGGACGTTGCATGTGCGCCGGATGGAGCCAAAGCATTCCAGCAGGTCTCCACAAAAGACTTTGACCTGGTTCTCACCGACATCCACCTTCCCGACATGGAAGGTTCTTCCATCGTGGCCGAACTCCGGCAACATGCCAGGCATCCCACCCCGGTGATCGCCATTTCTGCATCGGTCAGCCCAACGGACAGGGATCAATTCCTTTCGGCCGGTGTACACCGCTTTTTGCTCAAACCCCTCTCCCCGGAAAAACTTGCGCAAGTTCTCGGGGAAGTTTTTTCCGGGAACGAAATCTCCCTCTTTTCTGATTCGGAATTCCTGCACAACTTCGACCTCAAGGAAGGCCTCAAAATGGTGGGAGGAGAAACAGAAGCATACCAAAAAATCTTGGGCATTTTCCAAGAATCGTTGGAAGCCGATTTGCAGTCTTATTCCGGGTTTCGGGCACAGCAAGATTTTCAGCAGCTCGCCAAACTCATTCATCGGCTCAAGGGAGCGGCCCTTTCGATGGGGGCGGTATCCCTCGGCAAGCTCTGTGAAAAGGTGGAAGGGATGATCGGAAGCGACGACTCCCTACTGCGGGAAAAGTGGCTTGGCATGCTGGAGCAACAAATGCAACGGACTATCCACGCCCTAAAACCGGTGGGGAGTAACCCCTCACCCAATTTTCATCCCGAATCGCGACAGGATCAACGCCATCACCCCGTATCCCACCATCGTGAGCAGCGAGGAAACCAGGATGGAGACGTACACGTTCCACCCGAGCCGGGAAACGAAAAGAGGGAGACTCACAAAGAAAAGCAAGGAAGGTAACACGAACCAAAAAATGCTCCAAGAAAGGGCGGAAACCTTTTTGGGGTCCTTCGTGTCCAGGAAAAGCCACAAAATGGCCAGAAGGGAAGTAAACGGCAAAGAAGCGATCAGACCACCAAGTATCGACGTGCGCTTGCTGATTTCGGAAACAAGCACCAAAATTCCTGCAGAAAGGAAGAATTTCACCAGCACACGCAACATTCCCATTCCCAACACCTCGCAAAGGTACACGATTATACCATCCATTCACTATGACCGGGAAAATCCTTGTGGCCACTTTTCCCCTTTCGTGGTAGGATAAAGGTGGTCCAACTCACGCGAAAGGATCGAATTCCATGAAGTTCAAGAGCCAAGTGGGAATCTTGATTTCCGCCGTCATACTGGCAGGGATCCTGGCAATCGTGATGATCAATTTCGCCGCATACAGCAAGATCATCCGCGAAGATATACTGAACATCTCCAAGCTTACCTCCACGAGCATTTTTTCCAAGATCAGCAACGAGCTTACCAAACCCATCTTCATCTCGCTAACCATGGCAAACGATTCGTTCGTCAAGGACTGGTTGCTCCACGAAAAAGAGCGGAATCCCCAAGAAATCATCACCTACCTGGAGGGGATCCGGGGCAAGTACCAGTACAACTCTTCCTTCCTCGTTTCCAATGCTTCGAAGAAGTACTACCACTACCATGGGCTTTTCAAAACGGTTTCTCCTTCCGACGCCCATGACGTGTGGTTCTTCGATTTCCTGGAGAAAGGACAAATCCTGGAAATCGACGTGGACCACGACGAGGTGGACCAGAACACGCTTACGCTGTTCGTGAATGCAAAGATCTTCGACGGAGGAAACGAGGTTCTGGGGGTAACCGGTGTGGGGATCCGGATGAACTCTTTCCAGAAGTACCTGGACACGTTCGAGAAAGAATACGATCTCGAGGCTTTCCTCGTGGATTCCTCGGGGCTTGTGCAGGTGCACACCGACGTTTCGCGAATCGAAACCAGCAACTTCTTCCAGGATATCCGGGAACGGAACCCCTCTCTCACCTTTCCCCGCGGGGATGCCTTGCACGTGATGCAACTACCCGCAAAGGGAGATGCACCCGAGGAGTTCGTCATCAGCCATTACATCGAAGACCTGGACTGGTTCCTGATCGTGCGCAAACCCACCACGATCCTGCGTCAATCGCTCCAGGGGCAGATGTGGTACGAGGCGCTGGTGTACGTGCTGGTCACGAGCATCGTTTTGACCATCGTGATCCGAATGGTCCACCGTTTCCAGAAGAAATCCACCCTGCTTGCCCACACCGACCCGTTAACGGGCCTTCTCAACCGCCGGGGTTTCGACATTGAACTCAAGGCCCTCATCAACCAGCCCGGCAAGGAGCCTTTCGTTGTCTTCCTGTTTGACATCGACAAGTTCAAGTCGGTAAACGATCGTTTTGGCCACTTGCAGGGCGACAAGGTGCTCAAGCGGGTGGTGGGTCTTTTCACCGAAAGGCTTCCAAAGGTTCCCTTCGCGCGTTGGGGCGGAGACGAGTTCGCGGGAATCCTGTTTTGCAGCGCGGAGGAAGCTTTCCAAGAATTGGACGCACTTCGTGGCAAGGTGCACTCCGACCCACGCTTGGCAGAATTCGACGTCACCATCAGCGTGGGGATCGTTCCCTACTCGGGTATCGATACCGAGGAGAACTTGATGCGCAAGGTGGACGATGCGCTGTACCGGGCAAAGGACTCCGGCAAGAACCGCGTTTTCCTGTAACTCTTCAAAAGTGCTATAATGGTCTATTCTTTATTCTTTCCGGCAAAAACGGATACCTTTTCAAGGAGGCTAACATGAAAAAAACGCTTTTGTTGTTGCTGGTAGTTGTTTTTCTTTCGGGATGGGTGATGGCGCAGCAGTGGCCCAGCATGGTGGGAACCTGGATGGGAACATCCATTGGGCACGGCTATTTCGACCGAACCAGCCCGACCCAACCCACCTACAGGGAGAATTCGCAGGTGGGAAGGATCGTTTTCGTTGTCACGGAACAGAACGGCCGGGTTTTCTGGGGGGAAAAAACGTTGTACACCCCCGACGGTGAGCTCATGGTGCGGGAGGCCTTCAGTGCCGCGTTCAAAAGCAATGGCACCGATTTCTACTTCCTGGAACATATCGATGGATTTGGTTTCGGCGAAGTGCTTTCCGAAACCCACATGGAGATCATCTACGGTCATAACTACGCCGATGATCCACTGATCCTGGTCTACGACTTCCACTTGCTCGAAGAGTAACACTTCGCTTTCCAAAGGACCTTTCGAAAGGGGGAATTTCATGGCAGCTCGTCGACCCATCGTCATTACGATCGCCGTTATCCTGGGGATGATTGGTGCTATCCTTGGGCTCATTGGCTCTATTGCAGCACTCGCGATCCTGCCGTTAATCGGCATCATCATGGTCGCGGTGAGCATTCTCCAGATCGCCATCCTGGTGGGGCTATGGAACATGCGGCGCTGGGCATTGATCACCTACACCGTGTTGTTCGTGGTCAGTCTCTTCGGGGGAAACATCCGGTGGTGGGATATCGTGATTCCCGTGCTGGTCATCATTTTCGGCTTCCTCCACTACCAAGAAATGGATTGACCTGGCAAAGAAAAGGGGGATTCCGTTGCAGCAATTCGTAGCCGCCGCAATCCAGTTCGCGGCAAAACCAATGGACGTTGAAAGAAACATGCGCACCGCTCGCTCCTGGATCGAGAGATGCGTGGAAACCAGCGGTGCAAGTCTCGTGGTGCTGCCCGAATCGTGTAGCACCGGGTTCACGCCAAAAGGTTCGGTCACCGATCTCTGGGACGCGGTGGACACCCTTCCCGGAACTCTTTGCGACGAGGCGATCAGCTGGGCTAAAAAATGGGACATCACCCTTTGCTTTCCCACCTACGAGAGGGGTGCAAAGCGCGGCCAGGTGTTTAACAGTGCTGCGCTTGTTTCTCCCTCGGGACTCCTCGGGGTGTACCGCAAAACCCATCCTTTCCCCAGCGAACGTCTGGAAGCGGGGGGATGGACCACCCCGGGAAACACCCCGTTTTGCGTGGACACTCCGCTTGGAAAAGTGGGCATCGTGATCTGTTACGACGGGGATTTCCCAGAGCTGGCTCGCGTGACCGCGTTGCAGGGGGCCGAGGTGATTTGCCGCCCTTCCGCCTTCTTGCGCACCTTCGACCAGTGGGAACTCACCAACCGGGCACGGGCCTACGATAACCACGTGTACTGGCTGGCAACCAACCTCGTGGGCGAAGACGCCAGTGGGGCCAACTTCTTCGGTGGTTCCATGATCGTGCACCCTTCGGGGCAGAAGATGGCGCAGGCTGGCGGGGGAGAGGGCTTCGCCTGGGCCACCCTGGACCCAGATCCGATCCGCACCATTTCTCCCGGCCATTCCACGCTTCAGCGCTTTGACCACATCCAAGACCGCAACCTCGGTTCCTACCAGGGAATCTTGGAAGAAGGCAAGAGCGCGTTCGAACCATCGCAACGCATTCCATTCAGAAGGGACTAAGACCCATGCCGAAACCACTCGAGGGTGTATTCGTTCTCGATTTGACCCGCGTGCTTGCGGGTCCTTTTTGCACCATGATCCTTGCCGACCTGGGAGCCACCGTGGTGAAGGTGGAGCGTCCGGGAAAAGGAGATGATTCCAGGGCCTTCAGCCCCATGATCGGGGAGGAAAGCGCCTACTTCATGAGCATCAACCGCGGGAAAAAGAGCATCACGCTCAACTTGAAGGATGAGCGGGGAAAGGAATTGCTCCTGGAACTCGTGGAAAAGGCCGACGTGGTGGTGGAAAACTTCCGCCCCGGTGTCATGGAAAAGCTGGGATTGTCGTACGAGGAATTGCAGAAAACCAATCCTTCGCTGATCTACGCCAGCAGCTCCGGGTACGGGCACAGTGGCCCTTACAGCAAGAAGGCAGCCTACGACCTCATCATCCAGGGATTGAGCGGCATGATGAGCATCACCGGCCCAGATATCGACCACCCCATGAAGGTGGGATCGTCGTTGGCAGATATCATTTCCGGGATGTTCACCTGCATCGGGATCCTTTCTTCGCTTTTGCACAAGAGCAGGGGAGGAGAAGCGCAACGCGTGGACGTAGCGATGCTGGACAGCATGGTGGCGGTGCTGGAAAACGCCATCGTGCGCTACACCGTTACCGGGGAAATCCCCCGCCCCATTGGCAACCTCCACCCCTCGATCGCTCCCTTCGCCTCCTTCGAAACCCGGGACGGGCGCATCAACATCGCCATCGGGAACGACTCGCTGTGGGAGAAGTTTTGTACGGTACTCGAGCAGGCGGATTGGTTGGAAGACCCACGCTTTACCACAAACCCTCTACGCGTGAAGAACCTGGAGCCCCTGATGGCATTGATCAACAAGCGCCTGGCGCAAAAGGATTCGGAGGAGTGGCTTTCCATCTTCGAGCAACACGACATCCCTTCGGGGCAAGTGAACCGCATGAACCAGGTGCTTTCACACCCACAACTGAAAGCGAGGGAAATGCTCGTGGACGTGGAACACCCCGCTGGAACGGTGACAATGCCTGGTGTGCCCATCAAGTTTTCCCAAACACCCGCCTCGATTTCCGGACCCGCACCCCGGTTGGGGCAGGATAACCACGAAGTCTACGTGGGATGGCTGAAGCTCAGCGAAGAGCGATTCACACAGCTGCTGCAAGAAGGGGTTATTTGATCGAGCTTTCCGCACGGCTGCGCAGCGCGGATTGGCCCGAAAAACCCGTTCGGTTGCAGGTACGCCACCGTTTTTCTGGGGTCATGAATCTGGTAGGTCCGGACGAAAAACGCTACACCCTGCTCACGCGGCACATCGATTTCCAGCCTCGTTCGCTGCTGTGCGCGTCCTTACCCGCCCACGACGCAACAGGAGAGGAGCAGTACTCGTTTCCCCCCGTGGAGGTGGGATTCGATCCGGAGCTTCGCCTTCCTTTTCCCAATCCCCGCTGGAAAGGAATGTGGACTGAGTGGCCAACCCTGGAAACTGGCCTCTCACCGGAAGAGGTGGAAAAGGGGGTCCAACTTCCCGAAAGCCTGTTGGGACGGGGAGAGGGATTTACCCCCGCAGGGGATGACTTGCTGTCGGGGATGCTCACTTCGCTGTTGTGGCTTGACCCAGTGCTGGCAGAACGAAAGTTCCTCCGGGTGGAGCCTATGCTGCACAACACGGGATGGTTTTCCCGGCAAATGCTACTGGATACCATGCACGGTTGCACCTGGAAACGTGGAAAGGACCTGTGCATGGCTTTATGCGATACCGATGCCGCCAGGTTGCTCGAGTCCGTGGCGTCGATTCTCCAATGGGGACACCGGTCAGGGGCTGCCTGGCTGGCGGGCCTTGGGGTCGGGCTGTGTCTGGCAGATGCACACAACGGGGGTTGAACATTGAAAAACATGCACATCGTCAAGGGAGTGTACTACGACAGCGTCACCCTGATGCTCGTGGCGCGGGAACTCAAGCAAATCGAAGATGTTCGCGAAGCCACGCTCAACATCGCTACACCGGCCAACATCGCGATCATGCGCCAGGCGGGGTTCGAGATCCCGGAGGGTGCACATTCTCCGGATGACCTGCTGGTGGGGTTGGATTGCCCAGCGGAGCGCCAGCAAGAACTGTTCCAAACCGCGCGTACCTGGCTTGCCTCGCCGCCTTGGAAGAAGGAATCGGAGAAAACAACCTACCAGCCCAAGAGCCTGGACGGAGCCCTTTCGATTTTGCCCGAGGCCAACCTGGCGCTGGTGTCCATCGCGGGAAGGTATGCCGCCGCGGAAGCCACCAAGGCATTGGAAAGAGGGCGCAACGTGATGCTGTACTCGGACAACGTTTCGCTGGAAGACGAGATTCGGCTCAAGCAGCTGGCCCACTCGCGGGGGCTCATCGTGATGGGGCCCGACTGCGGAACCGCGGTGATAAATGGCAAGGGGCTTGGTTTTTCCAACGCTTGTCCCACCGGACCCGTGGGCATCGTTTCGGCCTCGGGAACGGGGTTGCAGGAAGTCATGGTGCAACTGGCCCGGCGGGGGATTGGCGTGAAGCACGGCCTGGGAACCGGTGGGCGCGATGTCAAGACCGAGGTTGGGGGCATTTCTTTCGTCGACGGGTTGAACGCCCTTGCGCGCGACCCGGACATCCAGGTACTGGTGGCCATCGGGAAGCCCCCTGCAGCCGAAGTTCGGGCCCGGATCCTGGCAACGATGGAGCAATCCGGCAAAGCGGGGGTGGCTTGTTTCATGGGAGACAGGAACCACCCCGATGCACCTCCGGTGTTTTTTGCCACGCAACTCGAGGAATGTGCGCAGGTGGTCTCCGTACTCCTGGAAAAGGGAAAGCAAGTGGACAAGGCCACCGTGAAGCAAGCCCGGCAGGCCCTCTTCGGCTCGTACCCCGTTCCTCCTCCGCACGAACGCAAGGATGGCTATCTCAAGGGGCTTTTCACGGGGGGCACGCTTTGCTACGAGGCGCAGTTCATGGCCCAACCCATCGTGGGACCCGTTTGGAGCAACGCCCCCTTGCACAGTGAACAGAAGGTCCAGGGGAATTCCCTTTCCATGGCGGGCCATTGCATGGTGGACTACGGCGAGGACGAGTTCACGCAGGGACGGTTGCATCCCATGATCGACCCCTCGCTACGCACGGAGCGCTTGCTGGAACAATTGAAGGACCCCATGGTTGGCGTGATCCTGTTCGACGTGGTGTTGGGGTACGGCAGTGCCGCGCAACCCGTGGACGAACTGGTGGCGGCATTACAACAAGCCGGTTACCGCGAAGGATCCTCTTTCCCTACTCTCGTTTGCTCGATTTGCGGCACCGAGGAAGATCCCCAGGTTCTTTCGGCGCAACGCACCAAGCTCAAGCAAGCAGGGGTGAAAGTGTTCGAGAGCAACGCCGCCGCAGCGCTGTTCGCAGCGCTTTTAGCACAATCCCCCCAAGGCAAGGAGGAGAAGAATGGATAGCAAGCACGCGATCAACCCGCTCGATGCGCTGCTCCAAAAGGGACCCGTGGTGGTGAACATGGGGATGGAAAGTTTCTTTCACGACCTGCAAGCCCAGGAGGTTCCGGTGGTCCACGTGCAATGGCGCCCACCGCTGGCCACCCAGGGTTTGCTGCAAAAACTCCAAAAGATCGGGGGCGAATCCAGTTGACGCAACTCAAGCAAGCCAACCAGCAAGCATTTGACAAACTGCAACAGGCACGTCCCGCGGTGGTCGGGCTTGGCCTTGCCAGCGACGTGGTTCCGGGGATGGAAAAGAACATGTTGCTCCACGCGGGACCTCCCATCGAATGGCAACGCATGTCCGGCCCGCTTGTCGGAGCGGTGCTGGGCGCGATCCTGTACGAGGGATGGGCCCAAACCCCGGACGAGGCACGGGCGTTCGCCGCAGCGGGAAAGGTACGGTTTGATCCCTGCCATCACCACCAGGCGGTGGGTCCCATGGCGGGGGTGGTCTCTCCTTCCATGCCCGTTTGGATACTCGAAGACGAAAACACCGGGAAAAAAAGCTTCGCCACGCTCAACGAAGGGCTGGGAAAGGTGCTCCGCATGGGAGCCTTCGACCCGGAAGTCCTGCAACGGCTGCATTGGATGAAAGACGTACTCTACCCGGTACTGCGCGGTGGTGTGGAAAACTACGCGCGCCAAAACGGGGGGCTAAACCTCAAGAACATGGTGGCCCAAGCCCTGCATATGGGCGATGAACTGCACAACCGCAACAAGGCCGCCACCTCGCTCATGATCCGCACGCTGGCTCCTTTCCTGGTGGAATCCCTGGAAGGATCCAACGAACCCGCTGCCACCCTCACCAACCTGGCGAAAGTATTCGCTTTCATGGGGGGGAACGACCATTTCTTCCTGAACCCCGGCATGGCGGCGGCCAAGCTGTCGCTGCAAGGTATTGGGCACGTGGAAGGCTCGTCCCTGGTGAGCGTGATGGCCCGAAACGGCACGGATTTCGGCATCCAGGTAGCGGGCCTGGGAAACCGCTGGTTCACCTGCCCCGCGGCGCAGCCCGACGTGCTGCTGTTCCCCGGATTCACCCCCGAGGACGTGAACCCGGACATCGGCGACAGCGCCATCATGGAAACCTACGGCGTGGGAGGCTTCGCGCTGGCGTGTGCCCCGGCCATCGTGCAGTTCGTGGGTGGAACCCCGCAAGATGCTACCAACTACACGCTGGAAATGTACGAGATCTGCATCGGGGAGAACCAGCATTTCACCATTCCCTCCCTGGATTTCCGGGGAACCCCCACCGGCATCGACCTGGTGAAGGTGGTGCAAACCGGCATCACACCTGTGCTGGATACCGGAGCCGCCCACAAGGAACCTGGCAAGGGACAGGTGGGAGCCGGCATCGTGCGCATGCCTTCCGAGGCATTCGTGAAAGCCGCCGAAGCATTCGTCGAAGAATACGAAGCGTAATTCAACGTAGAAAAGGAGGCACTCCATGGAACTCAAGAACTGGGACAAGATTCGGATTTACGAACTCTCGCAGACCATCAGCCACCTCACCCCTGCGTGGCCAACCTACGAACCCCTTCAGATCAAGTTTTTCAAGCGATTGGCTCCAAACGGCGCCAACGGGCAACTGCTCACGCACTCCAACCACGTGGGAACCCACTTGGACGGCTCGCTGCACTTCTGCACGCATGGCCGGGACATTGCCAGCATCCCCTTGAACGAGCTGGTTGGCCCTGGTGTAATCGTGGACCTGTCGGATATCGCTGAGGATTACGGGGTGTACACCTCCAAGGACATCGAGGACAGGGTGGACGTGCACGAGGGGGACATCCTGATCATCAACACGGGGTACCATCGCTACGCCTACGACCAACCCGAGGCCGACGAGGTGCGCTACATGATCAAGCACCCCGGCCCCACGCGCGAATTCGCGGAATGGTGCAAGAAGAAGAAAATCAAGTGGATCGGCGTGGACTGCGGCTCGGCGGATCACCCCATGAATACCAAGATCCGCGAGTGGATGCCCGTGCAAGCCAAGGAATGCGACGCGTACATGCAAAGCAAGTTCGGCAAGCGGTTGGAGGAAATCTTTCCCGACGAGGACTACCAGCTCATGCACGTGCTGCTGTTCCCCTACGACATCATCCACGCGGAGAACGTGGGAGGCGAAATCGACCAGATCCTGAACCGCCGCATGATCATCGGCTGTTTCCCCTGGAGATTCGTTGGAGGTGAATCCTGCATCAGCCGGATCGTCGCCTTTGACGAGCAGGAATAACGGCGGGAGGTGACGGGGATGCACGATTTCTTGCTCGAACGCCCCGACACGCTACGAGCGGCGCATGACCTCCTGCAACGATACGGCACCAAGGCCATGCTCAAGGCGGGAGGAACCGACCTGCTGATTTGGATCAAGCGGGGGGTGGTGTTACCCGAATGCCTGGTGGATCTTTCGCTGATTCCCTTGCTACAGGAACTCTCGCTTTCGGAGGCGGAGATGTGCATTGGCGCTGGGGTCAGCGTGGCGCGCTTCCTCTCCGCGGAGGCCATTTCCACCCATTTTCCTGCCCTGGTGGACGCGTGCAACAGCCATTCCGACCCGCTGGTGCGAAACCGCGCCACCGTGGTGGGAAACGTGTGTTCCGCCGTGCCGTCCGGGGATCTCATCGCCCCACTGTTCGCCTACGATACCCAGCTGGAAATCCACGGGCCCACCGGCAGCCGAAGCTGTGGCATCGACGAGTTCATTACCGGGCCCCGGAAAACCACGCTCCAACCCGGGGAAATCGTGACTTGCCTGCACGTTCCTTTGCCCAAGCCCCCTTCGTCGGGGAGCTACCAGAAAGCCATGCGGCGCGAGGCGTTGGATATCGCCCAGGCAGGCGTTTGCTGCGTGTTTTCGGGAAAAGCGCAAGAACCAGCGGGCCGCAAGGTGCGCCTTACCTTTTCAGCGGTTTCCGCCAAACCCGTTCGCGCGCTGAAAGCTGAGCACATCTTGGAACAAGCCAACCAGCTCGACGAAAGCATGCTGCAAGAGGTTGCGATCCTGGCCAGGCAGGCCGTGGCTCCCATCACCGACGTGCGCGCTTCGTCCGAGTACCGCCTGGACATGGTTGCCGAGCTCACGCGCCGCGCCGTGCGGGCTTGCTTTGCCGAAAGGGGGGAAGCGTAATGCCGGGGAAGAAAGAAGTGTGGTGCACGGTAAATGGCAAGAAGACCCGCCTTTTGGCCGCGGGAAACACAACGCTGCTGCAGGCACTCCGAGACATCGGCGTCACCAGCGTGAAACGGGGCTGCGAGGAAGGGGAATGTGGGGCTTGCACGGTGATCCTGGATGGGCTGCCCCAGAAATCCTGCATCGTGTTGGCCCAGGAAGTGGAAGGAGCCACCATTCTCACCTCCGAGGGGCTGGTGCAAAACGGCACGCTGCATCCCATCCAGCAAGCGTTCATCGACGAGGGAGCCATCCAATGCGGGTTCTGCACCCCGGGCATGGTGCTGTCCACTTGGGCGTTGCTGCAGAGCAATCCAAACCCAACCGACGAACAGATCAAGCAGGCGCTCTCCGGCAACCTGTGCCGGTGCACGGGGTACGCGGGCATCCAGCGCGCCGTGAAAAAGAGCGCCAAGTTGCTTGCTCCGAAACTGCAAGGGGGGGATTCGCAATGAAACCCATCAAGAGCCAAACCGGTATCGGCAAGTGGCTTCCCCGCAAGTTCGACGACGTGAAGGCGGCAGGAACGCTCCAGTTCACGGATGATTTGCGCTTTGGGCCCGAGCTGTTGCACGCCGCGGTAGTTCGTTCCCCCATCGCGCACGGGGAAATCCTTTCCATCGATTTTTCCCAGGCTTTGGAGGTTGCTGGAGTGGTGAAGGTGCTGGTGGGAGAAGATTTCCCGCACCACTTCGGGTTGTACCTGCAAGACCGCACCCCCATGGCCATCGGGCGTGTTCGCTACGTGGGAGAACCCGTGGCCCTCGTGGTGGCCCAGGAAGAGAACATCGCGCGGGAAGCTGCCAAGAAGGTACAGGTGCAATACCGGGAACTCGAGGCAGTGTTCGACCCCGTGAAAGCGGCCACGCATTCCGGCGTGCTGGTGCACCCCGAGTTGCACACCTACAACCACGTGGATTTCGTGCTTCCCCAACCACACACCAACATCGGCAACTGGTTCAAGATCCGCAAGGGAAACCCAGAGGAAGCCTTCGAAAACGCCGCGCACGTTTTCGAGGAAGTCGTGACCTGCCCACAGATCGCGCACGGTTTCTTGGAAACGCACTGCTCCATCTGCCAGCAGGACATCGCCTCCGGCGAGATCACCATCTGGACCTCCTCACAATCTGCATTCACCGTTCGCGACATCATCGCCAAAGGCATCGGTTTCCCGCTGCACAAGATCCGCGTGATCGCCCCGCCCATCGGGGGAGGATTCGGTGGAAAGGCGGGGATGACCATCGAAGCGCTGGGGCTGGCGGCGGCGATGCACCCGGAGATCCGCGGACGGCCCGTGAAACTGTTCATTCCCCGCGAGGAAGACATGCTGACTTCCTGGGTGCGCCAGGGGTACGTGGCACGCATTCGCATGGCACTCGACGAGCAGCATCGCATCACCGGAATCCACAACACCTTCTGGTTTGACACCGGGGTATCGGCAGAATACGGAGCCAACCCGGTGCGCAGTGCGGGGTATACCTCCATGGGCTCCTACAACATCCCCAACGTGTGGAGCGACTGCTACGCGGTGTACACCAACAAGCCCTTCGGTGGAGCCTACCGGGGATTTGGGTTGCCCGAGCTCATGAGCGCACTGGAAGTGGTGGTCGACATCGTTTCCCATCGCCTGGGGATCAGCCCCGTGGAGTTCCGTAAGAAAAACATGATGCGCAAGGGCGATACCACCTGCACCGGCATGCCCATGCACGACCACGGGCTCCAAGCAATCATCGACAGGGTAGCCAAGGATATCGCGGTGGAAAAGAAGGAGCCAGCGCTTCGCCCCGGTTGGAAACGGGGAAAAGGGATTGCGCTGGCCATCAAGGCCCCCGCAATGCCCGCGGATGCCTCGTCTTCGGCCATCGTGAAGCTCAACGGGGACGGCACGGTGGAAGTACTCGCCGCCACCATGGACATGGGGCAGGGAACCTACACCGCCTACGCCCAAATGGTATCCGAGGAACTCTCCATCCCCTACGAAAAGATCCAAGTCAGCTTCCCCGACACCAAGAGCCACCCCTACGACTGGCAAACCGTGGCCTCGCGATCGTGCTGGTCGATGGGCATGGCAGTGAAACGCGCGGCGGTTGACGTTCGCAACCAGCTACTGGCACTTTTCTCGGAGTTCTGGCAAACCCCCGTGGACACGATCACGCTGGAGTATGGAACCGTGATGTGTCGCAAGCTGGGAAAGACTTCCGCCATCGATGAAAAGGTGCAAAACGGTTTCAAGATGCCCGACGGCATGTTGAAAGGAGGCCCCATCATCGGCAGGGGGTCGTTTATCCCACCGGACATCGTGTACCCTGACCCCGACACCGGGCAATCCCCGAAGAGCGTGGTGCACTTCACCCTGGGTGCCGTGGGCATGGACCTGGAGGTGGACCCCACCACCGGTGCCATCGCCATCAACCGCGTGAGTTCCGGCTACGACGTGGGAAAAGCCATTACCCCCGCCAACCTCCGGGGGCAAATCGAAGGAGGGACGCTGCAGGGCATTTCCGCCTGCCTCATGGAAGGCCTTGCTTACGACGAGAAGGGCAAGCTGCTCACGCCTGACTTCACCGATTACAAGATCGCCACCACGTTGGACACCCCGGGGGAAATCATCTCGTTTTGGGAAGAAGTTCCCGAAGAGCTGTCCCCCTACGGCAACCGCGGTGTGGGAGAACATTCCATGATCGCACCCGCGCCCGCCATCAACAACGCGGTGTTCAACGCCACGGGGAGCCGCATCCACAGCTACCCCCTTTCCCGGGAACGGGTTTTCAAGGCACTCAAGGCCCAAAGGAACGGGGAGAACGACTTCGTCGAATGGCCCTACGCGTTGGACGTGGCGTTCAAGAAAGCCAAGAAAAAGTGGGACTAAGGGAAAGGGCTTCGAAAGAAGCCCTTTTTCATTTCTGAACCGTGGTCCAGTACGCGCGCTTGAACCCTTCGCCGGGTTCCTCGAAGCGTTTCCAGCAAAATCCCCGGTCTCCCAAGAAACGGTGGATGGCGTTATCCAAGTCGTTGTTCCCCGGGAACAGGATGATCTGCCCCCCGTTGCGTGTCACGCGCATCATCTCGGAGTATTCTTCTTCGATGACATCGCCGAATACATGCCCCGCCATCGTGATATCGGCAAAATCGCTTTCAAACGGGATGTCTTCCAGGTAGCCATCCACCGTGAAAAAATGCCGGAGTCCCCTGTCCCGTGCCTTCTGCAGCAGGAACTCGCGAAGCCGCGCCACGGGTTCCACGGCATACACCACCCGCGCAACGGGAGCGGCAACCAGTGCAAGCCTTCCCGTTCCCGAACCGATATCGACAACCCTTTTGCCGGAAAAATCCGCCAAGTCCAGCAGCAACTTGTCATCCCACTTCCCCAGGGCCAACTCGTCGTAACGTCCCGGGTCGACCACGTACACCATCCAGTCATTGAAAAGCTCCATCAGGAAAACTTCCGCCTGGCGCAATTCATGGGGAGAAGCATTCCAGTCACCGTGGTCCATGCAACTTTTCCAAAAACCCCGTGCATCCGGTACGCTGAGCTGGAAAAACCTTCGGATCGAGGGATGGTGCAAGAAAACCGTTCCCAATGCCTCGTGGAATTTGCCGAACTCCTGCCCGGAACGCTCCCGAACAATCCATTGCAAGTGCTTTCTCTCCAGCAAAAGCAACACTTCCACCGGAAGCTGGTCCACTGCTATCCAACCTAAACCCATGCTTTGTTCCTCCTTTTCCCCGCGTTGGAATCTCTCCCATTATACCAGCGTGCCCCCCGTTTCTAGAACCCCCTGGGACCGCCGCACTGGGGTGCGGCGGTCCCAGGGGGAGAGTGTGTTATACTTTTTCATCAAACATACCAGGGG
>DAOPKN010000027.1:16935-31343 GCA_035391225.1 Thermotogota bacterium
TGCGGCGGTCCCAGGGGGAGAGTGTGTTATACTTTTTCATCAAACATACCAGGGGGGATTTGCATGCTTCACAAACGCATCATGGTTTTGCTGGGAATTGCCTGTTTTGCACTCGTGGGACTTGCCGCAAAAGCGCCGAACCTGTACGAAAAGGTGCAACAGGTTCACCTTCCCTACTTCGGAACCATTCCGGAAGAAGATCCGTTTGCCACCATCAACCACGCCATCCACCAGGCAGCTTTCGAACTACTGGACCAGGCTCAAGACCCCGAAAACGTGTTGCAGTACTACGTGGATGCCACCATCACCTACCAAACCGCGGACATCCTGAGCGTGCAACTGGAAGAATACCTGTTTGCCTTTCCTTCCGCGCACGGCAGTCACCTGTACCTGGGGCTCAACTTCGACCTCCAAACCGGTGAGCGGCTCCAACTATCCGACCTTTTCCTGGAAGGCAGCGACTACGAAAACATCATGAACGGGTACATGGCAAACCAGATTGTCGAAAAACGAATCCCGGTGTTCAACCTGGACGACTTCCAGGGCGTAAACGGGGACTTCGAATTTTCGCTTTCGGAGGGCATGTTGCACATCCTGTTCCAGGAATACCTCTACACCCCGTACGTGTACGGCCCACTGATGTTCGACATTCCCTGGGAGATGCTTCCCCTCAAGGAAGAATGGCAACAACAACCGTAGCCCTCTGGACCCCACCATTCACGGATACCATGACCGTCATCCCTTGAGGAAGTTGGCGATCCCCGAAATGGAAAACGCGGCGTACAGCAGCAACAGGACTACAACGATGTTGAAAGCCTTTTGGTACCGCGACAAAAAACTGCCAAACAGCGAACCGAAAAGCGCCCAGCTGATGTTCGCCAACATTCCCGCGACCCCGAGGAAAATGCTGAAAAGGAGTAATGCCAACAAGGAGGGGAAAACGGGGGTAATAAACGTAGAGAAAAGCGTCAACCCGAAAAGGATAACCTTGGCGTTCAAAAATTGCAGCAGGAATCCAAAAATCACCGGGTTGCGCAGTTTTGTTTCCGGGCTTTTTTCGGGTTCCTCGGAGGGTTTGCCCGTGCCTTTCACCACTTTCCAGGCCAAGAAAAGCATGAAAGCTGCCCCAAAAAACCCCATCACGCGTTCGATTCCCGGCAACAGTTCGAAAAGGCCCATGTTGAAAAAGCCCGAGAGAAGCATCACGAGGAAAAAACCGGTGGAAGTCCCGGAAATCAGCGGGAGCGTCCCCCGAAAGCCCTTCTTCCCCGCAACTGCCATGCACAGGATGTTGTTGGGTCCCGGGGTAAACAACACTACGAAAACATAAGGCAAAAAACCCGTCCAATTGAACACCGTCTTGGCTCCTTCTCACGCACAGCTGGGAAATCGTGTCCCACATTATACCTTTTTTCGAGGTGAAAGCATGAAACAACGGCTCATGGCATCGCTTCTTCTGCTTCTTCTTTCCATGGTGGTTTTCGCTTCCTTTCAAACCCGAAACGGCGCACCGTTCCTCTGGGACCTTGGCATCAAACCAGATAACCCGGTACAAGCCCAGATCGTTCGCGTCGTCGACGGTGACACGATCCAGGTGCTCCTGGAGGGCAACAAGGAGTCGCTTCGGCTCATCGGGGTGGACACGCCGGAAACAGTGCACCCATCACGCCCCGTGGAATTTTTCGGGATGGAGGCATCGAACTTCACCAAGACGATGTTTTCCCCGGGAGAAACGGTGTACCTCACCTTTGACTGGGACCCGAGGGACAAGTACAACCGCTTGTTGGCCTACACCTGGTTTGTTTCCGACACCGGATGCTGGGTCTTGCACAACCTTGCCCTCGTGGTCAACGGGTACGGTCACGCCTACACGGTTTTTGCCTTCCGGGATGACTACATGGCACTGTTTTCGCAAGCGGGACGAGAAGCCCGGGAGAAACAAATCGGGTTGTGGAGAGTGGAACCAACAACCACACCGGAACCACCAACCAGCGGAAAAAACGGGCTTTCAATTGGAGACATCCAGTACGAGGGAGGAAACGAGTGGGTAGAAATCCGAAACGAAGGGACAGAAGGGGTCAACCTATCCGGATGGAAGATCATGGATGAAGCGAAGAACAGCTACACGTTCGGGGAAACCTGGTTGGAACCCGGGGAAACCTTCAAGTTGTATTCCGGCCCGGATGCCGGCGAACCCACGTGGACACGGCTTTACGTCTGGAACAATTCCGGGGACACGGCTCAGCTCTTTTCGCCCCAGGGGGTGCTAACCGACGAGCGGACCTATCCTTAACCAGGGTTAGGGATAGACCACGGGGCCTGCCCTTCAACCCTCGTGGCGTTTGCGGAATAGCATAAGGAAAAGCCTTGGGCAACCCTCCCTGGCTGCCCAAGGCTTTCCTGGGAACGCCGCACCCCAGTGCGGCTGGGGAAGATTACCAGCCCGGGTACAGTCCTACGTCGATGCGGTTCTGGTTGAATGCCCTCTCCAACAGCGTTTTCATGAGTTCCACGTGTCCTTTTTCCCAGTCGCGGAGCACTTCGAAGAGCTTCTTCTCTTTCGGATCCGTGGAAAGGCTTGCGGCGTGCTCGTAAAACTGCACGAAGTCTTTTTCCACCAGCAGGGCCATGCGTAGAATGGAAATGTCTGCCAAATCCCCCTTGGGTGGATGCGAAGAGAGTTTCTGCCTTTTGAGTTCCTCGGTGAAGAAATCCGGAGTGGATGGCCCGGGAAGATCTTCCGGTTTTTCCGGGGGGGTGGCGTTTTTCAACCAGCTTTCGATGAATTCCACGTGGCTTTGCTCCATTTCCGAGAGCCATTGGAACGTTTTCTTTGCCAAGGAATCCTGTATCTTGGATTCTTGGCCACGGTAAAACTCCGCGCCCGATTGCTCGTAGTTGCGGGCGAGTTTCAAGATGTTCGAACTGTCCACGATCTCACCTCACTTTTTCTTCGGCGCTTCGGCTTCTTTCCCAAGGAATTCGTCGATGCCTTGGGCCGCGCGATGTCCGTCGGCGACCCCATGGATGATATCCGGGCCATTCAAGATATCTCCCGCGACGAACAACCAGGGAACGGAAGTTTGGCCATCTTCGCTGGCGATAAAGCGTCCCCGTACGATTTCCAGTTCCTTTTGCAAGTGCTCGGGAAGCAAGGAGTAATCCGGGGCTTGCCCAATGGCTTCGACGACCCCGTTCCCCTCCAGGAAGCGGGCGTCGTTTTCATCGAACGTGGGGTTGAAGCGCTTGTTCTCATCGAACACGGACAAGCACTTCACCAGGGAAACTCCCTTGATGCGGTCCTCCTGGATCTCGATCTTCCGGGGGCCGTAGCTGTTGAGGATCTGGATGCCTTCCTCCTGGCCTTCCTCGATCTCTTCCAGGTCCGCGGGCATGATCTCGCGGGATTCCAACGAAACCAGGCGTACGTCGACCTTTCCGTACTGGAATTTCTGGATGCGTGCTGCGCTTCGCGCTACGTCGAAGGCAACGTTCCCCCCTCCGATCACGATCAGACGGCTTTCCACCCGAGGGACTTGCCCCCTGGGGTTTCGAACCCAATCGCGCACCTGCGCCAGGAACTCCAGCGCTTGTTGTACCTGGGGATGTTCCGAACCCGGAATCTGCGTGGAACGCGTTGCGGAAAACCCAACTGCGAGCAGCACGGCATCGTACTTGTACGAATTTTTGAGCTGGTCCAGTGAAAGGTTTTTCCCCACTTCCACCCCGGTACGGATTTCTACGCCAAGCGATTCCACAACCGCGATATCGCGGTCAAGGGCTTCGTCCGGCAGGCGGTAGGCGGGGATTCCGTAGCGCATCACTCCACCGGCTTTATCCTGCTTCTCGAAGATCGTGACTTGGTATCCCATCGGGGCCAAGAAATACGCCGCCGCTAGTCCCGCCGGGCCAGCTCCCACTATGGCCACTTTTTTGCCGTTTTTCTCAATGGCGGTATCGAATTTCAAAACCCTTGCCAAGGAAGAGGGCTCCACCGCATCAAGCGCGTAGCGTTTGAGCCAACGAATGGCCACCGGCTCACCACGGTTCCCAATGGAACAAGCGGTTTCACAGTTGTGGGTACACACCCTCCCACACACTTCGGGGAGCGGGTTGGTGCGATAGATTTCTCGGGCAGCCTGCTGTTCGTTTCCTTTCCAAATGGCCTCGATGTACTGCGGGATGTGCATGTTGGCGGGACAAGCCTCCCGGCACAGCGAACAATCCACGCAGCGAGAGGCTTCATGCTGCGCTTGCTCTTTGCTGTACCCTTGCACCATTTCCACGAAGGATTTCACGCGGTTCTTGGCATCCAATAGGGACATGACCACGCGTTGCAATTCCAAAAGGTCAGAGGATTCGTCGCGTGCGTACCCTTCCTCCATTTCCCTGGAATGTATCCCCTTTTCCTCGGGAATAAAAAAGAAGCTCTCCGGGTCTGGATCGATGTGCACGTATTCCCGTGTCATCTTGAGCGAACCCGTGGTACAGATGTCCACGCACAGGGCACAGAAGCTGCATCGCCCGTAATCAATGGCGGGGCGTCGGTTGAAGTTCCCCGGTTCACTGGGAAGGTCTACTTCCACCATGTGAATAGCCTCGGTGGGACAGATGGAGCCACAGGTACCGCAACCAATGCACTTCTCGATATCGTTGGTGTGGAACCCCCGGTAGCGCGGTGCCGCTGGCCTTTCTTCCTTGGGAACGCAGATCGTGATGGGTTTTTTCGCCAAGTACTTCCACGCCACCGCGGGGGCAAAAAAGCCCTTCGTCAAGACGGGTGCTTTCCTTCCGATGATTTTTTTCACTACCCATCACCCCTATCGATCGATTTCCGGAGGACAGAAATCCATTGTCCCCAACCACAGCGCCACGTCTTCGATGCGCGTACCCGGCATGTACCGTTGCACCCCGTACAACCCCTGCGGATAGGAGGCTCCACGCACGTGGATGCGGTACGGTTTCTCGCTTCCATCCGAAACCACGTAGTAGCCGTATTCCCCGCGGGAGGATTCCACGTGCTCAAAGGTTTCTCCGGCGGGAACACGCCAGCGAAGAGCATTCCCAAAGGGTTTTTGGCGCACCGGCCCCGAAGGGATCTTGGCCAAAACCTGCCGGATGATGCGAATGCTCTGCTCCACTTCGAGCAATTTCAAGTGTCCACGGGTGAGGGCATCGCCCTTTTCGCCGGTGGGGATGTCAAAATCCATCTCCTCGTACGCGGCGTAGGGGTCCACGCGCCGGATATCGTGCGGGATTCCCGTTGCCCGCAGACCGATTCCCGTGATGCACATCTCCTCGCACATCGAGCGGTTCAAGATGAGCCTATCCTTGAGCCGAGCGTGCAAAACAGGGTTCTTGTACAACAAATCGTGGAACTCTTTGAGCCTTCTTTCCAACCCATCCAATCGCTCCAGGATAAAGGGAACGATTCCCTCCGGAAGGTCCTGGCGCACCCCACCGATCACGATGTACATGTGGTACACCCGCGCACCGGTGATCTTTTCGAAGATATCCAGGATCCAGTCGCGTTCGGTCATGGCCCAGTACATGTCCGTATACAACCCGGATGCACCTCCAAGCCCCCCAATGGACATCAAGTGGGCGTTGATACGCGCCAGCTCCAAGATCAGAACGCGGATCCAGTTTCCACGTGGTGGGACTTGCAACTCCGACAACCGTTCCACAGCCATCGCGTACACCATCTCGTTGATATCCGGTTCCGGTACACAGATACGAGGGATCAATGCAAGGTTGGACATCCAGAGCCGGCGCTCCATGAGTTTCTCGAATCCGCGGTGCAGAAAACCGGGCACCGGCTCGGCCTGTACAACGGTATCGCCTTCCAGTTTCAAGTGCACGCTGAAATTCCCGTGCATGCCCGGGTGGTTCGGACCGAAAAACAACTCGACTTCTTTCTGGTTGCGCGTGAGTTCCAGGTTATTTTCCGCCATTTGTCTCCCCCCCTTTTTTCGCCTCGTCGATGGTTTCTTCCCATGGCAGGCGATCGGGATTGGCTTGCACGATATGGGGTACGAAGGGGTGCTGGTATTCCCTTTCGTCGAAGATTTTCTGGGAGTACGGCTGGGGATCGAAATCCTTGCGCATCGGGGGAATGTCATCCCAATGCTCCAGGAACAAGGGTTCGCGGTCCGCGTTCCCCTCGAAGACCACACCAAAGAACTCGTGGATGTCCCTCTCGTAGAAACGCGCCGTGGGCCATAGGTGGAGAACAGTCTGGAAAACGGGGTTTTCCCGATCGATCCGCACCTTGAGTGCTACCCGTTTTCCGTCTTCCCAGCGTAGCAGGTGGTACACCAGCTCAAATTCTCCCCGCTCCAACCAATCCACGCAGGATACCAAGCTCAAGTGGGAAAAGCCGGCATTTTTGAGGGTAACCAAACCATCCATGAAGCGTTCCGGTTCCAGCAACAGAAACAGTTGCTTGCCGTCCGGGGTGAAAAACACTTCCGCGGGTTGGAGACGCTCGAACAGGGGATCCAGTTCCATGGCAACTCTCTTTTTTGGGCTCATCGGGTAACGTACACCTCCCCTTTCAACGCCTTATCTTGGTTCTTGCGATACCAGTCGTGGCGCTTCTCGTAGTCTTTCCAACCTTGGATGTCCCCGGAAGAAATCATTTGTTTCAAGCGGTTGAACCCCATGATGATCGCTTCCGGCCGGGGCATGCAACCCGCAATGTACAGGTCGACCGGCAAGTACAAGTCGAGTCTCTGGATCGTACTGTACGAATCGTAGTAAATCCCCCCGTTGAGCGTACACGACCCGAAACCCATGACGAACTTTGGGGTTTGCATCTGCTCGTAGGTGAGGATCACGCGACGCAGCGTTTTCGCAGCCAGGTAACCGGTGATCAGTAGAACGTCCGCTTGCCTGGGTGTGGCCATGGGGCCAATACCGAAACGTTCCATGTCGAATCGGGATGTCATGGTGGGGGGCAGCTCGATCGCCCCGCACCCGGTACAGTAGTGCAACATGTAGATGGAACGTGCCTGCGCCCAATCGGCGATCTTCTGCCACATGCTGCGCTCGTCGATCTTTTCCTTGTTTCGTACCTGCTGCATCAACTCGTCGAGCAGCTGGTCCTCGTTCTCTCTATGCAGGGAATACCCCGGCATCATCTCACCCCCACTACCATGATCCAGATCGATTGCACGAAAGCAAGAACCATGGGCCATTTCCAGTGAAAACGCACCACCTGCTCCACGCGGAACCGGGAAAGCACGTTGCCCACCAATACTTGCACGAAATACACCGCCAACACCTTGAGCAGGAAGATCCCGATATTGGCTCCCCCACCAAGGAAAAGGTTCACGAACAAGCCAATTTCCACGAACATGCCCACCGCGTGTTGCACGATCAGCATCCCCATGTACTTGCCCCCGTATTCCACCATGGGACCGGAGGCGATCTCGGCGGGCGCGATGAACGTATCGAAGGGTTTCTTGCCCAGCTGCCCCATCAGCGTAGTGAACGCCACGATGGCACCCAGCGGCATGCGCACCATGTTCCAGTTGGAAAATCCCCCGGCTTGTCCCCCCACCAAGTTCCAGATCGAGGACGTTTTGAAGGTGTACATCATCCCTACCAGTACCACAAGCCAAGGTATCTCGTAGCCCAGCATCTGGGTGAGCGCACGCATGATCCCGATCGAAGCATTGGGATTCGCGGAGTTTACCGCGCTCATGGCCATCCCCAGAAGCGCCACCGCCAACAGGTAGATCACCACGAACAGGTCACCGGACATGGAAAGAACTTTCCAGTCTCCCACCGGCATGAACAGCAGCGTAGCGATGGTTCCACCAAGCGCCATGATCACCCCCATGTCGAAGATGAAGCCGTGGGAAATGGTGGACTTGGCAAACAACTTGATGGTATCGATGTACTGTTGCCAGATAGGAGGACCGTAACGCTTTTGCACGCGGGCGGTGATCTTGCGGTCAAATCCCATCAGGAACAGCCCGTACGCGATGGCCAGCAAGGTGATCAAGATCGACTCGACGATCAACATGTTACCTCACCCCCAGAACGATCATGGTGCCAGCCAGCGCAAGGAACACGCTCCATCGCACCGATCCGTTGTAGAAGATATGTGCAGTTGCTGCGGCCAGGCGCGCAATGTTCCCGGCAATTCCTTTTTCGTATGCCTCTTCCATGGAGGGAAACTTGGCATACATGTCCGTGAGAGGCTTGTAGAATTGGTAAGAGTAGTGGTACAGCTCCGGGGACTGGATCACTTCCACCGGAACTTCTCCCGCCGTATAATTTTCCAGGTAGCCCACCCGGCGGTTCTTGCGGAAAAGGTAGAATAGAATCCCCGCGAACACGACACCCAGGCCGAACACGAAAAACACCAGCACCGAGTCCCATGCTCCGAAGGCCCCTTGGATCTTCGAAAGGGTAATGGGAATGGGTGTCAGCCAGCTCGCCTGTGGATCGATCCAACGGATAGCCCCGTTTATCCAGCGAAGCGCGATGGAAGGGAGCACCCCGAGCAAGATGGTGAAAAGGGAGAGCACCACCATGGGGATCTGCATCACCACGGGGACCTCCTTGGCATGTTCCAACGCCTTGGGACGTTGCCCGAGGAACACTGCCGCCAGCGGGGTGAACACGTAGAGGAAAGAACCGATGGACCCGATGAACGCCGCGGTGGCCAGGAAAATCATGCCTTTCTCAATCAACGCTTGGTACAAAAGCCACTTGGAAACGAACCCTCCCATGGGAGGAATCCCTGCAGTGGAAATGATGGCGATGAGGTAGGTGGCAAACGTCACGGGCATCTTGTCCACCAGTCCGCCGAGTTGCGACATCTTGGTGGTTCCCGCAACGTGGTACACCGCAGCCATCGAAAGGAACATCGCGGCAGAGGACAGTGCGTGGTTCATCACGTGCAACAACGACCCCGCTACCCCCAACGAAGAGGAAATGGCCAGCCCAAGGAGGATATAGCCCGCGTGGCTCACCGAGGAGTATGCCACGAGCATCTTCGCATCTTCCTGGCGAATGGCCAGGAACGTGCCCACGAGGATGCTGACCGCACCCAGTGCGGCAAAGAGGTAGTTGAAAGAGGAGATCCCCATCAGCGAAAACAGCTGTGGACTCCACTTCATTACCGGAAACAGCAGGAACACGATGGCCCCCAAGAACACGCCGAACTTGGTGAGCAGGCCGGAAAGAACGGGGCTAAACACGTTGGGTGCATGCCCGTGCGTTTTTCGGAGCCAAGTATGCAGCGGGAACGTCCCGGACTTCACCAACGCGGAGAAGAGCAACAACCCCATTATGCCATACCCCACCCCTGCTGGCTGGCGATACAGCGCCGTAGAAAGCCCGGAAATGGAAAGCGTGCCCGCAAGGCGGTAAATGATCGCTACCGCTCCCAGGAACGTGGCGGCGCCCAGCGCACTCATGGTCACGAAAACCATGGCAGCGGAACGCGAACGGGGTTTTCCCATCGAAACCATGAAGAAAGAAACCCATGTCATGAATTCCCAGAAGACGAACAGCGTGAGCAGGTTCTCGGACAGGAAAAATCCGTAAACGGACGTGGACAGCAGAAGCGACAGCACGTGGTATGTCTTGAGGTTCTTGCCCCCGTTTTCCAGGTCGCTCATCCCCCGAATGCTGAAAAGCGCCACCGCCAAAAGAATCACCGTTGCCACGAGCGCAAAGATCCAATTCAACGGGTTGATCTCCAGCGCGAGGTGGATGGCGGGACGATTGGCAGTGGAAGGAATCACCTGGCCCAGCAGCACCGCGCTACCCCAGTTCCCGTACAGCGAAGCGATGATCACGGTGTTGACTCCCAACACCAAAACGCTCCACCAGCGGGCAAGTGGTTCGGAGAACGTGGAAATCATGCGGGAAAGCAAAACACCCAGCAGTGGTAACAACACCAACAGGTTCAACATCTCACATCCCCCCCAGAACTGCCCGGGCGTACACCACGGGATCGAATAGTTGCGTGGTGGCCACCTCGATCGAATCCAGGATTCCCTGGGGGAACAACCCGAAGATCACGATCAAAAGGGCAAACACCGAAAAAAGGAACAACGTTCCCGTTCGCGAAAAACCTTCCAGCGAACCCGGAAGCACCGGTTTGCCCCCCGCACTTTCTGGAGGTTCCATGCCCATCCAACGGATTGCCCGGAAGAAGTATACAAACTCGAGTACGGAAACCAGCAACGGCAGAATGAGCAGCCAGTACTGGGCAGAAGCCAACGAAACCAGGGCTTGTATCTTGGCACGAAACCCCGCGAAAAGGGGAATCCCGGTGATGGAGGCCGCGGAAAGGAGGAAAACCAAACCTGCGGATTTCTCCTGGGAGAAAATCCCCCGGAGCTCGAGGAAGCGATCCGTGCCGAATTGCCGTTGGAGGTACGCGGCCACGCCCAGCAACGGAACCTTGGCGAGAAGCATCATCACCAGCCAGAATAGGCTCGATCGAAGCATTGCCGCACCTGGAATCGAAACCAGCAGGAGGAACATCCCCATGGAACCCACCGAGGAAAACGCCAGCATCTTGAGGAGCCTTCGCGAAGCCAGGGCGGAAAATTCCCCGATCACCAGCGTCAGCAAACCCGCTACCAACAAAACGGTGCGAAGCTGCGGTACGGGGAATACCACCGTGACCAATCGGAGCAAGAGCAACGCGAAAATCGGGGAAGAAACCCCTGCAAGGAAACCGGGCACGAAGGCTCCACCTGCACCGTACACCTGCGGAACCCAGGCGTTGAAGGGGAACATCTCCAGTTCCACCGCAAGCCCCAAAAGAAGCAACAAGGGAACGAGTTGCAACGCGGCAGGGTTGAGAGAAGATGCCTTGAGAGCGATGTCTGCCATGTTCAACGTGCCCAACTTAGCATACAGCACCCCGATTCCCAGCAAGTACAGTGCGGAACCAACACCCCCCAGCAGCAGGTAACGCATCGAAGCTACCGGTGCGGTTGGATGCCGCGAACGCGCGACCAGTGCGTACAGGGATATGGAAGCGATTTCCATGAGAACGAACAGGTTAAAGAGATCGGCGGTGAAAAGAAGCCCAAAAGCGGCCCCCGACAAGATCAACACGATGGCGGAGGAATACACGTCCGAAGAGGCTTGTTGCTCCTTGTCCCGCGCGAAACCCCGGGAGAGAACCAGTGCAAGCAGAACCAGCGAGATCACCAACGCGAAGAAAGAAGAGAGCGAATCGTTCACCCATTGGATCCCGAAAGGAGCGGGCCAATTCCCCATTTCCAGGGAAACCAACGTGGGCTGCTGGCTCCCTTGCAGGTTCAACAGCAGGGCGAGCAACACGTTCGCCGCCGCGACAAGGCCGGGCAGAAAGCGGGAAAAACGGTCCATCCATCCCTTGAAAAGAAGCAAGCAAAGTGCCCCAATCCAGGGAAGCAAGGTCATCCACAATGCAATCATTCTTCCTCACCCCCCATTTTTTGCCACAGCTTGGCAGTGTCCAACGTACCGTGCTTCTTGAAGATCCGAGCCACCAACACCAGCGCAAACGCCGTAACCCCGAGGTTGATCACAATGGAAGTCAGAACCAGCGCCTGTGGTAGCGGATCCACGAAATGGAGCACAGACAGCGGGTAGGTATCCGTCAAAATGGGAGCGATGCCTCCGCTGCCATACCCCACTGCGACCAGGAACAGGTTAACCCCCGTGTCGAGCACGGAGAGGGAAATCACCATTTTGAAAAGATCCCTCTTGGCAAGCAGACCATACAAGCCAAGTAAGAAGATCAAGATCGAACCGGCCGTGTACACGTTCATGCTATCACTCCCCCCCGTACAGGTTGCGAAGGATTCCCCCCAGTTCGGAACCCACCTTCAACCCGATCAACAAGTACAGGATGGGGATCAAACCTGCACTGAATAGTTGTCCTACCACCCCGTTGGGAAGGAAATTGAACAAAAATGCTCCTCCCGCCAGCGCGCCGATTACTCCCAACACCACGAAGGTAACGCCGCCAAAGCCTTCCAATCGCTGGAACAGAACACGGTTCAACTCGAACGTGGGGAAAGCAATGTACAGCAGCAAGATTCCAATGGCCAAGATGCTTCCGCCTTGGAATCCACCACCGGGCGACAGATGCCCATGGGAAAAAACGTACACCCCGAATACGAGGATCATCGGGAAAACGATACCGGCCCCCGTTTTCAGGATAAAGGAAGGAGCTTCCTTCTGAAGTTTCTGGTTCCAAACCAAGTGCGCGATGGCTCCCACTCCCAGCGCGGAAAGGAAAAGCACCATGATCTCACCCAAGGTATCCAGTGCACGGTACCCCACGACGATGGATGTCACCAGGTTCGCGGAACCTTCTTCCAAGCCTTCGGATTGCCCGAAAATCACCGGCCCGGGGTTTGTTCCCAGGACGTTTTTCTGAACCATCTTCTCGGAAACGGGAACTTGCTGCCGTTCCCCAAGTTGCGCATCCGAAAGGAAGAGAAACAAAAAGAGGCCAATCAACACAACGATGCCAGCTGCCCACAATCTACTCATGTGCATCCTCCCCCCCTCTTTTCATGCGCAGGAGCACCAG
This sequence comes from Thermotogota bacterium, assembly GCA_035391225.1. GTDB lineage: Bacteria > Thermotogota > Thermotogae > MWEM01 > MWEM01 > DAOPKN01. The sequence goes on from DAOPKN010000027.1 coordinate 29,501, forward strand.
CAAGAAAATGGCACTGGTTAGCCCCGCTCCAATCACCGCTTCGGTCATGGCCACATCGGGAGCGCGCATCCAGGCGAAAAGGAAAGCAGCACCCAAACCCATTGCGGAGAGCATCAGAACGGAGGTAAAACGCTCCTTTGCCTCGATGGCAATCAACCCCGTGAGGAAGATCCAGGCAAAAACCACGATCGCAATCGCATCCAGCCCACTCATTCCGCATCATCTCCTTGGGGAATAAAGCGCGTGCCTTCCTCGGGTTTTGTGGTACGAAACGCGGTTCGTGCGAGCACTGAGCTACCGATGGGGTTGGTGATCGCAATCAGCACCGCTATCACCAGCGTTTTGAAGAACCAATCTGGCTGTACCAACCCGACACCTACGATGAATGCCATGGCCCCGAGAGTAGTTGCCTTGGTTCCCGCTTGCAGCCGGTTAAACACGTCCGGCATGCGGAAAATTCCGAGCCCTCCCAGGAAAAAGAAGATGCTCCCGACTGTCATCAAGAAATAGCCCACCACGTTCATTTTTTCGCCTCCAGGTAACGAGAAAGCACCACGGTTTCCACGAAAGAAAGGGTGGCGTAGATCAAGGCGATATCGAGGTATAACCCGTTTTGGAAAACAAGCGCAACCAAGACCAAAAGGCCGGTGACCATGATGTTCGCCCCATCCAGTGCAGCAACTCTGTCGGGAGAGGTGGGGCCCAGGATCATGCGGAGAAACGAAAGAAAGATTCCCAATCCAATCAGAACGAAAAAGACCCACATCACTCGAAGACCTCCTTCACAAGGGGTTCGAAGCTTCCCGCAATCTTTTTTTCCAGTTTTTCCCTTTGCCCATCCTCTACATCGATGGCGTGCACCAGTAACGTGCCTTCCTTTTCGTCCACATCCAGCGTTAGTGTTCCGGGTGTGAGCGTGATGGAATTGGAAAGAACCAAACGACTCACTTTCCCCTGTAAAGCGGTGCGTACCTTGACAAATCCTGGATTGAGCGGCAACTTGGGATTGAGAACTCTCTTTGCTACGTCCACATTGGCCAGCAACATCCGGTACAGCAGAACCGGCAAGTACACCCAGAACCGGAAAAAACGCCGTGCAAAGTGGTTGGGAAAGCTCTCAAAGGGCACAATGCGGTACACGATCACGGCAAGCACGATGGCAACGACAAGCCCGGTAAACAGCTCCGAAAGAGCCACGCTCGAAGTGTACAAGATCCACAGGGCATACAGAATCACGACGATCCACAGAAATTTCGACAAAGCAAACCCTCCTCCCCGTTACGATTTATCGTATTTCATGGTTTCTTCAACATCCATCGTGCAGGAACGATAAGTACTCGTGCACGCTTTTCTGCAAGCAACCCAGCGAACTCGCGAATTCTTCCACCTTGGAAAGATCCTGCCAGTCCATGGTGACAAGATGGTCTAAACAGGATTGGATTTTTTTCTTGAGCGTTTTTTGCACCCCGTCACAGTTGCAGTTCATGACAACGCGCATGTGGTCGAGAAGCGCTTTGAGATCTTGCTGGGTGTCCGAAGAGTGGATCATGACTTGACCCGCTTTTGTGAGGGAATACACTTTCCTCCTGCCTTCTTGGTGGAACTCCAAGAAACCGTCGTCCACCAGCGCCTTGAGGTTGGGGTAAATGGTCCCCGTGGAAATGCGAAGGCCATGCTCCTTGCAGTATTTGAAGAAATCGTATCCCGAAATCCCACCGTTGCGGGCGATGTAATTCAAGATGGTGTTCTTCAAGATTCCCTTGACCGCCATGGAAAACCCCCGATTCGGAAAGGGTATGATATAGCGAAACCGATATAGCTATATCGCTATAATACACCAAGT
>DAOPKN010000028.1:0-23363 GCA_035391225.1 Thermotogota bacterium
TTTCCGGGCTTTCTGCAACTCGGTGATGTCGGAAAATTGGCTTAGGATACCCTTCAGCTTTCCGTCTTGCACGATAGGGGTCATCAGGATGTCCAGGCAGAGTTCTTTCACGGGGATTTTTTCCAGTTTCTCCGGGGGAAGGAATTGTTCGAAGTGTAGCGGGAACTGGAAGCGAAGAGGCTGGGATTGTTTCAACGTTTCCACTTGGTGCTCTTCCAGGAAGGGATTCCGGAAAAGGTTGACCACGGGGTAATCGTCCACTTTGAGAACTTGCAGGATTTCCATCGCGGAGGGGTTAATCAACCTCGGGTTTCCTTTCGGATCATAGAGGATGATTCCCAGCGGGGAGTTTTCGAAGATCTGTCGGAACTGTTCCTCGGATTGCTGCAGTTTCTGGAGCGAACGCTGGTTTTCCTCGCTCCAGAAACTGCGCTCCAGCGCGAGAGCGAAAAGGAAGGTCAACGATTCCACGTTTTTTTTTGTTTCTGCGTCGATGGCTTCGGGGTCCATGGAAAACACGTGCACGTTGCCAAGGGGGCGGCTCTTCCCAATCAACCCGAGGGTGTAGATGTGCTGGATTCCCCACCATTTTTCCAGCACCATGGCGATTTTGTGGCTGAGCTGGGACTGGGCAAAGGTGGACAACCCTCCGGAATGCTCGACAACAGCACGCTGGAAGTACATTTCCCGCCGGTCATCCAGGATGGGGAAGGGGCGTTGCAAAAAGCCCTTGCCCAACAACTGCAATGACCGGGACATGATGTTTTTTTCCAGGCCAAACATGCTGCGAATCCAAAGGTCTTTCAAATCGCGCGAGGCTTCCAACACCAGTACGAAAGAGTTGGGAAGCAGTTCGTGCAAACGCTTGCCCAGCTGGTCAAACACTTCCTTGGGGTGGGTGATCGAAACCAGGTCAAAAGCGGTTTGGTGAAAGATGTTGGGGAAGAAGTCGTGTGCCATGCTTTTTCCTCCCATCGGGTGGGTTGGCATTTTCTCCATTATACCCCATTTTGGGAGAAAGGCGTTTGCACGTGGATATGTTGGGCCGGGTGTGCAAATTTTTTCACCAACGGGCAGACAACAGCTTTTTTCCCGGGCTTCTTCAAGGATTTCCGGGTGGGGCAGCTTCCGACTCGCTGGGTGGGGCGAAGTCGGTCCAAAGCCTTTACCATCGCCATCAGAAGCCGTTTTTTCCGCCAGGTTCGTTTCGGGTACTTGTGATAGAATTGCAGTGGAATGGTTCCAAGAGTGCAGACCGGGGGGATGGTCTTGGCGGACAAGTTCAACTTGCAAGACCGTTTTTTGAACCAACTTCGTGTCCAGAAGGTTCCGGTGAAAGTGTTCCTGGTGAACGGTGTCCAGGTGGAAGGCAAGGTAGCTTCCTTTGACTCTTTTTCCGTGATGCTCGATAGTGGGGGAAAGCAGGGCGTTTTTTACAAGCACGTAATCAGCACGATCGTTCCGCTTGCGCCCTTCTCCCTTGATTGATCCTTGCCTTCTTTGCCCCACATGTTTCCCGACTTTTCCCACTGCAAGCCCGGGAAGTTTTTTTGCCGCTATTCTCCCCCCCGGAAGCCCGCGAAACAACCTTGAATCCCAGGAGGATGTACCGTGAGAGTACAACAACATCCCGTTTTGACGTTTGAGCGTGGTGCCCGCATCACGTTCCTGTTCGATGGACAGCCCGTGGAAGCCTACGAAGGGGAGACCATCGTTGCCGCGCTACATGCTGCGGGGATTTGGAAGCTCAGCGAAAGCCCGGCAAAACATCGTCCGCGTGGCCTGTTTTGTGCCATCGGACACTGTTCTTCCTGCCTGATGACCGTGGATGGGGTGCCGAACGTGCGCACCTGTGTTACCAGGGCCAGGCAAGGTATGGTGGTTGTTTCCCAACAGCCCCGGGGGGACCTGGGATGAAGCGCCTCGATGTGCTGGTGATTGGTGGAGGACCCGCTGGAATCAGCGCGGCAATTGCCGCCGGAAAGATGGGGTTGGAGGTTGTCTTGCTGGAGGAACGCGAGTTCTTAGGTGGGCAGCTGGTGAAACAGACGCATCGCTTCTTCGGTTCCAAGGAAGAGCATGCCGGAGTGCGGGGAATCGATATTGTTACCGAGCTCACGGCTACCCTATCGGGAATGCCCAACGTTTCCACCTGGTTGGAAGCCACCGCGCTTGGTTTGTACGAGGATGGCGTGGTGACCGTATTGCACCAGGGGCGCATGCACAAGTTTCTTCCGCGGTCAATCGTGGCTGCTACCGGCGCTTTTGAACGCTTCCTCCCGTTTGAAAACAACGACTTGCCCGGCGTATTCGGTGCGGGTGCGGTGCAGACCCTGATGAACATGTACGGGGTGAAACCCGCGCAAAAGGTTCTCATGGTCGGGTCGGGCAATATCGGGCTGATCGTCTCCTACCAGCTGATCCAGGCGGGCGTGGAAGTGGTGGCTGTTTTGGAGGCAGCCGGCAACATCGGGGGATACCTGGTGCATGCCTCCAAGTTGCGACGGTTGGGCGTTCCCATCCTCACCCACTACACGGTACAGAAAGCAATCGGCACCAGCGAGGTGGAAGGAGCCATCGCGGTGCGGTTGGACGATCGTTGGAATCCCGTGGAGGGCAGTGAGATCCTTTTTCCCTGTGATGCCATTTGCCTTGCCACCGGGTTGTCTCCGCTCGGCGAAATCCTTTCGCAAGCGGGGTGCCAGGTGAAGTATGTGCCCGAACTCGGGGGAGATGTGCCGGTGCGCGACGAGAACCTGCAGACCACCCGACCCGGGGTGTTCGTGGCAGGGGACCTCGCGGGGATCGAGGAGGCAACCGCGGCGATGTTGGAAGGAGAGCTCGCGGGGCTTGGAGCTGCGCGCACTGTCCTTTCGCAACGTGCATCCCCTTGGTCCGAGGAAGACCTGGAGAAGCGCGTTCAGGACTTGAAGCAAAAACTTTCCGGTTTGCGCGCGGGACCCGTGGGAGAGAAAATCCGCAAAGGGCTCGGGCGATTGCGTCCTGCCGGAGAATCCGGGGAGGATGTTCCGGAGATAAAGCCTTCCCAACAAGACCAACCACCCTTGGAGGAGCTATGGAAAACGGGGATACCAACCCCGTCCCAACTGCAGCGAAAACTTCCCGAAGAGGCGCGCAAACAACCACGTCCGTTTGCGGTAGTGGAATGTTTCCAACAAATCCCCTGCGACCCCTGCGTGCAAAGCTGTCCGGTGGGCGCCATAGCGCCCTTTTCCACCATCAACGATATTCCGCAGGTGGATTTTGCGCGTTGCACGGGCTGTGGCAACTGCATCGCCCGTTGCCCGGGGTTGGCCATTTTCGTGGTGGGATACCAGCCCGAAAAAGGCAAAGCCACCGTTTCGTTGCCCTACGAGCTTCTTCCCCGTCCGGAAAAGGGGCAAGTCGTGGAAGTGTTGGATCGCGCGGGGCGAGTAGCGGGAGAAGGCACCGTGTTGAGCGTTTTGGACTCTCCCCGGATGGATCGTACCGCGGTAGTGAAGGTGGAAGTGGATCCAGAACTGGCAATGGAAGTACGCATGGTGCGCTGCCCTGTGGAAAACGTGAATGCGCAAGAAACCCAGCAGGAGCACTTGGCCCAACCCAACGAGGAGGAATGGGCCCAAGATCCGACGCTTCCGGGGGACGACACCATCGTGTGCCGCTGCGAAGATGTTACCTTGGGGCAAATCCGCGAGCTCATCCAGAAGGGATTCACCACGATCGAAGAGATCAAGCACGTTTCGCGCTGCGGCATGGGACCTTGCCAGGGAAAGACATGCTCCCCGATCATCGCCCGCGAAATTGCCCGAATCACGGGCAAACCCCTCGACCAGGTGAAACCCGCGAAAACCCGCCCACCCTTTGGGGGGATTCTTTTCGAGGAAGTGGTACGGTCGGAAGAAGAGAGCGATGGAGGTGAAGCGTATGAAGCGTAACGCTTCGGTGGTAATCGTCGGAGGAGGTATCGTGGGGTGTTGCATCGCCTACTCGCTGGCGCGCGAGGGGATAAAAGACGTGGTGCTGCTCGAGCGGGGCACCCTCTCCGGGGGAGCCACCGGTCGATGTGGTGCCGGGGTTCGACAGCAATGGGGAACGGCGCAAAACTGTTTGCTCGCCAGGGAAAGCATGCGCGTGTTCGAGAACCTTCCCGACGTGCTGGGCATGGATTGCGACATCGAATTGAAGCAGAAGGGATACTTGTTGCTGGCGTACTCAGGCAAGGAAATGCAACAATTCGAGAAGAACCTGCAGGTGCAGCATGCTCTGGACATCCCATCGCGATTGCTGACCCCACAAGAGGCCCGTGACATCGTTCCCATGCTCAACATCGAGCACTTGGCGGGGGCGGCCTTTTGCCCAACCGATGGGCATGCCAACCCCTTTCTGACCACGTTGGCTTTCGCGGATGCAGCCCGCAACCTGGGCGTGGAAATCCACCAGGGTGTAGAGGTCCGGGCAATCCAGCAACAAAACGGCCGCGTTTCGGGGGTGACCACCGACAAGGGTAGTATCGAAACACCCGTGGTGATTAACGCGGCGGGGGGTTGGTCCCACGAGATCGGGGAAATGGCAGGGTTGGACTTACCCGTGTTCTCCGAACGGCACGAAATCCTGGTGACCGAGCCCGTGAACCCCATCCTTGATCCCATGGTGATGTCCTTTTCCTACAACATCTATTGCCAGCAAACCCCGCACGGCAGTTTCATCATGGGGCATGGCCCGGAAAACGAGCCCCCGGGGCACAACCAGGAAAGCAGCTGGCAGTTCCTGGAAAGCATGGCGAAAAAGGCAACTTGGTTGCTTCCTCCACTGGCGAAACTGCGCATAGTGCGCCAGTGGGCGGGGTCGTACAACATGTCCCCTGACCGGCAGCCCATCGTGTGCGCATCCGAGCAGCTGGAAGGGTTCTTCATGGCCATCGGTTTTTCCGGGCATGGTTTCATGCTGGGACCGGCCATCGGCACGTTGATGGCTGACCTGGTGCTGCGTCGCCCACTTACGTGGGACGTGACCTTGGACCTGGGGAGATTTTCCCGCCAGGAGATTATCTCCGAACCGTCGGTGGTGTAGGAAACGCAGCCAAAAAGAAGACAGAAGGAGGAAGAGCGAAAATGAATGGAGTGCAACTGTTTGAGAAACCCAAGAACGAACCCATTTTGGGGTATCGTCCCGGAAGCCCGGAAAAGCAGGAACTGAAACGCGTCCTACAGCAAATGAAAAGCGAGGTGCTGGACATCCCCCTCGTTATCGGGGGAAAGGAAGTGCGAACGGGAAACACCGCCCCCTGCGTGATGCCCCATGACCACGCGCACGTGCTGGGCCACTACCACAAGGCTGGGGAAAAAGAAGTGCGTATGGCTATCGATGCTGCACTGCACGCAAAGAAAGAGTGGGAAAGCTACGACTGGAGCGATCGTGCCGCCATCTTCAAAAAAGCGGCTGACCTGCTTGCGGGGCCGTACCGCCAGGTGCTGAATGCTGCCACGATGTTGGCACAGAGCAAAAACGTGTTCCAGGCCGAAATCGACTCCGCGTGCGAGCTCATCGATTTCTTCCGTTTCAATACCTACTACATGACACGCATTTACCAAGATCAACCCGATTCGGCGCCGGGGATTTGGAACCGCAGCGAGTACCGCCCATTGGAGGGTTTCGTGTTTGCGGTGACACCGTTTAACTTCGCTTCCATCGCGGGCAACCTGCCCACGGCTCCGGCTATCATGGGGAACACCGTGGTTTGGAAACCTGCTTCCTCCGCAGTTTTCACCGCGTACTACATCATGAAGCTGCTGCAAGAGGCGGGCGTACCCGACGGCGTGATCAATTTCCTGCCGGGCTCGGGTGCCAGCGTGGGTAACATGGTGCTGGTGGATCCGTACCTTGCGGGTATCCATTTCACCGGTTCCACCGGAGTGTTCCAGTCCATGTGGAAGACGATTGGGGAACACATTGCCTCGTACCGTTCCTACCCCCGCATCGTGGGAGAGACCGGTGGGAAGGACTTCGTCGTGGCGCATTCTTCTGCCAAAGCGGAGGAACTGGTGACCGCCCTGGTACGTGGGGCGTTCGAGTACCAGGGGCAAAAGTGCTCGGCTGCTTCCCGTGCCTACATTCCCCAGAGTTTGTGGGGAACGATCAAGGAATCACTGGTGCAAACCACGAGAAGCCTGAAAATGGGAGACCCCTGTGACTTTGGCAACTTCTTCAACGCGGTGATCGATGCCGGGGCATTCCGTACCATCAAGGGATACATCGACTACGCGAAGGCGAGCGAGCGGGCGACGATCCTTGCGGGAGGAGAGTGCGACGATTCGAAGGGGTTTTTCATCCAACCCACGATCATTCTCACCGACGACCCCCATTTCAAGACGATGGAAGAGGAAATTTTCGGCCCCGTGCTCACGCTGTACGTGTACCCGGATGGCGAGTACGAAAAGGTACTGCAACTGTGCGACAAAACCTCTCCCTACGCGCTCACCGGTGCAGTGTTCGCGCAGGATCGCCAGGCCATTCGCGTCGCAGACAGGGCACTGGTACACGCTGCGGGGAATTTCTACATCAACGACAAGCCAACCGGTGCCGTGGTGGGCCAACAGCCATTCGGTGGGGCCCGAGCATCGGGAACCAACGACAAGGCGGGAAGTGCCATGAACCTGCTGCGCTGGACCTCGGTGCGTTCCATCAAGGAAAATTTCGTGCCACCCAAAAGCTACCGCTATCCTTTCATGGAAGAGGAATGAACTGGGATATGGTATGATTGTGCCAGTGGAAACTATTGCATCACTGGAGGAAGCATGGGAAAGAAAAAATGGGTGTGGATTTTCCTGGCAGGGCTACTGGTTTTTGGCGCGCTGCTTTTGAGTGGGTGCGAATTTGCAAAGGAATTTGCATCCTATAACAGAACCGTGGACGACTGGATCAATACCGGGTTTACTGCCGGCATCGTGGGATTGACCATCTACCTGTGGGCCACTTCCGAGAAATGATCCCTTTTCGTTTTCGCTGCGAACGCTGTGGTGCTTCCTTTGCCGGAAATACCCCGGTATGGTGTTGCCCGGAATGCGGGGGGCTACTGGGTATCGAATGTTCCCCCGCATGGAAACCGGGGAGTCGTGGGTTTTCCGATACCGGGCCCTGGCAGTATTCATCAGCCATTCCAGGGATTGTTGGTTCCACCCCGATTTCCCTGGGAGAGCCTACCACCCCGGTCCTTCCGATTGAAATCGACAAGAAACGCTTCCGCGTGAAAATGGAGCACCTGTTTCCCACGGGTTCCTACAAGGACCGGGGGGCATCGGTTCTCGTTTCTTGGCTTCACGCGCTGGGCATTCCGCAAGTGGTTGAAGATTCTTCCGGCAACGCAGGCACTTCGATCGCAGCCTACTGTGCGCGGGCATCCATTAACTGTACCATTTTCACCCCTTGCTCCACCTCTCCTTCCAAGCTTCGGCAAGTGGAGGCAGTGGGCGCACGCCTCGAGAAGGTGGACGGAACCCGCGAAGATACTTCTCGGAAAACCTTACAAGTGGCGCGAACGGTTTTTTACGCCAGCCACAGTTGGCATCCCCTCTTCTTCCAGGGAGTTAAAACCTTTGCCTACGAGTTGTACGACCAGTGTTCCGCGGTGCTTCCGGACACGGTGGTTCTTCCCGTGGGGAATGGTACCCTTTTCCTCGGAGCCTTTCTGGGGTTCTGGGAACTGGTGGAGGCGGGGTGGGCGCATCGGATTCCACGCATGGTTGCGGTCCAGGCGAAGAACTGCGCACCTTTGCGTCGCGCGTTTGAAAAGGGGCTTTTTGAACCCCAACCGGTGCAGCCGAAAGCCACCCTGGCAGAGGGAATTGCCATCTCTACGCCGGTGCGGGGACACCAGGTGCTGCGCGCGGTGGAGCAAAGCGGAGGGGAAGTGCTGGAGGTTTCGGAGGAAGAAATCCTTCGGGTACACGAACGCTTTACGTCCATGGGTTTCTTCATGGAACCCACGTCTGCCGCGGGCATTGCGGGGACCCTGGCCTACATGGACCAAAACCCCGGAGAGAACGTGGTAACGGCTATCACGGGTCACGGCCTAAAAACGATCGGAAAGAGCTCCTAACCCCCTCTGGGTCAGCTCGTACCCGCCGAGCAAGCAAGAGTTCGTGCACAGTGACTTTGCCGGGCACTTTTCACAACTCCCCGGAAGAGGTTGTTGTGGGGTTGTTTTTTTCACCCATCCGGATTGCGCAAGGTCTTCGAGCAATTGGACGAGGAGTTCCGGAGAAAGTTGCAATTCCCGGGCCATCTGTCCCAGCTCGCTGCGTGGGTGTTCTTTCATCCAAGCCAATACCGTGTAAACCATCTTTCTCTCCCCATTCCCTGCTGCGCGTGTTATAATAAACCAATTTCAAAAGGGGGTATCCGCTTTGCAAGTGGAAAAAAACGGAAACACTCTTATCGTTTTGCCCACGGGGGAAATCGACTTTGGGAATTCCCACCAACTCAAAGACGCAATCAAGGAACGATTAGATGCATCCATCCAGGGGGTTCTGATGGATCTTTCCCGCGTTTCCTTCATCGACAGCACCGGCGCCGCGGTTTTCATTTCCCTGATCAAGATCCTTACCCCCCGGAAAGGGGAATTGGTGGCTTGTTCGCTGCAAGAAGATGTTCGTTTCGTTTTCTCTGCATCCCGACTCGATTCCATTTTGCAAATCTTTCCCTCTCGGCAACAGGCCCTGGAGTATCTCAAGGCACGAGACATGTAACATGAAGGGGATCGAGCGTATTCCGGGGAACATCCGGGCAATACGAGAAGCGATTTCCGAGTTACTGGATGTTTTTTCACCGTTTTTCCAAGATACCAGCGATGCCATCCGGGTCAAAATCTGCCTGTTTGAGGCTCTTGCAAACGCGTTTATTCATGGGAATGCCCAAGATCCCCAAAAGCGAATCCGTGTTCGTTGGGAAGCGGATGGTGGCCACGGGGATTTCTGGGTATCGGACGAGGGTCCGGGTATACCTCCTGATTTGTTGCAGCCAGGCAACTCTGCTGCCGAGAAGGAGATCCTGTCCGAAAATGGTCGCGGGCTCTCCATGATCCGCAAAACCGCGAATCGCTTGGAGCTTCTGCAGGACGGCAAAGAGTTGTTTTTTGGTTTCGATTGGGGGAAAACAAGTGATCTTGATCGTTGACGATGAACCCATCAACGTGCGCATGGCGGAAATTTCTCTTGCCAAGCTGCAAGTGCCATTACTTGCCGCTTCCAATGGGAGAGAAGGCCTGGAAAAATTCGAGGAATATCGCCCCCAGCTCGTGATACTGGACGTGATGATGCCGGAGATGGACGGTTACGAACTCTGCCGACAGATCAAATCCCGCTGCAAGGACAACTTCGTTCCGGTGATGATGATCACCGCCCTTTCCGATCGCGAGTCCCGTTTGCGTGGGATTGAAGCTGGCGCCGACGATTTCCTCACGAAACCTTTCGATACCCTGGAGCTTCCCCTCCGGGTGAAGAACATGCTGCAGACCAAGAACCTGTACGACCAGTTGCAGAAAAACCTTGCCCAAATCAAGCAGGAACTGGCGATGGCGCGCCAGATCCAGCAAAACTTGTTGCCGCCCCATACCGCCCATTTTTTCAACGCAAGTTTGGAAACGGTTTTTGAGCCTTTCGAGGAAGTCAGCGGGGATTTCATCGATTTTTTCTCCGACCATCAGAGCTATTCCACGTTCTTGCTGGGTGATTGCATGGGGCACGGTGTTCCTGCGGCCTTGATGAATACCATGTTTCGTTCGGTGGTTTCTTCCATCGACCCTGCCCTCCCACCCGGAGATTTCCTGGCGAAAATCAACAAGCGGCTGGTGGAGGCCTTGCGGGAAAACCTCGATGGTTTGTACGTGACCGCATCCATCGTTAAGCTCGACCAAAAAAAGGGAACATTGGAGTTGAGTAACGCCGGGCACACGCCTACCGGATTGTGGCTATCGGGAGAATTGCACTTTGTTTCCTCCAACGGTATCCCTCTCGGGGCATTCGCGGATTCCACGTACCCGGTGGATTCTTTCCCACTGAAGGACGTGGAACAAGTGTTGCTGTTTTCCGATGGTTTGTACTCGTTGCTGGGGGTGCAACAAAACAAGCAGGTTCCCTCGGCGTTTTGGACACATCTCCTTTCTTCCCAGACCCTGGCGGAAGTGATCGCGGATTGGAAAGTGGTACGAAATTCTCCGATTGCCGACGATCTTTCGATGCTCCGGATCCGTCCAGGGGGGCAGGTAGATGATCTTTCGCAGCAGAAAGGGTGATTTCGGTGAAGTGGAAATGGAAAAGTAAGGGTTTCGCACTCGGGAAGATGTTGCCGTGGTTCGTGCTTCTTTTTGCCGTGGTAACCGTTTCGGGAATCTTGCAGTGGGTGTTGCATCGGGATCTGCAGAGGCGCTTGCAGCAACAGCTGCCCACCGATGCCCTGCTGGCATTGCAAGGGCTCTTTTCCTGGCTCCTTCCGCTCGCCGTGCTGGGAGTATTGGTCATCGCGGTTCTGGTATTCTTCCGTGCGTACCACAAACCACTGGGGCGTATGGAGCAAAAGCTGGAACGCTGGAAGAAAGGGGACTTCTCCGATGGGGATGACCGGGACGAAACGGCCCGGCTTGACCGAAGCCTTGGGCAACTGCAACGGATACTGCGGGACTTTGGAGAGGCGCGAAAGCAACTGCAAGACCTTGGGGAACAAATGCTCCTCTCTTCGCAGGACCTTCTTGCCAAGACCTCCGAAAGTGAAACGCTTTCCGGCGAAGTGGCCCATTCCTTGAAGCACATCTCCGGGGAAGCTGCGGAACAGGCAGAGGATTCCGAGAAACTCAAGCTCTTTACCTTCCGGATTTCGCAGGTGAACGAGCAATCCATGGACATTTTCCAGAAAGCGTTCACCAATTTTCAAAAGGTCCGGGAAACCGCCGAAAACGGTAACAGGGACTTGCAATCGACGATACACAACATGGATAAGATCGTCAAGACGGTGAGCTATGCCACCAGTGCCATCGTGAACCTTGGTAAACGTTCCCGCCAGATCGCCAGCATCATCGACGTGATCCAAAAGATCGCGGCGCAAACCAACTTGCTTTCGTTGAATGCCGCCATCGAAGCGGCACGGGCCGGAGAGCAGGGAAAGGGTTTTGCCGTGGTAGCCGGCCAGATCAAGAAACTCGCGGAGGAGTCATCGGCTTCCGCGTCGCAAATCACCGGGTTGATCGAGGACATCTCCTCCGAAACCGAGGTGTCGGTGCAGTCGATGGAATACAACCAGGAAGGCATCGAACGCCAGCTCGCCGCTATCGGGCGCGCCGGGAACAACTTGCAAGAGATCCTGAAGAAGATCGACCGGACCGGACGCGACCTACACCTCGTGGAGGAGGAGTACCGCGACCTGGGATCACAGATGGGAGAGCTGGAGAGCATCGTGCAACGGTATTCCGCGAGCGCCCAAACCAACGCTGACGGTGCCCAGGAAGTCTTTGCCGGCATCGGTACCCAGGCGATAGCGCTGCAAAAAGCCGTGGAACTGGCCCAAAAACTGCAGCAACTTGCGGGTGACATGATGCAAAGCTTGGAGAGAACACGCTAAGGAACGAAGAAAAGGGAGTGGGAGAATGCCGGATACCAAAACGAATCGAACGGTGATGGCCATCCTCGTGGATCACCGCAAGGAAGCTGCCACCAACGTGCAAAAGATCCTCACTGGTTGGGGGTGCCTGATCAAGACGCGCCTTGGGTTGCACGACGGCGTGTTGGACAACTGTTCGGAATCGGGGTTGATCATCCTGGAACTCCTGGGAGATCCCGTTCAGCACGAAGAACTCCAACGAAAGCTCAACCTGTTGCAAGGGGTGCACGCTGGCCTGATGAAACTCAGCGTGTAGCTTTTTCCAGCGAAGCTCCCTGCACATCCATGTGCAGTACGCGAATTTGCCAGTGCCTGTGCAGTGGGGAAAGAAGGTGCTGCAGCGCTTCGGTGAGTTGTTCCGTTGCCCGGGAAGCCAGCACGATGATCGTTGGCCCCGATCCACTCAAAAACCATCCATCCACGGGGAGCTTTTCCAATGCTTCGGAGATCTGCGGCCAGTCCGCAACCAGCGTCCCCCGAAAGCGTTGGTGCAGCTTGTCCGAAAATGCGGTGCCTTCGAAACGGGGAGATTCCTGTTGGAATTGCACCAGCAGCCAAGCGAGGTGCTGCAGGTTGAACACCGCATCAGCCAGTGGGATTTTTTGGGGGAGAATGGTGCGAGCCTGGGCCGTGGAGGTTTCAAAGTCCGGGATCAGCGCGTAGACCGTGGGGCGATACCGTAGCTCCAGTCCCTGGCCGAAAAACCTTCCCGTGGAGGTATCGTGCAGCGAAACGCACACCCCTCCCAGCAAAGCCGGTACCACGTTATCCGGATGTCCCTCCAGTTCGCAGCCCCATTGCAACAGTTCCTCCCGTGAAAAAAGATCCCCCAGCAAAGAGTTGGCAGCCAACATCCCGCCCACTATGCAGGCTGCACTGCTTCCCAAGCCGCGCGATACGGGAATGTCTGCATGCATCTGCAGCACCATTCCTCCATGGGCTTTTCCCGCCTTCTGGAACACTTTCTCGAAAGCCTGGACCGACAGGTGACCGGGTCCACGGAAGCGTTCTGGGCAACCTTTCACGATCCATCCCCCATCCCCGGCCGCGAACGAAAAGTGGTTGTATAGCCCCAGTGCCATTCCCAGGGTATCGAAACCCGGACCCAGGTTGGCAGTGGTCGCGGGCACCCTGACGCGTACTTCTCCGGGGCTCATGCTTGTGGCTCCTGCAACTGCCATTCTTGAATCGTTTCCATGGCTTGTGCCACGGAGACGGCGGGTACCTCGCGGGACTTTTCGCCACGCAAGCGCTGGATTTCTTCGGGAAGTGGGCGGGACCAGACCGTAGAAAGGCGGTCCAACACCTCGAAGGGTTCGTCGGACGGGAGGTTCCACGAAAGGGCGCGGGCCATGGCATTGGGGAACTTGAAAGGGCTTGCGGTGGAAAGAACGATGCAGGGAGTCTGGTCTCCGGACCCCTTTCGGTACTGGTACAGCACTTGGAGGGCAACTGCGGTGTGGGGGTCGACAAGCATGTTGCGCTGTTGGAATACTCCTTGTATGCGGGAAAGAGTCTGTGCATCGGTGCAAAAGCCGGAATGAAACAAGTCCAGATTGGGGGCCTGCATGGGTTCCAGGCGCATGATCCCGGTGTCCTGCAACGTTTGCATCTTGTTCCTGGTCTGGGAACTGTCGCGATCCAGTGCCTCGAAGAGCCAACGTTCGAGATTTGACGCCATGAGGATGTCCATCGAAGGGGAAAGGGTCTTCTTCAAAGGGCTGTGCCCGTTGATGTCGTATACACCCGTTTGGAAAAAATCTGCCAAAACGTGGTTTTGGTTGGAAGCGCACAACAGTTTTCCCACTGGAAGCCCCATGCGAAAGGCATAGTACCCCGCGAGCATATCCCCGAAATTCCCTGTGGGGACAGCGAAATGGACACGATCTCCTTGCGGCACGATCTGCCTTTCCACAAGCTGTGCGTAGGAGGAAAAGTAGTACACGGTTTGCGCCAGGATGCGTCCCACGTTGATCGAATTGGCAGTGGAAAGCAATACGCCTTTCTTGGCAAGAGCTTGCCTCCAGCTGGTGTTTGCCATGAGATGCTTGAGGGCTTGCTGGGCGTGGTCGAAGGAACCTTCCACTTTCAACACCATCGTGTTGGGAGCCTTTTCCGCGAGCATCATGCGTTCTTGCATCGTGGAAACCCCCCCTGCGGGGAAGAGCACCACGATCCGCGTGCTTGGTACGTTGGCGAAGGCACGCAGCGCTGCTTTTCCGGTATCCCCAGAGGTTGCGGTGACCAGCAAGATTTGGTCAAAGTCAGGCAAACGGGAAAGGGCACGGGTCATCAGAAGGGGAAGCAACGACAGTGCGATATCCTTGAAGGCAAGCGTTGGGCCGTGGAAGAGTTCCGCCAAGAAGGTGTTTTCCTCCAGCGGGGCAAGGGGAACGATGTCCGGGTGATCGAAACGTTGAGTGTAGGCTTGGTGGAAAAACGCCTGCATTTGCCCCAGGGGAATCTCCGGGAAAAAGGAACCAAGCAGGATAGGCCCCCATTCCATGAAATACGGGTTGCTGGCTCCTCCGTGGGGTGGATCGAAAAACGGGAAAGTTTCGGGAACCCAGAGCCCCCCGCTTGGAGTAGTTCCGGATAGAATGGCCTGCTGTGCGGAGCAGGACACTTCCGATTGGCGCGTATCCAAGAAGCGCATCTTTCTCCCCCCCCATCTTTTGGATACTTGTATCATACAGCAACTGGCAGGGAAATTCCATCCCACGCGCGCCATTCGTGTATTCCTTCCGACCATTTGGGGTATAATACACCTATCGAATACCGGGAGGAGGCGGTTGCAGTTCCCGGAAGGATGTTTACTGGAAAAAACGGATTGCTGGTCGGATTGGGCGCGCTGGTATTCCTTGCGTTGCATTTTACCTTCCATTTCTTGTTTCAAACGCAGGGAGTCTTGTTGACCGATTCCTGGGTGCGGGTCTCCGGGGACGAGGAGGTTGCCGTGGATCTCCCCGAGCAGTTCCTGGTTCCCAACCCAACGATCGTGGTGTACCGCACGGCTTTCGAGAGAGATGCCACGCTCCTGGACGGTGAACTGCCCGACGTGCTTGTGCTTCCCAGCATCTCGGGGTACGGGATGCGCGTGCTGTTGAACGGGCAGATGCTTTACCAGCTGGGGGATGAGCAGGAGAAAACCGCGAACATCTGGAGCCATTTCCATGTCGTCCACTTCCTTCCTTCCAGTCTCCAACCCCAAAACGAGATCGAAATCCAGTTGTTCGCACTCTTCGACGCAGGCATCACGGGCCCCCCTTACCTGGACCGTTGGAAAAACGTGCGGGATAAAGTGGTTCTTGCCAACGTGGTGGAAGACCACTTCTTCCTAATGGCGGTAGGCATGGCCATCATCTTCGGGTTGGTGTTGCTGTTCACCGCGGTCGGGGTTCCGGAAAACCGCAAGGCTAACGTGCTCTTCGGCACGGGAATGGTGCTCGTGGCGTACTACTTGTTGGACTACCAGTTTCGATTGTACTCCGGGAGCGAGGCAGCGTTCCTATTGTTCCGGAAGTCGCTGTTTTCTGCCATGTTCTTCAGCGTGTTCTTGCTGGTTTCCGGAAACGAGATCTTTGCGACCGGAAAGATGAAGATCTCGCGCTTTTTCAGCGTAGGGCTGGTGGTGGTGCAATTCTTCGTGTGGACCGCACCTTCCTTTTACGTGCTCAAGCTACGCTACAATTTCCTTTTGCTTTTCCTTCTGGCATGTATCGGGCTGTTCTTCTACCTTGTGGTTTCGCGCCGGCAGGTGGCTTTCCTGGTGTCCTCGGCTTTCATGTTCCTGTGCTTGGTGCATGACCTTTCCATTGTTTGGCTCGACCAGCTACAGGTGTTCTACGTGTCGTATGCCATCGTTTCCTTCGTGGTGTCCATCGGCTTCGTGATGGTGTATTACCTGCGATCCACGCACAAGAAATTGCAATTGGCGCACCGCAAATCGCTGATGGACCCGTTGACAGGAGCTTTCAACCGAGCTGTTCTGCCCGATATCTGTTTCGAAAAAGGAGATTCCTTCGTGCTGGTGGACCTGGATCATTTCAAGGAAATGAACGACCGGTACGGGCACAAGTTCGGTGACCAGGTATTGCAGGATTTCGTACGGTTTTGCCGTCAACAGATGCGCGAAAGCGATTTCCTCGTGCGCATGGGGGGCGACGAGTTCCTTTTGCTCCTCAAGGCATGTCCGAAAAGCGTTTCGCTCCAGCGAATGGAAACGGTCAGTGCGGTGTTTTCCAAGCACCATTCCAACCCCTTTGCGAGTTTTTCTTACGGCATTTGTGATGCAGGGGGGGATTTCCAGGATTGCTTCGAGCGAGCGGACCAGCTCTTGTACGAGATGAAGAAAGGCAAAAAAGAGAAGGCCACCGATTGGTGACCTTCCTTTTTTTTCGGCGAAGCGCTTCTTTTTTCTCAGCGAGGATGCTTGAGCCGTTGCAAGGCAAGCCATCCACGAATGGCGGTGACCGGTTCCATCTCGAACTCCAAGATACCATCCCAGGGGCCATCCGGGGTTTCGATGGAAACCAGCCCGTTGAAATCTGGGTGTGGGAAAGCCAGGTAACGCCCGGCAAAGCGAGGGGCGTTTTCCGCCCCACCTGGATCGTAGCAGTAGGCGGGGAAGAAGTCTTTCAAGTTGGAAAAGTCCAAGGGTTGGTCGAAGAAAACCCCGGGGTAGAACGTGAACGTGGCGTCGAACAGGAAAAAGCCGAAAGGTTCGGTTCCCTGCGACGGGTCGGTCACCAACTCCTTGGTTTTTTCCAGCGCTTCCTTGAGGGTTTCGGTCGCACCCTCGGGGAGCATTCCCAGCAAGGGCAAGCCATTATCGATGAAGTACATCCCCAAATCCGCGAAGTCCACGATGGCATCTTGCCAGTCTTCGATGGCATCCTGCCCCCCCTGGCGGTTTTCGGGGCGGAATCCCAGGAAATCTTCGGAGAAAAGGGCTTGGAATTCCTGGTTGGTGATCGTGCCGTTTGCGTCCGTATCCAGGGTTTCGGTGGCGTAATCGAGCCAGTCGCCCTCTTCGGGTGCGGGCATGCCATCCACGAAGTCGTAGAAAGGTTGTCCCGGGTCGATACCGTAGATCAGCGCGGGTTCGAGGCCCATCAGCTCGGTGTTCACAAGCAGAAGAAGTGCTCGGATGGAATCTTGATCAAGCACGATCATGTCGTTGTCGTCGAACACCGGTTCGTAGCCGTCTGGGAATTCTTCCCCCGCCAGCAACCAATCCACGCTTTCCTTGTCGTACCAGGCATCCCCACCGTCCTGGCTGAAAAGGCGGGATGGTGCGGGGGGATTTTCCGGGGGTTCGATGAGGAAGTACCCGAACATCAAGCTCCACAGCGATTCGGTGGTGCCATCGGGCATTTCCACCAGCAACGCTTCTGTCGATTCCACCACGCCGTTGTTGTTCCAGTCAAAGTTATTGGGGAAAAAGTCGATGGGTTGGACGATGCCAAGCGCGAAAATCAGTGCGCGTTTTGCCTCTTCCAGTAATCGCACCACCGGAACCAGGTCTTCCTGGGCTTGTACCGCCAACTCCACCCATTCTTGGATGACGCTCGAATCCCCGCGGGAAGCGGAAAGAACGACGTTTCGCAGAAGGGCTTCCTGCTCGGGGGGTTGGAAGTCTTCCCCCATTTCCATCATCAGGAGGTGTGCTTCCAAGAGATCGCACAACGCCAACCCGAGGTTTGCCACCGGGTGGTCAGGGTCATGTTCGATCACTTCTTCGAACAGCGTACGGGCCACACCGGTGTTGCCGTTATCCAGGCCCGTAAAACCTTCGGCAAGGAAGGCTTGCGGATCGAATGGATGGGTACTGCATCCCGCGAAGAGAAGCGCAACCAAGATGACTGCCCCGAAAAACCAGGTTTTTTTCCACATGTTTTCACCCCTCGAAAAGAATTCCGGGACCGGCCCGGTTGTTGATTATACTCCATTTGGTTCGCTTCTCAAAAAATCCCTCGCTTTCCAGAAGGAAACGCGGGGTGAATTCCTGTGCAGGAGATCGGGGATTTTCCGTAAAGAAAAAATGGTACAATAAGAAAAATTGGAAAAGGCGTGGTGGTATGCCGCCCATTCGGTTATTCAACCCGAGAGTTTTCCGAGCGCTGGAACGGGTAAGCACGCAGCTTTTTTCCGCGGAGGATCTCGAAACCACTGTGTCCAAGAGCCTGCAAATCTTGGGCAACCTGGTGGGGGCCTCGGGCATTTGCGTGTTCGAGGAAGGTTCGCTGCGCTATGCATGGGGTTCGGAAGGCTCCCCTGGGGGACTTTTCGAGGAGAAGGCAAGCAAACTGTTGCAAAGCTTGGAACCCCTGATGCACCGTGGCAGGCCATTTGCTTCGTGGGAGAGCAAGAAAGAGTTGCCCGGGGAATGGAAAGAGTTGCTTTCGGAAAGGGCACACGGGTTTCTCTTTCTGCCCGCCTGGGTCCATGAGCGTTGCTGGGGGTATTTCTGTTTCTTCTTTCCCCGGTTTTCTCCCCATCCCACTCGAAAAAGCATTTCCTTCATCCAGAAGCTCAGCGAACTCTTGGTGAACGCGATTCTCTTCCGCCGCGAGCAACAAAAATTCCGCCGCCAAGAACGTTTCCTCCGTACGTTGCACGAAGCTACCGAGATGGTGTTGCAGCAAGAAGACCTCTCCCCGATTCTCCAAAAGACGGCCCAAGGGCTTTCCGAAGTGATGGGAGCAAGCTCGTGCATGGTTCGCTCGTGGGATCCGGCAAGCCGGTGTTTCCTTCCCCTGGTTCCTTCGCAAGAACTTCCAGAGCAGCATCCGGAAAACAACCCGGTGGAATGGCGTGCTTTGCAGCAGCACCTGGAGCCCGGCAAAGCACTCGTAGTGCCGGATGCATCTGATCGGAAGATTTTGCCCGAAAACTTCCGGGAGGAATTTTTCATCCACTCCTTCATCGCTTCTTCGCTGAAAAAACCGGGGGGGTTGCTTGGAGTGTTGCTCCTGTGTTTCGACGCCCCGCACTCCTTTTCCGAGGAGGAAATCCGTTTCACGCAACGTGCTGCCGAACATATCTCCCTCATCTTCCAACGCACCCACGCGCTGCAACAGATGAAACGTTTTGCCCTGCAAGACCCGCTCACGCAGGTGTACAACCGGCGGGGTTTTTTCGAGCTTTCCGAACATGCCATGCACCGCATGAAACGCGAAGGTCTTCCCTCCTGCGTGATCATGTTTGACGTGGACGGTTTCAAGTCGTTCAACGATCGCTTCGGGCATGCCGAAGGTGATCGCGTGTTGCTGCACATTGTTTCTACCGTGAAAAAGGAGATCCGCGAGAGCGATGTCTTCGGGCGTTACGGAGGAGATGAATTCGTTTTGTTCCTTCCGGAAGCAAATGAGAACGTTGCGGGGCAAGTTTCCGAGCGGATCCTTCGCGTTCTTCGCGAAAACCCGCTGGTGATAGAAGGTAAGGAATTTCCCGTGACCCTGAGCATTGGAGTGATGCAGCGAGAACCGGAACATGGCAACCTGGATGCATTGCTCATGGACGTGGATCGCAACCTCTACCGGGCAAAACGAAACGGGGGTAATAGGGTTGCAATCGGGGACGGAGCATAAAAAAACCGGGAGAATCTCCCGGCTTTTCTCGTTCACGTGGGTCGCTAAAAATCCAAGCGTTCCATGACCTTGCCAAAGAAGAGATCCGCGAGGTAGGTGTAACGATCCACCCATTCCTCAAACTGCAGAAGCTCTGCATATTCCACCTGGCCATCTTCCTCCAGGTCGGTGAAGATTTGGGTACAGGCATCCTCCAGACCTTCCACGATGTCCGCTATTTCCCGGGCGGCCGCCAGCAGCGGATCGCCACTCTCGATGCGGTCCAGGAGCTGGGGTGCCAGTGCACGCAAGGCCTCCAACTGCAGCAGCGCATCTTGGATTTCCGCGTGGAAATCTTCTTCTTCCACCGGGTCGGCGAGAACCATGTAGCCCCACGCTTCCTCGATGGCGGCGAAAACGTCCGCTTCCAATATCGCCAGGTGCATCGCCACTTGCCATGGAAGAGGGAAATCCTCAGGGAAATTCGGGTCTTGCCGTGCTTTTTCCAGCGCGATTTCCTCGAATTGCTCGAGTTGGTTGGTGAGGAAGTCCACGGTTTCCTCGAACTGCTTGGCAAGTTCCAAAGGAATCTCCCCGTTCTCCGCGAAGTCCCGGAACATCGCGGATGCTGCGAGCTCCATCCGGTCGATTGCTTCTTGCACGATGGGCACGTTGAGCTCGGCGTTTTCTCCCGCCACGCCGTTGAGGTAGCCTTGTCCTTCCATGGCCCAGAGTTTTTGTTCGGCGGCATCGCCCACGCGCCAGAACTCGGATTTTTCCTCCGCTTCGTCCAGCACAAGGTAGGCAAAGGCTTCCTGGATGGCTTCCAGTAGGGTGTTTTGCAAATCGGCTACCAGGATGACGGATTTGAGTTGGCGCATCGCCTCGCTCTCCGGGGCTTCTTCCAGCCGAACGGGCTGAACCGCCACGGGTTGGGAAACGACCTCGGATACCTGGAAATGCTGCATGGCCATCCCCACAATATCCATGATCATGGGCATCAGCTTGGGAAGGCCGTCCACCAGCTGCTCGAAGAACGGCTTCTCGTTGTACACCGGAACCGTACGTACCCCTTCCGGGCCCACCACGACGATGGCGAAAGGCAGGAAGTTGACTCCCCCGCCGGTGCCTGCACCGTACACCACGTCATCTGGTCCACCACTTCCTCCACCGAACCCTGCATCTGCCTTGTACAGCGGAAGGATCATGTTGGGCCCCATCTGCACGGGATTTCCAATTGCCATGTTGGCGTCCAAGGATCCCATCATGGTTTGGAGCATCTGCACGGTGGTTTCCCCGATGCTTTCCGCGAATCCTACAAGTGTGACCAACAAAAGGCATAGTACCACAAGAATTCCTTTTTTCATTTTTACCCCTCCTCGGGGATTCGACCCCAAATAGTGTGCTATCATGAAAATTATACCACGCTTCACCTGCTATCCATTGATCCCAAAAGAGAAATTCCGTTCTCCAGAACGGGGTCAAGGTCGGGGGATTGTTTGCGTACCGAAAGCGGAACCTCATGGTCGGGAACCACACCGTTCCCCTCAATGTTCTCCCCGTTGGGACCAAACACCAATCCCACGGGCAACTGCAGCAGGTCACCGTCGGGAAGCTCTTCCAGGCGGGAAAGCACGGCAAGCCCAGCGCTTCGCTGCCCCACGATGGTGAATCGGGATGGGTCGAGTTTTTGCAGGCCCAGTGCGAAGCATTCGGCGGCGCTGGCGGTGAGGGCGTCCACCAAGAGCACCACCTTGCCGGGGAAAAGAACGGAGCTATTGTTGGGGACGGTGTAGGGCGAGTCCTCGTAGCGGAACACCAGGTTGCCCAGCGTGGCTTCGGAGTCCAGGAGCGAATCGGCCAGCGCGGTGGCCAGGAGCATCTGTCCACCCGGGTTTGCCCGGAGGTCGATGACCAAACCGGTACAATCGGAAAACGCTGCAAGCGCCTTCTCCCATTCCGGGGTGATGTCTTCCATGAAACCGGGAAGCAGGATGTATCCCGTGGAAGGGGTCAGTTTCCGGTACGTGAATTCCGGGGCTCCCCGGAAGGCGAAGGATTGGCGATCGAGGTGAACGGTTGTGTCCGGGAGATGGAAGGAGAGTTCCACCGTTCCCTCTTGCCGCAACGAATCCTGGATGGCACGGTACACGCGGTTGGGAACGCTTACGCGCTCCGGCGGCGGGAAGCCAGGGGAACCGGGAAAAGCGGAAAGAACGGCATCCAGCGATTTTCCGTTGAGCGCGTGGAGCTCCATTCCGGGTAGGATCGCCATTTCCCTGGGGAATTCCGGGGCCACCGCGGTAACCGCCACCACCCCAGTTTCCAACCAGCGCAGTGTAAGCGGAGGGCTCTCGTATTCCGGGTGGGGAACGGCCCATCCTGGGGGAAGCACCTGGCAATGGGACACACCCAACGTGGAAAGCATTTCGTTGAGAACGTCGCGAAGCTCCTCGGGGGTGGTACACTCCAGAGCAGCGGATCGGTTTTGGGCGACCAACTCTTCCCATTTTCCCGGGTCGAAGGAGGGGTCGGGGAAGGAGGAGAGGATCTTTTCGGTCACCAGCTCGTAGCTCTCCGCCAACTCGTCTTGCCAGGGTTGCGGTTCCGGCGAGGAATCCGAAAAGGCGAACAACCCCTTCGGAAGCTTGGGGTTGAGTTGTAGCTCAAGGATGTGACTCTGGGAACGGAACAACCAGCTGGATGTGCTGGTTCGCATCGGGAGCAACAAGCCTTCCACGGTTTGGAAATCGGAGAATTCCATGCGCAGGGGGATGGAAAGCCCCATCATGCGGAAACCCGAGATTTGGGCACGTTTCACCAAGAAGTCTTGGGTATCGAAGAACAACGTCATGGTTGTGGTTTCCCCGGGCTGTTTTTTCATGCGCGCCACGTAGAAGGTTCTTCCATCGACGGTCGCCGTGGAAACCGGTCCTTCCAGTTGGTCCGGGTCCACGGGAAGAAGCCCGTCGCTTGCAGAAAGCGACGGGTCTTGCAGAAGGCGCACGAGCTCTTCGCTCTCGTCGAGGTAACCCCGGTAGAAGGCGGTTTCCATCCAGTAGTCTTCGCCGTCGAAGGCCAGGGTTACCTGTCCCAATGGGGGCATGTCACCCTGCAACAGCATGGCACCGGTTCGCAGGTCTTGCCAGAGTTCCAGGGTTTGCACGCTCCCAAAGCTCTGCTGCTCCACGACCATGCGAAGGGTGCGCACGTCTTGCCATGCCTCGGCTGCCCCCGTTGCCTGCACGTACCGTTGCACGAGCCCTTCCAGTTCGATCGCGGCAACGGGTTGCGCCAGTACGGGGGAGGCCAGTAGCACAAGCTCCAGCAGTACGAAGAACGGGAAAAGCCGTGCGCGCCGCACCTTACTGCACCTTCGTGGCTTTGAACGTTGCGGTCGTGTTGGGCTTGTCCTGGGAAGTCACGGTTCCGTACAGTGTGCCGTCGGACTGCAGCGTTGCCTTGATGGTGACCAGTCCGCTGTAGAACGAGCGGCCCGTGAACTGGTACTGGTTGTTTCCGGTCATGCTTCCGGAGAACGTCTCGTCCTTGAAGGTGCCGTGCCAGATCACCTGCAGCGTATTGCCGTTAAGGTACAAGTCGGCCTTGAAGTTCTCGGAGAAGATGCCCAGCGTCCAGGAAAACTGCCACTTGCCGTTGATTCCACTGGATGGGGTAGGAGTGGGTCCTGGCCCGGGGTTTACCCAATCCCATGTTCCGTTGGAATTCAGAACCACGCGGCGACCGTCATCGGTGGTGGCCATGAGGGCGGAAAATGAAAGCGTGCAGATCAGTGCGAAAACAAAGAGAAGAACGATTTTTCTCGGTGAGAATTTCATCATGCGATCCCTCCAACCTAAGATAGAAAATTATAGCACGGAAGCGTGATATGATAAAGGAAGGGTGTGGAAAAAAAGGGGAGGTTTTTTCCAGCCGAGGGGCAAGGGCGGGCAGACACGGGGGTCTGCCCCTACGAACCTTTCCGTCGCGAAAAGGGTTCCGAGGGGGTCTGTAGGGGCAACCCCCCGTGGTTGCCCAAGGGTTATCTGGGAACCCCCCGTGGTGGTTCGGCCTGCTATGCTGCGGTCCCGAGGGGCAAGGGCGGGCAGACACGGGGGTCTGCCCCTACGAACCTTTCCGTCG
>DAOPKN010000028.1:23463-28983 GCA_035391225.1 Thermotogota bacterium
CCGAGGGGCAAGGGCGGGCAGACACGGGGGTCTGCCCCTACGAACCTTTCCGTCGCAAAGGGAAGGTTGGAAATCCTGGAGGAGGGTAAGGAAATGGTGTTCGAAACCACCGTGAAAAAGGCCATAAACCAGTCTGGGATCCCCGTGGCACGCTTTGCCGCAAACCCGTACATCGGGTGCACAATGGGCTGCCGTTACTGTTTCGCCCGTTTCATCGGGGCGTTCAAGTACACCAATGGCCAGTGGGGACGCGACGTGTGGGTACGCACCAACTTCGTGCAAAAGTTGCAGCAGGAACTCGCCCGGCCCAAGTGGGGTACGTTCTTCCTTTCCACCGCATGCGATCCCTACCAGCCCATCGAAAGGAAGTACAGGCTCTCGCGGGGCATCCTCACCCAGCTTTACCGCAACCGTCTCCCCGTCTTCCTGATGACCAAGTCCCTGCTTGTTCGGGAGGACGTGCCGCTGCTGAAAAAGATGGACAATCTCACGATGAACATCACCATTACCACGGACTCCGAGGACGTGCGCAAGGTGTTGGAACCCGGGGCACCGCCCATCGAAAAGCGCATCGAACTGGTGAAGGAGTTGAACGAAAACGGGTTGGATGTGGGGGTTTTCGTGGGTCCGGTTTTGCCCATGGACCCGTGGAAACTGGCAAAGCTTTTACGACCCGTTACCCCAAGGGTGCACCTGGACCCGTTGAACTATCCCCAGCAAGTGCAGGGGGTTTTCCGCAAGAACGGCTGGGATAAATGGTTGGAACGCGAGGCGTTCGAGAACGTACGCGAGGTGTTCGGGGAATTTTTCCCGTTGGACAAGGAGGGATAAGCCATGAAAACACCGAAGATGAAACGGCTGACCGGGGTCTTGCTCTGGCTAAGCATGGCATTGTGTGTGTTTGCATCTGGATCGATGTTTTCCACTCCAGCATCGGAAGGGGGGGTTCTTTTCCCTGCCCCGGAGCCAGGAAACGGCTGGCAAACCACGACCCCCGAGGAAGCGGGTTTCTCCAGCCTGGAGCTCACCACGGTGTGCGAGAAGGTGGAGCAGGGAAAGTACGGTCCCATCCAAAGCTTGCTCATCGTTCGCAACGGCAAGTTGGCTTTTGAAAGATACTTCCGGGGTTTGGAAGGCGAGGACCTCGTACAGCTTTTCTCGGTGACGAAGAGCGTTTCCTCGCTTGTGCTGGGTGTGCTGTTCGACAAGGGGCTTTTGCCCGACGTGCAAACACCCATTTACCAGTTGCTGGGCCAGGAATACCAGAAATTCTTCGAAGCCATGCCCGAAAAGAAGGAAATTTCGCTGCAGGACGTGCTCACGATGCGCGCGGGATTCGAATGGAACGAGAACGAGGTTTCGTACAACAGTTCAATGAACGATTACATTCGCCTCACTTCGACTTCCGATCCGTTGGGGTACCTGCTGGTGAAAAGCCTGGAAACGCAACCGGGGAGCGAGTTCTTGTACAACGGAGGACTCACCACGCTGCTGTCGGCTATCGCGCAGGGCGTTTCGGGAGTGCACGTGGACACCCTGGCACAGCAGTTCCTTTTCGAGCCTTTGGGCATTGAAAACTTCACCTGGGAACGCACCCGCAAGCAACCCGAACGGTGGACCCAGACGGGGTACAGTTTGCGGTTGTGCGCTCGGGACTTGTTGAAAATCGGGCAGCTGGTGCTGGACCGTGGATTCTGGGAAGGAGAGAGCCTGGTTTCCGCCCAATGGCTGACACAGTCCACGCAGCGCCTGGCACGCGTGAACGCCCAGACCTCCTACGGCTACCAGTGGTGGATCACGACCTCCAACGGCTTGGAAGTCATCGCCGCATTGGGATGGGGTGGGCAAGACTTACTCATCGTCCCCGCACGGAACCTTGTCGTCGTTATCACGGCAACGCCCTACCAGGACGATGCCCGGAGTTTCACGCTCTTTTCGGAGCAGGTTCTTCCCCTGCTGGTGGATTGAATGCTTGCAGCGTTTTCCGGATGATTTCCAGTGACTGCTCGAACGCCTTTTTTTCCTCTTCGGACAGGGAGATAGGGACCTGGCGTTCCACACCGTCTTTGCCGATCACCGCGGGGTAGCCGGCGTGCACGTCCCTCAGCGGTACGGAAACGGTGAGAACGCGTTTCTCGTCGTGCACGATGGATTCCACGATGGAGCACGTGGCCGCAGCGATGGCGTAGTTGGTGGCTCCCTTGCGCGAGATGATCTCGTAGGCCGCGTTCCGGGTTTGCTCGAAAAAGGCGTGGAGTTTCTGGTCGCACCCTGGTTGGCACCTTTGCTTGGCGGGGCAACTTTCCGAGAAGGACTGGATGCCGATGCCCCCGATCATGGCGCGTGACCAGGCAGCTACCTCGGAATCCCCGTGCTCGCCGATCACGTACACGTGCACGCTGGAAGCGGAAATTCCACAGTTTGCGGCGATCAGCGAGCGCAACCGGGCGGTGTCGAGTACCGTGCCCGAACCCAGAACCCGGGTGCTTTCGAACCCCGTGGCATGAAGCATCACCGTGGTAAGGACGTCTACAGGGTTGGTGACAACCAACACGATCGCCCCAGGGGCCCGGTTGCGGATTTGCGTGGCGATGTCGCGCACGATCTGGGCATTTCTCCGAACCAAGTTCAACCGGTTTTCCCCGGGTTTTTGGGCTGCTCCCGCGGACACGATCACGATGTTTGCGCCGTCAAGAAGGTCGTACCCGCCCCCTTTTACGATGGTTCTGCGGGAGAAGGGCGTGGAATGGGCGATATCTAAGGCTTCTCCTTGTGCGAGGGCTTCGTTGTTGTCGATAATGGTCACTTCCGATGCCAAGCCTTTTTGCACCAGGGCAAAAACGGTGGCCGAGCCAACGCGACCAGCGCCGATCATGGATACTTTCATTTTTTCTCCCTCCTTTCCTGCCTCGTTCTGCCTTTCTGGACGAAAAAAGTGGCCCGGTTGATCCGGCAGCGTGTGGTAAAATGGGGGGGAACAGAACTTTTTCCCTTCGGGGAAGCAGAAAACGGAGGAAAGGCATGAAAAAAACGACACGCGAATACGGGAAAAGGAATCGCCTTCGTGGCATGATCATTGGTGGCCTTGTTTCGCTGCTTTGTGCGTTGGGCTTCGCTTCCGCCGAGCAAGTTTCGGCGGCACAGGAATACCTGCAGTTGTACTTCGACAACGACTGGGCTGCGGCGGTGGTGTTGCAAGATGCCACGATGAAAGGGGCGTTCGGCACCGCTGCCATGCAGGGAAGCTTCGTTTCCCTCTCCGCGCAGTACGGGGATTTCTTGGAAATCGTTTCGCTGCGCGAGGAGGACAAGGATCCGTACGTGGACGTGGTTTTCCTCACCCGTTGGCAAAACGGTTTCTTGGATTTCCACGTGGTGATGAACGCGCAAAACCAGGTTTCGGGTTTCCGGGCACTCCCCGCGCAAGACCCCGCTGACCAGGGAGCGGCGTACGTGAATCCCCAGGCGTTCACCGAGCTCGAGATCCAGGTTGGGGAGGAACCGTGGTTGCTGGACGCGTACCTCACCGTTCCCAACAACCTTTCGGAGTTCCCGCTCGTTGTGCTTCTGGGAGGTTCCGGGCCCACGGACCGGGATGCCACCATTGGTCCCAACAAGATCTTCCGGGATATCGCACAAGGGCTTTCCAGCCAGGGAATCGCCGTGCTTCGTTACGATAAGCGCGCGTTTGCACATGGCGAACAGTTGCTGCAGCAGGGGCCTTCCGAAGACGGCTACGTGGCCGACGAGTACCTCAGCGACGCGATGGTGGTGCTTGAGCAAGCGGCCGCGATTCAAGGGGTCAATGAAATCATCCTGGCCGGCCACAGCCTGGGTGGGGCGATTGCACCCACGATCGCACTGCGTTCGGAGTTCGTGGACCGGTTGATCTTGCTGGCGGCTTCCGCGCGGAGGTTTGGGCAAGTGAGCATGGACCAAAACGAGTACTTCGCGCCAGTTTCCGGGATCACCGACGAGCAGCTTGCACAGGTGAAGGCGTTCTTCCAGGCGGTGCTGGACCACCAGCTTCCCGCGGATACCGTGGTGCAACCCGGGCTCACCGTGGAGTACTACTACGACTGGGACCGTTACCCCACGATCGAAACGCTGGAAAAGCTGTCCATCCCGGTGCTGGTGTTGCAGGGAGAGCAAGATTTCCAGTCCACCATGGAGGGGGATTTCCTTCCCCTGAAGCAAGCCCTTGTGGACAACGTGAATTTCACGTTTGAATCCTTCCCCCGGTTGAACCATCTCTTCCTGGAAACCGAGGTGGGGGTGTTCCATACCACCGACGAGTATGCCATCCCTGGGCATGTTTCCGAGGAACTGATCATTGCCCTGGTGGAGTGGATTTCTTGAAGAAAGTCGAAAAGTACTACGACGCAGACCCTGGGTTGGAGTGGGGGCGATTGGAACGCCATCCGCTCGAACTGCACATGACACTGCGCAACCTGCAGCGGTTCCTGCAGCCTGCCAGCCGCATCGCGGACATCGGCGGGGGACCGGGGCGCTACGCCATCGAGCTCACACGCCGAGGGCACCGGGTGACGTTGCTCGACCTTTCGCGCCAGAATATCGAACTGGCCCGGCAGAAGGTGGCCCAGGCTGGGGTAGAACTGGAAGGGTTTTTCCAGGCAAACGCCTTGCACCTTCCGTCGGAGCTGGAGTCGGAGAGCTTCGACGCGGCTCTTCTGCTGGGTCCGTTGTACCACTTGCATGCACCCCAAGATCGCAGGCAAGCCGTGGAGCAAGCGATGGCCCTTCTCAAGCCGGGGGGCGTGTTCTTTGCCAGTTTCATCACCTCCACCGCCCCGATGGTGGACATGCTCAAGCACGATCCCGCGGCCATTTCCTCCTTTCACCACAGGCTAATGGACTTCTACCCGGAGGCGGTGTACGATCCCCAGGATGAAAGCGAGGGTTTCACGCAGGCGTTCTTCTGCCACCCGTCGGGGGTGAAACCTTTCATGGAATCGCTTGGGCTGGAAACGCAAAGGGTATGCGCCATCGAATCGTTAGGGGCACAAGCCGAGGTGCAATGGAACGAGCTAAGCGGGGAGTTGCGCGAGAAGTGGATGGACGTGTTCGACCTGGTGGGAGCCGATCCCACGGCTTGGGCCAGCACGGAGCACCTTTTGTACGTGGGGAAGAAACCCGACGGGCCCCTTGCACGTTTTTCGGGAAGCATCTGCTTCTTTCCCGCACGGGACCTGTTGGCCACGCACCACTTCTACCACGATGTTCTGGGGTTGGAACTGTTCCTGGACCAGGGGGCCTGCCGCATCTACGACGTGCCCGGTGGGGGAAAGCTTGGGTTTTGCGACCACGTGCCTTCGGAGGGACCAAAAGACCCCATCCTCACGCTGCTTTCCCCGGATGTCGATGCCTGGGCCAGCAAGCTGCAGCAGCAGGGTTTTCCCCCGCTGGAACCTCCTCGGCGCAACCCCAAGTTCCACATCTACCACTTTTTCGTGCGTGACCCCGATGGATACCGCGTGGAGATCCAGAAGTTCGTGGAGT
>DAOPKN010000029.1:0-28176 GCA_035391225.1 Thermotogota bacterium
CCCGACACAACGCTGGATATTATAACACAGAGCACCCGGCACGTCAAGCAAAAAAACCCCAACAAAAAAACCCGGGTACCCGGGTTTTTTTGCGGCAAAAAGGGTTGCTAAATCTCTCGGAAGCGGCGGCAGGCTACCGCGTGGGAAAGCTCCACCTTCTCCAAAACCGGCTCCTCTTCCTTCCAGCACTCTTCCTTGGCATAGGGGCACCTCGGATGGAAACGGCAACCCTGGGGTATGTTTTGGGCGGAAGGCACCTCTCCTTTGATGGGTACTTCCTTGATGCGGTTGACCTTACCCGAAATGGGTTCGCAAACCGCGGCAATCAACGCCCGGGTGTAGGGATGCTTGGGGTTGTCGATCACAGAATCGGGATCGCCCATTTCCACGATTTTCCCCAGGTACATCACCGCGATGGTGTCGGTGAAGTAGCGCGCCGTGGAAAGGTCGTGGGTGATGTACAGGTACGTCAGCTGCAGGTCGCGCTGTACCTCTTTCATCATGTGCAGGATTTCCGCACGCGTGGACAAGTCGATCATGGACACCGGTTCGTCCGCAACGATGAGGTGGGGATTGAGGATCAGGCTTCGTGCGGTTGCTGCACGCTGCCGCTGCCCACCACTGAGCATGTGCGGGAAGCGGGCCATGAACTCCCTGGGGGGCTGCAGGCGAACTTCCGCCAATGCCTTCTCGATCATCTTCTCGCGTTCGGCACGGTTTTCGCCGATGTGGTGGATGATCAACGGTTCCTCCAGTACATCGCGGATCCGGAAGCGCGGATTCATGGAAGCGTAGGGATCCTGGAACACCATCTGCACGTTACGGCGGTACTCTTCCAGGCGTTGGTGGGTGACGTGCGTGACATCTTCTCCACCAAACAACATCTTCCCCCCGGTGGGCTCAAGCAACTTCATGAGAAGCTTTCCGGTGGTGGTCTTTCCACAGCCGGATTCCCCCACCAGGCCAAAAATCTCCCCTTTACGAATCTTGAAGGTAACCCCGTCCACGGCTTTCACGTAGTTCTGCTCGCCGGCAAAGAACTGCTTGAGCGTTCGGCGAACGGGGAACCACTTCTGGAGGTTGTCCACCTCCACCAGGTACTCTTGCCCGCTGGAATCAAGCGGATTTGCCACTTCCGCGATTTTCAAATCATCCATTGTTGAAACACCTCCAGCAGGAAACAAAGTGGTCGGGTTCGATTTCGATCAGGGGAGGTTCTTCTGTCTTGCAGCGATCGATTACCTGGTCACAGCGCAAGTGGAACTTGCACCCCGGGGGAGGATCGAGCAAGTCGGGGGGAGTCCCGGGAATGAATGCCAGTTCCTCCACCTTCTCGTGCAGGCGGGGTGTGGCTTGCAGCAAGCGCCGCGTGTAGGGATGTGCAGGTCCCTGTGCGCCGTAAATCTGCTCGTTGGTGCCGATTTCGGCGATCTTTCCCGCGTACATGATCTGGATACGATCCGATACTTCCGCCTCGGTGGCCAGGTCATGCGTGATGAAGATGAAGGAAAGGTTGAGCTTTTCCTTGAGTTCCTTGAGCAGGTTGATGATTTGCGCCTGCACCACCACGTCCAAGGCGGTTGTAGGTTCGTCGCAAATCACCACACGGGGTTCCAGGAACAGACCCGTCGCGATGACCACGCGCTGTTTCATCCCTCCCGATAGTTCGTGGGGGTAGCGCCCGAGAACATCCTCCGAAAGACCCACCAGGTTGAGGTACTTCTTCATGCGTTGCAGTGCCTCGGCCTTGTCCATCTGGCGGTGTTCCTGGAGGGTTTCCATCATTAACTTCCCGATCGTGTACACCGGGGTCAGGCAGTTCATCGCTCCCTGGAAAACCATGGAAATTTTCTCCCAACGTATATTCTTGCGGATCTGGCTCTCCGAAAGGGGTACGATGTCTTGCCCATCCAAGATGATTTGCCCACCCACGATTTCTCCTGGAGGAGAGGGCATTTTGAGCAGTGCCGTTCCGGTCGTGGTTTTTCCACATCCCGACTCCCCCACCAGCCCCAGCGTTTCTCCTTCCCGCAGGAAGAAACTGATATCATCAACCGCTTTTACAGGACCCATGGAGGTGTAGTAGAACAACTTGAGATTGTTGACTTCCAACACTTTCTTGTCTGTTTTCTTTGCCATAGCCTTACCTCGTCCTCAGCTTGGGGTGCAAGATTTTGTCCATGGCAAAGCCGATGAACGCGAACGCCATCCCCATGAAGGCAATGGAAAGCCCGGGGGGAACGACCCACCACCAGAGGCCACTGAGCACAGCTCCGGAAGAAAGGGCATCGCTCAGGATTTGGCCCCACGTCACGATGGTCGCGTCACCCAATCCCAGCAAGCTGATCGTTGCCTCGTACACGATCGCACCTGGGATGTACAGCGCCATGGAGGCGAATGAATAGGGGATCAGTAGGGGAACCATGTGCTTGAAGATGATGCGGAAATTGTTGGCTCCCAACGCCTTGGAAGCTTCAATATACGTCTCTTCCTTGATCTGCAGCGCGATACTGCGTACCGTCTTCACCGATCCCGTCCAGAAGAAACAGCTCATCATGATGATCAGGGTCCAAATACTCGGTTTAAAGACCGCACTCATCACAATCAGCACGGGAAGGAGGGGCACCGATACAAAGATCTCAAAAATACGCTGCATCAGCCCATCTTTCCATCCGCCCAGGTAGGCGCTGATGACCCCGTAAATCACACCGATGGAAACCGAAACCACGGCGGTCAGGATTCCAATAAGCAGCGCCCATTTCACGCCGGCGAGAACCCCACTCCAGATATCCCGTTTCAGTGCATCCGTTCCCAGAACCCCAAAAGCTTTCCCGGGAACCACGAGACGGGGTTCCATGTACTGGTCGTTTGCGGACCGCAGGATGGTTTGAACCACGATTTCGTACGTGCCTTTGAGGGTTTCGGGATTGCGGAAGATGCCTTCCTTTGCTTGTGAAAAGACCACATCAGCGGCCTTCACCAGCTTTGGGGTGATGACGGCGTAATTCTCGTCGCTTTCATAGGGGCGAGCAAAGTAGATGGCATTCTCGCGCCCGTTTCCGTTGAGCGTGATCCGCACGTCGGTTACCTTGTTCCCCAGGTTGATGGAGTTCTGGAAAACCGTTACTTCTTCCCCATCCGGGCGCTTGAGCGTTACGATAAACATGGGTTCACCCGATGCCCGGGCCTTGAAAATCAAGTCTTGCGGCGAATAGTCGGCCTGCAACTCGTACTCGAAAACCGTGGAAACCATCTTCATGTTTCCCATTTCCGCCTCGGTGTTTTTCGGGTCCTCGAACACCTGGGTCAGTGGCCTCTTTTTCGCGGAAAACCAATTTATCCAGACTGGCGGCGCACCCTTTGGGTTTTCTTCCCAGTAGGTAATGTCTCGCCAGGTTTTGTTCACATCCGGAAAGGGTAAAATGAAAGGCTCGAAGATCACGATGGCAAGAAACAGCAAGAAGAGCACAAGTCCGAAAAGACCGGACTTCACCATGCGAAACTCGCGCCAAAAATCCAACAACGATTCTTTTGCGTCCGAAAACTTCATCCTTTGCCACCCACCTTAATCCGAGGATCGAGGAAACCGTATACAAGGTCGAGGATGACCAGCCCACTGATGTACAGGCCCGTTGTTAACGATAGGTTCCCCATCAACACCGGGATATCATTTTGTTGGACGGAAATCCAGTACAAGTTCCCCATTCCTGGCCAGCTAAAAATGCCTTCGAAAACGATATTTCCGCTCACCGATGCAAGCAACGCCAAAAGGGCCATGGTCACAATGGGAGGGGCGGCGGTACGCATACCGTGCCCGTACAACACCTTTCGCTCGGGGATGCCACGGGCTCGAGCAGACATGATGTAGTCCTCCTGGAGGACACCCAGCACGATGTTACGCGTCAGGTAAGAGCGCCCCCAGAAACCGAGAAGAACCAATGTAATCACGGGTAAGGCAAGATGGTACAGCGTGTCGATGTAGTAAGCGAATCCTTCGGGTGGAGGCGTGGAGTGCAACCCCCCGGAAGGGAATAGTTTCACGATGTACGCAAAAAACATGATCATGAGCATGCCCAGCCACCAGGATGGCATGCCAAACACCACCATGGTAGCAATGGACGTCGTTTTGTCCAGAGGTTTCCCGGGGCGTTGGGCTTTCTTGATCCCCAGTAACAGGCCAATCAAGACATCGATCACCATCGCGGTCATGAAGAGCAGCAATGTGCGCGGGATGGTTTCCGTGACGATGATACGAACGTCGCGGGTTCCCGAAGAAGACTTGATCCCCGAAGACATACCGTAGTTGAAGGTGAGGGTGTTGAACGCACGCAGCAGAACCCGCTCGAAAACAGTGCGGTCCAAGCGGTACTGCCGGTAATAGTATTCTTTCCGGTCCACGGACCACTTGAGGATTTGCTCCGGTGTCATGTTCCGACCGGAAAGCGCCATGGTCTCGGCACGGACCCTCTCCTCGATCTGAGCATACACCGTTTGTTCCAGTACCACGTTGAACAGCGCGGAATAGATGAATATTAAGATGATGTATATGATGATTCCGTTGAGTACCCGCTTCAAGAGATATTTCCAGTACATCCTGTCCCCCTATAAAGTGGGATAGTGCCCCACCCAGGCCTCCCTGGATGAGGCACCATCCTCAGCAGTTAGTTCTCAAAAAAGGTATGTCGAAGGATTACCAGATCAGAATATTCTGGGTCTTGGACACGGTGAGGGCACCAGGCAGGCTGGCTTCGACCATGACCTTGTAGGTTCCGGGTTGCAGTTCGTTCATTTCCGTCCCGGGGATGGCGATCTTGAATTCACCCGTGTTGATGACGTTTCCGGATTCGGAAATTTCTCCATCGGCGGTCAGGATACGCACAACGACCGTTCCTTCATCCGCAGGTTGCTGGGTAATGCTGGGGAATACCACCTTGGCGAGGTCAACTTTCACGACCAGGTCGTTTCCACGAGGAAGAACGGCAGGAACGGTAACCCTGTTGATTTCCAGCGTGGGAACAGCGAACTTCTCCACCCAGTATTGCCCGTTGAAGGGGTAAGAAGGATCGCGGTTTGCGGCGAGTTCCATGAAGTTAGAGGTAGGATCGTATTCCTTCAGCCAGAAAGCACCGTTGGAAATGTAGGCATGGCCGTAAGCATCGATGAAGTCGATAGACGCCTTGTAGGTCGCCTTGGCTTCTTCAACGGTTAAGCGGTCCGCGATAGACGCTGGAACGTGTCCGCGGTCGTACATCTCTTGCAACTTCGCTTTGATATCCGCAACGTGGTCGGGGATCAACACGTCGAGCTCGTTGTCGGCATCGGCGGAGAAACTGTAGATGGTTCCGGATTCGCTTCCTTCTACCACGATCAGTGCGAGAGCTTCGATGATGTCCCAAGAAACACCCACGCCAGCACCGGCAGCCGTCACGGTGAAGTCGGGAGCGCAGCGGGCAGCAACCCTGTCGAGGTCAGCGGGGAAGGAGTAATCGTAGTAAGCAGTCATGCTGCCATCGTCATGGATGACCCAACCCTTGAGCAGGTCGATTCCGTCCACGAGAGAAGAGCTGTAGTTTGCTTCGTACCAAGGATCGTCATCGCCGTTCTGGGTGCTCCATTCCTTGATGAACGCGTTGTAGTAGAAAAGGTCGGCGAGGCGCATGGGAGCACCGTTGTGGTAGTTGCTGAAGCGGAAGGTGAAGGTGGCCTTGCTCTTGGAGGTCACGCCTTCGCCAACGGGTTCCCACTGGCGATTTTGCCAGTTGTACACGATGGCATCCGCGGGGACAGGAATGCGGCCAACGATTTCGTCGCCTACACGCACAACGTCGCTTTCAACGGATGCAGGATCCCATACCGCGCGGTTGGGGGTGTTCACGGCAGAAACGGGGCTTTCGAAAGAACCGATGTCGGTCATGGACTCGGCGATCAGGTTGGAGTAGGTGTCGGAGAAACCATCAGCACCAACGGGATCCCAAGCGGACATGAACAGTCCACCCATGGCGGAGAACTCGGTGATGGTGAGTTCGCCGTCGTACGTGTCGGCGGTGATGAAGGACCATTGGTTGAGCCCGTCACCCTTTCCGTAGGCGAAACGGTTCTTGAAAGCAGCCTTGTTGGCCACGTAGAAGTCTTCCTGCGCGCAAACATAGATACGAAGGCCTTCTTGCAGACCAATGCGCAGGCCCTCCAGGGCGTTTTGCCAGTACTCTTCCACGGTGACGAATCGTCCGTAGAACGCGTTCTTGGTGTACTCGTCGAGCATGGGGCTGGAATGGTTCCAGTTGGAAGGTTCTGCTCCACCGGGCATGTAGCCATACCAAGGAGCGTACATCTGGGCAACAATGTGTTCCCAGTAGCGGCGGGTGGCACCTGCGCCCCAGCCTTCGGTGTAGATTTGCCACTCGAAATCCTTTGGGTCGCCGTAGTAGCTGGCGGTAACCGCTTTCACGCGGTCCCAGAGGAGGCGTTCGACCTTGAGGCCGGCCTTTTCGATCTGGTCAGAAACGTAGTTTCCTTCGATCAAGCGGCCGTTGGGGTCGTCCACGCGGATGAGGAAGCGAGTGAGAACGGGTTGGCCGTCGAAATGCCAGAATCCGTCCTTCATGACCAAGCGACCCTGGTTTTCGGGAAGCGCAGCTGCTTTTTCCATGGCTTCCGTGATCATGGCAATGGCCATTTCTTCGTCACCCTCGGGGGTGAAACCAAACTCTTCGGCGAGCTGGTTGTAGCGATAGGTCCCGGGTTGCCCGGTGGTGGCCATGGTGTACATGGGGAAGCCGGCTCCACCCAGGATTTCGTCCACGATGTACTTCCTGTTGATCAGGAAGTTGAGCGCAAAGCGAACCTCGGTGATGGCCCAGGGGTTCATGGTCATGTTTCCGTCTGCCAATTCGACCTGGTAAGGAGCGGCACCAGGGTAGTTGTTGATGTTCAGTGACCAGGAACCGGATGGAACGTTGTACACTTCCAGCTTTTCGAGGTCAGCAGCGGGTAGATCGTACAGGGTTTTTCCAGAAACACCCCATGCGAAAATGTCGGTAATGCCTTCGGCCGCATCTTTCAGACCGATTTCTTCTTTCATCCTGGTGTTGACGTACATGGTGTCAACGAAAGGACCCTTCACGGCAGTGGCGGCCACCTCTTGACCGAAGCTCACCAACATGAGGGCAACCAGGAAGAAAACGAACAACGCAACTCTTTTCTGCATTAATGACTCCTCCTTTCACATTTTGGCATACATCGTATGCCTGTGCTCTTCTATCTCTTTCCATTTTTCTCGGAGGATGTTTCCCAAAACATAAAGGTGTGGAAAAAAGCATTTGATTATAGCACAAAAAAGGGGGCTTCAAAAAAACCCTTCGGATGGCGAACATCCAACTCCCGTAACGTTACACATCCGCGGGGAGGAAAATCCGTTCGATTTCCCCGGGTTCGCACACTCTCCATTCTCCGGGGGAAAGCTCCGGATCCAAAGCCAAACCACCCACTTGCAAGCGGTGAAGGGAAACAACGTGGCTCCCCACGTGGGCAAACATCCGTTTCACCTGGTGGTACTTCCCCTCTTCGATGCCAATTTCTACCTGCCAAAGATCCGAGGAAACGGGAAATAGCTGGAAACTCCGAACGGGGCGAAGATGCTCGTCGGGGTGCAACACCATTCCCTGGAAAAACTCCTGCACCCGGTTGAATGGAAAAGGAATGACTGTCGCCTGGTACCTCTTTTCCACGCACTTGCGCGGGGAAATGATGCGATGCACCAGTGCACCATCGCTGGAAAGAAGCAACAGCCCGGTAGTGTCTGCATCCAATCTTCCCGCTATTTCCAGTTTTGACTGGTAAAGGGGGGGGAAAAGTTCGAATACCGAGGAATGGGAACCTTCGGAAGCGCGCGAACACACGAAACCTGCCGGCTTGAATAGCATTACCGTAATGTCCGCAAGGGGGAGAAGCGGGTTGCCGTCGAACTGCACTTCTTGGCACCCGGGTGATACCGGGAAAGCGGGGTCTGTTCTCGTTTCGCCCTCCACCTGAACCCTTCCCCCACGAATCCATTTCTTCAGCTGCTTGCGCGTACCAAGGCCTTGTTCGTGCAAGAAACGATCCAGCCGGATGGCCTTGGAATGGGGGGCACCCTTTTCATTCACCAGTTTTTCCTCCCGGAAGCGAATTGCAGTCCCTTCAAAACCCCGGAAGCATACTCCCGGATATCGGGATCATCGGTGGGAACGGTGCATACTGCAAAAAAATTCACCAGGGAAACGGTGGGAGGTGGACCCCACCACAAGATCCCCGTGCGGGATTCGCGTGTGCCCGAGGGAAGATCCTCCAAACCCTCGTGCGCATCGAAAAACACCACATCGTTCACCGGACTTCCGCGCTTGAGCAAAACACATGCATTTCGCAGGAGCTCCAAGCGCAACTCTTGCGGAGGCCTTACCGTTGCCATGCCTTTCCAATCCAGGCGAAAAAGGTTGCCTTCGCGCGAAAGCATGGTTCCATCTTCCCGTAGTACGGTACGCCCCATGCGTTGCAGTTCGGACCATCCCTGCTCCCCCACCGAAACAAGCAACGCAGGGAAATGCCCCCTTTGCTCCAACGCTCCCAGGATCACGGCATCCCATCCCGCGCGCGCATCCAGCACCGGGTACATCCCCATTTGGAGTACCCCCATGGCAACCTTGTACAACGAATCTGCGGCCAAGTAGGGAGAGCGGGCAAGGCGCTGCTGCCAGTTGGGATCGTTTTGTTCCAGGCACAGCGGTATACCAATGCACACTCCATCCGCTCCGGCTTCAAAGGCGTGCAATGCGAGCAGCTTCCCAAACTCCACCACATCCGTGCTCGCGGAAACACTCCCCAAAACGAAGGGGGTCACACCTTCCAACACCTCTTCGAAGCGGACGCAGGCCAATCGGAATTCGGAACCATCCTGCAGGGGAAACACAAGCATTTGCTGCCCGAAGCCACTACCCAGGCAGGAGAGAAACCAAAGAAGCAGAAGAAGAAGCGGTTTACAGCAGCTGCGGGAAAAACTTTTCCAACACATGGTGCACTCCCCTATGGTTGTTATCGGGCGCGACGTACCGGGCTGCCTTTTGCACCTCCGGATCCGCGTTTCCGACCGCTACCGGCATCCCCACCTTCTCGAAGGCAAAGGTGTCGTTCTGCTGGTCACCCACCATGATGGCCTGGGCCAGCAAAAAGCCCAATCCTTTCGCCATTTCTTCCACGCCACTCCCCTTGTGAATCCCCGGCGGTACGAAATCCAGGTAGGTGGAAAAAGAGGTGAACACGTTTAGAACGCCGGAAAACCTTTCCTGGGCTTCGAGCAAAAGCTGTTGCACGTGAGGGGGAGAAGAAATCGCCAGCAACTTGGTTGGCCCACTGTTCTGTTTTTGCATCCAGGCGGAGAAATCCCGCACCACGCGGTAGGGCATCCCCGAATGCACCGAATACGCCCGAACCCAACGGTTGTCTTGCCGCGTAACGATCTCGTCGTTGACGTACAGGTGCACGTGCGCCCCCCTTTTCTCCAGGAAGGAAACCACGTCCAATGCAACCTCGGGTTGCACTCTCCAATGCCGGGATGGTACGGGGCTTTGGGAGAAATGGATCATGGCCCCGTTGTAGGAAATGCAGGGAAACATCTGCCCAAATTCGCGCAACAGGAACCTTTTGAGAGAACCGTACATTCGTCCCGAACAAAAAAGAACGCGGATTCCCTTGTGCTGCACGCGAAGTAAAGCCTCCCGCGTTTGCCGATCCAGTTGCAAATCGTCGTTAATCAGGGTTCCGTCCACGTCGCAAATCAATGTGTTGTACAAGATTCTCCTCCTTCTCCTCGACTTCCCAGCGGGAGCGCAAATGGCGAACCACGCTCGCTACATCCAACCCGTACTTTTCCAACAACCTTTTGCGCTCGCCATGTTCCACGAAAACATCGGGAATCCCCAGGCAAACGAAATCTTGCAGCATTCCCGGTGCGCGTTGCATGCATTGGCGCAGCAACTCCGCACCCACACCACCGGTCACCATCCCCTCTTCCAGGAAGGCAAGGCAAACCGGTTGCTGGGGTGGAAAAAAGCGCAGAAGCGGTTCCAGTGCAAGGGGTTTCACCCGATCGATCCCAATAACACCCACCGGAAACGGGAAGTGGCTGGCAGCTTGCCGAGCAACCGCGAGCATGGTTCCCACCGCAACCAGGAAATGGCGGGGAGCTTCCGAAAGGGGCGGATGTTCATACGTTAGGAAGGTCTCGGATTTGGCAACGGGTTGGCAAAAGAGCTGCTCGCTCCAATCCGGGGGAAGGTTTTGGGTGATCCGGGGATACCGGATGAAAACGGGGCCCTGTTCGGGCCAATTTTCCCCGTGGAAACGCAAGATCCGGGCAAAGTCCACCAGGTCGAAAGGGGCAAAAACATGTGCACCCGGAATGGATAGGCTGTACGCCAGGTCAAAAGCACCATGATGCGTGGGACCATCTTCTCCCACGATCCCTGCCCTGTCCAGGCAAAAAACCACCGGCAACCTCTGCAGCGCCACATCGTGGATCAATTGGTCGTAGGCACGCTGCTGGAAAGTGGAGTACACCCCAAACACCGGGTGCAACCCCTGGGTGGCAAGCGCTCCAGCAAAGGTGGTGCAAAATGGTTCGGTAATGCCCAAATCAAAAAAGCGATCGGGGAACTTCTCCCGAAAACGAACCAGCCCGGTCCCATGCTCCATCGCCGCCGTAAGCACCACCAGGCGCGGATCGTCTGCTGCCAGTTCGCACAACGTCTCCCCGAGCACCTCGCTGAAAGAAACCCGCACCGATGGAGTGGCAACAGAGGGTTGGGTCTGCGGTACCACGCGTGGCCCGATACCGTGGTACTTCTGGGGCGCCTTTTCCACCCAGTCGGGGCCCTTTCCCTTCTTCGTGTGCACGTGCACCACCACGGGTTTCTCGAAATCCCTTTTCAAGTTCTCGAAAATCCGGGTAAGCAGGTCCAGGTCGTGACCATCAACGGGGCCAATGTACTTGAACCCCATCCCCTCGAAGATGCTCTGCGGCAAAAGGGTGCTACGCACGCCATCCCGGAATTTCTCCAGGGTGTTTTCCAGCGTTTCCAGGTGGGCATGGAGCAACAATCCCTTGATCCCCTTTTTCAACCCGGTGTAGGAAGGGTTGGTTCGCAGCAGGGAGAAACTGCGCGCAAGGGAACCCACGTTCTCCGAAATCGACATGCCGTTGTCGTTCACGATCACACGTAGTTGGCTTTTCAAGTTTGATGCTTGGTTGAGTGCTTCCAGTGCACTCCCCGACGTCAGCGCACCGTCTCCAATCACCGCGATGACGTTCCCCCGCTTCTTCTGCAGGCGCTGGGCTTGTTCCACGCCCAGGGCGGCGGCGATGGAAGTCCCCACGTGCCCCGCGCCAAAAGAATCGTAGCGGCTTTCCTCCCTACGGGTGAAACCACTGATACCTCCCAGGGTACGGAGGGTGGAAAAGTCCTTCGCCCGCCCGGTCAAGATCTTGTGCGTGTAGCACTGGTGCCCCGTATCCCAAACCAGAACGTCCGGATCCGGGAAATCAAAGACGCGGTACAGTGCAAGCGTAAGCTCCACAACACCCATATTGGAAGCAAGGTGCCCGCCGTTCTGCTGGATCACCTGCAAAAAGAGCTCTCGGATCTCCTGGGAAACCTCTTCCAACTCGGAAATCGTGGCCCCTTTCACCCTCCGGATCATATCCGGTTCATGCATCCACTGCTGGAGTATCGGCACCCGTTTCATCTCCTTGCTGGTTCAAGCGTGCGAGGATATCTTCCACTTGCACCCGTGCATGTTCCAACTGCTTCTTTGCCTGTGCATACAGTTCCACCGCCTTGGAAAACTGTCCCACCATTTGCTCGAGAGGGGTTTGCTCGTTTTCCAGCGAATGGACAAGTTCGTCGATCTGCGCAAACAACTCTTCTATGGAAGGGGTCTTGTCCCCACCGCTCTTCGCAGCGCTTTTCGGTACCATGCTCTTCCTTCCTCCTCACTGGCTTTTTTGTTCCACCTTTTCCACTTGCGCAAAAACCCTGCCATCCCGCATTACCAGGGAAATTTCCCCGTGTGGGGGTATCCCCTGCACCGAAGGGATAATCCTCCCTTCAGATTCCACCCAGCAAAAGCCGCGTTTCAAGACCTGCGCGGGGTTCAAATCTTG
This sequence comes from Thermotogota bacterium, assembly GCA_035391225.1. GTDB lineage: Bacteria > Thermotogota > Thermotogae > MWEM01 > MWEM01 > DAOPKN01. The sequence goes on from DAOPKN010000029.1 coordinate 12,194, forward strand.
CAGGTGCCTCCAGCGGGATTGCAACAGCTGCATCCGAAGCTCCAGTTTGGCGGGAAGCTGCAACGCCAGCATTCGCTCAAACAGACGGGAAAGGGCAGCGTGCTTCAGCTGCATCTTGCGCGAAAGAAGAGCCTCCACCCTATCCATCTTCCTTTCCAGCTCCTCTCTTCTTCGATCCAAAAGCGCTTCGGGCCGGTGGTACTGCAATCCCCTTTCGGTGGATACTCCCCTTTGCGCCAGCACCTCCAGGCGGTTCTTGAGTACCCGGGAAACGTGCAGCATTTTTTGCCCGCGGGCCGCCATGATCTCTTTCAACGAGGGAACAGCAGCCATTGCCGCCGCAGTGGGGGTAGAAGCTGAGACATCACCCGCGTACTCGCTCAACGTGTGATCCACCTCGTGGCCAACACCCACCACGACCGGAAGCGCGCAACGCCGCACCGCCCGCACCACGCTTTCCTCGTTGAAGTTCCACAAATCCTCCAGCGAACCGCCTCCCCGCGCCAACAGAACCAGCTGGGCGTCACTTTCACCGGCCATGTCCAACGCGCGTACGATTTCCGGGGTTGCCCTTTCCCCCTGGACGCCGGTGTGGAACAGCAACACTTGGATGGATGGGTACCGGATTTGGAGCGTGCGAAGTATGTCCTGGAACGCGGCCGAGGAACGCGAGGCAACTACCGCGATCTTCGAGGGGAGGAGGGGAAGCGCCCTTCTGTGCGCTTCGGGCCGGGGAATCACCCCCTGCTCCACGAGCATTCTCTTCAGCTTCTCAAAGCGGGCTTGCAGGAAGCCTTCCTTGGATACTACCTCCATTTTCTTGACGTACAGTTGCACATCCCCGTTTTTCGGGTACAAGCTTACCTGCCCCGTGGCATCCAAGAGTACACCATCCGAAAGGGTCTCCTCGGACCCCAGGATGTCTTGGAAGCGCAACGCGTTGCGAATGGAAAAAAACACGCAGCGCAGAAGCCCGGTTTCATCTTTCAACGAAAAGTAGGCATGGCCCCGGATAATCTTGAAGCCGGAAACCTCTCCGCGCACCGTCACACGCGTTCCCAGCACGGGATGTTCTCGGAACGCATCCTGGATCATGTCCAGGACTTGCGAAACTCCATACACCATGTGATTCCCACCTGTATCTCCGAGGGGTTGACATACCCCCTCGGGGTATGTTATTCTACCACAAATACATTGATTCCTGGAGGCTACAAGCATGCACACCAAAATCGTGGTTTACACTACCCCCAGTTGTCCACACTGTACTTCGGCAAAACGCTTCTTCCGCGAACGGGGTATTCCCTTCAAGGAATACGATGTTTCCAAGGATCAACGTGCCGCAGACATGATGGTCAAGAAAAGCAAGCAAATGGGCGTGCCTGTGATCGAGGTCGGGAACCAGATCGTGGTAGGTTTCGACCGTTCCAAGCTCAATCGCCTTCTCAACGTTTAGTGCTCAAGTTCCGGGAAGTTTGCCATGGCCTCCCGGATCATGTCCACCAAGGAACCCCTTTTTTCATGGATCTCACAAAGACCATATTCAATTCCTATGGGTATTTTCTCTTCGGAGAATGGAAAGGTATCTTGGAACGTTTCAAAAAGCCTTTCCATTTTTTTTTGCGCCGCTGCCCCCTCCATTTCCAGGAAGAAGAACAAGAAATGATCCACCGAATAGCGGGCAAAAAGATCCGTGTTGCGCGTGTTTTCGAGCACAACTTGCCCCAAGTGCTGCAGCAAGCGGTGCACCTGGTTCCCCCCGTAGCGCTCTTCAAATTCCTGCAACCCGGAAAAACGCGCCACACCCAGCACCGACTTGAAACCGTACCTCCATACCCGTTCCATTTCGCGCGAAGCCAGGTCGGAGAAAAAGGGGAAGGCCAGTAGTCCGGTCTCCCTGTCAAAGTGGTTTTCGAGTTTCAAGCTGTACAGAACCAGAACGGTGTACAAACTGGTGCGCAGCAGTTCCCTTCTCTGCACCAGGTCCCTTTCCATGGCGGAAGGGAGTGGTTTGAGGAGCAAGCTCACGGAAAACCGTCCGTGTTCGATGGTGAACTTCTCGCAATCGGAAGGATTCAAGATCACCCCGTGCATGGAGAAAACGATCTCGTAGCCGAGAAGAACGTTGCACTCTTCGAAAAGCGTTTCCCGATCCAGCATGATCTTGCACACGGTGTTCAGAGCGGTTGACAGCGTGTACTGGTTGAACACGGCCAAGCGTTGCAGGAACTGGTTCACCGCGGTGACTTGCCGTGCTTGGTTCAACAGGTTCTCGTTGAGCACCGATACCTTTTGCACCAGCCGCTCCACGTCTTGTCCCCTCTCGTTGGCCTTTTCCACGAAAACGGAGAGACCCTCCACGAGTTCTTTTGCCTCATCGTCCACGGTCTCCGGAAAGGGAAGAAGTCTTTCCATCTCCAAGGAATCCGTCACCCATCGAAATTCCCGGGATCGTTGGGCGAACAACCGGTCCATCTTCCATCGAAACAGGAAAATCAACAAGATTCCCAAGGGAAGGGGCACCAAAACGGGGAGCAACGTGCCGGAAAGCACCTCGTTGGCGGGAACAATTTCTACCAACCGAAAATAGGGGAGGGAATCGAACTCGGAAAAGCGGGAAAAGAAAAAGAAATTGCCTTGGAAAAAAACGATGCTCTTGGAGATCCAAGAAACCCTCTCCGAATGGAAGTAATCCATCTCCTGGAATTGCTCCGAATCGAAAAACAGCCCGAAGTCAAAGCGGTCAAAGAGAAAGCCGCGGAATTCCCCCAAGCCGTGCTGGTGAAAAAAAGAAAGCAACGCGGGCACGTCGATGGTCCCAAAGAAGAAGCCTTCCGGTGCATGCAGGGAAACCAGTAACACTTTTTTCCCCAAAAGCGGGTCATGGAAGAAAGAAGAAACGGAAAAATCCCCCAGTTCGGGGATTTCGGCCAAAAATCGAACAGGGTAATCCCCCAAGCCCTCGATTGCCAAACCTTGTTGCCGTATCAGCCTTCCCGCAGCATCCACGACGACCACTCTCTGGAAAAGCTCGGGCTCTTGCACCAGGTTGGTTGCCAACAATTCAAACTGGCTTTGGAGTACTTGGGCATGGGCTTGCACCCGTTCATTGAAATCCCGGAAAAAAGCCTGGGAGGTATGGAAGCCAAAAAGCACCAAGAAAATCACGAAAAAAAGGATCCAGAGCCAGAAAAGGCCCGCCATCGTTCGAGCAGAAGGTGCGTCAAGGGCTGCCATGGTACACCTCCAGTTCCCCTTTCACGGGGTCAAACTGCGCGAAAGTATGGAAACCATCCGGGGAGATCTGCACGAAATACACCGCGGAAAGGTTTCGCCCCTCCCTGTATCGAAACAATCCCAGCTCATGCTCGAACGATGCTTCCTCCAAGGTTTCCACGAAGCCATCCAGCGAATTGTGCTTCGAGAAATAGTGCGCTACCTCCCCAAGTAAGGGAAGTGTCGCGTAGATCGAGGAATGCGCGATGGGCCAGGAAAACAACGGAACGTACGAAACCCCTTGCACGCCGTAGCTGTTTGCACCGCAGAAAGAAACGATTTCCGGCAAGGTAGACCAGTCCGAAAGCAAGATCTTTTCCCGGGGGTACCCGATCAGACCGTTTATCACCTTTATGCTTAGGGAACCGGGCAAAAGGAGGTACAGAAGGTCCGGGGAAAAGGAGGACACTTTGGCGGCCAGACCATCCAACGAGACATCGGTTCCGGAAGCCTGCAGCACGTACGTGTCCACGATGCGATCCGAAGCTTGGAAATGGTTCACGAAGAAGTCGGAAAACACCGGGTTGGTTTCCTCTGTCACCAAGAGAGTGCGCTTGGAGGCACGGCTATCCAGGAAGGATTGCAAGGCCCGGAGCATGATTTCGTCCGAGGGAACAGCGTTGAAGTAATGCTCGGAAAGCTCATTGAGCGCGGGGTTGGTACTTCCCACGGAGAAGAACAAGCTGGGCACATGGTCGTACAGCGAGAGGATCTGCCACATCTGGGTGGAACTGACCCAGAACACGAAAAGGTCGATGTTCTTCTTATCCGCGAACTCCCCCATGATGCCACCCAGTTGGTCGTTACGCTCAAACGAACGCACCAGGAAACGTCCGCGCAACCCGCGCGTCTCCAGTTCCTCGGAAAGCACCTGGAACGCCATGGATTTGGCCTGGGAAATGTTGGAATCCAAGCCATCTTCGTACAGGAAAACCACGTCAAGCGTTCGGCGCAACTGCAGGAACCAAAAGGATACCGAGGCCACAACCACGACCAGCAGGCTAACCAGCACCACTTGGCCGACTCTATTCCTCTTCATCGGGGAAAACACCTTTCCGCGAACAGTACACCCGTATCCCCCCTGATTTCACAAGGGTTTGCACGTTCCCAAACACGCGCTCCATATGCCGGCAGGCCGATTCCCCTCCCTTGTTGTGAAACGCCACCACCTGCAACGACCCCCCCGCACGCAAAAACCCGGGGGCCTGGGAAATCCACTCCATCCATACCCTCTTTCCCGCAGCCATGGGGGGATTGCACAAAATCATGTCGAATTCCTCTCCGGTCCAGGGTGCAAATCCATCCCCCTGGCGAACCCGCGCAACCAGGTTGTACTGCTGGGCATTCACCTTGGCAAAGCGAACCGCGCGCTGGTTCACGTCGCTCATGGACAATTGCAGGGAGGGATTCTGCTTCTTGAGTGCCAATCCCACCATACCAAAGCCACAACCCAGGTCAAGCAGTTCCTTCCCCCGGATGCGGGCATTTTCCACCAACACCTTTGCGGCTCGATCCACTTTTCCGAAGGCGAATACCCCGCTGGGGGATTGGAACCCCATGCGAAGCCCGTTCTTCAGTACCAACTCCACGGAAACCACGCGCAGTTCGGAAGCGGGGTTTTCCGAGTAGTAATGGTCGAAGGGAACCTCGCTTGCGTGGCGGGCACGGGGAGGGTTGCCTTTCATTTCTTCGTGATCTCCCGCATCTCGCTCTCGTCCTCCGCGCTGGTGAGGGGATTTTCCTCCATCTCCTTGAGTACCTTCGTCTTCTTTTTCAAGAAGTGGCTGAAGGGAATGGTCACCGTTTGGCCCGAATCACTTTGCACCGTGACAATTCGCGTGAAAACGTTGCTGTTCAATACCTTGCACACTTTGTCTTCGTACTCGATGATCGCCCCCTGCCCCGGGATACCTCTCATAAGTTCCTCGTAGGCCTCCACTTCGTACTTCAAGCAGCACAACAACCGCCGGCACTGCCCAGAGATCTTGCTGGGGTTGATCATCAACTGCTGCTTCTTCGCATCCCGCAACGTGATGGTATCGAATTCCCGCAAAAATCGCTTGCAACAAACCGGTTGCCCGCATAGACCCAAGGCTCCCACGAACTTGAGCTCGTCTCGAACACCCACCTGGCGGAGTTCAATGCGAATGCGAAACGTGTGTGCCAGCACTTTCACCAGTTCCCGGAAATCCACCCTGCCATCCGCGCTGAAGTAGAACAGCAACTTGGAGCGGTCAAACATGTACACGGCTTGCAGCAATTTCATGGGTAATTTCAAGGACACGATTTTTTGCTTGCACACCTCGAAGGCTTGCTGTGCGTCCTTTCGGTTGCGTTCTTCTGTTTGGAAATCTTCCTCGCTCAGGGGACGTAACAACGGCTTGACTTCGATCTTCTCCGATTCCAGGTCCATCTCGCGGGGACCCCAGACCACCGTTCCCACTTCCAGCCCAAAGAAACTGGTGCCCAAAACTTTCTGTCCCGGGGACAGCTCGCCCTCGTGGGAGAAGTAATGCAATTTGCCCACGGGATGGAACTCCACCGCGTACACTCGTGCGGTAATGGTCATGTTATCTCACTCTCCTTGGTTCACCATCTTTTCCCCCTTGTCTGCCAGGGCGCTAAGGCTGTTCAGCCACACGCAAAAGGTCAACTCGGCGGAAAACAAGAAGGGATCACGGCTTTCAACCTTCTGCAAGAAGCGGAGCAGAGCCGCCATGCGACCAGCCTGCCACGCAGGGCGATGCAACACCCATTCCTTGTTCAACAGGGGATACGCCAATCCTTCCCACTCCCGGGAAAACGCATGCAAGAAAAGGTCCAACACCATTGGACGCAACACCCGGAACAACCCACGGAAAAAGCGCAGGAAAAAGGCAGACCCCATCTTGCGCCCCACGGGAAGGACATGGATTTCGAATTGCGCCAAAAGGCTCGCCAGCCACGCGGAAAGCTGCGATGCCCCGGAAGGTTGCGTTTGCGAATGCAAGCGGATGAGCTGCAGCACCAGGCGTTCCACCAGGAAAAGGGCACACAGGTCCAACTGCAGGCTTTCTTCGCCGGTACCCACCTGCTCGGAATAGCGCGAAAAGAGTTCTGCCAGCTGCATGTGCCGAAAAGAGGCACACGTGGTGGAAAAAGCCTCCGCGCCCATTCCGCCCAGGAAAGACCAGGGGTGCGCTTGCAACAGCCAACGAACCTCCGCGGGCCACTTGCCTGCATCGGGAATGACGGACGGGCGGAAGGGGAGATCCATGCGGATCACCCGACTTTGCACCGTGGGCAGAAGCGCTTCAAATGATTCCGCGGTACACAGAACCACCGTTTTTCCGGGCGGTTCTTCCAACAACTTGAGCAACCCGTTTTCCGCGATGGAATGCAGCCGATCCAGGCGCTCGATCACCAGGTACGAATGGGCGAGCTTCTGGTTGGAAAAGGCCGAAAAACGGATCATCTCCCGTACGGTATCGATTTTCAGAACCTGGTTCCCCTCGTGCCAGAACACATCGTTGGAGTTGAAAAGCTGTGAAAAAGGTATGCCTTCGAACGCACAAATCCCGTGTTCCAAGAACAACCGGGAAAACGAAGAAGCCCCGCTGCACAAGCACAACGAAAAGCTCTCGCGGTTTTGCAGGAGCAATTCAAAACGATGCAGCAGGTCCGGGTACACTTCGGCAAATGGCAACCGGCTTTCCATTGCACTCACCGGTACAGGTCCAGCAGAAGCCCGTTGATTTCTTCCACCTTGCCCGCGAAGTTCAGGGTATTCTTCTCGTTGCTCATCAACAGGTTGGCAATCTGGTGCATCTTTTCATCCACCACTTCGGCCACCATGTACAACTTGGGAAACTCCGCATCCAACCCCATATCTTCGCGAATCCGGTACAAACCCTTTTCCACGAATTGCAAGAAATGGCGGATGGACTCGCGGTAGGATTGGAAATTCTTGTGGCTGGGAGAACGCGAAAAACGGTTCCCCGAGGAGAGCACCATTTGCAAAAACTTCTTGGCTTCCTCCTCCGCCTTTTCCAGCTGTACTTCGCCCAACAGATCCACGAAACCCGCCCATTGCTCTTCGATGGTCTGGCCGCTGCCGGAACCGTGGAGCGACTTGCGCTTGGTTTTCCCCGATTTCTTCTTCTGGTTGACCGAGTTATCTGGAGGTTCGATTCTCATGCTTTCCACCTCCTGTATTCCATTATATCATTTCTCTTGCTCCATCCACTGGTTGCAGCTTTGCAAAGCAATGGCCGCGTTGGAAGCATACCCCGTGCAGCCCATTTCCGCCGCAAGAGCTGCGTTCATCGAAGCACCACCGGCGATCACCGGCACATTGCACCCTTGCTTTTTCAGGAGCGACGTCACCTCGCCCACCCGCTCAATGGTGGTGGTCATCATCGCGGACAATCCCAAGATATCGGGGGAAACCTGCTGAACCTTCTCCACGATTTGCGCGGCAGGCACATCCTTTCCCAGGTCCACGATCTCAAATCCCCCGCTGCGCAGCACCGTACCCACGATTTTCTTGCCGATATCGTGCACGTCCCCTTCCACGGTGGCCAACACCACCTTGCCTTTGGATTGCGCGGGTTTGCCGGAAAGCCGGTTCAGCTCGTCGAACAGCGGGGTGGCGGTATCCGAGGCGAGTAAGAGCTGGGGAAGGAAAATCTTGCCCTTGCCGTACAGCGCCCCTACCTGTTCCATGGCTTTTCCCAGGAGTTTTTGGGAAATTTCCAGCGGGTCGTATTCCGCCAGTTTGCGTTGCATCCATTCCCGCAATGCTTGCGCCTTCCCGCGAATCAAATCCTGCACCACGGGATCTTCTTCCTGGTCCAGCCTCACCTCAGAGGAATCCCACTCCACCCCCCACAGGCGCAGGCTTCCCAGCAGCACCTGCCGTGTCATTGGCTCGGCAGGGTTCATGATCGCGGCTGTCAGACCTTGCCCGACTGCCTGGGAAAGGAAGGCCGCATGCAGGCGTTCGCGGTGGGGAAGTCCAAAACTCAGGTTCGACAGCCCAACGATGGTTTGCACCCCTTGGGAGAACAATCTGTCGATCACATCCAACGGAACACCCGGATCGTTCCGGGCGCCCAGCGAAAGCATCAGGGGGTCTGCAAGCACCCTTTCCCGGGAGATCCCCGCTTCCTCCAACACGGCGAGCCCCTTCTCCAGCAACGCCACCCTCTCGTGGAACGTTTCCGGAACCTTGCGGTCCATGGCGAGCAACACCAGCATGCCCCCGTATTTTTTCAGCAACGCGATCTTGTTTTCCAAGCTTTTGGGGGTCACGCGCGCAGAATTCAGCAAGGGAAGACCGGGATACTCCCGTAAAGCAACCTCCAGCAGGCGGTTCGTTTGGATATCCAGGGAAAGGGGCAGTGCATCAGCGGCATCCAGGGCACGGATCACTTCCTGGAAATGCTCCTCGGAAAGACCTTTCTCCACGCCCAGGTTCACGTCCAAAACATGCGCCCCCTCGGCTTCCTGGTCAGACGCCCGCGAAAGCACCTCCTCCCAGTCGCGCTCGGATATTGCCTGCGCAAACCGGGGTTGGGAGGCAGGGTTGATCCTTTCACCCACCATGCAAAATGGGCGCACCGGAACCATGCGGGTTCGTGAACACAAAACCGCTTCCAGCTTTTTTTGCGGGGGTTTTCGCTGCTTCATCGGAAGGTGGGACAAGATCTGGCGGGCAACCCGGATGTGTTCCGGACCGGTACCGCAGCACCCCCCAATGATGCGCGCGCCAAGGGAAACCCAATCCTCCACGTACAACCCAAAGGCTTCGGGGGAAAGGGAGTAGGTAAGCTGCCCGCGCTGGTACACGGGCTTGCCGGCGTTGGGTTCCACGCTCAACGGAAGCAACGTCTGGGTGGATAGGCGCTCCAAGAGAGGCAACATCTTTTCCGGGCCCAAGGTGCAGTTGATGCCGATCACGTCCACTTCCAACTGCGAGGCAATCCGGGCAAACACTTCCACGGATGTCCCGGTGGTGCTCCGCCCATCTTCTTCGAAGGTCATTTGGACCACCAGCGGCAACTGGGAAGAAAGCGAGCGAATGCCCCACACTGCCGCCTTCAGTTCCTTGATGTCACTGATCGTCTCCACGATGAATCCATCCACACCTTCTTCCAGGAGCCATTTCGCCTGTTCCCGAAACACCTCGGCCAGTTCGTCCACGCTTCTCTCCGACAGCGGAGCGGGGAAAACCCCCGTGGAGGAAAGATCGCCCAAAACGCGCGCCCGATCTCCTGCGGCCTGGCGAGCAATGTGCACAGCCCTTCGATTGATCGTTTCCGCTTCGGCTTCCAATTTCATCTCGCGCAGTTTCCAACGGTTGGCACTGAACGTGTTGGTCAACAGGAGGTCCGCCCCAGCGTTCACGTAATCCCTTTGCAGTTTCTCTACCACCTCGGGACGTTGCAGGTTGAGCACCTCCGCCGGTTGGGAAAATCCACGGAGCAAGAACTGCGCTCCGTAGGAACCATCCAACAACAGTGGGCTTTCGGACAGTTCGTTGAGCCAAGTGGACGTTCTCATCGTTCTTCCCCCCATACATTTTGCACGATGGCGCGGATTTGGCGGGAATGGTTCATGGAGTACAGGTGGAAAGAATGCCAGCCTTGCTGCTGCAACTCCAAGATCTGCTGGGAGGCAAAGTCAATGCCTGCCTGTTCCATTCCTTGCTCATCCTCCGCATGCTTCTCCAACAACCTCTCCAGTTCCACCGTGAGCGCGGCACCGGAAAGCTGCAGGATTTTCCGCACCTGTCCAGCCTTCAAAATGGGCATGATCCCGGGAATCACCGGGGCATGTATCCCCGCGCGCTGCACCGCATCCATGAAGCGGAAGAAGGCCTGGTTATCAAAAAAAAGCTGGGTGATGAAGAAATCTGCCCCCGCTTCCATTTTTTCCCGCATTTGCTGCACGGTACTCTCCACGTCACGGCAGTTGCGATTCCCCTCCGGGTACGCGGCGGCACCCACGCAGAAAGCCTTGTTCTCCTTGATGAACCCGATCAACTCCTTGGCGAACTGGAACTCGCACCAGGCACCATGGGGAAAGGAAACCCCTTCCGGTAAGTCTCCGCGAATGGCCAGCACGTTTTCCACGTGCACCTGTTGCAGCCGATCCAGCATCCGTAGCACGTCCGCGCGGGTGAAACCCACGGAAGTGATGTGGGCCAAAGCGGGAACGCCTTGGGATTGCACGTACTCGGACATTTCCACTGCCAATCCCCGGTTGGAACCCCCGGCCCCAAACGTCACGCTGATGAAATCGGGTTGTAGAACCGACAGGCGATCCACCGTTCGCTGGATCAGCGGAACCTGCCGGGGATGGTTGCGTTTCGGCGGGTAAATCTCGAAAGACAGCGAGTGTCCCTTTTCGCGGAATGCATCGAGGATGGATCGTGTCATGGATATTCTCTCCCTTGGGGATCGTGGGCAAAAAGTGCCCGCGGATCCGGAAAATCATCGTACCAGCCGATCAGGCAGACGGTGCTCTTTGTGGGGAGCATCACCCCGGTTTGCTCGTGTACGCGCACGAGGTTGGCCCCCAGGCGCTGCGTGTAGAAACGGTTTTCCAAGATAGAAAGGTCACCGTAGCCCGGGGAAAACCGCATGGTTCCAGGCCTCCGGTCACGAAGAAGCGCATCCAGCCTCTCGTTCAACGCTTCCAAGGCTTCCGAGCCCCACGCATCCAGTAGCACCATTTCAAAATGCCGACCCTCGTTCGCTTCCGCTTGGATGGCATCATCCAGCTGCTTCCCCAGCGTGGCAACGAAGGCACTCACGGAGCGGATGCCCTGGAAGGCCGCGGGCAGCGGAAAACCCGCCAGCTCGGTGAACGTTTCCAGGAAAACAACGGGTTGGGCGGCCTGCAATCCTTTCGCGAAAACCTCGTTCACTTTCACCCTTTCCAAGGCGGTTAGCGAGGGATTTACCCCCTTGTACCCCGCCCTCCACAGCACCTTCCTTTTCTGGGCAAACAGCCAGGTGGAATCGGGAATCCACCGCACGTCCAAAACCTCCCTTGCCGCGAAACGCCATACGAACCTGGTTGTATTTTAGCACACTCTCCGTGCTCGTGGGGCATCCGGTGCGGGGAACCCTCCCGAAGTGGAAAGTGGAAACCACTATGCCATACGGCGGATAGCAGTGCAACGGGTTCGTGGAACAGCTGGATAACAGGGAAGTTGCTACTCTCCTGATAACATCGTACTGTCTTGGGGTGAATTTCTGGTATAATTAGAATTGCACATTTCGCGTTTTCGTATGTCGCCTCCGGGTGCGCCACGAGAACGGCGAAATGGGCAAACCAAAAAAAAGAGGGGGTTGCATCCGATGTTTTCCAAGAGTTTGCGCGGTAAATTGCTCCTTTTCTTCGTTCCGGTTTCCCTTGTTGTGTTCGTGCTTTCCGCTTTCTTGATCGCGACTATTTCGAGAAACACCACGTATTCACTTACCCAGAACCTCACGCAAGAAGTGGTTTCCGCCACCACCGATTCCATCTTCGAATGGTTAATGGGCATCAAGAACCAGCTCATGGGCATTTCTCTGGACAACGACGTGCGCTCCCTGGAAACCGAGCGGTTCATTCCGGGCTTGCAAGAGATCGTTGCGCGCAGCGATGGCTTGTACGAATCGCTTTTCGTAGCGCTTCCCGATGGCACGGCCTACGTCGATGACGGCCAAATCCTCGACTTGAGGGATCGCTCCTACTTCGGGGCGGTGATGCAACGCGGGGAGGAGTTCGCCGTGAGCGAATCTTTGGTGAGTCGCATCACGGGAAACCCCATCTTCGTTCTCGCCTATTCCATCTTCGATGACTCGGGGAAAAAGATCGGGCTGCTGGGAGCCACGATTACCCTCGATGCAATCAGCAAGAAAGTCTCCGAGATCGTCCTCGGTGAGCGGGGCTACGCCTTCCTCGTGGACGGTTCCGGGCTTGTCCTGGCACATCCGGACGCCAACATCGTGATGCAGCTCAACGTGCTCCGGGCTTCGCAAAAGGGATACAAGGGTTTGGAAGATGCTGGGGGCACCATGGTGAACGGAAAGCAGGGAACCGGTGAAATCACCCTTCCTTCCGGCCAAAAGGAGTTCCTGGTGTTCCGACCGGTAGAGGAAACCCCCAACTGGTCCCTGGCTGCGGCCGTTCCACTGGAGGAGCTCAACGAAAAAAGCAATTTCATCGTGATGGTCACCGTGGTGGCATTCGTGGTGATCACCGCCATTATCGTTGCGCTCTCTTTTTTCGTGGGCACACTGATCTCCCGCCCGTTGAAAAACCTGGCCGCCCGGGTCCTACAGTTCGGGGAGGGAGATCTTTCGGTCGGTTTCGAATTGCGGGGAAGGGACGAACTGGCACAGATGGCCCACTCGCTCGCGCAGATGTCCCAATCGCTGCGCGGCTCGGTCTCCACCATCCAGTCTTCTGCGGGAGAAATTTCCCTCTCTTCCGGGGAACTCGCGTCCATCTCTGACCAACAACTGCTTTCCACCCGGCAGATCCAGGAGCAATCAAGCCAGGTGGAAGTCAATATCGAGAACACGTCGGCAGCTATCGAGGAAGTCTCTTCCGGTGTGGAAGAGGTGGCGGCAAGTGCCCAGGGAATCTCCAAAACCGCCCAGGATCTTGCCACCCAGAATGAATTAACCTTCTCGCGGGCCAAGAATGGCGGAGAGATGATCGCCGACGTGGCGCGCAAAATCGAAGATGCGACGCACAAAACTGCCCAAACCGCGGAAAGCATACAACAACTTGCCCACGGAGCCCGAAACGTGGGGGAAATCGTCGACACCATTTCCTCGATCGCGGAACAAACAAACCTCCTGGCGCTGAACGCGGCCATTGAAGCCGCACGAGCAGGGGAAGCAGGGCGGGGCTTCGCCGTGGTGGCAGACGAAATTCGAAAACTGGCAGAGGAAAGCAAATCGGCAACCGGAAACATCGCCACCATCCTCCACCAGATCGAAACCCAGGCCGAGCAATCCAACAGCGCCAGTGCAGAAACCGTGCACATTGTGCAAGATGTGAACACCAGGTCCCTTGAAGTGGAAAAACAGTTCCAGCAAATCCTGCAAATGGTGGACCAAACCACCCAGATGGTGGAGAACCTCACCGCCACATCCGAGCAGCAGGGCGCTGCGGCCCAGGAAATGGCCAGCGCCATGGACACATCCGCAAAGGCCGTTTCGGAAATCTCTTCGCAAGTGGCACAGATGGCCCAGGCAATTGCGCAGCAAGCTCTCGGTGCAAGGCAGGTGAGCACCGCCGCCCAGAAACTCAGTACGCTTTCGGAAACCATGGAACAGGGGGTCAAACAGTTCAAGGTGTGATCCTGTCAATTTTTTATTTGACTAATTTTATTTGATTGAATAATTCCCCGGGTTCCCCCGTTACCTGTTTCGATGGGGATCCACATTTTTCGGAAAGAACGAGTCGTAACAATAGAAACAGAAAAGAGTTATAATCCTTTCGTGCCCCACGCGTTTCTTTTCCTAAAATAAGGAGGACAACTCGCAATGAAAAACAAGAGCATTCTTTCCCGGTTACTCTGGTACTTCCTGCCCATTGCACTGGTTCTGTTTGGTGGTGCCGCATTCGTGATCGCGTGGATTTCCCGTGATGCTTCGCTTTCACTGACACGCGACCTCTCCAGCGAGATCCTCAACGCATCTGTGCAATCCATCGAAGAGCTGCTGGATGGGATACGCGGAGAACTCACCTCGCTCTCGCATGTCAAATCCTTCCAAACCTGGGATGCCTCCAAGTTTGTGCAGCGCCTCTCCCAGACCTCGGAACTTGCCGCGGGGATGTACGAGAACCTGTTCCTCGCCACCCCACAGGGAATGGCCACCTTGGATTCCGGGAAAGAGGTGGATTTTTCCTCCCAACCTTTCTTCGCACTCCTCTCCTCCAACAAAGGGAATGCGTGCATGACCTCCACCCTTTCCAGCCCCTTGTCGGGCAACAGGGTATTCGTCATGGGATGCCAGGTTCAAAACGAGCAGGGTAAGGAAGTGGGGTACCTGGGTGCTTTCGTTTCACTGGATTTCCTTTCGGAAAAGATCGCTTCCATCCGGATCGGCGAGCAGGGATTCGCGTTCCTGGTGGACGGGGAAGGAAACGTGCCCGTTTTTCCCGACGAAGGGGTTTCCGCGAAACTGAACCTCACGAATCCGGGAACTTCCGGTTTCGAAGGGCTTGGAGATGCTTCCCGCATCTTGAAGGAGGGGAAAGCCTCCTCCCTTGAAGTCCGTGACCCCCAGGGCGCACGTTCGTTTTGGGTGCTTACCCCCATTACGGACACACCTTCCTGGTTTCTCGGTGGCAGTATCCCCTTCAAGGAATTGAACGAAACCAGCAACTTCCTGGTCACCGTCACCCTGGTGGCTTTTTCGATCATCATCGCCATCTTTGTGCTGCTGCTCATCTTCGTGGGAGTAGGGTTGATCTCCCGACGCGTCAAAAAGCTCAACGAGGGCATCGAAAACATGGAGAAGGGAAACCTGGATACCCACTTCCAGCTTCGCGGAAACGATGAAATTGGGCACATGGCCAAAACCCTGGACAAAATGGCCGAGTCTTTCCGCCATTCGGTGAAGGCCATTCTCGAAGCCTCCACGCAAATAGCGCATTCCTCGCTGCACCTGGCATCAATCGCAGAACAGCAACTCGCCTCGGCACAGGAAGTTTCCGCGGGTTCCCAGACCATGGAGCAAAGCGTTGAAGACACTTCCTCCTCTGTACACGAGGTTTCCTCGGGAATCGAAGAAGTTGCACTCAGCGCACAGGGCATTTCCCGCACCGCGGGCACCTTGGCGGAAAAGAACAAGGAAACACTGGAAAAAGCACGCGTGGGGGAACAGATGATTGCGGGTGTTTCGCAGAAGATCGACGAAACCACACTGCAAACCACCCAGGCTTCCGAGCGGGTCAAAAAACTCGCCACCGGGGCGCGGAACGTGGGGGAGATCGTCGATACCATCTCCTCCATCGCGGAGCAGACCAATCTGCTTGCGCTCAACGCCGCCATCGAGGCAGCCAGGGCGGGAGAGGCAGGAAAAGGCTTCGCGGTTGTTGCGGACGAAATTCGCAAACTCGCGGAGGAAAGCCAGAAAGCCACCGCCAACATCGCCGGCATTCTCCGGGAAATCGACAACGAAGCCCAGGAATCCAACCGCGTTACCGCGCACACTGTGGAACTCGTGCAAGACATTCAGACGCGAACGACACAAGTCAAGAGCCACTTCGAACAGATCCTCCAGATGGTCGACCAAACCGCTTCCATGGTGGACGACCTACGCGCAACCTCGGAAGAACAGGGGAGTGCATCCGAGCAAATGGCATTCTCGGTGAGCCACTCCTCCCGCTCGATCGAACAAATCATGCAAAGAGTGCGGGAGATAGCGCAGGCAACCGCCCAGCAATCCCAAGGAGCGCAACAAGTGAGCTCCGCGGCCGGACAGCTAAGCGCCCTTGCCGAATCCCTGGAAAAAGAAGTCCAAAAGTTTACCACCTAAAAACCCGACCCCTGGGACCGCCGCACCCCAGTGCGGCTCTTTTCCGGAACGTAGAGCCGAGGGAGGGAGCCTCTCCTTGCGTTAGGGTAACCGTTTCCATCCCCTCCAGCCACGCGCCACGCCCCTACAGTGAGCCGCACTGGGGTGCGGCGTTCCCAGCAAACCCATAGCGTGGGA
>DAOPKN010000030.1:0-27858 GCA_035391225.1 Thermotogota bacterium
TCCACGGTTTCCAAGCAAGGTCATACCGAAGTGTTGGCCCGAAAAGAAAGGAAGAAAATGGAAAGCAATCGCGAAGCACTTTTTGCAGAAATTGACAGGTTGAAAGATCGCTTTTCCGCGCATGACCTCGCGGCGATCGTGTCCCTGGTGGAGGAATACGATCGCTGCAAGGATGTTCCGCAGGCACTAAAAATCGAGAAAGCCCTGGTTTGCTTGCTGGAAAAGTACGCGGAAGAAAAGTAGGGTTAGCGCTGCCCGTACTTGTGGGCCACGAAGTCTTGCATGGCCATGCAATCATCGTGGGGGATCACGAAAGGTTCCCCGACGATGTTGGCGTAGATGATGGTGCGGGCCGCTTTTTCCAGCACTTCCGCCACGATGAAGGCGGTGTCCAGGTCGCTTCCCACGCAAACCGCGCCGTGGTTGGCCACCAGCACCGCGTTGCGATTCCCCAATGCTTCCACGGCGTTCTGGGCAAGCTCTTCCGTGCCAGGAAGGGCGTATCGGGCACATTTCACTCCTTCACCGATGATTTGCACCAGTTCCTCGGAAACCGCTGGGATTTCCTTGCGGGCAATGGCAAAAGCCGTAGAAAACTGCGGGTGCGTGTGGATCACGGCGCCCACATCCTTCCGCGCCATGTACACGCCCCGATGCAGCCCGTTTTCGATGCTGGGCTTCCGATTTCCCTCCACGATGTTTCCCTGCATATCGATCATCACCATATCCTGGGTTTGAAGGGAACCGTAACTCATTCCGCTGGGAGTAATCAGGAAATGGTTTTCATCCACGCGGACGCTGATGTTTCCCCATGTCCCAACGGTCATGCCACGATCTTCCATCCGGTGGCAGGCGTTCAAGATTTGCATGCAAAAGGGTTTTGTGCTCATTGTTCCTCCTTCGTGTCACCCATGAACTCGCGGGTTTGCCGGTAAATGGACTTGTATGTTTGAAAATTCTTCTCGTAGGGGGCAAAGCGTTCGGGATGCGGCGCTTGGCTTTTGTCGAAGCCTATCCACTTGCTCGCCTCCGTGGGATCGTGCAGTTCGCCCAGTGCCAGCAACGAAAGCACGAGGTTCCCCGTGGAACCCGGGTCGGCGTTTTGTAGGGTTTTCACCGTGCGCTGCAGCGTATCGGCAAGGATCCGGCTCCAGGTTTCACTTTTCGAACCTCCACCCATGAGGCACAGGCTGTCGAATTCCAGCCCTCCTTCCACCATCACGTCCAGGCATTCCTTCAGCGAAAAGGCCACACCTTCCATGATCGCACGGACGAAATGGGCACGGGTGTGTTTCATCTGCATGCCGAAGAAAACCCCGCGGGCCTGTGGGTTCCAATGCGGGGTGCGTTCTCCCATGAGGTAGGGGAGGAACACCAAACCCTCGGAGCCCGGCTCCACGGTAGCAGCCTGCTGGGAATAGTCTTCGAACACCTTTTCGTCTGCCTTCGGGTCGAAAGTGTTTCGGAACCAGGTAAGGCTGGACGCAGCGGTTTGGGTCACACCCAGCATGTCCCAGTACCCTTCCAAAGGATAGGCCCAACACATCACGCGCTTCTTGCGGTCTTTCACAGGTTCTTGCACGCACCCCGCAACCACTCCTGCCGTGCCCAGGATACACGAAACGGTCCCGGAAACAAGCATGCCGGAACCGATTTCCGCCACTGCATGGTCAGAACCACCGTTGACCACGGGAGTGCCTTGCGCCATTCCCAGCTGCTTGGCTGCCTGCGCTGTCAGGCTTCCCATCACTTGGGCAGAGGGTTGCACGGGGGGAAACCATTTTGGATCAATACCGGCCAACTCGAATGCCCGGGACGACCAGCGCTTGTTTCGAACATCGTACAGCGCGGTTCCGGAAGCATCCGAAGGGTCGGTGACCTTGTTGCCCGTCAGGAGGAACTTGACGAAATCTTTTGCCAGCAAGACGCTTCGCGTTTTGGCATAGACCTCGGGACGGTTCGCCTTGGTCCAAATGATTTGGGGCGCGGTGTAGGTTGTGGTGGGTGCGTTCCAGGTTTCCTCGAAAAGCTCTTTCTCCACGCCCGCTTGTTTCCACTCGCGGATCACCCCTTCGCTTCGCTGGTCCATCCAGGTCAGCGCGTTTCCCATGGGCATATCGCTCTGGTCCAGGTAGACGTGCGTGTGCATCTGCCCACAGATGCCGATCGCGGCAACTCGCGACAGCATCCCCGGGCTTTTTTCTTCCATCTCCGCGCATGCCGAAACGATGCCGTCCCACCAGCGGGAAGGCTGCTGCTCGGCCTGTCCGGGCACGGAAGAAAGGATGGGATATTCACGGTACGCTACCATGTGCACCTTTGCTTCGAAATCCACCAGGGAGCATTTCACACCCATGGTTCCCAAATCGATGGAAAACACCAGGTCTTTCATGTGCACCTCCAAAAAAGGGGAAATCCCCCGGCGGGAACGCCGGGGGAAGAATCGTTCATGCGATCATTCGAACTGCGCCAGGTACTCCTGGAACCATTCCACGTTGGCCATGTAAATCAACTTGGAACCGGTTTGGATGTACTCGGGCACACTTTCGCCGTTGGAAAGCTTCACGGCCGTTTGCACGCCCATGATTCCCATTTCCGCGGGGAATTGCGCGATGGTTCCCGCAAACGTTCCGTTGGCAACCGCGTCGAGTGCGGCAGGAATCGCGTCGTAACCAATCACGGTGATATCCTTGCCAGCTTCCTGCGCCGCACGCAGCGCACCGAGCCCCATGTTGTCGTTGCTGGCGAAGATAAGTTCCAGGTTGGGGTTGGCCTGGATGATGTTCTGCGAAACGTTGTAGCCCTGTTCCACTTCCCAGTTGGCGGTTTGTTCCGCGACCACCTTGATGTTGGGCCACTTGGAAACCACTTCGTAGAAACCGTTGCGGCGATCTGCAGCGTTCTTCTGGCCGGAAATCCCGGTGAGGATTGCCACTTCACCATCGGCTCCCAGCAGGGAAAGCGCGAACCAGCCGGCGATCTGTGCGCCGTAGTAGTTGTCGGTTCCGATGAACGGAATGGGCTTGAGCCCCGCCGCCTTGATGGCCTCGGCATCAAAGCTGGTGTCCAGGTTGATCACGGGAATTCCTGCCCTTTCTGCCTTGCGCAGAACGGGGATGAGTCCCTGGGAACTGGAGGGAACGATACAGATGGCATCCACGCGCTGGGTGATCATGTTTTCCATGATCTGCATCTGTTCCTCCGCGCTTCCGTGGCGTTGCCCAGCTTGCACCAACAGGGTAACTCCAAGCTTATCCGCTTCCTGCTGCGCCGCGTTCACCATGGTGATAAAATACTCGTTGCTCAGGGTCATGGGAATGAATCCCACCCTCAGGGTCTTGGCCAATCCGAGTGACAGCACTGCTGCTACCAGTAAAACGAACACAAAGAACTTACGCATTACACAAGCACCTCCCAATCAGGCTTTATTTGCTCTCATCCGGTCGTAGAAAACCGCCAGGATGATGACGCTTCCGATAATGATCTGTTGGTAGTACGACACCACGTTCAACAGGGTCAACCCGTTACGCAACGTACCCAGCAACAACGCTCCAACCAGGGTGCCCACCAGGCTTCCTTCTCCTCCTGCAAGGCTGGTTCCTCCGATCACCGTGGCTGCGATGGTATCCAACTCGTACGAATTTCCCGACAACGGCGTGGCGTAGTTCAACCGCGCGGTGAGCAACACACCGCCCAGCCCCGCCAGCAACCCGCTGATCAGGTACGCGCTGGTCTCGTAGCGCTTGACGTTGATCCCCGCCAGGCGGGTGGATTTGCGGTTACCTCCAATGGCAAACAGGTATCGTCCCAACCGCAGCCGGTAGAGCACAAGGTATCCCAACAGGTAGATTCCGATCATGTAGAACACGAAGATGGGAATCCCCGCGATTTCCGTGGAGGCGATGCGTTCAAAGGTCCAGGGCAAACCCGACACCGGCTTACCCGAATTCAACGCGAGCGCTGCCCCACGGGCTATGCTCATCATACCCAGGGTAACGATGAACGCCGGGATCTTGCCATAGGCTATGGCAACACCGTTCACCATGCCCACTCCCGCACCAATGAGCGTTCCAAAAATCACCGCCATCCATATGGGAACACCGGAAACCAGCATCAACCCTACCGATACGCTGCTAAACGCCACCGTTGACCCCACGCTCAGGTCAATGCCACCCGTGAGGATCACGAAGGTCTGACCCACGGCGATGATGGCGATCAACGACGATTGCACCAGGATGTTCATCAGGTTGTACATGTCCAGGAAGTACTCGCTGGACAGCGAAAAGATCACCACGATGGCGACGAAGCCGATGTAAATGCCGTAATTCTTCAAGATCTTGATGACTGTTTGCACGCTCATTCCCCCATCGCGTAATGTAAAATGGTATCTTGCGAAAGATCGCTGTTTTCCAGGATTGCCGTGACGTTTCCTTCGCGCATCACGACCACCCGGTTGCAAATGCGCAGGATCTCCGGAAGTTCCGAGGAAACCATCACGATGGCGTAGCCTTGCCCAGCAAGCCCCAGCAAGATGTTGTAAATTTCCTCCTTGGCTCCCACGTCGATGCCACGTGTGGGCTCATCGAACAGGAATACGCGCGCGTTGCAGGACAGTGCACGACCGATGATGACCTTCTGCTGGTTCCCCCCGCTCAGGTTCTCCGCGCGCGCGCTATCACCCGGGCACTTGATGCGAAGTGCTTCCACCTGCTTTCGGGCAAGCACACGCTCCCGGTTGAAGCTCAGAAGCCCCCGTCGACAGATCTCCTTCAAGTTGCCCAGTGAAACGTTGTGCCGCACGTTCATTTTCAAAACCAGTCCTTCGTCTTTGCGATCCTCGCTGAGGTACACCAGCCCGTTCTTCAGTGCGCGGGCGGGATGCTTGAAAAAAACCTTCTTGCCTTCCAGCAACACTTCTCCAGCCACGCGGGGGATCTCCCCCACCAGCGTTTTCATGGTTTCCGTGCGCCCGGACCCCACCAGCCCCGCGAATCCCAGGATTTCCCCACGACGTAGCTGGAACGATACATCGTGCACCTTTTCCACGGCGCGAAGACCTTTCACGTCAAGCACCACATCCTCGCAGGGATTGCCGAGGGTCTTTCGTGTCACGTCAACGCTTCTCCCCGCAACCATCTTGATGAGTTCGTCGCGGGTGGAATCCTTCACGTTCACGGTGTCGATGTACTTGCCATCCCGAAGAACCGTGCAGCGGTCACCCACCCGCTTGATTTCTTCCATGCGATGGGAGATGTACACGATGCTCTTGCCCTGCTTCTTGAGCTGGTCGATCAACAGGAAAAGATGGTCCACGTCTTTCTCCGAAAGCGTGGCGGTGGGTTCGTCGAACACCAGGATGCGGGAACGCAACGACAGCGCTTTGGCGATTTCCACCAGCTGCTTTTCCGCCACGCTCATGTTCATGATGCGCTTGCGGGGGTTGGCCATTAACCCCACGTTTTCCATTTCCTTGCGGGCCATGGCAAACATTTTCCTCCAGTCCACCATGCCCGCGGCGTTCTTGAACTCCCGCCCCAGGAAGATGTTTTCCGCGGCACTGAAAAAGGGAACAAGGTTGAATTCCTGGTAAATGGTCCCGATGCCCAGTTCCATGGCATGCGCGGGATCCTTGATGTGCACTTGTTTGCCATCCAAAAGGATCGTGCCGGAATCCAGGCTGTAGGCACCGGAAAGGATTTTCATCAGCGTGGACTTGCCCGCGCCATTTTCTCCCAGCAAGACATGCACTTCGCCTTCCAAAAGGTCGAAGTTCACGTTGTCCAGGGCCCTCACCCCGGGGAATTCCTTGCAAATCCCTTCCATGCGCAACACCGTGCTGGCCTGCATCCGTTCCCTCCGCTCGTTCAAAGGATTCAATTGATGACTTGTTATACTTTTCTGATAGGATTTAATCATTGGAGTTGACTTTTCGAGTGTACCAGAAAATACCATTGCTAACAAAATCAGGAATAAAAAGCAATTCGAAGGTAATTGCTTTTGATCAGAAATAATCAACAATTTCCGCCAATTTTGGAGTGAGACAAACGAAAAGACAATATGTTATCATACCCCTGGAGGGTTTTTCCCGGGGATTCTTCTTGGGGAATCAGGTATAATTCGTGTGGGAAGAAACCCAGCAAACGGGAGGGAAATGCATGCCACGAACCACTCGAGCGGACCGTTTACAGGCCATACTGGACCTTTTGCAGGTGGAGCATTCCATCCCCACCGACGAGCTTGCGCATCGGCTTGGGGTATCCCTGGTCACCATTCGCCGGGACTTGAAGCAGCTGCAGGAGTCTGGCACGCTGGTCAATGGCTACGGTTTCGTGCAAAAAGTGGAAGCTTCCCCGGGCCAGGATTCGCGTTTCTCACGAAGGCTATCCACCAACCGCACCGAAAAGCAGAAGCTTGCACAGGCGGCCCTTGCTTTCGTGCAAGAGGGGGACGTGCTGTTCTTGGACGAAAGCACCACGTGCTACGTGCTCGCAGAAACCCTCGTGGCGCATTTTTCCAACCTGCACATCATCACCAACGCGGTACACACACTGCTCGCGCTTTCCCAGGCGCAGCGCTTTACGGTGGAATCCACGGGGGGAAGCCTTCTATACGAGTTCAACTCGTTGATTGGCCCCCGCGCGGAGAGCATGCTGCGCCAGATGTACGCCAACAAGTTCTTCTTTTCCTGCCGTGCTTTCCGGCAGCACGTTGGCACCTACGAGCTTAGCCCGTTTTCTGCCAGTGTGAAACGCATCATGTTGGAAAACTCCGAGCAGAACTTCTTGCTCGTGGATCATTCCAAGATCGGAATAACTTCTCCTTTCCCGTTCGCACGCATGGAAGAAATCCAAACCATGATCGTCGATAGGGAAGTGGAAGGGCTTCCCCACGACGAAATCAAGAAAGTAATCGTTGCAAAATAAAAGCGCACAGCGGAGGTGAAACACGTGAACGACCGAATCAAGAGGTTACGCCAGGAGTTTTTCGAGATCCGCCCGGAAATTTGCCCAGAGCGGGCCCGCTTTTTCACCCGTTCCATGCAGGATACCGAGGGAAAGCCCATTATCTTGCGCCGCGCCCAGGCCTTCTACGACGTTCTCGACCAGGTGAGCCTGTTTGTGGGAGACGACGAAATCATCGTGGGAAACCAGGCAAGCAAGCCCCGCTCATCGCCCATCTACCCGGAGTATTCCTGGGAATGGTTGGTACAGGAGTTCGAGGGAGATCCCTACGACTTCAACCAGCGCCCCGCGGACCCGTTTCGCTACACGCAAGAAACGAAACAAGAAATCCTTGAACTCATCGAGTACTGGAAGGGAAAGACGGTGTACGAAAATCTTCGCGAGCAACTCCCCGAGGAAATCAACCTCGCATGGGACCTGGGTGTAATCGACGATACCTGGGTATCCGCCGCGGGATTGGGCAATATCATTCCCGATTTCGACTGGGTGTTGGCCGAGGGTTTGGAAGGGGTCATCGAAAAATCACGTAAGGAACTGGACAGCCTTGATCTGACCCAACCAGGTGCCATCCGCAAGAAATGGTTCCTCGAGGCAGCCATCCTTTCCAACCAAGCGGTGATACGCTTTTCCCAGCGATTGGCCGAGCATTGCCAGCAGTTGGCACAGCAGGTCACTGACCCGGATCGCAAGCGCGAGTTACTCCTCATCGCTTCCAACTGCCGCAACGTCCCCGCTCGTGGAGCCCAGACATTCTGGGAAGCGTTACAATCCACCTGGGTCATCCTGCTTGCGCTGCACCTGGAAGCAAACGGCCATGCCATCTCTCTCGGGCGTTTCGACCAGTACCTGTATCCCTTCTACCGCGAAGATATCAAGCGCGGGCGGATTACCCGGGACAAGGCCCTGGAACTCGTGGAAGCGTTCATGATCAAAACCAACGAAATCAACAAGCTCCGTTCCTGGCCGGATACTTCCATGTTCACGGGCTACCACATGGCCATCAACCTTGCCGTTGGGGGTATCGACGCGGACGGCGAAGATGCGGTGAACGAGGTGTCCCACCTGGTGGTGGAAGCCTGCGGTGACCTCAAGCTGTTCACCCCGTCGGTTTCGCTCAAGGTACACCCCAAGACCGACAGGGCGTTCCTGGACAAGGCACTGAAAGCGGTGCAAGACCACCAGGGAGGCCAGCCCGCGTTCTACAACGACGTGGCGTTCATGGAAATACTCGAAAACATGGGTATCGCCAAAGAGGACTTGTACAACTGGGCACCCGTGGGATGCATCGAGGCGCACATTCCCGGGAAGTGGGACTTCGCCGCAAAGGGACCATGGCTTAACGTGCTCAAGGTGCTGGAACTCACGCTCAACGGCGGGAAAGATCCCGCCACGGGTAAGCAGCTGTTCCAAACGCCGGGCACACTCGAAACCTTTGAAAGCGCCGAGCAAATCCTCGAGGCGTTCAAGGAACAGCTTCACCACTACATGAGCCAGCAAGTCATCACCGAGCATATCAACGATGCGCTGCACGAGCAAGTGGACCCAAATGCCTTCCGTTCCTCGCTGGTGCACGATTGCATCGAGCGCGGAAAAACACTGATCGAAGGTGGCAGCATTTACTCCGCGGACGGGGGGCCCACCACGGGCATCATCAGCGCCGCAGACGCCATCGCCGCGATTGAACACGTGCTCTTCGAGAAGAAGTTGCTCACCCCCGCACAATTGCTCCGCGCACTGCAAACCAACTTCGAGGACGAAACCACCGACCCCACCGGCCCGGAGATCCGAGCACTGCTGCTAAACAAGACCCCGCGCTTCGGCAACGACGACGACCGTGCCGACCGTTGGGCGGTGGCCATCGCCGACTTCATCGGTTCGTCCTACCACAACGACTTCCACAACTCCCGCTACGGCAAGGGCCCCGTTCCTTGTTGCTACTCCCTTTCCCAAAGCCCCGTAACGGGAAGCGTTGCGTTTGGCCGAGCTGTGGGACCCACTCCCGACGGGCGAAAGGCAAAAGACCCCTTGAACAACGGTATTTCACCCAGCAACGGAGCGGAACGGGAAGGCCCGACCGCCGTCATGAACTCCGTGGGAAAGATGCCCTACATCTGGTTCCAAAAGGGCGCAATCCTCAACGTGCGGCTGTCTCGCAGCACCCTCACCCACCGCGAGGGACGGGACCGCGTGCAACATCTGGTGGACGTGCTTTTTGCCAAGAAAGGGGTACAGGTGCAGTTCAACGTGGTGAACAACGACACGCTTTTGGACGCGTTGGAAAAACCCGAGTCCTACCCCGACCTGATGGTGCGCGTATCGGGGTACAGTGCCTACTTCGTTCCGCTGGACCCAGACGTGAAACAGGATATCCTGGCGCGCGTGCAATTCGATATTTAGTCCTGCCATGGTTCCGGCAACGGTTTTCGACATCCAACGTTTCGCAACCAAGGACGGCCCCGGTATTCGAACGCTTGTTTTCCTCAAGGGCTGTCCGCTCCATTGCCAGTGGTGTGCCAACCCCGAGTCCCAATTGGCCAGTCCGCAGGTTCTGTACGACCCGGTGAAATGCAAAGGCTGTGGGCGCTGTATTCGCGCTTGCCCTTCGGGTGCCATTTCTCCGCACCCGGATTTCGGGATGTACACCGACCCGGAGCGTTGCACTTCTTGCGGCGCGTGCGTGGAAGCATGCTTTTTCTCCGCGCGCAAGATCTCCGGGAAATCCTACACCCCTTCGAAGCTGGTGACGCTCCTGGAAAAAGACCTTCCCTACTTCCGCCAATCGGGAGGGGGCGTCACCTTTTCCGGGGGCGAACCTCTTGTGTACCCCGAATTCTTGCGTCAGGTTCTTTCGCTGTGCACGGAAAAAGGCATCGACGTGGCTATCGAAACCTGCGGACAGGTACCGTGGGAATCCTTTGAAGCGGTACTTCCCACCGGAAAGGGTTCTCCGGGGGTAAGCCTGGTATTCTTCGACTTCAAGCACATCGATCCGGAACTGCACCGCCAGTACACCGGTATGGACAATCGCCTGATCTTGCAAAACCTCCGCAAGCTCAGTGGGGTTTTTTCCAACTTGGTGGTGCGCATCCCCGTGATTCCGGGGGTAAACTTCGAATTGCACACCATGCAACGCATGTTCGGCTGGTTGTTGGAACTCCCCGCAGCTCCCCGCGTGGAGTTGCTCCCCTACCATCGCCTGGGAACTTCGAAGTACAAAGGTCTTGGTCGTGACTACACGCTCAAGTCGTTGCCCGCTCTCACCCCAGGGGACTTGGAAACCTTTGAACAACTGGCACGGGAAATGGGGCTCATGGCCCGAGTGGGCGCGGTATGATGCGACTCACGAAGGCGCAGGCCCGACGATTCCTCCTGCACTACCAGGAGTTGCAACCCCACACCAATTCGCAACCCCTGCACGGCAAGAAAGGGGTTCTGGAATACCTGCGAAAGGTCCGCTGTATCCAGGTCGACCCGTTGGACAGGGCGAGCATGAACCACGAACTCGTTTTGAACGCACGGGTGCAAGGCTTTTCCCCGGAACTGCTGTGGGAACTGCTGTACCAGGACCGCTCCTTACTGGAAGGCCTGGACAAGATGCTATCCATCTATCCCGTGGAAGACTGGCCGTTCTTTGCGCGTTTCCGCCAGCGTTCCCGTGAACACGAATCCAAATCTCCCCGGGGGAAAAAAGTGGCACCTGCTTACCCCCAAGTCTTGGAGCAAATTGAAAAACGCGGGCCGCTTTGTTCCGGTGACATCCAGCTCAACCAGAAGGTAGACTGGTACTGGGCTCCCACCACGCTGGCCCGTGCAGCGCTGGAAAGCCTTTTCTTTCGCGGGGAGCTGGGCATCCACCATCGCCAAAAAAAGCGCAAGTACTACGAGCTGTTGCAAAAACTGCTTCCCCCCGAGGTGTTTTCCCGGAAGGACCCCAATCACCAGGACTCGGACTACCACGATTGGCACACGTTGCGGCGGATACGGTCCGTGGGATTGCTATGGAACCGTGCCTCCGACATCTGGGCGGGGTTGTTCAAGACACCAGAAAGGAATGCCGCGCTCTCGCGCCTGGAAAAGGAAGCGGAAAATGCTTCGCGGGAGCGCATTCTCCGCGTTCAAGTCCAAGATATCCCGGCGCCCTTCTTCCTTGCACACTCCCAACTTCCGCTTTTGGAGAAATGCATGGCACCTTGCGACCCAGAACCCCCGCAAGTTCGCTTCCTCGCCCCCCTGGACAACCTGTTATGGGACCGCAAGATGGTCGAGGCGTTGTTTGGTTTCTCCTACAACTGGGAAGTATACAAACCTGCTTCGCAGCGAACGTACGGCTACTACGTGCTACCGGTTCTCTACGGCGACCGTTTCGTCGCGCGATTCGAACCCGTACGAGACCGCAAGACAAAATGCCTGCGTATTCTCGGCTGGTGGTGGGAAGACAACGTGAAACCGGATACGGCATTGCGAACACAAATGAAGCAAGCCTTGCAACGTTTTTGCACCTACCTTCAAGTACCCCACTTCGAGTTTGAAAGGAATAACACGCTCTAACTCCCATCAAAAGACACTTTATGCCTGTCAAACCGCTTGGAGCGGCAGCGAAAGCCATCGTTGCGCGGATGGTGTCGCAGTGGGTGATATAATGAGGTATCGTTTTCCATTTTATTCTCTTTTTCTTTTTTCTTTCTTTGGGGCGGGTGGGGATACCATCCGCCCTTGTTATGTCAATTTTTGGAGGGATACCATTTGCGCATTGGAAAGATTCACTCTTTGATCGTCATTGGACAACCCGATTGTGGCGCTTGCAAGCGTGCCAAGGATTTTTTCGACTTGCAGCGCATCCCGTACGTGTACCACGACCTGGATGACATACCGTTGTCGCTTTCGCGCGAACTCGTGCGCTGCCGCAAGGAAAACCACGTTTCCGCGTTGGGCGTTCCCCTGATCATTCGGGACGGGGAACTGTTCATGGGGTTTTCCGAGGAAGAATTCTTGCAGGGAAAACCCGCAAACCGCGTCGAAGGCGAAAAAATCGAGCGGAGCGCCTGACATGTTCCAAGTACGAAAGCGCGACGGAAAAACGGTGGACTTCGACCGGCCAAAAATCGTGCGCGCGATCCAGCTGGCCATGAGCGACTCTGTTCTGGGTATTGACCCGCAGCTCAGCGAAAGTGTCACCGACCGTGTCGTGGAAAACCTCTCTTCCACGGGAAATCCCGTGATCGACGTGGAGACCATCCAGGATCAGGTGGAGCTTGAGCTGATGTCCACCGCACGAAAGGACGTGGCCAAGGCCTACATTCTCTTCCGGGATTGGAAATCCAAGCTTCGCAAGAAAAAAGTCGAATCCCCCAAGGGATTGCTTTCCGACGAGTTCATCAGCCGGTACAAGCACACCCCTTCGCCCATGGGGCAGCTGGGTAACTTCGTGTATTACCGCACCTATTCCCGCTGGCTCGCACGCCCCGATGGAGGTATGGAACCTGGGCGGCGGGAATTCTGGTGGGAGACCGTGCGCCGTGCGGTGGAATACAATTGCTCGCTGGTTCCCGGTACGTCGCGGGAGGAAGCCGAAAGGTTGTACGACAACGTGTTCCACCTGCGCCAATTTTTGGCGGGGCGCACGTTGTGGTCCGGAGGCACCCGCGCGTCCATCCTTTACCCCATGTCCAATTTCAACTGCGCCTTCACGGTGTGCGACAACTTCTCCATGTTCCACGACCTCTTTTACATCCTCATGATCGGTGGTGGCGTGGGGGTTCGCATCCTGCGGGGCGACGTGGAGAAACTTCCCGTGGTGCGCACCAACATCGAAACCATCCACAAGGATTACATTCCCGTACCCCGCAACGAACGCATCGACCATACCTCACTGTACTTCCCCAAGAACGACACCGTGCACATCACCGTGGGCGACAGCAAGGAAGGCTGGGTTTCCGCGCTCGACTATTACTTCAAGCTGTTGAGCTCGCACGAGTACCGCGAGATCCGCCAGATCATCTTTTCCTACGACCACGTGCGTCCCAAGGGTTCCAAGCTCAACACCTTCGGCGGAACCTCCTCGGGGTACGAATCGCTCAAGACCATGTTTTACAAGATCGACCGCGTGATCCGGCGTTCGCCCGATCGCAGCAACATCAAGAAGCTGCGCCCACTGGACTGCCTGGATATCGCAAACATCATCGGCGAAAACGTGGTGAGCGGTGGGGTGCGAAGAACCTCTGAAGTCATCCTGTTCGACTCCGACGACGTGGAATGCATCGAAGCCAAGAAGAACCTGTACACGCAGAAAGAGGGC
Organism: Thermotogota bacterium; assembly: GCA_035391225.1. Taxonomy (GTDB): domain Bacteria; phylum Thermotogota; class Thermotogae; order MWEM01; family MWEM01; genus DAOPKN01. The sequence continues at coordinate 13,258 of DAOPKN010000030.1, forward strand.
AAGTGGCAGATCGACACCAACATCTCCCACCGACAGATGTCCAACAACAGCATTTTTTACCGTGCCAAACCCACGCGCGAAAAGTTGCATTGGCACCTCAACCAGATCCGCTTCACGGGGGAGCCGGGTTTCATCAACATGGCAGCCGCCCGCCAGAGGTTACCGGAATTCAACGGCGTCAACCCCTGCGCGGAAATCCTGTTGGACCGCGAGAGCATGTGCAACCTCACCACCGTGAACGTGATGGGATTCGTGCAAAACGGGCAGTTGGATCTCGAAGGACTGTTGCAGGCGCAACGCTTGAGCGCACGCTCCGGGTTCCGCATGACCAACGTACACATGGAACTTCCCAACTGGGATGCCCAGCAAAAGAAGTATCGCCTCACCGGGTGCAGCCTTACCGGTTGGCAGGACATGGTGAATGCCACGGGAATGGAAACCGCACAGGAAATTTCCACGTTGCAAGCGTTGCGAAAGGCGGCGGTTCAAGCGGTGGAGGACTACGCCGTGGAGCTTAACGTCAGCCCTTCGCGCTTGGTCACCACCCTCAAACCCGAGGGTACCCTATCGCAACTTCCCACGGTTTCCTCCGGGATCCACTACAGCCATAGCCCTTACTTCATTCGCCGGGTTCGCATCAGTTCCACCGACCCCCTGGTGAAGGTGGCGGAGGAACTCGAGTGGCCGGTTCTCCCAGAGGTTGGCCAAGATCCGGAAAGTTGTGTCACCAAGGTTATCGAGTTCCCCGTGAAGGCCCCCGAGGGACGCACCAAGTACGACGTTCCTGCTCTCGAGCAGCTGGAAAATTACAAGATGTTCATGGAACACTACGTGCAGCACAACGTTTCGATCACCGTGAGCGTGCGGCCGCACGAGTGGGAAGAAGTGGAACAGTGGTTGTGGGACAACTGGGACAGCGTGGTTGCCATTTCCTTCTTGCCCCTGGAGGACAGTGTGTACGACCTGCTACCCTACGAGGCCATTTCCGCCGAAGAGTACCAAAAACGACTGGCGCAAATGAAACCCTTCGTACCCTCGCTCATCACGCGCTACGAGAAAGAACAGCAGGAGTACGACGTGGGGGATGACGGTTGCGAAACCGGTATTTGCCCCGTTCGCTGAAACCGTAGTGCTCCGCTGCACGATACCGAAAAAGGGAGAAGAAAGCTTCTCCCTTTTTCGTTTCTGTGATACAATCGAAGTGGAATTTGAAATATGTAACTTAGTCCCCCGTGGTTTTTGCGGGGTATACAATCCAAACACACACCTTGGAGGTTCCCATGAAAAAACGCGTTTTCCTTGTTCTTTTCGTTGGACTGGCAACCTTGGCTTTGTCCGTCCAGTTCCTCTCTCCCGTCGGGCCCACGATGATCTCCGTGGTGGGAATGCTCGAGCAACGTGTTCCCCAGGAAATCCCCGCCCAGTTTACCTTCTGGAGCACATTCGACCAAGTGACTGCGGAGCTTGCCTCGGGTCGGGCAGAAATCATGGCGTTGCCCGTGACGCTGGGAGCCACGCTGTACAACCGGGGAATCGACGTGCGCTTGCTGGCGGTTACCCTCTGGGAAGGTTTCTACCTGGTGGCACCGGAAGGCACCGTGCAATCCGCCGGGGACCTGGAAGGAATGCAACTGTACACGCCCCAGGGAAAGGGGCAAACCGGTGACGTTCTCATTCGCGTGATGCTGCAACAACAGGGCTTGGATCCCGAAAAGGACGTGTCGATCCTGTACGCCACGCCCCCGGAAATCATCGGGCTGATGTCCGCGGGGAAAGTGAAGGCCGCCGTTCTTCCGGAACCCTTCGTCTCGCTTGCACTGCAAAAAGTGCCCGGACTTGCCATTGCCATGGACATGCAAAAAGTGTGGGAAGCAACGTCCGGCACGCCACGCGTCCCCATCACCGGCATCTTCGTGCGCGGTGACACGCTCGAGCAAAAGCCCCTCGAAACCATTTCCACGTTGTTGGCGCTTCGCGATTCCATCCACTTTGCCATGCAAAACACCGACGATGCGCTCCAGTTAACCACCAAGTACTTCCAGGGGATGCCGGTGGGCGTTCTCAAGCAGTCCATGACCCGCTCGGGATTCGCGTTCACCAGTATGCTCGTGGGAGCAGACGAGGTCAAGTCGTACTTCCAAACCGTGCACGAACTCACTCCCGAGGCCATGCCCACGCTGCCTCCCGACGATTTCTACGTGCAGTAATCTCCGCCGTGAGGGAGCCTGCGGTGGCAAAAACTAAGGGAAAAAACATCTGGACACTGGGTGGCATTGCACTTTTTTTTGGTACCTGGTGGTTGCTTGCGCGCTTCATCGCCTCCCCGCTCATCCTTCCCGGACCCTGGCAAGTCCTCCAGGTTCTCTTCGAAATGGCCCGAACCGGGACGGTTTTTTGGGAACTCTTGCGTACGTTTTCCAAGGGAATCCTGGGGTTGGGCATCGCGCTGGCCCTGGGGCTTCCCTTTGGCTTGCTCATGGGCAGTTCCCCGAAGATGGAGGAGTTGTTTCGTCCCCTCACGATGGTTATCCGCTCTATGCCTGTTGTATCCTGGCTTTCCACGGTTCTTGTCATTTGGGGCATCGGTTTCCGCGCACCCGTGTTCATCGTGGTGGTTTCCTTGCTTCCGGTGATCATCTTCAACGTGTCGCAAGGAGTGGCCACGGTGGACACACGGTTAATGGAAATGGCCCGGGTGTACCGCGTGAGCCGTTGGGAGATTTTCCGGCAGGTGTACCTGGGATCGATCTTTCCCTTCCTCCTCTCCGCGGTGAAGGTGAGCCTGGGCACCATGTGGAAGGTCGCCATCGTCGCCGAGTACCTCGCGGGGAACACCGGCATCGGCATCCAGCTCTCCTGGTCAAAGTTTTACCTCGACACCCCGGCTGTGTTTGCCTACACGTTGCTGGCGCTGGTGGCGGGCCTGGGTTTTGAATACGCCTTCGAGTTCCTGTTCCGGAAGTGGAAGGTCCGGGGGGTGGAATCGTGGCAGCACTCGTAACCGTACAAGGTCTGGGTTGGAAATTCGGGCAGCTTCCCGTGCTCGATGGTGTGTCGCTCGAGGTTCACCCCGGTCAAAACGTAGCTGTCGTGGGCCCATCCGGTTGTGGAAAAACCACCCTGCTGCGCCTTATCGCCGGTCTGCTTCACTCCCATGGTCACCATGGGAACGGCTCTTTCTCCGTCAACACCGCGCGCATCGCCTTCGTGTTCCAAGAAGACCGCCTTATCCCATGGAAAAACGTGGCGCAAAACCTGCGTTTCGTCGCCCCCACGGCAGACGAGGCAACCCTGCACGAAACGTTGGGCCTCATGGATATGTCCGAATCCCGCAAAGCGTACCCTGCGCAGCTCAGTGGGGGGATGCGCCAGCGGGTGAACGTCGCGCGCGCACTGGTGTCCAACCCAGAGCTCATCCTGATGGACGAACCGTTCCAAAGCCTGGACGAAACCATCAAGGCCAACATCCTTTCCCGTCTTTCCAAACTCCAGGCACAACGGGGCTTTTCCACCCTGCTGGTGACGCACAGTTTGCGGGAAGCTCTTTGTTTCGCCCACCGCATCTATTTCCTCACCCCTCGTCCCGCAACGAACCGCTTCGTGCAAGATGTTACTATTCCCCCGGCTCACCGTCACCTCTTTGATCCCGTTTTGCTGCAGGAAGAAGGAAAGATCCTGCAACGCTGGTTCCTTCCCGATTCCCACAAGGAGTAGCTCCCTTTTTCCTTTCTTTTTCCTTCGTGATATAATGGGCAATCGTCATCACGATGCCTTGAAGATATTGCCATTCACTTTCCTTCTTTTCACACGTTGGGAGGGGCCTGATGCAAGAACCACCCAGCAGCTCCGAAAAAAACTTCCAAGGTTTCTTGGAAGCCATCGACGACCTGGTTTTCGTGGGAAACAGCGCGGGAGAGATACTGTACGTCAATCCGGCAGTGGTACGTAAGTTGGGGTATTCCCTCCAAGAGTTGCAGGGAATGCACATCTTGGATGTGCACCCACAGAAGCTGCGCAGGGAAGCAGAAAAGATCTTTTCCGACATTTTCGCGGGGACAAGCCATTCGTGCCTATTACCCTTGCAAACCCGTTGGGGGGCGTACCTCCCCGTGGAAACCCGGGTGTGGTTCGGTACCTGGGATGGCGAGAAAGCCATGTTTGGGTTGAGCAAGGATCTTTCGCGCGAACGCAAGGCGGAGGAAAAACTGCAATTCCAGCTCAAGATGCAAGACCTGCTGATGAACCTGGCATCGGATTTTATCAACCTCCCACTGGAAAAAGCGGGCAAAGCCATCCGGGTCTCGCTCCGGAAACTGGGGCGTTTCGTGGGTGCAGACAGGGCTTACGTGTTCGACTACGATTTCGAGAATCAAACCACTTCCAACACCTACGAGTGGTGTGCGCCGGGTGTTTCCCCCCAGATCGATGACCTGCAGCAGGTCCCGCTGGAGTACGTGACCGATTGGGTAAACCACCACAAGAAAGGGCAAATCATGTCCATCCCGGATGTACTGGCTCTCCCCATGAACAGCGGCATTCGAAAGATCTTGGAACCCCAGGGCATCAAGAGCCTGTTGGCGATCCCCATGATGAAGGGAGCCAACTGCATCGGCTTCGTGGGGTTTGACTCGGTGAAACAACACCACGCGTACGACGAAAAGGAAGTCAAATTACTGGGGCTGTTCTCCCAGGTGCTGGTAAACATCCAAATCCGTGCGGAACTCCAGGAAGCCAACGTGAAGGCCCAGGTTTCCAGCAAGGCGAAGGGTGATTTCTTGACCAACCTTAGCCACGAAGTACGAACCCCCCTTTCCGGTGTTCTCGCAACCTTGGAATTGCTGAAAGACCGGTTGCAGGACGAGGAAATGGTATACTTGGTGGGGCTTTCACTGGAATCCATGAAACGGTTGGACGGTGTGTTCGATGACCTGTACGACATCACCGCCATCGGAAGCGGCAAGCTGTGCATCGAACCCAAGAAGATGGATCTTTCCCAGCTACTGGACGAGGTGTTCCAGATGTTCCAGATTGCTGCGAACGAAAAGGGCGTGCATTTCTCCTTGGAAAGGACCGGCCTTCCGCGTTGGATTGTCGGGGATGACAAGCGTATCCAGCAGATCCTGGACAAGGTAGTGGACAACGCCATCAAGTTCACCCTTGCGGGAAGTGTTGCGCTCCAGTGCTCCTACCGCGAGGTCAACCCGGGTATGGGCATCGTGAGCTTCACGGTGGCAGACACGGGAATCGGCATGGACAAAAAGACCCAGCAACGCATTTTCGATGCTTTCTACCAAGCGGACTACAGTACCACCCGCCAGTTCGAGGGGTTGGGATTGGGACTCCCCATCGTGGGGGAAATCGTGCACAAGATGCAGGGCACCATCCAGGTGCAAAGCGACCCCGGCAAGGGTACCACCTTCATCATCGAGATCCCTGTGAAAACCTACTGAAACCAAAAGCCAGGGAGGAAAAACTGTGAACGTTTTCCTGAAAAACATTTCCGTGCTTCTCACACCGTTGGGAAAAGCTGCCCAAAAGGGAGAAGCCATGAAGCACCTTCACGAGGAGAAAAACGTGGACATCCTCGTGCAAGACGGTTACTTCGAACGAATCGGGAACAGCCTGGAAGCCGCTTTACCGGAAGAAACGCTGCAGGGAACCAAGATCATCGATTGCTCGGGGCTTTTTGCCACACCCGGGCTCATCGATCCGCACACCCATATCCCCTTCTTTGGGACACGCCAGGAGGAATACTACATGCGCCTCAAGGGGGCAGATTACCTCCAGATCCTGCAGGCGGGGGGAGGGATTTTGAACACCACCCGGGCCGTTCGCCAGGCCAGCCTGGAACAGCTGGTGGAATGCAACGAACCGTTCTGCAACGAGTTGTTCGAAAAGGGTGTCACCGTGTTCGAGGGAAAGAGCGGCTACGGGTTGGAAACCTCCACCGAAATCAAGCAGCTGGCCGCACTGGAACAACTGGAAAAATGGGCACCCCAGAAAATCGTCAAGACCTTCCTGGGACCGCACGCCATCCCCGCGGGATTCGACGAAGGTTCGTACATGGACGTGGTGATCGAGCAGATGTTACCCCATGTGCAGGCGCAGTTCCCCGAGCTCCCCATGGTGGACGTGTTCTGTGAAGAGGGGGTTTTCTCCGTTGCCCAATCACGGCGGTTCCTGGAAAAAGCTGCAGAAATGGGGTTCCCGCTGCGGTTGCACGCTGATGAAATCGCCTACCTGGGTGGTTCGGAGCTTGCCGCGGAACTGGGAGCGCTGTCCGCAGACCATCTCATCGCCATCGAACCCGCTGGAATCATGGCTTTGGCCAAGAGCAACACCGTGGCCACGCTGCTCCCTGGAACCAGCTTCTTCTTGCAGAAACCTTTTGCCCCCGCCCGACAGCTTATCGATACAGGTGCGGCGGTCGCGCTTGCCAGCGATTTCAACCCCGGCTCCTGCACCCTGCTTGATCCCGGATGGATCGCGCACCTTGCAGCAGCCAAGCTGCACATGGAATGGCAGGAAATCCTCACCGCCCAAACGCTCAACGCCGCCGCTGCATTGGGCATCGCCCACGCCTGGGGGTCGGTGGAAGTGGGAAAGGAAAGCAGCCTCGTGTTGTGGGACATCGACGACTGGAGCCTGGTGCCCTACTTCCCGGGCCACAAGCTGGCACGATGGGTTCTTTCCCCCAAACGCCTGCAAAAAATCACAATCTGAACCCAGGAGGACACCATGCACAACCGCATCGCACTCGGCACAATCGATGGAATAACGCTCAACTCCGGGCACTTTGGCCAATCCCGTACCTTCGTCATTTACGAGCGTGAACCCGACGGAAGCTTCCAAAAAATCGAGGAACGTGCCAACCCGTTCTACGAAAACCATCAACACGCCGACTTCGAACAAATCCTTCCCGTGCTGCAAGACTGTGGCACTTGGATCGCGCGCACCATGGGAAAGGGATCGGTCGTGAAGCTGCAACAGCGTGGATACAACCCTGTACTGGTAAACGCCACCACGGTCGAACACGCACTCAGCGAGTGGGCATCTTCCACGTAGCCTCCTGGGATCGCCGCACCCCCGTGCGGCTCCCTTGGGCAACCACGGGGGGTTGCCCCTACAGACCCCGGATGGCATTGCACAAGCGAGGGTTTCCCGGCAAGCGATATGGTTAGCGTATGGTACAATCCCAATACAAAGCATTGCACGTTTTCCTTCGGGGGGGGATTGGGTGAAAGTTGGAATGATCTTTGGCACGCGGCCGGAAGCGGTGAAAATGGTGATACCCTACCGCGAGCTCAAAAGCCGTGGCGTGGATGTGCGGGCCATCGCAACCGCGCAGCATCGCCAGATGCTCGACCAGGTTCTCGAATTGTTCGAAGTCCAACCCTTCGTTGACTTGAACGTGATGAAACCCCGGCAAACGCTTTCCGAACTAACCGCTAACCTGTGCAAGGGCCTGGACGAGGTGCTGTCGCGTGAGCACTTCGATTGGTTGCTGGTACAGGGTGACACCACTTCTACTTTCGTGGGATCCCTCGTGGGGTTTTACCACAAGATCCCCGTTGGTCACGTGGAAGCAGGACTCCGTTCGTTCGACCCCATCGATCCCTTCCCGGAGGAACTCAACCGCCGCCTCACCACGGTGGTGGCGCGGGCGCATTTTGCACCGACACCCCGGGCCCGGCAAAACCTGTTGGAGGAAAACGTGGATCCCGCGACCATTCACGTCACGGGCAACACGGTGATCGATGCGCTGCAGTGGGTGATTCGCAACCGCCAAGACGATCTCGGCAAGCGTCTTTCCCGCTTCGACTTCCACGACAAACCCTACGTGCTGGTCACCATGCACCGCCGCGAGAACTGGGGGCAACCCATGCGCCAGGCGATGCAAGCCATCCAGCAGTTCCTGGAACAAAACCCCACCCTCCACGTGGTGTTCCCGGTTCACCTGAACCCTACCGTGCGCGAGATCGTGTTCCCCGTACTGCAATCCCACCCGCGCGCGCACCTGCTGGATCCCGCGGAATACATCGATTTCGTGGCACTGATGCAAAACTGCCTCTTCCTTCTCACCGATTCCGGGGGGTTACAGGAAGAAGGGCCTGCGTTGGGCAAGCCGGTTTTGGTACTGCGAAAAACAACCGAACGACCGGAAGCGTTGGAAGCGGGAACCGCGATCCTTGTGGGTACCGACCCGGATACGATTGTGCACAATGCCAACCGCCTGGTGCAGGAGCCATACTTTTACGACTCCATGGCACGTGCGGTCAACCCGTTCGGAGATGGTACCGCTTCGGAGAAAATCGCTGGCATTTTGTTGGAATAGGACCCACGGAAAAAACGGACTTCCCTTTTCGTCAATGCAATACGGCGTACGACCCACCCTTTGGCTTTCTGGCAATTCCACCAACCTGTTCAGGAGGAGTACATCGATGGAAGAAAGAAAAAAAGCCTGGATCGTCGTTTTCGGCGGACTCGGGATCAACCTCACCCTTGGGGTTCTGTATTCTTGGAGCGTGATTTCTGCGGCGCTCATTGACCAGCTACATTGGACCGCCACGCAAACCCAAATCCCCTACATGGTAGCGTCCGCGATGTTCGCGTTTACCATGATACCGGCCGGGCGTATCCAGGACCGACTGGGTCCCAAGATCGTGTTACTGCTGGCATCGCTACTGGCCGGGGCAGGATTCGTGCTCTCGGGTTTCCAGTTGAGCGTTGTGGGCCTCACGGTTTTCTTCGGGATATTCTTCGGTTTGGCCATGGGCTTCGGCTATGCCTCCCCCACGCCCGCCGCCGTCAAATGGTTCCACTCGCATCACCGGGGTTTCATCACCGGTGTCGTGGTGAGCGGCTTCGGCCTGGCCCCGGTGTACATCGCTCCGCTGGCCAACACCCTTCTCCACCGTATCGGGATCCCCGCCACCTTTTTCACGCTGGGGGTGCTGTTCTTTGCCATCGTGTTTTCGTTGTCCTTCGTGGTACGCAACCCACCAGCGGGTCACGTCCCCATCGTGCTGGAGAAGAAACGCAAACCCCCCGTTCGCCTTCCCGTGCAGGACAAGGATTTCTTCCAGATGCTCCGCTGCAAGCAGTTCTACCTGGTGTGGTCGCTTTTCTTCTTTGGGACATTCGCGGGATTACTCATCATCGGTCAGATGGCCAAGATCGGGGAAGAGCAGGCTGCCATGGACAACGCCTTCCTCATCGTTACCGTGTACGCGCTGTTCAACTTCCTGGGGCGCATCAGCTGGGGAACCATTTCCGATTGGATCGGGCGCAAATCTTCCCTGTTCCTGATTTTCATCATACAGGCACTGGTGTTCCTGGTGTTCCCGCTCCTCACCCAGCCCTTACCCCTTCTCATGGGCAAAAGCCTCGTTGGCTTCACCTTCGGCGGGATGCTCACGATTTTCCCCGCGCTTACCGCGGACCTGTACGGCGTGAAACACATGGGCGTGAACTACGGCCTGATGATCACTGCCTGGGGGTTTGGAGGGGTGCTGGGTCCACTGTTCGGAGGAATGGCGCGCGACATCACCGGAGGATACGACATGAGCTACATCGCCGCCATGGTGTTGAGCGTGTTGGGAGCGCTTCTCACCTTCGCGGTTCGCTTTCCGACCACCAGCACCTCCACGCAGGAAAAAACCGCGGACGCTTGACCCCTTACTGCCAACGCAGCGTTTTGTCCAGCCCGCGCGTGTGCGCAAACTCCTTGGCTTGGTGCACGAACGCCTGCAACCGTGTCTCGATGCCCGTGTCTTGCTGCCCATCGAAGGCGATGTCCACCCAGGGGATGTCATCGAAGTCCTTGCGGAATGCGGCGGAGAGTGCGGCAACGATCGTCCCGGGAAGGCAGCCAAAGGGAAGGATAGCTGCCACCCCGGATATGCCCGTCTGTGCCAGCTTGGCTGCTGCCCCAATCGCAAGCGGTGGGTCACCCACGTAATCGCGGTGAATGTACGGTGCGCTGGCTTCCATGATCTGCTCCACGGGGAACATGCGCTCCGATTCCACCACGTTGGCCAGTGCCAACTCGAAACGATGCCCGATGCGATGCTGGAAAAAGCCCTGTATCCTTGCTTTTGCCACGTTCCACCACTCGCCCTTCCACACGCTCTCCTCCAGGTAGCGCACCGAGGAAAGTTCGATCCACTCGCGCACCGGTGCCATGATCGTCTCCGCTCCCAGCTTTTCCAAACGCTGCTTGAGGAAGCCGCTGCAGTAGGGGTTATCCCGCATGAAGATCTCTCCCACCACCGCGATCACGGGCTTCCGTGGCACCGAGCGCATCTTGAGTACCTGGAAAGCCTTTCCGGCTTCCACCAGCACGTCCAACGTGTCTTTCGCCCCCGTTTCCACGGAATGCACCAGTTTCGCAAGGTACTCTTGGTAGGTCTTCTCCACTTCCCCCGGCACTTCCTCGTAGGGTTGCCGTTCCTGGCGCATCTTTCCCAGGAGTTCCACGGCTACAAGCCCCTTCCAGACAACCAGCCGGAATTTCACACCCTGCCCCCGGGAAAAGTCGGCGTAGGAATTCTTGTTGGTGGGCGACACGATTTCCGCGTCACCAAACCCCAACTTCTCGAACAGGATGCGCTGGAACTTGTGGTACTGCCCAAAGCGGCAGGGCCCTCCGTGGGAAGGCATGAAAAAGGCCACCTTGGAAGGGTCAACCCCCGGTTCATGCAGCTTCTTGAGGAAACTTCCCGTGGTGCAGATCATGGGGAAGCACTCGCGCGAGGAGGTATACATACGCCCCCATTCCAGGTCTTGCTCGTCCTGCATGGGCAACACGTCGGCCTGTATGCCACATGCCCGGGAAGCGGCTGCCAGAAGGTGTGCGCTGTCACTCATGTACGGGAAATACAGATGCCGGTTGCGCGAGGGGGAGCTACGGAACTGCGAAACCGTGGAGAGGGTGCCTTCGCGAGGGGCGACGGGATTTTCCGCCTTGATGCTGTCCAGGAAAGCCTCGCAGCGCGTGATCATTCCAGCGTCCGCGCTGTGTTCGTCCACTTCCAACTGCAGGTAGGGTTTGCCCTGCAATTCCTCGTGCACGTAGTGCGACAGGAAGGAATCGGGTCCGCAGCGGAAGTTGGAGATGTACACCGCGTGCAACTCCGGGTGGTTCGCCACGTAGCGTGCCCCGGCAAGGATCTTCTGCCCGTTGGGCCAGTACATCATGTCGTACTCGCCGAAGACTCCTTCCGCCTGCTGGCGCAGGGGCAGGAAATCCAGCGGGATGGGCAGCACGTCCAGATCGATCAGCTTGTTCACGAGTGACAGGTTGAGCTCCTGATCCCCTGTATTGTAAGGCCGTCCCAGTATCACCGCTGCCACCCGATTCGAAGGAAGCTCCGACAACACCTTCTCTCCCTGCCGGGAAAGCTCCTGTTCAAAGCGCAGTTGCGCCTGGCGGGCGAGCTGTTCCGCACGGTCCACCTGTTGTGGAGGTGTTCCGAATTGTTGCTGCAGAAAAGCGGAAAGGTCTGCGAGCAATTTCTTCCGCGGATAGCGCAGGTGCAAAGTGGGCACCAGGAACTTGCTTTCCGCCGGCTGGCCTTTCATCGAACCACGGATCATGAAACCGTAGGACTGCACCCAGGGGCAATTGTAATTGGCGGTGGGGTTGTCCCCGTCAGCGGGGGTATCCACGACGAAGGGGGTGAACACGTAATCCACCCCCCTTTCCAGCAAGTCGTGGATATGCCCGTGCATCAGCTCCACGGGGAAGCAGGTTTCCGCCACCAGCATGCCCAGCGATTGGGTGACAAGGGGGCGATCGCTGGGGCGAGACAACACCACGCGGAAACCCAGCTGCTCGAAGAAGGTGCGCCAGTAGGGGAAACGCTGGTAGTAGGCCATCAGCCCGCGTGGAATCCCGATGGTGCGTTGCCCGGGACTGGCTTCTGTTTCCACGAAATCCTGCAGCAAAAGCTTTTCCCGCAACGCGAACAGGTTGGGGATCTGCTCGCGGCGTCGCTGCTTCGCTTCTTTCACACCCTGTGGCTGGAACTTGTCGCAGCGGTCGCCGTAGAACAGCGGCCGTTTTTCGCCTTCGATGGTCACTTGGTGCACGTCGCAGTGGTTCTCACACCCCGAACAGGTGAAGCGGCTCATGTTGTACGGTGTCTGGCTCACCTGGAAACCCTTGAACTGGGTTTGGCTCCCTGTGGCTTCCACCTCTTCGCGTGCCAGCATCGCCGCCCCGATGGCCCCGGTGACGTCGAAATGCGGCGGAACGGTGATCTTCTTGCCCGTCACCGCCTCGAACGCCGCCACCACCGCTGGATTGTTCGTGACACCCCCCTGGAACAGGATGTGCTCCCCGATGCGCTTGGCGCCCACCACCTTCTGGATGTAGTTCTGCACGATGGAGTACGCCAGTCCCCCCACCAGGTCTTCCCGGGATGCCCCCTTCTGCTGGAAGGCGTTGAGGTCGCTTTCCATGAACACCGTGCAGCGGTCCCCCAGCTTGGAGGGGGTGGGAGCACCTAACGCGAGTTCCCCGAACTCGTCCACGATGTTCACGCCCAACTTCTCCGCTTGCTCTTCCAAGAAACTCCCCGTACCCGCAGCGCACACTTTGTTCATTTCGAAGTCCACCACCACGCCCTTGTCGATGCTGATAAACTTGGAATCCTGTCCCCCGATCTCGAACACCGTGTCCACCTCGGGGTGGTAATGGATGGCGGCGCGGGCCTGCGCGGTGATCTCGTTCTTGATACAATCCGCGCCGATAAAGTGCCCCGTGAGGTAGCGCCCGGAGCCGGTGGTTCCCGCTGCACGCACCACCACCGCGTCCCCCACCTCCTGGAAGATCTCCGAAAGGCCTTTTCGAATGGCCTCCAACGGGCGAGAAGCCGTGGGAAGGTAACGCCGTGCCACCACGTTCACCTCGCGGTCGATCAGCACCACGTTGGTGCTCAACGACCCCACGTCGATACCCAGGAACACGTCAAGTTTTTTTCCCGGAACCGGGGAAAACACCACCGGTTTTTGCCCCTGTGTTTGGGCACGTTCCAGCTGCTGCCAATGGGGAAGGTCGGATCGGGGATCCTGGACATACTCTTCCAACGCCCCCAACCCCTTGAACGAAATGTCTTTTTCCGGGAGGTGGTCCAAAACGTGGAATACGGATCCAATGGCACCCATGGAAGCGAAATGCTTTGGGATCACCAGTTCGCCGTCGGATAACCCGAGCACCTCCCGGAAAGCACGCACCACCCCCGCGTTTGCCGCCACACCACCTTGGAATGCAACGGGTTTGTCCAGATCGCGGCCACGAGCCAGGTTGCTACGCACGTTTCGGGCCACCGCGAAGCAAAGCCCCGCCACGATATCCTGCACGGGCGTGGCGATCTGCTGCAAGTGAATCATATCGCTCTTGGCAAACACGCTGCACCGCCCGGCGATGTGCGGGGGATTCTCGCTCTGCAGTGCCAGCTCCCCGAATTCCTTCTCGATGGACACCCCGATACGCCGGGCTTGCTGGTCAAGGAAACTCCCCGTACCTGCAGCGCACACCGTGTTCATGGCAAAATCCTCCAACCGCGAAGGCGCGCCGTTTTCCGACGGGGTCATGACGATGAGCTTGGAGTCCTCCCCCCCCATCTCGATCACGGTACGCACTTCCGGATGCAAGACTGCCACAGCGCTGGACTGTGCAACGATCTCGTTGACAAACACCCCGCCGATGAGCGAAGCGGCAAGCTGCGCTCCAGTTCCCGTAATGGCAACCGTAGAGAAGGCCTGGGCGGGGTAACGGCGCATCAGTTCACGCAGAACTTCCAGTAACGCGTGGAACGGCCGCCCGTGGCACCAGGTGTAGTGTTCCTCGAGCACTTGCTTGTTATCTCCTACAAGAACCGTGTTGATAGAAATCGAACCAATATCCAAACCAAGGCAGAACTGCTGCATCACATGCCCCTCCGTTTTTCTTCGTTTGGAGAAAGTATATCACAGTTCCCCGAGGTGCGTCTTCCCGCGGAATTTTGGGCCTTGTCTCGCGGAAAAAAGGAGTATATTGAATAAAGGCAGAGTGACCGAATGGCTAAGAAGAAAAGACAAAATTGGTGGAGGTGCTGGGGATGCCTGCACAGAGCAAGGGGCAAGACCATAGTCGATTCTTCGAACGAGAGGAAGGTGGGGCAATGCGAAGAGAGGCGAAAACTGGGAAACCCGTCTACCCTTTGGGGGGAACCATTTGAAACGGGACGTTGCAAGGAAGCGCGGAGTATTGCCCCACTAGAAACCGCAGAGAAGAAAGGGGCAAGTGAAGGTCTGTGAGCGCTGTACGATGACGATATCGCAAAGGGTTACAAGAACTTTGAGCTCAAGCTGCAGAACCGCCGTGTACCGAACGGTACGCACGGTGGTGTGAGAGGACGGCTACTCAATTAATGGGTAGCCTCCTACTCGATGAATGCAGGTCAAAACAGCCGCAGTGGGCTGCGGCGGTCCCAAAGTGCAAACAAGCCGCACTGGGGTGCGGCGTACCCAGAAGGGTGTAGCTGTTTTGACAGGTACCTCCCCAAGCCAGGAGTGTTCCGGAAAGCCTATTTCAAGAAGGGATCCAATTCCTCC
>DAOPKN010000031.1:0-26005 GCA_035391225.1 Thermotogota bacterium
CCGCGGAACTGAGTTGGCCCACGGGTTGGGAGTCGAGGGTCACCTCCACGGGATGCTGTATCCAGCCCATGTCTTCCCCCAACCTGAGCTTCAAGAAACACGAAGAGGGGGACAGTAGTTTTTGCGTGGTTTGGCTGAGTTGCGCAAGCTCCCCCCCCTCCTGGTAGGTGAGAAGCGCCTGTCGAAGCGCCGATTGGAGTTCGCTGTCCCTCCATGCGGCCTGGCTCACCACCTCCGCGTAGGCCAGCAAGTGCGCCTTGGGAACCTGGCCCGCAAGGTCGAACACCAGTGGACCCATCCCTTGCGCCAGGAGTAGGGTACCCAGCAAAAGTAGGATGAGTACCCCCATTTCTTTTCGGTTCTTCCGTGATCGCCCGTTTTTCATTTCACTCACCTCCGGAAGCTTGCCCAAGAAAAAACTTCGTGTCTGGTTTCAAGATGGTCTCAATATTTCCATCTCCAATTCCGTTCGGATGTGTTGAGCAGCACAGGGTTTTGCTTGTAGCCGTTTTGGGGGATTTCCCTTTCCAAGAACCGGAAAATTTCGGTTGTATCAATCCAACCGTCGGAATCCTCGTCGGCACTTCCCTCCAACCCACGGGCGAAAAAGTACGTGAACACGCTGAGCCCCAAACCTTCATCCACCCACGAGGTTTGATTCCCGCGTGAAGAGGCGAGGAAAAGGAAGTTGTCTTGGATTTCTTCCAATTCCCCTTCCATGGAGTCCCGGTTGAAATCAGCGATGGTCTTCACTGTTCCTCCCAGGGAGATACCCTTGATTCCCTTGCTGGACCCCCCCGAGTAGCAACTGTCAAAAATCACCAGGAGGTTGCTGGAATTTTGGGCAATTTCACGGAAATAGCCTTCCAGGTCATCATCACGTAGACAGCTCGCCGTGTCTAGCGTCACGTTTCCCAGGAAATCTTCTTGGAAGCTCACATCATAGGGCACCAACATTTCATCCAATCCATCTTCCTCGTCCCCGTTGTTGTCACTGGCGGTGGTTCCATGGCCAGAAAAGAAGAAAAGGACGTCCGTTTTTTGATCGACTTGGCCCAGGATCCCCGAGGAAAGGAACGATTGCATGGCTTGCTTGGTTGCCTGCTGGTTGAGAAGAACCTTTGTCTGAAGCAGGGCGTTTTCGCTGTCAGCCGAGGTTTTCAAGAGATTCGCCATTGTTTGTACGTCCTGTACGGGCGTGGAAAGAGAGAGGTTCTGGCCCGCAACAGATGGATACTCGTTGATCCCCACGAGAAATGCGAAGATTTTTCGCTGGGGTTCTATCGGGAGAGGGGTTAGGGTTCCCGAAGAAGGAGCCGGCTGGACCTGGATTTGCTGTTGGTTTTTTTTCACCGAAATGATTTCCCGGAAAAGGGTGCCATCTTGGTAGTACTGAACAAAGTGCGGACCCGATTCCAAAACAAGGGTCTCTTTCGCAGAATCCATGCGATGACCATCCAGGAACCAGTAGGGGCATGCAGGTACTTCCAGCGAAACACGGAAGGTTTGTGCAGGTCCCTGGTTGTAATAAAAATCGACCATGTTGGAAGCCCAACCCCCAGGGGTTTCGCGCTTGAAATCTTTCAAGGGATGAAGGTGCCCCAAAAGAGGATTGGTAAGGGTATACACGAGTTCAACCTCTGAATTCTTTGCCAAGGTTTCGATCTGAGCCTGGAGTTTTTCATCCATGGAGGGAAAGGCAAAAATCTGGAAAAACTCGCGGCCATGGTAGTCTCCGGAAAACCGGAAAATGCGGGGAATGGAGACGCTTTCACCCGCTTTCACCCGGGTATTCAAGTTGGGGTCTTCCACGATATCCGGCCAGAGCATGGTCATTTTTCCCTTGGCGTTGATGTGGAAAAGAACCACGTCTGCATCTTGATTGGTGGAAAAGGTGACCTTGGGATTGTATTCCCCGGAGTAGAAGATGGCAGGGTTCCCCTGGGGGGAAATGGAGATGTCAATTTCCAGGGGGGAGGGGGTGTCCGGGGAAACGACGATTCCCCGCAGGAAATCTTCCATCAATACTTCCTGTTGTTGGGAGCCTTCTCCCACGATAACGATTTTCGTTCCGAGGCTTTCCGTGGCAAAAGCCACGGAAAGCACCAGGAGCGAACCAAGAAAAATGAAAAGCGTTCGCATTTTGATCCCCCCTCTCACCTGACAAAGAAGTAGATGATTTGGGAGGCCCAGATTGGTTTTGGAGCGCTTGGCTTGTCAGGGACCACGATAATCTTTCCCATGAATTCCTTGAAGTAGTCGATTGCGTTGCTCGAAATGGGTGGGAAGACCGTGTGGGTGAATTGTTCTCGCCAGACCTGGAAGGTCACGAACTGGTGATCGCAGGCTACGATTTGGAGGTATTCTTTCCCCCTCTTGTTTTCCACCTCGAACTTGTAGCCCTCGCGGGGTAGTGTGATCTTTTTGTTTGCCCGAACGAAATTGTCTTGATCGTAGCCATTGGGGAAAATGATGCTAACTTTTCCGTCGGGGGCAATGTCGTAGATGACTACGAAAGCATCCTTGTTCGTCCAGAAGGTTATGGTGACCTCTTCGCCCGGGTAGTACACCTTTGTCACCGGTCGATCAATTTGGATGGAAACCTCGAGATCGTTGGGGAAGTCTGGGACTACCGCGATTTTCTCCTGGGGAATGGCTTCAAAACTTTCCCCAAACCCATTCAGGACAAAGAGTAGCAGTATAAAGAAAACGGACACGATTGTCTTTTTCATTATCCTTCACTCCCTTTCAAAATTTCAATGTTTTCATCTGTACTTCAAGGGTCTCGGGACGGTTTTGGCGAAGCGTCACCGTCTTGGACCAGCTCTCGTACCCTGCACTCACCAGGGTTACATCGTAGCGCCCCTCCGGCAATTCCACCGAGAAGGGCGTTAGTCCGTAGGACACCCCGTTCACGAACACTTCCGCCACGGTGTTGCTCACCAGCACTTGCAACCGTATTCCACACGGAACCAAATGCACCGGAAGAACCAGCCGTTGCTGGGGGTGCAGCTCGATTTCCCGTTCCACCGAGGTGTATCCGTCCAGCTTGACCTGTACCACGTGGCGTCCCGGTATCGGGAATATTTCCCGGTTCTTCTGCAAGATACCGTCCAGGTATACCTGCGCGTTGGACGGGAACACGTCGAATGTCAGCCGTGCCTGCGGGTTTCCCACGAACTGGATCACTTCCAGAGCCTGGTTCAGCGGTTCGTTGAAGCTCGACCCGGATACCGTGATGAGCTTGGCGTAGTTGGAGTAGCCATCCTTGAACAGGTTGATCACGTGCGTGCCGTAATCGAAGGTGTATTCCAGGGGCGTTGTGCCCACCACCTTGCCGTCCACGCGGACTTCCGCCCCCTGCGGGAACGAGTCCACCAGGATGTCTTTCTTTTCCGGTTGTGGCTGCAGGAACACGTTACGCACCACTTCGTGCCCGGAACCCACCAGCAGGTTTTCGCTGTATTCCTGGAAACCGTCCAGGCGTAACTGCAACGCGTGGGCACCTGGTGCCACGTCCATCTCGTAGGGCGTGAGTGCCACGAATTCCCCGTCGAGGTACAGGCTTGCCCCGATGGGGTAGCTCATCACGCTGAGCTTGCCGATAGGCTGGGAGTATGCGAACGAAACGTTACGCGCTTCCCATTCCATGGATGTTTGCATGCGCGACGGGAAAAACCAGAGCGGATCAGTGTGGTCCAGCTCCGGGAAAACGGGGATGGAGTCTTCCAGCAGCGTTTCGAAGTCTTGGAACAGCGTGAGCGCGGACGTGGAGGCCAGCACCATCAACCGGTACTGCCCGGGAACGGTAAACGGGGCGGTTCCTCCCATGCCGAGGGGCAGGGAGTGCGTGCGGTTTGCCGAAAGCAACGACGCCGGGTACAGTTTACTGGGGTACAGCAACCATTGCTTGCCATCCGGGGAACAGCCCACCACCGCCACGAATGCCGGGCGATTCACGTGCACCCACATCCGCAGCCACTGCCCCGAACCCAACTCCGCCGAGCCGGTTTGCAGCGTTGCACTGAGGTTGAAGTCTGTTCCGCTGGTGTGCAGGTCGATCCAGTTGGGGCACAGCTGGGAAAAACCAACGAAGGTGGCACCCATCAATAGGATAAACAAAACCCATTTTTTCATCACTGTCATCATCCTCACCTCACTTCCAGATTACGAAATCCACGGAAGGATCCAGGATAGGCGTTTGGAAATACTGGTTCGCGGATTGCGAAACCACACCAATCTCCCGGAACACGTAGTTGTGGATTTCCATTGTCCCGATATGACCATCACCATTTGCATCTGCGGCGCCATCCAGTCCTTTCAGGAAGAAGTAGGTGTAAAGGGAATGACCGAAGTTGGAGTAGAAATCCCGGGCGGTTTCGTTCCCCTTCGCAGCTGCAAGGAAGGCGAAGTTGGAAATTCCGGAAAGATCCATTGACTTGGCCATGCTTTCAGATGTTCCCACACCCATCCCCTTTCTTCCGGTCTCGCTATCCGAAACCCCTTGCGGAAGGGCTTTTTGTGCGGATCCCGAGAAACAGGAATCGAAGATGAAGGTCACGGTGCGGGCTTTCGTCGAGAGCTTTTGGATGTATTGTGCGATTTCGTCATCGAAAATGGCGGTACCGAATTTGTCTTCCATGGAAAAATCGTAGGGGCAGATGACTTCATCCAAGCCATCTGCTTCATCCCCGTTTCGGTCTTCCAGTTGCCCTCCGTGGCCCGAGTAGAAAAACACAATATCCTTCCCCGAGTCAGCTTGGGAAACGAGCCATTCCAACCCTTGCAAAATTCCGCTTCGCGTTGCCTGGGAATCAATCAAAACACGGATGTTGGAAGAGGGAACGTAGTACTTTTGTTCCATGAGCTGTGCAAAGCTCCTGGCATCCTCCGGTGGGGATTTCAAGTCATCAATGTCTCCGGAGAGGTAGTTTCCCACGCCGATGGAAAGGACCAACATGCCCGTTTGCGTCGGAATGCGCGAATTGCAGTAGTACGACGTCACATCCATCGCCCAGTCACCGTTTGCTGCTTCCGCCATTTGTCGCAAGGCATTTCCCAGCACCTGACCATTGGCAATTGTTCCCGCGTTGATCCGGGAAACCAGGCTGTTCAATAGATCCGTTCGCTTTTCACTGCCAACAATGATCACGTGCTCGGTTCCCTGGCCAGGGGTGTTCACCTCGTAGTGGTACCCCGTTCGAGGAAGAATGACCGTTTTCCTCGCCTGCAACTGGTTGTCCGTGTCGTAGGGGTTGGGAAGGAGAAGCGAAATTCCCCCATTCACGTCCACTCCAACGACGACAGCCCACACCTTCTTGGAAGCCTTTACACGAAAGGAAATCCGGTTTCCATTCTCGTAATGTCCCCATTCCCCGCGATCACTCGAGATCTCGATGGAGAACTGCGGTACCTTGTCGGGAACCACGTCGATTAATTTCATGAACTGGGCATTTTGCTCGTGCAAGGAATTGGAGAAAAGGCACGAGGCAAGAAAGAGACCCAGGAGTATGAACAAAAAAACCATTCGTTTCTGCCGTAACATTTTCAATCCCTCCTTATTGTGGTGAAACCGTCAAGGTTTCCCCTGCCACGATGGTTACTTGTTGCCGAAACCGTTCCACGCCCTTGTCCTTCAACACCAGAAGGTACAATCCTTCCTTGAGTGGAAAAAGCGTGGGAGCCCATCCTCTGAAGGCACCATCCACGTAAACGCTTATTCCCTCGGGAGTAGGAATGTCCAAGTAACCAAGCTGCGACTCCAAAACAACAGCAAGTTCCCGGTTTTCACCGGGCAACAAATCCAGTTGCTGGATCGAGATTCCGAAGTTTTCCTTTTCGATTTTCAGTTCAAACGTTCCGCTACCAAGCGAAAGCGACAACGGGGTTTTCCCACGGGAGAACCCGTTGATGTACACCGTTGCCTCGGACGGATCGCTCAAGATGGTCAACGTTGCTCGCATGGGCATTAACTCGATGGATACCGGGGGGTTTGTTCCAGGAGACAGTTGCACCAAGCGCTCCACGGAGTGGTATCCTTGGGCTTCCACCAACAGCGGGTAGCTTCCAGGGGGTAGTTCGCATTGCAACAACCCATTTTGAGGTTCCATCCAGTCTTTTCCCATTTTGACAAGAGCGTTCGAGGGAAAGACTTGGATCGTAAGGGAAGCCACCTGGGGGTCCAGGTTCACTTCAAGCGTCCTCGTTTCCCCCGAGGAAACGGAGACTTTCCCCGAAAAAGTTTGGAAGCCGTTTAGGCGGACTTCCACGGAGTACTCTCCCGGTACGAGGCCTTCCAAGACCTTCTTTCCTTGTCCCAGGGCAACACCTTCGAAGAAGACGGAGGCCCGAGCGGGTTGGGGATCGATGATGATCGAGGCGGGAGAAAGAAGAGGTTCCAGGTTGAAAGAAAAGAAGCGGTGTTCACCGGGAAGGAGTACGAAAGAGAAGTCATGGGTTTTGAAACCTTGCTTGATCGCTTGTACGAAATGGATCCCGCTTGGGAGGTCCATTCGCTCCAACGGTGTCGTTTCGGAAAGGAGCACCCCATCCAGGAAAATGGACGCATCAGCCGGTGAAGAGCTCAAGGAAACTTGTCCCACGGAGGGTGCCGGACCAACGTAAAAATGGGAAAAGGCCGTGGCAACGTCGGGGGTTGGGGAAATGGAGATCCTCGTGTCCAATGCATTTTTCATTGCCATCACCGCACCTGGGTCAAGCTCGGGAAAAACGCTCGCCGAGAATTGGCGTTTCCACGAGTCATACTCGGGAAATTGCCTCTCCGAAGCAACCACCTGGATCCATTCCACCCCGTAGGGTTCTTCCACGACAAACTCGTAACCTTCCCTGGGCAAGGAAAGGGTTTGGCCAGCAGCAATGAAATTCCCCTGATCATATTGATTGGGGAAGATCAGGTGGATTTCGCCGCTGGGGCTCAGGTCCCATACCAGGATGTAAGAGTCCCGGTTGGGAGAAATTTGCATGCTAACCTTTTCTCCGGGTAAGTATGAACTCCCCGCGGGGAGGTTGAGCGAAAGGCCAACATGGTACTCGCTTTGAACCACTGGGGAAACCAATAACTTGGTCACCAGTTCTTCACCTTGCCCCAAAAGGGGAAAGGCAATCCAGGAAAGACACAGCATGAAAACCAGCAGGGAAACGGACTTGTTTTTCATTTGGGTCACCTCCTAAAATTGATTTGCCACCCAAATATACCCCTGATTTTTCCAATTTCCGCAGCCTCGTGAGAAAAAACAAATATTTTCCCAAAAAAAGTTGTTCTAATTATTTTCTGCTCCCTTTTCACCTTTTTCAAAAGGAACGGGCAAGTCGAAAGCCGATGTTTTCCAACGTTTCTTCGGGAGGAGCGGAAAAACGGTTGGAAACTCGGCAAAACTGCGCCGCGTCGTACCACCCGCCCCCCCGCAAAACGCGCAAGCTTCCGCTCGTGGGACCCGTTGGATTGGTTTGGTTGCCTTTTGCATATGCCTCGGGTGCATACCAGTCGTTGCACCATTCCCACGTGTTCCCGCAAAGATCATATAGATCAAGGGAATTGGGAGCCTTTTTCCCCACGGGCTGCACCTTGCCGTTACTGTTTGATTCGAACCAACCCAGCGAGTCCAGGTCATCGCCTCCTGCAAAAGTCCATTCACCATCCAACGCGTGAGCTCCCCGTGCCACGTATTCCCATTCAGCCTCGGTAAGCAAGCGATAGCCTTCTACTCGCGAAACATCACGGGTTACGTTCCCCGAACCATCCAGGAAATTCCCCAAAGAATCGTAGGCTTTTGCCAGTCCTTCCTGCTCGCTTCGCCAGTTACAAAAAGCAATTGCATCCCACCAGCTGACAGAAGCAGCCGGGAGTTGTTCGTTTCCTGGAATGGAGGTCTGCCCGGAGAATTCCTGGAACTCCTGCTGCGTGATCTCGAACTGCCCCACCAGGAAATCGTAAGTCAGGTGCACTTGAAAGGTGGGTTTTTCGTCATCGTCTGCGAACAGGTCCGCTTCCCGTGCTCCCATGGAAAAGCTTCCCGATTGCGCCAGAACCATTTTTTCCGGGTATCTTCCTTTCGGGGTTTCCAAGAGCCAGGAGTCGCTGGTGGTTTCGTTTCCGTGCCCATCCTTGGCAACGATTTTCCAATGGTATTGCTTGTTGTACGCAAGCTCGTCGAGGGGAAACTGGTTTTGGGGGATGTCTCGAGCAAGGGTATTCCACGTTCCTTCAAGCTCGAGTAATACATCGAACACCAGGGTCTCTCCTTCCGGGTCGGTTGCCGTCCATTCCAGGGTTGCTGTCAGTTCGCGAACCGACGTTTCTGGGCCGATTTTCTGGGGTGCATCGGGGGGGAAGTTTCGTTCCAGGATGACCGTTTGCACGAGGGTTTTCCCCTTTTCGGGAAAGTTGAGGGTGTTTTCGTTGCGGTTGTATCCCACAGCTTCGAAGGTAAACGTGTAGGAAAAGCCTACCTCCAGGGATACTTTGATCGGGGTGGTCTCTCCCTGTTTTTCCCCATCGATCCACACGTTGGCGCCCTGTGGTATGGTGTTGAGCGTGACGCTACGTTTCGCGCGAGAAAGGAAAACGGGGAGTTCAATGATGGCATAGGGTTGCGGAAGTAGGATATTTGTGGTGTAGAGCTGAGTTACGGGGGAATCGAAGCTCAAAGCGTGCGTTCCAGGGTCCACGTGCTGGATCACAAGCCCCGTCGGGCCGAGATAGCCCACCGGTTGGGAGTCGAGTGTCACCTCCACGGGACGTTGTAGCCAAGCCATGTCTTCCCCCAATCGGAGCTTGAAAAAACCGGAAGAGGGGGCCAGCAGGTTCCTCGTTGTTTGGGTGAGCTGCTGGAGGTTTCCATCCCCCTGGTAGGTGAGAAGCGCTTGACGTAAGGCACCTTCGAGCTTGGTGTCCTTCCAAGATGCCTGGCCAACCAGCTTGGAGTAATTCAGCAGGTGAGAAGCCGGAACCCTGCCCACCAGCTCAAACACCAGGGTGGGAAAATCTTGGCTGAACAGGATGGCAGGTAAAAAAAGGAGAAGAAAAAAGGGAACGAATTTTCTCCATTTCGCCCATTTCCTTGGGAATCCGTTCATTTCGATCACCTCTGGAAAATTCCATTCGTTTTTTCTACATATTCCGCCCTCGGCTACGGATAAATTTTTTATTGAACCCACACAGGGGTTTGGGTGAAAAAGTCCACGTCCGTTTGGTTCAGGAGTATGCCCTGACTCCAAATCTCTACTGGATGGAGTTGTTCGAAACTGTTTTCGTCGAACCGGATCTCGAAAATTGCTTGCCCGGTTGCATCGGTGAGGGTTTCGGTTTCCCCTACTTTCACCAACGCGTTTGGAATCGGATTTCCTTCGCCATCCAGTACGAATAGTTCAAATTCACGGGTAACCCATGCCTGGTGCCAGCGAATGTTTTCCCGCACACTCTCCTCGATTTCCAGGCTTCCCGTGATGCGGAAATCATTGGCTAAAGAATGCCCCTCCACTCCCCCGATGATTTCCCCGGCGGTGTTCCAAAGACCATTTTCAAAGTGAATGGTTCCGAAAAAATCCCGCGGAATGAATTCGCAGATGTGGGAATCAACGAACGTGACGGTTGAAACACCGCTGGGTTGAAAAAACAGGTAATTGGAGTTGATCACGGTTACGCTTGCGCTGTCGGTTTTCAAGGGCCATTGCCCTTTCACCACCACGTCGTTGAGAAAAATATCCTTGTAGTGCAACGAGGAAGGTACGCTCACGCGAAGGTTTTCAAACGTGGTTTCCTCCGAGATATCGTAGATGAACACCTTTCGAAGGTGCGAGTCACGAATTTCCACCTGTGCATCTTCCTCGATGTAGAAGATCCATCCCCTCTCATAGGGTCCATGCTCGAGTTCCCCGCTAAAGTCATCCGCCAAAACCCGGGTGTTTTCCATGATGAGGCCGTATTTGGCTTGCGGGATCAAGTCCTTGATGTCGAAGTATTCGAAGTACCCCCCTGATTCCCATCCATCGATATCAAGGCTTGCAGCTGCCGGCACCCAAAGTCCAAGCGAAGCAATGGTGGAATTCACAAGGTGGCTTTCTCCCCCAGTGATTTGCAACAGCCCCCCGATTTCAAAGATCATGGAAGAATTCACCATGTTGAGAGTCGAGCCCTCTCCCATGTCCAACATGTGGATGGAAGTAGGAGAATCGATGATGTTCATATCCCCCCAATTCATGATACACACCAAGTTGTCGTACTCCGGGGTGGTGTACAACAAGGAATTTTCGATATCGAAGCTACCTCCTTCTTGCACGAAAAAGTAGGTATGCACCGTGGGAACCGCCCCGCTTCCCAGGATAAACTCCGAATCTTTCAACAGCAAGCAGGCCCCATTCTCGATGTACACGTTACCCAGTTGGCGGTATTTCACGCCTTCCAACACCATTTCTTCCCCTTCTTCGATCACCAGGTCCCCATCGTGGGTGATCCAGTCATCGACTTCGAAACTGGCCCAAATGTTACGATCCCCTTGCGTGGTTAAGAGGTACGGGTTTTCTTCGCTGACCAACTCCCCGCGAACCCCGCTGGTTCCTTCCTCATACCATCCCGAAAAAAGAAACCCCTCTTCTGGAAGTGCTTCCAAGGCTACCGGGGCTCCAGCTGCCAGGGTTACGCTTGTGGCATCACACCACGGATCTTCATCGAAGCGCACCTGCCCCTGCTCGCAAGGACTTGCCTGGATCGTAACGGTGCAAAGCCCCGCAGAAAAACATGCCTGTACCTGCACGTCAGCTTCTTCTGCACGCGTGGAGTGGAGCAGGGTGCCCGGGAGAAAAGAAAAGGGATTCTCATCCCCCAGGAATTCCTCATCGTGGAACCAACCATCGAAGCGAAAATTCTCGCTTGGGAGTGCATGAAGGGTGGAGGGGGTTCCGGGAGGAACTTGAAGGAGAAGAACACTCTCCCAGTTTCCACCTTCCTGCTTCACTTGGCCACCTTGGGAAGGGTCGGCAGAAACCTCCAAGGTGTAGTAATCCCGGGTGGAAAAGGTTCCCTCTCCACTGGATACGGAAAGAGATCCCCCGGAGAAAAAGCTTACTTTCCAGTGGTAATCGAGACCAGGAAGCAGCCTTTCGCTCCAAAAGGCCCTTTGCTGCACCGTTTGCACTTGCTCCCCGAACGCTTGCCCCAAGGGTGCGACGTACAGCGCGTAGTAGCGATCATTTCGTGTTGGGGACCCCAGTCCGTTGGATTGCCAGCGAAATTCCGGATGCAAATCCGTTTGGTCCTGGTCATTTGCTGGGAAAAGAAGAAAAATCCCCGCCTGGTTGGGATTTTCACCCGAAGAACAACTCGAGAAGAGAAAGAAACAAGCAAAAACCAGGAGCAGGGGAAAAAGAAAAGCCTTGCTTCTCATTTGCATCACTCCTTTGGAAATCACTCATAAAAAATTATACCAGAAAAAAATTTTTTTTGAAAATAATCAATAGAACAGGAGTTTTCGCGGAAAAAAATGTGCATTTTCATGTATAAATTAAAATGAAAAGAAAAAAAGTAAAAAGTCAAATACGTCAATGTTGGCGAAAAACCCTGATGTGGTTTCTTTTCGACGCCCAGCAAAAGCTGTCACTTGGCGGCGAAAGACCACTACGGGCTTGGCAGTAGGAATGGATAACCAAAAGGTAAGGGGTTCCGTCGTGAGGGGGAATCTGAAGGAAGCCGGAGGAAAACAAGAGAAGGAGCACGAGGAAAAACGAATTTCCGAAGTTTTTTGAACACTTGTCGGGGCTGGTGAATCCCTGGTATATCTCCGGGATCGAACAAAAGGAACTTCAGGGGCACCTCCACGCTCGGGTTCCCCGGATCCAGACGCCCGAAGACATCAGGCAGGTTGCGGTTCCCTGGACGCGAGAACGGTGGAACCCATCGAACCCCTGTGCATGAACGAAGAACCGCGTAAAAAACGGAACCAGTACGTTCCTAACTTCCTGGATTTCCAGCCTGCAAAGGTGGTGTTCGTTGCACCTGTAAGGGAAATCAAACACCTCCCAAGCGTTCAATCTTTTTTCTCGTTGGTCTGCGGCTTCGTATTTCCCTTTTTCAGCGAGTTCTGGCCAGGCGGAAACCCACGTAATCGAACGTAATTCCGGGCGCAAGGCTCACCCGGTAGGCAATTCTGCAATACTCCTCAACTCCTACCCATCCACCCCCACGTAAAATCCGGCGGTGCCCTGAGGGGGGGCCGGTAGGGTCTTCTTGGGGAACAAAACCAGAACCGTAACCATCCTCTGCGTACCAGTCGTGGCACCATTCCCACGCGTTTCCACTCATGTCAAACAAGCCAAGACTATTGGGAAGCTTCATTCCCACAGGTTGCGCTCGGTCATTGCTGTTCCAGGTATACCATCCCACACTTGACAGGGTATTGCTCCCAGCGAACTTGAAATCGCTTTCACAGTCACCCCCCCCTCGCGCAGCCAATTCCCATTCCGCTTCCGTTGGTAGACGGTATCCCATGACCCGGGAAACATCTTGCGTTCGGCTTCCTCTTGCATCTACCCATCTTCCCACAGAATCGTACGCGGGGGGAAACCCCTCCTCTTCGCTTAACCAGTTGCAGTATTCGACTGCATCGAACCAGTCCACGTTGACCACCGGGAGGGTCCCACGCCCCCACCCTTCATCGCTGGGTTTTTTCTTTCCCGTGGACTTACAAAAAACATCGAATTCGGCATAGGTGACTTCCTTTTTCCCAATCAGGTAATCGTAGCTGATCGTGACCCGGTGAACCGTCTCATCCTCGTTTCCTTTTGGATCGTTTCGCGTGTTTCCCATGGAGAAACTCGCCGCCTTCACGAAAACCATTTGGGGAAAGATCGCTGGGCTTTGTTCCTCCTCAACGGTATCATGGCCTGCCATTTTCTCTTCTTCCACCGGTACTTCAACAGTCAAACCCGCATTGATCTGCACCTCTTGCAACAGCATCACCCGTCCCCCACTTTTCATTTCCACGAGGTGCTTTCCGGGTTCAACTTCCACTTGCATTTGTTCTTTCCACCCGACGAAATTTCCGTCTACGTACACACTTTGCCCCTGGGGATTCGGGAAGACAAACCACGCAGTCTGCGGGGATTTTTCCGCCAACACCAACCGCACTTCCATCCTCGGTCCTTTCTCTTCCACGTGGAGAATTTGCTGTACCAGTTCGAAGCCCTCCATTTTCCCCTTGATCGATACCGAGAGCCCCACCCCAACTTGCACTTCCAGCGGCGCTCCCCCGGCCTCTTCCCCGTTCACACACAACACAGCCCCAACCGGTTCACTCACGATGCGCAAGGTTCGCGTTGCCCGAGTAGCTTCCAACGTTTCTTGCCATACCCGGCTTTCGTCCGTGATCTGTATCTGCTTTGTGATCCTCTCGATGATCTCGCCCTCGATCTCGATCACGTGCTTGCCCTTGGTCAGCCCCCCGATGAATACCCCTCCACTTTCCACGCTTGCCATCTGTCCACTCTTTTGCCCGTCAATCCAGATCGTTGCCCCCTCCACCAGCTCGTTGCCACTGATCAGCTGCAACCAGCAGCTTTCTCCCCCTCCTTGACCAACCATCAGCCCTACTACCCCCAGGAGGAGAAAAAACGGGAACATCCGCTTTGCCTTTAATTTCCAGGTCAATCCCGTGTCCAGAATGACCATTCCACGCCTTCGGTTTCGTTGCCGTGGTTATCTTTTACAATCACCTTCCAGAAGTACTGTGTGGCGGCTTCTAATTTTCCAAGGGTATACTCACTTTTTTGGATATCCCGGGCAACTTCTTGCCAGGTTCCTCCCTGTTCCCTGAGGAATAGATCAAAAACAATTGGATCCCCTTCCGGATCATTTCCCATCCATTCCAGTTTTGGTGTGAGAGTCTTGGGCCCGGAATCCCGCTCAATCTTGATGGGCATTCCCGGGGAAGGGTTCTTTTCCATGCTGATCAGGAGTTCCATGGGTTCTCCCTTGGTATGCAAAACCTCGTGGTGGGTTGCGTCGTTGTAGCCAGGCTTTGCTGCAACGATTTCCAAGGAAGTTCCCACTTCGAATTGTTTCATTACTGGACTTGTGTTGGTCTGTTTTTGCCCGTTGATGGTGATCTCTGCTTCCCTTGGATCCGTTCGAATGATCACCATTCTTTTTGCCTTTTCTGCCTCCACGGTCACTACTTTTAGTGTGTCCGCTTCATCCAGTTTCACATCCAACTCGATGGGTTGGATATCATCCTTTTCGATCGTAACAAGATGGTTTCCCTGTGCAATTTTGGAAAAAATCACCCCTCCGCTTCCCTGGCTTCCCATTTTTTCCCCGGTTTCTTGCGCATCGATCCAAATGGTCGCACCTTCCACCAAGCTATTTCCACTCACCAGGGTAAGGAAACAGGTGCCGGTCGATGTTTGCACGGAAGTATCTTCAGCGGACGTGCCCAGCGCTTTTTCGGTCATGGTGTTCAACGTATCCAGATTCTTGTTCTGATAGAATTCTTCCAAGAGCTTTCGGATCGTTCCCTGGACGGAGGTATCTTTTTCGCTATCTTGGCCAAGGATGGTGGCGTATTCCAAGAAATGTTTTGCTTGTATTTTCCCATCGCTAAAAAGAGTGGTGACTTCCCCAAGGATCTCGCGGGTTCTTCGCGTGGGATCCCGGGCAATGACCATCTGGGAAAGCGTTCCAAAGTAGATGGGTTTTTGTTCGTTTTCCGTTTCCCGTTTTACCCTTTCTTCCACGTACGATCCAAGTTCACCCATTTCAATCGTGTCATCGTTGTTTGCATTTGCGTTTCCTTTCAAGCCCTCGATCAAAGCATGGGTGAAATACCCTCCGCCTTCCTCCCTTTCCTTGGAGCGCTCCTTTTCTCCAGCAGAAACCAACACCTGTATGCCCAGCTGTTCTGCCAGCATCGCAAAACCATCCAGCTCAAGCTTTGCCTCGCCTACGGGGCGTTCCACGATGATACTCCCACTGTAACAGGCATCCAAGATCAGCAAAGACTGTTTCCCCTGCAAACCGTTTTGCAGCAGGGGAACTACCTTTTCTTGGAAGTTCAAGAACGTATCTTCCCGTAAACTCATCGCCGTATACCCATCCCGGGGAACCCAGTAGGTTTTGGTTTGGCCGCTTTTCTCTTGCGTTTCACCGTGACCCCCGTAGTACAGGATCATTTGATCTCCCGTTTCTCCCCGCTGGGTCCATTCGAAGATTTCCTTAAGAATTTCCCCCCGGGCGGGGTTCAACACCACGCGCAAACTCCCTTCTTCTTTCAACCCGATTCCCTGACGCTCAAGCAAGGCTCCAAGCTGTTGTGCATCTCTGATAGCCCCAGGCAGTTCCGTGATCGCGGGATCGTTGAATTCCCCAACGCCAATGATGAGGGCATGGGTCTTGGACCAAGCAAGACAGGAAACTATAACAAGAAGGAACAGGAGCCAAAGGCCTCCCCTTCTTCCTTTTCTGCTTTTGAATTTCATTCCCTTCCACCTCTTTTTCGATTTATTTCTTCCCTTCGTCTCCTTCCACAAGGGTCTGGGCGACACGAAAACCAAGATCGCAATCCCGTGCCCCCGCAGCCGCGTAGCTTCGCGCGGAAACCCGGGAAAAATCCAGGAAATAGTACCAACTACCTCCACGAATAACGCGAAAAGGCCCTGCAAGCGGGCCAATAGGGTTATCTTGCTTGTCCCGCAAGTAGTTTCCCCAAAAATCATGGCACCATTCGTACACGTTCCCGCTCATGTCGAAGATGCCCAGGGCATTGGCTTTTTTCGATTCCACGAGTTGCGTTTTTCCCCGGCTATTTCCCTCGTACCATCCTACCTCATCCATAGAATTGCTTCCGGAAAAGGAAAAATCTTCCTTTGCCAGGGCTCCTCCGCGGGCAGCAAATTCCCACTCGCTTTCGGTGGGCAACCGGTATCCCTCCACTCTGGAAATTTCACTTGTTTCTTTTCCCCCGATATCCAGTAACTGCCCTTCTTCATTGTAGGCAGGGGCCAACCCGTCTCTTTGGCTCAACCAGTTACAATAGGCAATGGCTTCCTTCCAGCTCACGTTGATCACGGGTCGCCTTCCCCTTCCCCATCCTTCATCTTTCGGGCGAGGTTCTTTTTCCGAGATGCAGTACGCGTCAAATTCAGAAAACGTGACTTCATGCTGTGCAATGGCAAAATCGTAGGAAAACGCGACGGTGTGGATGGGCTTTTCATCTCCGTGGCCCTGGCCGCACGTGTCCCCCATTTGGAAACTTCCCCCCTTCACCTCGACCATGTTTTCCCCAAGCAGGCGGATTTCCATGGTTTGCCCGGGAAGGATGTGAACGTTCTTTCGCTGCACCGTCCAACCCAATTTCTTTACCTCCACTAGGTGTTCACCCGGGGTCACCTCCACCTGCATGTGTTGCTCCCACCCCAGGAAGGCGCCATCCACGTAAAGGCTTTGCCCCTGGGGGTTCGGAATGAGCAACCATGCCAGCTCCTCCAGCTTTTTCACCAGCACCAGCACCAGTTCCATCATTTCTCCCTTAACGTCCACCGTGAAGTTTTGCCCGGATGGTTCGAAACCTTCCTTTTGGCCTTCGACGGTAACCGAAAGTCCCACCGCCACTTCCACTTCCAATGGTGCTATCCCTGTTTCTTCACCGTTCACGCGGATCCGTGCCCCGCTGGGTTCACTTTCGATGCGTAGCATTCGCGTTGCTCGGGTAGCTTCCACCGTTTCCTGCCATACACGGCTTTCGTCCGTGATCTGTATCTGCTTTGTGATCCTCTCGATGATCTCGCCCTCGATCTCGATCACGTGCTTGCCCTTGGTCAGCCCCCCGATGAATACCCCTCCACTTTCCACGCTTGCCATCTGTCCACTCTTTTGCCCGTCAATCCAGATCGTTGCCCCCTCCACCAGCTCGTTGCCACTGATCAGTTGCAGCCAGCAGTTATCTTCCCCTTCCTGGGCAAGCAAAAAACCCGCAAGTAGGAAACATAACAGCATCGTGCACCACCCCAAACGTTTATCCATAGCAGATCACAAGCTGGGAATGACACGCCGTTCTTCGGATGGCGTTTCCACCAGCCAAAAGTTTTGGGTTTTTTCTTTTCCGGCTTCCACGACTACCTCGTACAACTGGCTTTGGAAACCCTCTTTTCGCACTTCCACGGAAATGCTTCCCGCGTCTCCTTCGTATGTGTACGTTCCTTTTCCCACCAGTACCCCGTTCACGAAAAGCGAGGCATCCTGGGGGGTGGCACAAAGGGTGACCCTTCCGGTTCCCATTCCCCCCACGGGAGGATCCGGAGGCGAAGGGAGCGCCGATGGGGAGGAATCGCCTGTCACCATGGTATACGTTTCCTGCCGGGGAAGCCCTTTTTCGGAAACGAACAAGTCGGCTTCGAAGGGTTGAAAACCCTCTTTTTCCAAACGAATGCGGTAGGGTTCCCCCACGTTTAACTCCAACAAAACCGGAGTCAACCTCTCTCCCTTTTCATTATTCACAAAAATCACCGCTTCCCGGGGTTCGGATTGGAGGATGATTTGCCTTTTCGCACTTTGGATATCCACTTCCACGATCCGAAACACGAATTCCTCCTCGAAATCGATTTCGTATTCCCGGTCTTCCAGGTATCTCCCGGTGAGTTGCACGCGGTGTTGACCGGGTTCCAGCTGTTTGAACCAGGTTCCATCTGGGTAGAGAAAACCTTTCTCCTCGCCATCCAGGATAACCTGGGGGTTTTCCAAGCGAGCTCCACTGGTTTCAGAGGGAACAAGTATCAACTGGCAGTTTCCTTTCGGTGGAAGAAACGGATCCGTTGGAGTTGCTGGGGGAGTTCGTAGAGGGGGGGGTGGGTTCTGGAACGTGGGATCAGGAACGATCACCCCTTGGGTGCTGTCCCCGAAGGAAACCGGGGTTTGGGATTCCTCTGTTTGGTGGGCCACCTGCTGCTTCACGTATTCGATTAGTTCCCCTATCTCGATGGTTTCGTCCTCGTTGAAATTGGCTTTGCCTTTCAATCCCTCGATCAGCACGCCGGTGAAAATCCCACCCCCTTCGGGGTACTCCATCGAGCATTGGCCTTCTGCCGTGGAAACCAGTACTTGGATCGGAAATTGTTCCGCCAAGGTGGCAAATCCGTCAAGTTCGAGTTTCGGGCTGCCTGCCGGGCGCTCCGCGAGAAGGCTCTCGCTGAAACAAGCGTCCAAAACCAGCAGCCACTGTTTGCCATCCAGGTTTCGTTCCAGTATCGGTACCACCTGGCCCTGGAAATCCAAGAAGGTGTCTTGCCGCAACATTGCCGATGTGTACCCATCGTGGGGTACCCAGAAGGTGGTTCCCTGCCCATTTTGTTCCCGGGTTTCGCCGTGACCCCCGTAGTACAAGACCATGCTGTCACCCATTTCACCCCGTTGGGACCATTGCAAAAGGGCATGCAACATTTCTCCTCTCGTGGGATTCACAAGCACCTGAAGGCTTCCTTGCCCCTCGCTCCCGACGCCCAGTTGTTCCAGTGTCCAACCCAGTTCCCGTGCATCTTGCACCACACGCGGAAGTGATTGGATGAGGGGGTCTTCAAACTCCCCCACACCAATCACCAGCACGTGGCTATTCGAACCAAGAAATACTGGGCAGGTCAAGATCAACAGCCAGAGGAAGCAAACACGAAATTCTCGGTTTTTCGTGGTTTCCATCTCCTCCTCGGGGAAAATCAAGGAGCGGTTTGGGTCAAAACAAAGGTTGAGCCGTATTGCAGGTTCCGGGGAACCTGGTGGTGGATTTCCCCTTTCAAGAGTAATGATTCCAGCAGTTCAACGGAGAAATCGGAAATTTCGGCCGTATCCACTTTTCCGTCCTTTGTATCCGCTTCTCCCTGCAACCCTTGAAGCAAGGAATACGTTAACACACCCGCTTGAAGCGAAACTTCCTCGTAAGCTGATTCCGTTCCCGTGGTTGCGGTGAGCAAGCTCAAGCCTTGCTTTCGGCCGAGACGAGCAAAATAGAACAAATCCAGAAGGCTGCCGGACTGGCATGCATCGATGGCCGCAAAGAAAGATACCGCCGGTAACTCCTCGGCCCATTTTCCCAGTTTCCCGCTGGAAAAGGATCGGGGTGGGACAAACCCCAAACCCTCTTGGAACGAATCGAAAAGCCCTAAGTAGTACCCCGGTAAAGGATCTTCAATCACTCCCCCGTGACCCGAAAAGAAGAACACGAAAGTATCCCCGGGTTCTGCTTGGGCTGCAATTGAGTCAAACGCTTGCTCCAGCGCGGAAAGGGTTGCGGCTTCGTTGGTCAGCACCTGGATCTTCACCTTCTCAAAGATCCCGGCGGAGCCTTCCCGAAAAACTTTTTCCAAGCTGATTGCATCCCTTTCCGCAAAGGCTAAGCTGCGCGAAACCATTTGGTATTCCGATACCCCCACGAAAATCCCCCACAGCGTAGGTAAGGAAGTTTGCGGCTGGGAAGGGCTTCGCGTGATCATCCATTGGATGGACTCACTTTCAAGGCCGCTTTCGGTGCAAGCTACCGCGCGGAAGTGATTTTCACCTTCCAGCAGCTTAAGTGCGACAACCACTTCGCTTCTTGCAGCAGCTTGGATTTCACGGAAAAGTCGCCCATTCCAGAAAATTCGGAGTTTCACGGGTTGTGACTCCCCTTCCAGAACGATTTGGGCTTCCATCTCCCCGTGATCGGTTTGGGTTTCCAATGCAGGGTGAACCAGCTGGATACGAGGAACATGCACGATTTCTTCCACTTGAGGAGGAGGGAAATCCACTTCCTCTACCACCTGGTTCTTCACCAGGGATTGGATCAAAGCCAGCGGCTGAAAGAAAGCATCGAAATACCGGGAAAGCGGGAAAAACTGTGCCTGCTGGCCGGCGAAATTCACGTGCCAGCCCGCCAATGTTTCGGCCCCTGGAGAAGCAGCAAAGAACCCACGGGGTGTCCAGGCAATCCATTCTCTTCCCCGGGGAGCGGAAAACAGCGAGACGAGCAACGTACCATCCTCCGCGCGAAACCACTGTACCATCCCATTTTGGAGCAAGGCAACGCATTGCTTGCCTTCACCGGTAACAACCAGTTGCCGGACCGCGGAAGGCACCGAAGTGTGCCAAAGGGCATTTCCTCCTCCGTCGAAAAGTTGTAGCGTATGCTGTGTACCAATGAAAACCCGTTTCCCTGGGACATCCAGGCAGAAAGAAACACCCGTTTCCCCGTCCCCCAGGTCAACCACGGAATGCCCAATTACTGCCGTGGAAGAACCCTTCCAGTTCGTGAGCGAAAGCGAGAAATCGAAAAGGGTTGGGCGATTCACCGGGGGCAACTGCTCACTGGAAAAACCCTTCAAAACCGACAACTGCTCCAGGTCAAAGCCATCCCAGCTTCCCCCAGGATTTTGCCAAAACACCTGGAATCCATCTGGGGAAACCCGCAACCCGGTGTTCTCCTGGATGAACGGGATGGAGGAGGGAACATGTACCTGGATGTCTCCTGGAAATTGCTTCACCCACCACGAAGGGCGGTCATCTACCACTACCAAGCGTTTGGGATCCAGCGGAAAAGCAAAACGGGCATCCACCTTGTCTATGGGCACAAACACGGGTGATTGCACGAGCGAATTTTGCCACACCAGTACCCCTTTTCCGAGGATGGCATCCTCGTACTCCCCGGCAGCAACCACGGGAAAAGCGGCTTCTTCGCATTGAAGGCTCCAGAAAAAGCCCCTTGACCCTTCTGGAACCCGTGCCAAGCCCATCCATTCCATTGGATTGAGGGAGTACATGTCCACCCAAGTACCATCCAAGTACCCCACCAGCAACGTTTGCCCTGGCCCAAAACAAAGGGAACTCGGTTGTTCGCCGCTGTGTAACGGTTGGCTTTGCACGAGGGAATACCCCGTTTCTTCTTTTTGCATCAATGCGATTCCCGCTCCGGAGCAGGCGGCAGCCAACAACGAACCGTCCGGGGAAAACACTGGTGAAACAACAGGTCCCATCCCCACGTTGATACGTGTCTCGATACGCATGCTGGCGAAAGAATACAGCAGCAACTCACCCGTTTCCAGCCCGATAGCCAGCCAACCGGAATCGGGGGAACGCGCCAGCGAAACGACTCGCGCATTCAGCGGGCCGATGACCCCGGCAAGTTCCCCGGAATCCAGTGCAAACGTAAAAACTCCGAAACCATCAAGGAATGGCGTGTCCCCCGCAACAAAAGCATATGCTCCATTCCCGGAAAGAACGCCTGCCCACAGTTCACCTTTCGTCCCTTCGCCCACCGGCACGCGAAACACCCCCAACGCCTCGCCGTTTTGCAACGACCAAAGGCGTGCGGTTTTGTCCCGCGAAACAGTTAGGAAAAGGTTCTTCGCCGCACACAGCGAAACATCTTGCACTACACCGCTGTGCATGGGGGTATCCAAGCGCAAGATGAATTCTTGATCGTTCTGGGAGAGGGTTACGGCAAAAACCCATAAGGGGAGAAAGCACAACAACAGCAGGATCACCCGTCGCATGGTCTATCCTCCCAGCGCCACGGCAACTTTTCCATCTTGGAAGAAATTGTACTGCTTCAGAGCTTCCAAGATCTTCGCGGCGTCCTCCATGGAAACGTACAGGTCACGTCCCTCCGCGCGCAAAACCTTAACCTCCAATGGATTGATCGCTCCAATCAACTGGCAAGCTCCGAAAAACGTGGGAGAGAAGACCATCACGCTTTCAGCCCTTGGACCGATCGCCTTGATCGAGTACATGACTTTTCCTTCTTCATCCAGGATGCGGGGCAGCAACTCCTGGGAAAAACCCATGTCCATCGCATTCAACACTAATCCATCGTACTCTGAGGTCCCCGGGTTTCCCCCAACAACGTATTCCGGTGCCAACTGGAACTCGGGAAGATCCCCCACCTCGTTGAGCAAGATTCCCTGCACTCCGAATCGGGGATCGAGTGGAACTGCCATTTGCACGCGGTACAGCCCGTCCAACATGCCCACGGGTTGCGCCAAAAGACCTTCTTCCAAGATCGTGGCATTTTTAAGCAACCCTTCGATTTTCGAGTAAATCAGGGACGAAGCTCCCGGCGCGAGCGAAAGGTCCTCAACGGACGAGCTGATCATCCCACCCTGCAAGATTTCCAACAAGCGGACTTGGGCGGAGAGGATCGCGGCATTTCGAGCTTTCACCAGTGCTTTTCCGGGGGAATCCACGACAGGCATCGCCCCGTACCCCTCCGCGCGCACCCAACCCTTGGAAAGCGCTGACAGCGCGAAGTTATTGACCATGGAAAAATCCATGGACTCCTGGTATTGTTCGGTATTTTTCAGCAGTTGAATGAGCCCCGCCTCCCCAAGGAAATCCACATGCAGCAACACACGGTACACCCCCTGGGCAGGATCGTAGGATTCGCTGTCCACGTAAGCTCCGCTGATCCATCCATTCAACGCCGATTGCGCGCGACGATCGGTGAAAATCGAATCTTCCATCGTTTTGTTGGCAAGGATCTTCACTCCAAGGGAGCATTCCAAAAGCAAGCGTTGCGCATCTAAGATGGCAGCTTCCCTTGCAAGAACCCAACCTTGGGTTGAACCCCTGAATGGATCCGGGACCACACCCATACCCGTCGCCTGAATGGAACGCGCAGTGACCTGCACCCGTTCAGGGGATTGGAATTCAAAAGTACATTCCCTTTGACCAAAAAGAGTGACCTGGTGCATCTTGGAAGGTCCGGGGTTGGGGACCCGGAACTGGGCGGTGTAGGAAGAAGTGAAAAAACCCGAAAGGGTTGACAAGATCGAGGAAAAGGGAAGACGTTGGGAGTCGAAATACATCCCGCCGGCCTTGTTTGCCAGTTCATTGGCCTGGGACCCCCCCACGCAAAAAAGCTGAACTCCGAGGTCAATTAAGGTTAACGAAACCTGTGCCACCGAAAGGGTATCCGAATACGCCTGGCCAAGAGCCTGGCGAAATGGGGAGTTGGAAACAAGAACAAAGACCTTCTTCGCACCCGGTCGAAACCCCAGGGAAACTCCGCGAACCAGAGCATCCAGTGCAGCAGAAGGTGAACCCGAAACGCTGGTTCGAACAGGTGTAGCCCGGAGCCAGGACTCGAATGCCTCCACGTTTTCCCCGAAAGAATACACGTTTTCCACTTCCGCGCCGAAGGTGACCAGCCCCAGGCGAAGGTTCACGCCGCCAAAGGCCAACTGCCGTGAAAAAAGCTGGATTTGGTTCAAAAGGTCCACGATACTTCCCTCGATTCCCGGAGAAGTATCCAACAAGAACAACAAGTCTACCGGTGCTTTTTGCCCGGTGGGAAGCTGCGAATGTGTGAAAGGAAGCTGCTCCCCATTCTCGGTGATCGCTACTGCGGGACCCTCATCGGAGGAATACTCGATTTCCACGAGCGGATACGTGGAAAGGTTTATTCCCATAAACTGCATCCCACCCAGTACCAACGATGAAAAAAACAACGACAGGAAAAAAAGGACCATACACGTTCTGCGTTTCCTCATTTGAATCCCTCCTGGCTATTTGAAATCTTGCTTACCTCGTCATTTCCTTGCCAGGACTTTCCCCGAATCGTACTCCAGGATCGAAAATCCCCAGTCCACCAGGTCCTCGGAAATTTCCCTGGCTTTTCTTGCCAAGAAAAAGACCGAACCGCTCGAGGAATACTCCCCCTCTACTTCCCAGAGGCTGCACAATTCCGAGAATTGTTGAAAGGTTACCCCCTCGAGGCGAACTTCCACTAACCACGGAGAACACGTCAACGTGTTTCCGACCGCTTGGACGTGCAGCCCGAACTCCTCCAGGCGCAAGACGAGAACCGGAATGGTCCCCTGGTACCGGAAGTGAAAGCGTCTCTGGCTTGCAATCGTTTCTCCCGGTTGCAACCCCGAAAGTCCAGGGATTTGCGCTAACGTTTCTCCCATTTCGGGAATGCCAATGGCCACAAGGTCCACCTCCAAAGCTTTGGGAAGGTAGGAGAGGATTACCTGGGGGATTTCCTTTTCGCCCAAACTTCCCAACGCCTTCTCCAGCGCTTTTTCCAGTGCAAAAAAGGAGGACCCCGCTGTCATACTTTCCATCACCGAAAAACTCTGAACAACCCTTCCCTGGGTCACATCCAGCAAATCCATCGTGAAGGAAACCCCCGCAACAACCAGTGGGACCTCGCGGACCACACGCTCTTCCACACTTTCCTCACAGCGCCCCCGTAACACGAAGCGACAAAAAAACCACAATCCCGCCGCACAGGCTTCTTCCTCCGAGTTTCGGACCATCACCGCCTTGTTTCGATCCTGCAAATCCTGCATGGCTTGCGGATCGAGTACATCAATGCCCGATTCCAGGAGCATGGAGATGACTCCGGATCGGAACACCTCGTTGCCTTCCAGGGAGACCAGCGTTCGAATGCCACCGATTTCGGCGATGATTTGCTGCAGCGATTGCTCCAAAAAGGTTTGAACAACCCTTGCCTGTATTTCCACCATGTACAAGGATTGGGTTTCATTTGGCCCCACTTGGAAAATTTGAGGTCCTTCCTTGGAAATCTCGAAAGACTGTACGAACCCTCGAGCCCCTTTATAAATACGATCCTCCAAGATCGTCCCATTTTCCATGAGAGTACTCGAAGAAATCAACGCGCCAGCTGCTTGTTCCACTGCACGACGAAGCGCGTCCTCCAGCGCCTTTTCCCGTGCCAATTCCAGCTGCTGGTTGACGATATCCCCAAATCCGGTTGCTTGTGTTTCCACGATTCCCTCCTGGCAAAACAGGATGCTGGCAGCCAGGAGCAGAAACAAAAAGCAGGCCGTCACACCCATTTTTTTTCGCACCGTTTTACCCTCCTTCATGGAAAAACTTCCAACAATAATATACCACTCGTTTTCGTCTTTTCCGCAGCATTGCTGCATTAGTCAACGGGTCCCACTTGGTAGGAAAGGAAATCCACTTGCCATTTTTCCAAAGGTTTTCCTATCAACCGGGCTTTTAGGTCCTCCCAGCTCTTTACCTTTTCTACTTCCACCAATGGGTAATCCGTTCCAATCGCAACCAATTTCTCATTGCTTTCTTTTCCGTTCAAATCAGTAAAGGCGAAAGAAACGGTGAAAGTCTCTCCATCCACCGCTATATGATCCGCCGGGGGGAGCTCCCGGTTACTGAGTTTCATTACACATGTCAACGTTTCACTGTTCAATTCGTTAAAGAGGTACACGTAAGGAAAATCGGTATTCACATCGATTTTGAGTCTTTCCCCAGAGGGAATCCAAATCCATTCTTTTCCCTTGAATTTCCAACTGATGTGGAACTTCTTTTCAGAGGGGTTCCGCGGAAGGGGGAGCCGAATATGCCACGCTATTGCTTCCACGGACTCCTTTATAAATGAAACGACTGTTGAAGAAATGGTTTCTCGGGGAGAAGAGAGCCCTTTGCTAAAATGGTAGGTTGAAAATTCGTGGAACTCCAACTGGAAATACACGGTACTTGGCTTCTCCCCTTCATACACCCCTGCATTTACCATGAAAGGAGAACCAGCCAGCTTCTCCTCGAGTAATGTTTCTTTTGTGATAACGCCTTGATCCCGGATTGCTTCCACCACTTGGTCAAAGGCTTCGTTGCGGTCGTTGACCTGAAACCCGACCCTTTTCAATTCATCCTTGACATTCGAAAAAAAGGTATTCGCGATTTGTTCCATCCCCTTCGGAATATCACTGTGGTAAAAATTCACCGAAATCTGGTCTTCGCTCTCCACTGCCGGAGCCAAGTCGCTTGCCAACAATAGGCCAATCGCGAAAACAATCCAAGCAATCAACACAACCTTTCTTTTCATTTCTCATCCCTCCTCTGTGGACACCTCGTTCTCAGGCAAGTACCCGAGTCAATCATTTTTCCCCATTCAAGTAACCATATTTTCTGTTGAAGTTCCCCGTTCCCGCCAAAAATGAATGGAATTTTCCAACCCTTCTTTTATTTTAACATACTCCTGCACTGATGAAACCA
>DAOPKN010000032.1:0-13700 GCA_035391225.1 Thermotogota bacterium
ACAACATGACTTTCTTCACTACGAAAAGCCCATGTCTCCTGATATACTGGAAAAACCGCGACTCCGTGATATACTCGGAAAAAGGAGGAATCGTCGATGGTGAAATCGTTCGATGTGTGCGTTTTGGGCGCATTTGGGTTGGATACCTACGTGTATTTCCACGGGGGCGAGGTGGATTTTTTGCGGGAAGGGCATTTTGGAGAAAACCTCGATGAAGTGGGCCTTGCAGGTGGGTATTCCAGCCGCATCGCGGCCGCGCTGGGCTACCGGGTGTGCGCGCTGGGGTACGTGGGAAACGATTTCGCGGGAAGGTACGTGCGCGACAAGCTCTCTTCGGAGGGCATCGACCCCTCTGGGTTGTTGGTGGATCCGGCTGGAACCAAGCGCAGCGTGAACTTCATGTACTCCGATGGCAGGCGCACCAACTTTTACGACGGGAAGGGCTCGATGTCCACGCATCCCGATAAAGAACGGTTTCTTCCGATGATTGCCGCCTCGCGCTGGGTGCACGTGAACATCGTGAACTGGACCAGGGAATTGCTGGACGACGTTTTGCGCTTGGGTGTGCCGATGAGCTGTGATTTGCAAGATTGGAGCGACGTCAACGACCCCTACCGCTTGGATTTCTTGCAAAAAGTGGACGTGCTGTTCTTTTCCGGTGTTCACCTGGAAGAGCCCATGGAGGTTTTGGGCGCTCTGAGCCGGAGATTTCCCCACAAAACCCTGGTGTGCGGGATGGGGAAACAAGGCGCGGCGTTTGCAAAAGGTGGGGCATGCAAAAGCTATCCTCCCGCATC
Source organism: Thermotogota bacterium (assembly GCA_035391225.1). Taxonomy (GTDB): domain Bacteria; phylum Thermotogota; class Thermotogae; order MWEM01; family MWEM01; genus DAOPKN01. The sequence continues at coordinate 798 of DAOPKN010000032.1, forward strand.
CGGCCCCAAGCCGGTGGTGGACACCAATGGAGCGGGTGATGCCCTCGCAGTGGGCTTTGGAAGCGCACACTTGCTGGAGGGAAAGAGCCTTTCGGAATCCTTGGTGTTTGGGCAAGCCCTCGCCCGACAACTGTGCTCTGTGCGTGCCGGAAAAGGGCCCTTCCCCCGGCGAAACGAAGTTCTACCCTTTGTTCTCCCGCAAAATGGAAAGGAGTGCCTATGAAAAATTTGGTTTTTCTTGTCCTCACCATGCTGGTGTTTTTTCCCACGGTACTTGCCAGTACATCCGACCCGGAGGTTATCTTGGAGAAATTTTCCCAGGAACAAATCTTGGAGGAATTCCAGCGCCTGCGGATGTTCGAATGGGTGGATCGCTACGATGAAAAGAGAGACGGCATCTACATCCTTTCCACGCGCTGGTTGTACAAGGTGCGACTCATGGACGACGGCACGTTGCATTTCCAGAGCGTGAAAACCCGCCAGGAGCACGACCAGATGTTTCCCTTCTGGGTGATCATGACGCTTTTCATCGTGTCCGGGCTCACGCTCACGTTGATCTTTCTCTGGCCAACCCTGACACGTCTCTTTTCCAAGAAGTAACGTCCCGGACTGCTATTCGCCGTACCCGATCTTCTCGAGAACGTGCTGGATGACGCGCGCGTTTTCCAAGGAGTCTTCCAGGCTGATTTTTGGCCCGATTTTCCCGGAAAGCACTTCCCCGAAATGCTGCGCTTCCAGAAAGTAGTTGTCTGGACTGGCGACTTCCCGGATCACTTGCCCGCCCTTTTGCAACAGGTGCCAGGTTAGGTTCCCCGATTCGTTGAAGGGGTGGTTGGTGAAAATCGCCCCCTCGGTGCCTTGAACCTCGAAACGGGTGCGGTAGGCTTGCTCGAACGACACGTTGAAATGGGAACTGATTCCGTTTTCAAATTCCAGGATGACGCTGGCGCTCGCGTCGATTTGTTCATCGGGGGTACATTTTCCCAAAGCTTCCACCTTTTGCACGCGGGAACCGGCGAAAAAGCGCGAAAGGTGGATGGTGTAGCAGCCAAGGTCATACATGGCTCCTCCGCCCAATTCGCGCACCCAGCGGATATCTTCCGGGCGTACGTTCAGGTCGAACGAAAAGGTGGAAACCATGGAATGCATGGTGCCAATCTTTCCCGATGCCAGTTCGGATTTCATCTCCTGGATCAGTGGGTTGTGGATGTACGCAAAGGCCTCCATGAGCACCACCCCCTGTTCGCGGGAAACTCGTGTCATTTCCTCTACCTCGGCGGGATTGAGCCCCAGCGGTTTCTCGCACAGCACGTGCTTGCCACTTTCCATGGCTTTGATCGCCCATCCTTTGTGCAGTGCGTTGGGAAGGGGGATGTACACGGCTTCCACCGAGCGGTCTTTCAGAAGTTCTTCGTACGATGTGTAGGAGACTTCCGGAGAAAAAGCCTTTTCGAACTCGCTGATCCTTGCGGGTTTCCGTCCTGCGATGGCGTGCAACGTGCCGTTCGTGGAACGCAACAGCCCCGGGATAAAGGCTTTTTGGGCAATCCTTGCCGTTCCCAGTATTCCCCATTTCCACTTCTTTTCCATTTTTCTTCCTCCTTCACTCCGTGTGTTTGCGATGTTCCGGGGGAATATCGGGGCAGTCTCCGAATTCCAACTGGATCGTGGCATGCCCCACCCCTCGCTTTTCCAATTCCTGGTTGATGGAGCGCAGCAGACGTGCGGAATCTTGGCATGGAACGCCCTGCACGACTTTCACGTGGCATTCCAGGAAGGCATCCTTTCCATCTGTGGTCCAAAGGTGCACGTGGTGCACGTTCTCCACGAATTCCAATACTCCAATGGCTTGTTCCACTTCCGAAAGCGAAACGTGGCCAGGTACGGCCTGCATCAAGATGGACACCGACTGCTTCACCACTTGGAAGGATTGGAACAGGATGTACACGCTGATCCCAGCTGTCAGCAACGGGTCGAGCCAAAAGGTGTGGAATTTCCAGATGAAGAAACCCCCGATGATGATGGCCACCGAGGAAAGGGTGTCCGAAACGATGTGGAGGAACGTGGACCGGATGTTCAAGCTGTGGCGCGCATCGGAAAACAAGAGCAGCGCCGTCACCAGGTTTCCTGCCAGGCCCACCAGGGCGACAGCGAGCATGATTTCGGGGCGAATCTGCGCAGGGTGGAAGGCTTTGCGCACGGCCTCCACCAGCAGGTACACCCCGATGGAAAACAGAACCAGGGAGTTGAGCAACGCGGCCAGGATCTGTGCACGCTTGAAGCCGTACGAAAACGTTGCCGTCTTCTCACGGCGCGAAACCCGTATCGCGAAGAGGCTCACCAACATGGAGCTGGTGTCGGTGAGGTTATGGAGCGCATCCGAAAGCAGCGCCAACGAATGGGAGAAGATACCCCCAACGATTTCCGCGGCGGTGATGGAGAAATTCAACAGCACGGAGAACCAAAGTTTCTTCTCCGAGGATGCGTCCGAGAAATGGTGATGGTGGTGATGTTCCCTTGGCTGCGCCACGAACTCTTCCCTCCTTGTGGTTTCTCTTCCTTGGTGCTACTCGATTCTATCATATTTGGAGATCGGTGTTCCTGTTGATGCGTGAGAAAAAACGTCAAGAAAAGGCTTTTCAAACCGCGTATACTCGAGTATCCCCGGAAAGAGAGGCGAGAACGGTGAAAAACTACATCGAGCGCGTGCAGCTTGCGGTGGACTGGATGGAAGGGAAACTCACCACGGGCTTCCCCCTGGAGAAGATTCCTGCCATCACGGGCATGTCGTTGAGCACGTTCTACCGGGTGTTTTTCAACCTGGTGGGGCTTGGCGTGAAAGAATACCTGCGTTGCAGGAGGGTGGACCTGGCAAGCCGGCTGCTTCAGGAGACCCCTATGCAGGTGGTGGAAGTCGCGTTTGAATGCGGTTTCGAAAGCCACGAGGTGTTTTGCCGCAATTTCCGAAAACGCACCGGTTTCTCGCCCCAGGAATTCCGCAAGGGGAAAAAATTCTTCTACGGGAAGGTGAATCTCATGGAAAAGTACTTCGAGGTCCAAGACGCAACGCTGTTGAAGAAATACCCCGATATCCGCATCGTGAAACAACTGGGTCCGTTTCGCGTGGCATACTACCGTGCCATGGGAAAGAACCCCGAAATGGAGGCAAACCGGGTGATGCTCGAGTGGGCAAAAAAACGCGGTTTGCTCAAAGAGAACTCCACCACCCGCATTTTCGGCTTCAACAACCCCAATCCCCAACCTGGCAAGGAGGAATACGGGTACGAAGTGTGGGTGACGCTGAAGGACAACGTGGAAAGCGGAGACGAGCGCATTTCTTTCAAGGAGTTTGCCGGGGGGCGTTACGCGTTGCTTACCACCACGGTGGCAGAGGTGGGAAATGCCTGGAAACGTTTCTCCCAATGGCTGCAAGACAGCAAGTATGAACCCGGAACGCACCAGTGGCTGGAAGAGATGATTTCGTTCAACGAGAATGAGAACGATATTGCGCTCACCTTGTACATGCCGCTGGGGGAGAAGGCCAAGGAATAGAAGGAAGGTGGTACCATTTTCGGGGCGATGGGTGTACAATAGCACGGAACGTAAATCAGACACCGGAGGGATCTTCAATGTCCAACCTGAAAATCAGTATCATCGGCGCGGGAAGTGCGGTTTTTTCCCTTCGCCTGGTGAGCGACCTGTACAAAACCCCATCGCTCCAGGGTACCACCGTTTGCCTCATGGACGTCGACGAGGGTAGGCTCGACGCGATTACCACGCTTGCCACCAAGCTGGCGGAGGAGAACGGGGCTTGCATTCGATTCGAGAAAAGCATGGAGTTGGAACAAGCCGTGGATGGCGCGAACTACGTGATCAACACCGCGATGTTGGGAGGCCATGCTTTCTTGGAGAAGATGCGCGCCATCGGGGAGAAGCACGGCTACTTCCGCGGTATCGACACCCAGGAATTCAACATGGTTTCGGATTACTATACGCTCACCAACTGGCAGCAACTTGGCTTTTTCCTGCAACTCGCCCGGCTGATGGAGCGCAAGGCGCCAGGGGCGTGGATGCTGCAGGCTGCGAACCCCGTTTTTGAAGGCACCACGCTGATTCGAAGGCATTCTCCCGTGAAAATGGTGGGTTTTTGCCATGGGCATTACGGCGTGCTGGAAGTGGCGCGGCGCATTGGTCTGGACCCGGAAAAGGTGGATTGGCAGGTGGCAGGTGTGAACCATGGCATCTGGCTCACACGCTTTCACTACGCCGGAAAGGATGCCACCCCCCTCATTGAAGCGTATTTCAACGAACGAGAGAGCTGGGCCCCGGAAAACCCCTTCGATGACCACCTATCCTTTGCGGCGGAAGATGCCTTCCGCTTCTACGGGCAACTTCCCGTTGGGGATACCGTGCGGAACAGTAGTTGGAAGTACCACTACGATGAACCCACCAAGAAAAAGTGGTACGGCGAACCCTGGGGAGGGGCAGATTCACCCTCGGGGTGGAAATGGTACCAGCAGAGCTTAGAGCAGATCACCGCGTTGATGGCGCAACTAACGAGGCTGGTGCAGCACAACCCGACGCAAAATCTTTCGGAGCTGATTCTTTCGCAGGTAGAGCAATTGCCCGCTGTTTTTATGGAAGCGAAAAAGTTGCTGGATGGGAAGCAGCTGAGCGGGGAGCAGCACATTCCTTTCATCGATGCCATCGAAAACAACCACGCCGGGCGCTTCGTGGTGAACGTGCCAAACAGCGGGTCCATCCCCGGTATCGCGGATGACGTGGCGGTGGAAATCCCCGCCCTGGTCGATTCCCAGGGGATTCACCCCGAGAAACTGGAACCGGGGTTGCACGAACGTGTGCGCAAATGGTACCTTGCACCGCGGATTCAGCGCATGGAATGGGCGCTCGAAGCATTCCTGAAACGAGATCCTTCGCTGGTGGTGGAATTTTTGATGCGGGATCCGCGCACGCGCTCGTACGAGCAAGCCAAGGGGGTTGTGGAGGAGATCTTCGGGTCAGGGAAGGATGTGCACGAACCGAAGTAGCTTCTCCCCTCCCAAGACGCGCGGTGGTATAATAGGGTTGATTCGAATTAGGAAGGGATTTTTTTGTCAAGTAGAGAACGGAAAAAAATCCAAAAGAGAAGAAACCAATACCACAAGCTGGTTCACAAGATGGTGGTGCGGTTACGAAGGAGATTTCCTGGTTCCCGCACCGTCCACCTTGCGGATCCCGTGCAGAAACGCCTCATGCGAAAAATCGACCACCTGGTACGCACCTGTGGAGAGGCTTACGGTGCCAAGCTCAAAGAGATGGCCCCCGAACTGTCCGCTGCCTATTTTTCCTCCACACTCGATGCCAGTGGTTGGCAGGTATGCGGTTACGATTGGCACTCCTCGGGATCCCCGGAGCTGGAGGAGAAGTTGAGCGTGACATACGGTATCGATGCCCGTGAACTCATGGATTTGAAACCCCACTTGCGCTCTCCGGTAGAAGATGATGTACCCTTCTTCGTGATTTTCCCCAAGATCCGGGAATTCGTGTGCTTTTTGCCGGGTCTTTCCGCCATTGCCTCCCGGCTTGCCCGCATTCAAAATCCCACGATCCTGGAGGATGTCATCCACTACCTGGGTTTCACGCGCGTGGTGATTCCCGAAGAAGAGGACCAAGAAACCCGACAGCAAACCCGAATGGGTACTTGATCAGCCTTTTTTTCTTTCTTCCAACCAGGATTCGATGAACTCCCTTTCTTCAGCGGCGGAAACAAGCTCTCCGTCCATCTTCTTGCGGGAAACTGCTTGCATGAATTCCTTGATGGATTCCCCGGGGGCGAAATGGTACTCCCTGACGAGCACCCGACCCGTGATGTAGGCGAATTTGACCTTTCGGCGCTTCCTCAGGTACTCTTTCAAGTGTTCTTGCCCCTGGGGTTCCAGGTAACTGGCCAGGTAAGCAATGGCCTCTGGGGAGGTACCTTCCAGCACGGAGTACACATCGGAGAAGGGCATTTCCTCGTTGAGTATCTGGGCGATGATTTGCACTCTACGGGAAAAATAGTGGATTTCGTTCACCACTTTCTTTGGAATGCCGTAGTTTTCCGCAACTTTGGCCATGGCTTCCAAAGGAGTGTATTCCAAGAGCACGAAAAGGAACGCGTAGAAAACATTGAGGTTCTTGTTTGGCTCGAAGAATTTCCGCAACCAACCCAAAAGAGCGAAGAAGCGCTTCAGCTTTTGCTCCAGCACCGTGGTGTAGAAGGTGAACGGAAACAGGTGGTGGAACACCTGGAGGTCGCCCAGCCGCATCATGATTTTTACGGCATTCTTTTCCTGCAGCGAGCGTTCGAACTCTTCGCGCAAGCGTCCCCCACTCACACGGTCAAGGTACTTTTCCTCCAAGGCACCTTGCAAAAGGGTGAGGGTATGGGGTTCGATGGAAAAAGCGTAGCGCTGTTCGTAGCGAACACCACGCATGATCCGGGTGGGGTCGTCGATGAAGCTGGTGTTGTACAGAACGCGGATCACTCCTTGCTCGATGTCTCGCCGCCCTCCGAAATAGTCGATAAGCCGCCCAAAGGAATCAGGGTCCAGCGAAATGGCGAGCGCGTTGATGCTGAAATCCCGGCGGTAGAGGTCTTTGCGTATGTTGGAGGAATCCACGTTGGGAAGTGCGCCGGGGTGCTCGTAGTACTCGATGCGGGCCGTTGCGGCGTCCAGGTGGAAGCCATCGGGAAAACGCAGCTTGGCGGTGAGAAAGGGGGCATGCTCCTCGAGTTTACAGTTTTCCGTTCGGGAGACAAGGCGGGCGAACTCGATGGCGTTGCCTTCCACCACGATATCAATGTCAAGGTTCTTGATTCCCAGGAGAAGATCGCGCACGAATCCCCCCACGACGTACACCCTGTGCCCGTTGTCCCTACCGACCTTTCCAATGCGTTCCAGCAAGGAAAAGATGGAGGGAGAAAGGGTTTTCATCATCAACTTGCGTGCGGGGTAGGTTTCCTGCAGCGGGGCGGTGAAAAGGCTTTTCTCGGGGTCTTTCTCATCGTACACCTCGCGGATGATATCGGTTCGGGTGATGATACCCGTCAGGATCCCGTTTTTCAGCACAGGGATCCTTCCGACCGCATTTTCCACCATCAATTTTTTCACGTGTTCCACCGAGTCGTCCACGTCGGCCACCACCAGCCGAGGGGTCATGATGCTTTTCACAGGTCGTTCCCCCAGGTCGTGATCCATGGCTTTTTGCACATCCCGACGGACCACCATACCCACAAGCCGGTTTTTCTCGATAACCGGGATGCCTCCAACGCCTGAAATCGCCATGAAACGGTGCGCTGCCTTGATTTCCATCCCCGCCAAAATGGTTTTCACGGGGCGGCTCATGATGTGGTGGGCTCGCATGGCTGGCTGAACGAAGGAAGGAAGGAGGCTGCGCAATTTCTCCAGTACCTCAGGAAGAGAAACGTCCGTGAGCTTCGCCGCAGCGGCTCTCTTGTGGCCCCCTCCCCGGAGGGTGCCCATCAATTCCCCCAGGTTCACGTCGGTAGAAGCCGTTCGCCCGACGAGGTACACTTTTTGGTTCATGCGCACCACAGAAATGAAGGTGTGGTATCCCTGGTTCAGCCAGATCTTGCTCGTGATGAGGCCGAGTCCCCCGAGGAACTTTTCCGTTTCCGAAACCCCCACCGCAATTTCGACGTTATGTATGTTCCACACGCGGGCGTTGGAGATCAGGGCTTCCATGACGTTCTCCTGTTCTGCCGTCATTTCCACTTTGACGAAAGCCGCAACGATATCCAGGTTGGCGTTTTGCTCCAGGAGGAAAGCCGCTGCGCGGAAGTCCCTGGTAGTCGTCGAGGAGAACAGGAAATTCCCGGTATCCTCGAATATTCCGATGGCAAACAGCGTGGCTTCCACCTGGTCGATATGCAGGTTCCGGGATTTGATGTGTTCGACCAAGATCGTCGTGGCCGAACCAATTTCTTCCACCTGGCAATGTTGCCAGGTTCCCTGGCCAAGGATTTTCCCCTCGGGTACGGGGTGATGATCGTAAATCCACGTTTTCAATCCCTCGTGTTCCAATACTTTCTGGATGTCGGGCCCCAGCCTACCTTCCACGCAAGTATCGACAACCACCATTTCGCGAACCTTGGAAAGATCCACTTCGTTTTCCTGGAAAAACGGGAGATGTTCCCTGTGGATCGTAAGGTATTCTTGAAGGTTGGGGCCGGGTTCCCCACTCATCACCACCTGGAACTGGGGAAATAACTTTTTGGCCGCGAAAGCAGCGCAAAAAGCATCAAAATCCGGATTTCGATGGGAAACGATGATACCCTCGGGGAACTCAGTCGGTTTTGTTTTCTTTCGGACCATGGGAAGCCTCCGCGAACATGGGATTACTGGTCCAACTGTCCACTGACCAAAACCAGTCCCACTTGTTTTCGGGTTACGGGTTGTAGCGTTTTCGAAAGCTCAGACAGGGTAAACCCCCCTGTCATCACATCGTCGAACAAAACCACGTTTTGCGGGACTTTTCCCGGAAGAGCCTGGAAAGCGCCCCGGATGTTTTTCTGGCGATCTTCCATCAGTTGCAGGGTGGATTGGGGTACGTACCGCGAATGGCGTCTTCTCACGGCCCCGCTCGCCACGGGTACCGAATCGTACTGCCGGGTGATTTGGGTACAAATCTCTCCGGTGTTGGAAAAACCCCGAACGCGCAGCGAAGCGGGATGGGGAGGGACGGGAACGATCCATCCGTCGAGTAGCCAAAACCGATACAACTCGTGGGCAAAAAATGCTAAGAACCTGGATACGTGCGGAAAGGGACCAAATTTGTAGGCACGCACAAGTCTGCCCAAGATGGAATCGTAGGAGGCGTACACGTGTACTTTCCCCATGCTTTCTCTTCCACGTAGTGGCGCGGGAAACGGGGAAAGGAGAAGCAACTTCTCCAGGCAGTTCGAACAAAGGATGGTATCCCCGGGTATTACGTGGTTGCACAAAGGGCACATGTTGGGAAAAAAAACATTCAGGAAAGCCCCCGCAAGTGGAACTTTCCTGAGCCATTTTCGCTGGTTTAGTGTGGCAAGGGTATCACGTCTGCTTGTTTTTGAAGTCAAGTTTCCTTTTGACCTCTTTCATCACGAAGAACTCCACTTCATCTTTCTCGTTGACTTCGTTGAAGCCTTGCAACTTGATGCCGCATTCCTGAGGTGCATCCACTCGTTCCGCATCATTCTGGAAATGCTTCAGCGAATCGAGTTCCCCCTTGAAAACCTCGATGCCGTTTCGGAAAACGCGCACCATGGAATCCTTCGTGACGTATCCATCCAGCATTTGGGTGCCTGCGATGGTTCCCACCTTCTTGATCTTGAATGCTTGGCGGATTTCGCCGTGGCCGATGATTTCTTCCACCGAATCGGGTTCCAACATCCCCATCAATGCTTTCTTCAGGTCTTCAATCAGGTTGAAAATGATGTCGTAGGTTTTGATTTGCACTTTTTCCTTTTCGGCATCTTCGAGGGCCTGGCGATTCACCTTGACCTTGAAACCAAGGATCACCGCGTCGGAAGCTGAGGCAAGCAACACGTCGGAAGAAGAAACCGCCCCGATACCCGCGTGCACGATTTCCAGGGTGATCTCCTCGGTCTGCAGCTTGGCGATTGCATTGCGAAGGGCTTCCACCGTTCCAAAGCTTTCCGCCTTGATCACGATTTTCAGCACCTTACGCTCCCCTTCCTTCACCATGTCGTAGAATTCTTCCAGGGAAATGTGGCGGCGTTTGAGTTGGTCTGCCTTTTCCCGGAGTTTGACCTTGTTGGCAAAATTCCTTGCCGTGGACGGAGATTCCACAACGTAAAGGATGGAATGGGCATCGGGAACTTCACTGAAACCAAGGATTTGCACGGGATCGGATGGCCTTCCTTCCTTGAGTTTCTTCCCCTTGTCGTTACTGATGGCCTTGACTTTTCCGGAGGTGTTGCCGCACACGAAATGCTGTCCCACGCGCAAAACCCCGTCTTTCACGATGCACGTTGCCGTGGGGCCGGTACGCGGATCCAACCCGGATTCCACGATGACTCCCCGGGCTTTCCCCTTGGGGAAGCACTGGATGTCTTTCATTTCGGAAACCAGTAGGATCATTTCCAGCAAATCTTCGATGCCTTCGCCCTTCTTGGCCGACATGAGCACGGTAACGGTATCCCCTCCCCAGTCCTCGGGAATCAGGTTCAGTTTCGACACCATCTGTTGCATGGTCACATCCACGTTGGCGTTGGGTTTATCGATCTTGTTGATGGCTACGATAATGGGAACGTTGGCCTGCTTCGCGTGGTTATAGGCTTCCACCGTTTGGGGCATCACACCGTCATCCGCGGCGATCACCAACACGACGATGTCGGTGGCCTGTGCTCCCCGCGCACGCATTTCGGTGAATGCCTCGTGCCCCGGGGTGTCGATGAACGTGATCTTTCGCTTCTTGTATTCTACCTGGTATGCCCCGATGGCCTGGGTAATTCCCCCTGCTTCCCCCTCGGCGACGCGTGTTCTTCGGACGCGGTCCAAGAGCGTGGTCTTCCCATGGTCAACATGCCCCATCACCGTAACAACGGGGGGGCGGAGGGTGAGCTCTGCGTTTCGCTCAGTGTAAAGCCTCGTGTAATACTCCTTGAGCCCTTTTTCGATATCGTCTTCGATGGAATCCACGACATCCTCGTCCTCGGAGATTTCCACGCGAACCCCGTAGTCCTTGGCCAGCTCCACGCATTCCTCGAACTCCAATTTCTTATTGGGGTTCAGGATGATTCCGCTGCTAAAGGATTCCTGGATTACCTTGTTCACCGGGACTTTGATGGCTTCGCACAGCTCTCGCAGCGTCATCGAAAGGGCATTGATGTACACGACACCCGGTTCCTTTTCTTTTTTCTGAGGGGGTTTCTTTTCCGGAACAGGCCCCTTTTCCGGGGAAGGCTTCGCTTCCGTTGGTGAAGGTTGGGGGGCGGGCGTTTGTTCGGGAGGGGCCTTTGGTGGGGCTGATTTGGACGCTGCTTGCTTCTCCCCGTACAAGTCCATCAACAATTTTTCCGTTTCCTCATCGACGACGCTCATGTGGTTTTTCGCTTCTACTCCCAGATCCAGTAATTCTTGGATCATCTGTTTACTTGACATCTTTAGTCGCTTTGCCAGCTCATACACGCGAACTTTTGACAATAGCGATCACCTCCCGAGACATTTTCCATATTTTTCGGAGGGATTATACCATGCCCCGCGCGTTTGGCAATTGAAAAAAAGGGAATTCCGGCGAATTCCGCATCCCGATTTTTCGGCTGCAGGGGAATGGGTTGCTGGTCGTAGGTAGGTTAGTTTGCTTGCCCCCGGCCCATTTGGGAGGCCTCCCTTCGAAGTTCTTGGGCAGTTCTTGCGGTCGTTTCCATTTGTACCCGGGAATTGGTCATCACTTCGCTGACCTTTTCGATCTGTTTTTGGGTATCCTTGCTGAGGGAGGAAAGCGTGGAAAGGCCTTGTACGATTTGCGCGTTGGAATCGGAAATACCTTCCAGCTGGGCATGAATGAGGTGCACTCTTCGCGACATCTCTTGCAGGCTTTCCACCATCGAACCAAACAATCCACCGGTGGTTTTCAAAAACGCGGCTTGACTCTGGCTTCCCTCTTCCATGGAGATCGCGACTTCGTAAGACTGGCTTGCCTGGGTGTTGAGCTCTTGCACGATGCTGCCGATTTGGTCCGCGGATTCCTGGCTCTGGTTTGCCAGCTTGCGGATTTCTTCGGCGACAACGGCGAACCCCTTTCCCGCTTCTCCCGCACGGGCACTTTCAATGGCGGCGTTCAACGATAGCAGGTTTGTTTGGCGGGCGATGGCGGAGATCATTCCGGAAATTTCCTGGATATTTTGGGTTTGCTGGGCAAGGCGTTTCATGGTAGAAACCACATCTTGGGCTTGCAGGGCAACTTCATCCGTTTTTTTCACCGCGTCTTCCACTTTCTCCTTCCCTTCCCCAATGAAAGCAAGTACTTGCTGGGAAATTTCCTCCATTTCCCGGGAGGAGTCATTGGTGTGCAGTAAGGAATCTTGAATGCTGCCCGTAAGCGTACCCTGTTCTTCGATTTTCTCTGCACATTGGCTGTAATCCATCACCATGCTTTCCAGCCCCTCCACCGCAAGGTGAATCGAACGGGAAAGGTCTTCCACAACTTCATCCAGTTTCCGCGAATTGTCCTCGAGCATCTGTGCGGTTTCCACCATGGCCAATAGGCTTTTTTGCTGTACGGCCTGTTGGACATTGATTTTCTCAGCTTTTTCCTTGCTGAAACGGTTGGAAAGCCGCGTTGTGACCGTGAGGGAAATGGAAAAGAGGATGACGGCGGCCATTTGGATGGTGTAATCGGTGGTGTCACTGGCACTGTTCATGTTCCACACCAGCAAGGAAACAGCGATTCGGATGGAATTCAATGCGAAGAGCGCGAGGCAACTCACCCACACCAATTGGAAGTCGAAGTAAAGCAAGTACATGGAAAGGATGGGAAAGATGTACACGAAGGTAAGCAACCTGGGTGAGGCAAAAAGCACGACGGTGTACAGCACGAAATACCCAATCAGGGTGATATAGCGGATATGGGGGTGATCTTTGCGGCGCGAGAACAGAAGGGTTGCGAACAGCATCGGGACGAAAACCAGTGCGGAGACCAGCAGGAAGAACAGCAGAGGCTTGCCCCCCTTGATCCATTCCACCAGGTATCCAAAAATCAGAAAGAGTCCAAGAGTCCAGTTGATCCAAAGAACCGCACGATTTGTTTTTTGAATGGCCAGTTCCACGTTTGTTCACCCCTTTGAGAAAGTGGTTAAACTCCATTCTACCACATTTTTCCCGGGCTTTTCCC
>DAOPKN010000032.1:13800-24359 GCA_035391225.1 Thermotogota bacterium
CTTTGCCACGGGTACCTGGCTGCAAAGCAGCTTTTTTCCAAAGTGTCGTTGGAGAAAGTGCAAAACGGGCACTTTTTGGTATGTTGGGAAAAGAAAAAGGAGGAGAAAAAATGAAAAAACTGGTTGTTTTCCTGGTATTACTCGTTGCCATGAGTGGGTTTGTCCTGGCAGAGGATGTTTCGGGTATGGCCGCGAGCGTTTTGCACGAAGCCCTTGGTTCTTTGCACGCAGACCTCGCTGTGGGGGCTCCTGTGGAAGCTATGGGTAGGATTTTGATTCCGCTTTTCGAAGCCAACACCTCGTTTGGTGGTGGCGGCGGTGGTCCGGAAGGTGAAGTCTGGGGTTCCGGTGTTGGAGGCGGACTGAATTTCCTTCCCTACGCTGTTTTGATCGTGGAAGAAAAAGGGGTTAGTGTACTGCCTGTTTCCAACCAGGTCCCCTTCCTCCAGCAGCTGGTGGATGCCCTTCCGCAGATTATTCCCATCGTAATGCAGATCTTGGGGCAATTTTCCTGAGACCTTCGTTTCAAAAACGATTCCGAATCGGGACGTCACTTTGTCCCGATTTTTTTATGCTATAATTAAGGTGAGCAGAAACGGAGATGGTCCAAAAAGGCTATCGTCCACGTGGGAGGGTTTTCGTGTATCGCATAAATGTGATTTCCAGTTCGTACAAGTTTAAAGGGCAAGGGGTTCAATCCGCCTTTCGAAGCCATATCAAGCTCTTGGACCTGATGAGTGACCAGTACATGTACGAAATCAACAATCGCCAGGATCGTTTCGATATTATCCATATCCATACCCCCGATGTCCCCCATTTTTACCACGCTTTTCGCCACCACCGGCATTCCCTCTTGGTCATGAGTGCCCATGTCGTTCCCGATTCCGTGCTGGGAACACTCATTTTGGCGCCGATTTGGTACCCGGTTTTTTCCAAGTACTTGATCAGCCTGTACAACTACTGTGACCTGGTGATCGCGGTTTCCCAGAATGTCCGCCAGGAATTGATGGAAGCCGGTGTGCAAGAGGAAAAGATCAAGATCATTCCCAACTACATCTTCCGAAACGATTACCAGATGAAAGTAGATGCCGAGCAGAAAAAGGCCTTGCGGCGGAAGTACGGGATTCCCGAAGACGCATTCGTTGCAGTTGGGGCGGGGCAAGTGCAACCCAGGAAAGGGATCGATGCGTTTCTCCAAGTGGCGAACCGCATGAAGGATGAAAACGCGTTCTTCGTGTGGTGTGGGCACATTTCCTTCAAGGGATATACCTCCCACTATGCCAAGATGAAACGCACCATGGAGAATTCGCCGTCCAACGTTTTCTTCCCTGGTTTGATTCCAGACGAGAAGATCAAGGAATACTACGCGCTGTCCGATGTTTTTTTCTTCCCTTCCCGCCAGGAAACTTTTGGTTTGGTCGTTCCGGAAGCAGGTGGAAGTGGGATTCCCATCGTATTGCGTGACTTGGAAGTGTACCGGGCGATTTTCAAGGAGAATTTCTTGAAAGCTGCTGACGTAGACGGCTTCGTGCACCAATTGCGTGCACTGAAAAACGATCCTGCCCTGTACAGCAAGTACGCCAAGCGCTCCTCCGAGCTCTTCGAGGAATACGTGGAGGATTCGCGGATCGAGATGTACGATCGCTTGTACCAGGAAGGGTATGTCAAGAAGTTCGGCACCGTGAAGAAGTTGCATGAACAGCGCAACCCCCGTTCCTCCTGAACGCAGAAAGGCCAGGGCTCGCTGGTTCTTCCTCTCGCTGGTGCTCGGGTTTTTCCTGGTTTCCCTCTTTTTTTTCCTGGGAGATGCGCAGGCAAACTTTTCGGCACTGCAGCACATCCGCTTGCGCTGGGTTCTGTTCTGCGGGGTTTTCGCGTTTTTCGCATGGCTTTTTGAATCCGCTACACTCTGGTGTACCGCGCGGATCATGGGCATGCGTTCTTCGTTCCATACCTTCTTTCGCATCACCATGTTGGGGCAATTTTACAATTCCATCACCCCGTTTGCCTCGGGTGGCCAACCGATGCAAATCTATTCGCTGTACCGCATGGGGAATTCGCTGGAACTTTCCACCGCTGCGATGATCGCGCGTTTTTTGGTGTACCAATCCACCATCACCTTCGCGGGGGCTGGGGCCCTGTGGTTTTTCTTTCGTAGGTTTGCCCAAACCAGCTCTTCTCTCGCATTGTTTTCCATCATTGGTTTTTCGATAAACTCCGGAGTGATCCTCTTCCTGCTGTTTTTCTCCTTTTCTCCACGTACCACCCTTTTCCTGCTCAAGGCAACACAGAAGTTCCTCGCATGGCTCCCCTTCACGCGCAAGTTCGCGGAAAAAGTCCCTGGGTTTCAAAGCACGTTGCAGGGATTCCACACCTCGATGAAAAAACTGTTTTCCCATCCCGTTCTTCTTGCGCAAGCGTTTCTCTGGAACGCGCTGCAAGTGTTCTGCTTCTTTTCGCTCTCTTACGGTGTATACCGCGCCTTTCAACCCCCTTCCCATTCTTTCTTGGAAGTGTTCGTCTTCCAGTGGATCGTGTTCCTCCTTTCCTCGTTCTTCCCCATGCCGGGTGCGACGGGTATGGCAGAAGGAGGCTTCTACCTCTTCTTTCAACGCTTCTTCCCCCCGGTACAGCTGGCGGGGGGTGTGTTCATCTGGAGATTTTTCACCTACTACCTCAACATGCTGGTGGGAGTTTTTTTCGCGTTCTCTTTCCGAAAGTTGCGCTCCACCGGAAACACACCGCGAAACCCCGGGTAATCCAAGCGGCTTTCTTTCTCAAGTGCTTGGGGACAAAGGTATGCTATAATCAATGTCCAGGAAGGGGCGATGGTTTGCAAGAATCTTCGAAAGAGATATCGCGGGTGGGGAACTCGCGTTTCGAGTTTTTCCTTGACCATACCAACGAGTGGGTATGGGAAGTGGATGAAAAGGGCATCGTTGTTTTCTCCAATTCCCAGGTGTTGAGCTTGCTGGGGTTTACACCCGAAGAGATCCGGGGAGAGTCTCTTTTCTCCTTGATGCCCGCCTTGGAATCCGAACGCTTGCGGAAACTGTACCGCGAGGTGCAAAACGGACCTCCCCGCCCTTTCTTTGCCGAAACGAGGTTCGTGGACAAGACGGGGAAAGCGCATTTTTTTGAAATCACCGCTCTACCCCTTCGCTCCGACCACCTTCTCACCGGACAGCAAGCAACGGGTTTTTGGGGGATATGCCGGGATGTTTGCGATCGTTTCGAGTCGACGCGCCAGGCGAATCGCCAGTTGGAATTCGAAAAGACCTTGGCACGCATTTCCGCACGCTTCGTGGGAAAAATCGATTTGAACGAGGCTATCCAGGCTTCCTTGAAAGATCTGGGTGAACTCACGGGTGGAAGCCGCGTGTACCTTTTCTTGTACTCCAAGGGCAAGAAAAGCCTTTCCAATACCCATGAATGGTGTGCTTCCGGGGTGAATCCGCAAATCGATATCCTGCAAGATATCCCGTTTGAAAGGGTCGCGGAGTGGGAGGAAAGCTTCCAGAAGTTTTCGTGCGTGGAGATCGAAAACGTGGATCAAATCCCCGATGGATACATTCGTAGCATGCTGCGGGAGCAAGAGGTCAAGTCGTTGCTTGCCCTCCCGTTGCACGTGGAAGGAGATCGCGTGGGATTCGTGGGAATCGATAACACCGTTTCTTCGGGCCCATGGAAAAAGGAAGACTGGACCACTTTGAAGGTGTTCGTGGATATTCTGGGAAACGCCTTTTCGTTGCACAAAACCCAGCAACAGCTCAGCCAACTCAACATGTTGTTGGAGCAAAAGGTAGAAGAGCGCACGCGCCAACTCAACGAATCGTTGAGTGAGCTCACCAAGACCCGGTGTTTGTTGGATCTTGCCCTTGAAGTTTCCGAGGTGGGAACCTGGATTTGGGATTTTGAAAACGACGTGGTGAGCGGAAAAGAACCCTGGCACAAGTTTTTCAAAAACCACGATCCCAATGTGCAGGAAGACCCCCACTTTATCCACGTGTGGGAGCGCTCTTTGCATCCGGAGGATCGCATGGCATTCCACGAGGCCCTTTCCAGTCACTTGGAAGGCCAACGGCCTTCACTGGAATTCGAGTACCGTGTATGGATCGAAAAGGATGCGCGTTGGCATTGGTACCTTGATAAAGGGCGAGTGATTTCCTTCAGTGAATCGGGTGAACCACAGATGCTCATGGGAACGTTCCGGGACATTTCGGGGTACAAGGAGTACGAACAGGTTTTGAAGGAAGCCCGGGACAGGGCCCTGGAAGCGTCCCGAACCAAAACCGAATTCGTGGCCAACGTGAACCATGAATTACGGACTCCCTTGACCATTATCCAGGGGATGGCGGAAACACTTGGTCGAACGCCACTCGATGAAGAACAGAAGAAATTCGTGGATTTCATCGGGAATTCTTCCCGCCAATTGATGTCTTTGATCAACGACGTGTTGGAAGTATCGATGATAGAGGCAGGAAAGGTGCACTTTCGTCCCAGGTGGTTCGATGTCGACAGCTTCTTGCGCGAAATCGCGCTGGGGGCGGAGAACCTTGCACACCAGAAGGGGCTGCAGTTTCTCCTTTCCCGAAGCCAAACGCTTCCCGAACAAATTTTCGCCGATCCGGACGAGTTGACCCGGGTGTTGAACAACCTGCTCGGAAACGCGGTGAAATTTTCCCATCACGGCGTGGTTTCCCTACACGTTGGGCAAAAAACGCAACAACAAGAAAACGGTATCCTTTTTGAAGTGAAAGACCAAGGAATTGGAATTCCCAAGGAAAAGTTCTCACGCATTTTCGAACGCTTTTCCCAGGCGGATGCCTCGTCCAAGCGCAGGTACGGGGGGACGGGTCTGGGCCTTTCCATCGTGCAAGAGCTGGTACAGATCATGGGAGGCAAGGTTTTCGTGGAAAGTGAAGTGAACAGGGGTTCCCTGTTTTCGGTTTGGATTCCACTGCAAAGTCGAAAGGAGGACCATGAAAACGAGTCATAGTAAATACTTGATCATTGGAAACGGGATTGCGGGATTAAGCGCTGCGGAGGAAATCCGGAAGAAAGACGACCAAGGTGATATTACCTTGCTCTCCGCGGAGCCTTTCCTCACGTATTTCCGCGTGAAGCTTTCGCACATGATTGGGAAAGGATTCCAGGAACCCGACCTTTTGGTGCACGACGCCCAATGGTATGCGCAACGTTCCCTTTCCGTGCGACTGGGGGAACGGGTCAAAGCCATCGATTTCGCTTCGCGGGAACTGGAAAGCTCCAAAGAGAAGTATTCCTGGGAAACACTCCTTCTTGCCAACGGGAGTTCCTCTTTTGTGCCTCCCGTTGTGGGTTCCGAGAAAGCGGGAGTATTTTCCTTACGGACTTTGCAAGACCTTCGGGCGTTCCAACAATTCCTTACCCAATGTTCTACTGTCACAGTTGTGGGAGGGGGGTTGCTGGGATTGGAAGCTGCCTGGTCCCTCCACGAAATGGGCAAAAAGGTGCGCGTGGTGGAATTTTTCCCCTATTGTTTGAATCGGCAACTGGATGAACCCCTTGCACGAGAGCTGGAATCCTTCCTGCAAAAGGAAGGATTGGAGATATTTTCGGGAAAAAGCATCCAAGCCATTGGTGGGACGGAAAAAGTCCATTCCGTTTTGTTGCAAGACGGAGAAGAGTTGGCCAGCGATGCGGTTTTGTTCTCGGCGGGAATTCGCTCCAACCTTGCGTTGTACAAGGATTCTCCTTTGACCCTGGATCGCGGTGTGGTGGTGGACGCATGCATGCGAACGGGTGTGGAAAACGTGTTTGCTGCGGGAGACGTTGCCGAGGCAAACGGTACGGTTCTGGGGCTTTGGTCCGCGGCAATGGCCCAAGGTAGGGTAGCAGGACGCAACATGAGTGGGGGGCAAGAGGAATACCTCCAAGACCAACCGTTTACCCTGTTGCAAATCGGGGGCATGCGTCTTTTTTCGGTGGGAAGCACCAAAGGCTCCCAAGTATTCGAGTGGAAGCATCCCACGAAAAGGGATCGCGTGAAGCTATTCCTGGAGGAAGGCAAACTGGTTGGTGGAATACTGGTGGGCAATACCACAAAGATGATTCCACTGCGGAATGCCGTGATGGATAGGCGAGACCTTTCGGGCTTCCTCGATCCGTCCAGCAATGGGTTGCTCCTTTTGGGGAAACTCTGATTTCAGGGCTGGGGGTTTTCTTCCGCGTCTTGCAGCAGCGCGCGTAGCTTTGCAGGTTCGTTGGTGATGATCCCCTCCACGCCCATTTCTTGGAAAGTTTGCATTTGCTCGGTTGCATTCACCGTCCAGACATGCACGGGCTTGCCCATGTTGCGGAAAACATCGCGAAGCCCCGGGGACAGAAGGCTTGCTTTCACCGAAAAGAAATCCACTTGCAGCTTGGCCATCTGGAACAGCGGAAAATGCAGGATGAATCCGATGGGGATGGCGGGGGCAAGTTGCCGGACTTGCAAAAGAACCTCGTAGTTCGCGCTGCTGATAAGGCAAGCGCTCTCCATCTGTTCCCCACGGATTTCTTCCACGACAGCCGCAGCAAGCTCGGGGTTGTTACCGTTGACCTTGAGTTCCACGTTGAGTTGGACCTTGCCCCGTGCCAGTTGCAGCGCTTGCTGCAGGGTGGGGATTTTTTCCCCGGCAAAGGTTTCGGAAAACCAGCTTCCGGCGTCCAGTTTCTCCACCTCTTCAAACGGAACTTCCCAAACATTCCGGGGGTCTCCCGTGGTTTTTTCCAGGCTGACATCGTGCAGCAAAACCACGACCCCATCGGCAGTTTGCTGAACGTCGATTTCGACAATGTCTGCCTGATCTTCTATAGCAGCCTGTATGGAAGCCAGGGTGTTTTCCGGAGCCCTTCCCGAGCTTCCCCGATGGGCAGTTACTTGCAGCGATCCGAGTAGCATACCCCCGAGCAACAGGGAAAAAAGCATGGCCACGAACAATTTTCGACGATGGATACCGATCCCCTCCCTTGCAGCTTGTTTTGTGTGGTTTCCATTGTACCACATTCGCGACAAGGTGTATAATCGGAGGAAAGAGCCTGGGTTTTTCCGCATGGGAGGGAAAAGAATGGATCGGATCAGGGCATACCAGTACACCATGCAGGTGATTTCGCATTGCAACCTCGGCAAAAAGCAAAAGAGGGATTTGGCCAAGCAGGTGATGGATCGCCTGGAGTTGCAATCCAGCCTGACGGGAATGGATGATCCCGTGAAACTGTTGGGGGATCCTTTGTCCGTGGCCAAGGAAATGTGCGGAAGCGTGAAAGATGAAATCCCTTCCGGCACCCAACTGGTTACGGAGAGCGGGGGGTTTCCTCTCGTGAGCCGAAAGGAACAAGGCATTGCCTTTGGCGTCATCGCGATCGGCCCCATGGCGGTTGGAGTAGTTGCCGTCGGTGGCCTTGCGATTGGGGTCTTCTCCTTGGGAGGGATGAGTGTTGGACTTTTCGCATTGGGAGGAGTGGCACTCGCGGGTCTTTTTGGATTGGGAGGCGTAGTGCTTTCCGCCTACGTGGCCCTCGGGGGAATGGCCCTGTCCATGGTGCTTTCCATTGGGGGGTTGGCCATCTCCAACACCGCGGCTATCGGGGGTTTTGCCCAGGCACCCTTTGCCATGGGGGGAGAGGCCCGTGGGATTGTCGCAGTCTTTCAAACCCGAGGAGTGGGAAGCGTCCTAATACCAATGTACCGCACAACCTGGTGGGAAATCCAGCAGGCCATCCGAACTTCGCTTCCCGATCTCCCCGACTGGATCCAATCGCTGGCAAGACAAGCCCTCGATTTGTTGCGGTGATCCCGGCTGTTTATAGCTTGATCCGGTCGAACCCTTGGCCGTATACCCCTTGCACCGAGCTGATGGAAAGGAAAGCGGATGGATCCGCATCCTTGATCGCCCGCATGACCACGGGAAGCTCTCTCTTGCGCAGGATGATCATCAGCACCTCCCGCTGCTTTTGCGAAAACCATCCCGTTCCCGTGAACACGGTGACACCCCTGCCCAGCGTGGAGGTGACCATGTTCGCGATCTGGTCATGCTTTCCCGAGAACACGAAGAGCTGTACGGACTGGCGGGAGCCTTCCAGGTACTGATCCACGATGTACGCGGAAGCTGCCATGGCCACCAGGCCGTAGATGATGGGTTCCACCGATCCGAACACCAAGTACGAGGAAGCGATGATTCCCAGGTTGAGGTAAAAGGAAAGCCGCCCAAGGCTCAGGTGTGTGTACTTTTCCAGGATCAGGGCGATGATGTCCGTTCCTCCCGTGGAGCCACCCTGGGAAAAGATGATCCCCAGCCCAAACCCCCCGATTACTCCTCCCAGAACCGTGCCAAGGAATCGATCCGTGACCAGCGGGTTTTGAATGAGCGTTTCGAAGAGCGTGAGAAGCCCGGAAAGCCCCAGGATGCCGAAAATCGTCTTGAGCCCGAACCGTGCCCCCAAGAAACGAATAGCCAGAAGCATCAGCAAGATGTTCACCAAAAGGTAGGTCATCCCCACGGGGAACCCACTGCTTTGCTGAATGATGATCCCCAGCCCGGTGATGCCACCTCCTACGATTTGGAGCGGGATGAGGAAGGCCGCCCAACCGAAGGCGTTGATCACGAGCCCCACCGAGATGAAGAAAGTTTCCCGTACCCCACGCAAAGCCTTTTTTTTCATGCCTTTTCCCCCTTGCACCGATTTCGTAGGCGATTGTATCACAGCCAAGGCAAAAAAATCCCCCCGGAAGCGTACCGGGGGGGGAAGGAACCGCAAAATGGACTTACAACGAGGCCTGCAGAATGGACATCGCCTTGTCTTCGAGCTCTGCAGCACGCTGTACGTCTTCTAGTGTGGGAACGACCTTCTCGGGTTCCACGCGCACGTTGGGGTTTGGGCCCTGGAAGGGAATGCGTTTTGCCATGGTTTCAAACAAGGCGGCCACTTCCTGCAAAGGCTCCAGCGCTTCTCGCACGCTTCCCATGTTCGGGTACTTGCCCACGATGCGTTCCACGAACTGCGCGAGGTGTTTCTTGGCATCCGCGTACACCGCCAGGTTATACGTGAGCCCAAAGGGGTTGAAAGCTCTCTTTTCCAACGCGTTGGCCAGGTACTGGTAGGCCATCTTTCCGCGTGCATACCCGGGAAAGAACTCCGCGGGAGAGTTCCATTCCTTCACGCCCCATTCCAGCGCTTGACGCATTTTGCGTTCCTCGGGAACATCCACCTTTTCCAGGAACACGTGCATGTACAGCCACGGCGCCTCGGAAATCCCAAGGTTGTCGTACAGCAAGGGGTCGGGGTTCTCGTCCACGCAGGTGCTCACGGAGAAAGCCTTCTGCTCGTCGTCGTAACCGGTCAAGATGCCGAATTCCAGGATGGGAGTGGGGGCCCATGTCACCACGGGAACTCCCCGATCGATTGACCGCCGCACCATCTGGATAGCCTGTTCTCGAATCAACCCGAAAGTATTGAGCTTGCCGTTGTTGAACACCGCCAGCTGGCTGGAATGGATGCCGATGCGATCCATCATCATGAAGTGTTCCTGGTGCCAATCGTACACGGTGGGCCCAGAGGGGCACACGTCGTTTCGCACGATGAAGTGGAACGCCATCCCCGTTTGTCCCATGAGGTCCACGATGTCCCCGGAAAACATGCCTGCCTTCACCAGGCACCCCCCTACGCTTGCCATGTACGATGTCCAGCTGGGAAGCATCTGTACGTTGTCCAAGTTCTTCTGCGCCATGATTCATTCCTCCTTCGTGGTTTGTGGTACTTCGATTCTACGCCGGGGGGTAGGCCATATGATGTCCCACCCTTTGCGTTTCCGAAAAACGAGCCATGGGAAGGCACGGAGGCCTGCGCCTAACAGCAACAGTTGGGAATGCGGGACTTTGCCATTCACGGAATCACCAAACGGAATCCGTTAAGGCAACCCCCGGTGGTAACCCTGGGAACCGTGCACCCCAGTGCGGCTTCTTTTTCCCCACTTCCAACTCCCCCACTGGGCGGCACCGTTCCCCGCAGGCAAAATCGGGGAAAAACAGAACAAAATGCAAGGCTGCGGAAAAGGAATTTTGGGCGGGTATATTGGTTTCGAAAGGCAGAAAGAAGCAGGAAGCGAGAGTTCTGCTTCTACCTGGGCAGAGTTGGAGAAGTTCGTTTAGGCTGAATACCGCAATCTACCTCATACCCCAAAATTTGAGATTTCAGCCTGTATCCAACCTGTCCTGGCAGGGGCAGCACATCAAAGTGGCACGAGAATTGGGTTTTCAAGCATTTCACGTGTCCAATGGCCGAAAAATCGAAAAACTTGCTTGTTCTTTGACAGTTTCTTGAATAGCCACTTTTTTCGGTTCTCATTCATTTCGTGTGGGTTGAAACAAGTTAGCTTTGCAAGAAGTGGGAATTGCGTGCTTAAACCCTTTCAATGCTCTTCGTGTAAGCTGGTTTTGTTCCTACCCACTTAATTCGAAGGAGCCCTTTTTTCTTGTGTTAGGATACGTCGATTCGGGAGCGAATTGGGATCGACGGGGATGCACGCGCTTCGGGAA
>DAOPKN010000033.1:0-23721 GCA_035391225.1 Thermotogota bacterium
GACTAACAAGAAAAGGAAAAACCAGTACTTCACGGGTACCACCCCCATGGATCGCAGCGAATTTTACACAACATTCATTATAGCACGTTTCAGTTAGGAAATCCAACAGGGGTTGATTTCAAGAAAACCCGGGGGGGAGAAAAAAGGGGAAAAGGCCTTCTCTTTCGTGACCAACTCCCCTTGCGCCATTAAGTGCTTATAGGAAATGGAACGTGAAACGGAACTAGAAGGTACTGGAAGTTCTGGTGGAATCGGAATTGTAGATAATTTCCGTGGTTACGCCTGGCTCGGGAGTGCTAACAGAGTAGCCGACGATTGTGTTGGCGTGGTTTGAAGTTGTGGTTGCGTAATTTGAAACATCCCAAAAATCCTCCAAAGAGAGGTCTTCGTAGCAATTCGCGTTGATGGAAATACTCACCAGCAGGCCTTGTTCCAAAAGAGATTGAACTGCCTGAACGTCCTGCTCCGAGGCGATTTCGATCCAGTATAGCGGGGTGGAACTTCCCTCGTACCATTCCATGCGGTAGCGAGGCGATTGCCTCCACGCATCTTCGGAGGGCCAGGATTCGTAGGAACTGGTATCGTAGGGCATCTTTTCCCAGCTGCAAATCCCGATGTTGGTGAGCAGTTTCATGTTGTCCCAGTAGTTTGTCCCCCTCAGATTTGGGTCGGGGTCAAAAAAAAGCAATTGGTGGTACAAAAAATCGGGGCTCATGATGTACGGCTGGAAGGCAGAGGACGGGGCACCGTCGTACCCCCCTTCCCAGGATGCATCCGAAAGGTCCCAAGCGTATTCCCTGGCGAGGTAGAAGGTAGCCGTGTAATACCCCATGGAGAAGCAAACGCATGATCCCTTCCCGTCCTGGTTGCCGATCGGTGGGAAATAGGGGGAAAGGGAATGGTCCACACCCCCACGGGCCCCCACATTTCCCAAAAGGGCCAGGAATTGTTGCGAATCCAACCTCCGAACTCCCCTCTCTGCAACAATCTGCTCCCACTCCTGCCTTGTCGGGTTCCTCAGACCCGTTCCATACGCCACCCCCTCCGAAAAGATTCGGGAGCTGGGCTGCTCTCTTTGTTCGATAAGGGGCTGAACCATTTCCAAGCTCAGTGGCTCGCTCGTTTGCCAAAGGATTTCCTGCAACCTTCTCCCGGGTGAGGTGCGGGAATCGGCCGATGCCGAAACGTTGGGAATGCAAATCGTTTGCACCGAAGCCGATGCTATGGCTTGGGGTAAACCGGATGCCGAAAGGTTCTGGTCCAAGCTCGAGGGGTACTGGGAGTAAGTTTCCACTTGGAAGGATTCGATGGCACCCGATTGAGCAGACGCGTTGAACACCTTGAGAAAAACTGTTTCGTTTTGGATGGGAAGGAATTCGGTAATATCTACCACGATCTTGTTGTTCGGGAAGGGGTATGGACCCCCAGCGTAGTAGTACGGTCCGCCGTAGTCACGGTCGCCATACACTTTCTTGGACATCCGTGGATTTTCGGGTTCTCCCACTCCCAACTCGATGGTACATTCATTCCTCACGTCATGGTCCACTTGGAATACCGCAACTACATGGGGTTGGTAGTCGTCCCTTGGAGCGTAGAAGAAAGAGTCGATTTGGTTTTGGATCATGGCATCTGCCGTCATGTACAGGAACCCATCTGGATCGTTTTCCCAGTTTCCGACTCCCCAGGAGTTTGCAATCTTGAAGACCACATCTCCGGGGGGGACGTGAGTATCTTCCTGCAACCGGAGTTGGTAGGAAGAATGGGGGCTATAGCGGCGTTGTGGGGAAGAAGCTTCTGATGGTCCTGCCGCATCGGAGACACGCAGGTAGTAATCCCCCATTGTGGGAAGTATATAGCTGATCTTTGAGCCGTTCCCGTTCCCGGAATCGTCATCCTCTGCGAAAAGGGTACCATAGGAATCGTACAGCTCGAGGTAGGTGTCGCAGTCTACCAGGTTCAATGTTTCAAAGACAACGTGCATGTCAACGTCCGCATGGAAGTAAACCCAATCTTCGTCTGCCAAAATATGTTGCTGGGTTTCGTTGAGGGTGATGGGTTTCGCGCTTTGCATTGTGTCGTCTTCCTCGTATACATCATCGTCTTCCCCGTTCGTCGAGAAACTCCAGATTTGGCTCTCCTCGCAATCATTGAGCATCACCTTCCAGTAATACGTCGTGGAAGCATCCAGCATTCCAGAAAGATCCAGTGAAGAGCTCACCAAGTCGAACTCGATGACGTCCAATGCTTCGGGGTCTTCTCCAAAGAGAACCTGGTAGGTGTTAAACCCTGGGTCAAGCGGAATAAAACAATCGTTCCACTCTAAAACCACGTCTCCCACGTCAACGCAACCACCATTCGCGGGAGAAACCAATCGGGGTCTTTGGGGAATGTAGTCCACTTCTTCAACACCCGAGTCGATGTATGACTGGATGGCTTGCATGGTAAAGGAATCCCCCAGGTCCAAGAAGTTGTACGACACGTCCAAACACTCGAGGCCGGGAAGGTGGTAAAACCCACTGAGCTCTTCCAACTCGTTCCCCGCTAAGTTGAGGAGCTGGAGATTCACCAGGTTCTCGATGGCAAAATCCTCCGGAAAAGCGGAAATTTTGTTGTTTTCCAGGAAAAGTCCCTTGAGTTGCTCCATTTCGCACAGTTCGTCAAAACCCGTGGCACTTCCGTTATTCACGCAAATCCATTCCAAACCCGTGGAATTTTCCAGTACAGAGAAGTCATTTACCTCACCTTGGTAAATTTCCACCCCCTTCAAACCGGTAAGGGGCGCCACCGCTTCCAAACCAAAAACTTTGGTCCAAAAAATGAGGTATTGCAGGTTTGTTAGGTTCTGCACCCCTTCCAGGTCAGGCTCACATACCCACGTGGGAAGCATCCAGGAATCCAGGTAGTTTATGTCTTCCACCTCTCGCTGGTAGATGGAATTCGAATAGATGGGATACGGAGTTCCGGTTCTGACCTTGCCGTCGTGCTCTTCCGGGGATTGGAGTTCTGGGTTCACTTTACCCACGGCTGCCATGATCATTTGGCGAAAATCCGGATCGGGGATAGCAAGTTCTGCTCCCAGGTCGTACTCCCTAAAAATGGAAATTTCATCGATCCAAGCAATAGGATGGTAATAATACCAATATCCTTCATCCCCCATGCTCTTCCAGGTTAACGTGTGTTCCCCCGGTGGAAGGATGCGCACCACTTCTTGCCAATCACTGTTCCCGGTCCAGGAACCGCATGGGTGATCATCGATGAAAAACTCCAAGGGGCACTCTATCGGCAGATCCCACATAGGAAAGGGGAATTCCATCGATGTTTTCCGGAAAAAGGAGAGATACGCCGTTACCGGAATATCCACCACGATCTCCAAGGAAGAGCCCCGGAGTTCAGCTGCAGGGCTCTCCTCGAACCCCGTACCATCTTGAATGCTAATGGATGCCGCATCGGAGATCACCCAGGAGTTATTGGAAAAACTACCGTTATTGAAATCCTCGTGGAAGAGCAAGTCAGACCCTTCCGTGGAAAACCGGAAGACGTCGCTTGCCATGCGCCCTCCCAAATCATCTTTGGCAACCACTTGCCAGCAGTAGCTTCGTCCTTCTTGCAAATCCGCTCCCTGCCATCGCTTTGACATCGTTTCCCCCGCCAAAAACATCGTTTCTGCATCTCGGCCAACCCATACCTCGTAGTGCACTGGATCACCGTTTGCATCTTCCACGGGTAACCATTCGAACCAGGGATTCAAACCGATTTCCCCGGATTCGTTTTCTGGAAGCAACAAGGTTGGTTTTCCCGGTGAAACGTTCACCTGGGGCACACCCATCTCGATTTCATCCACAAGTAGCGCGCTATCGTAAATCGAATCCGTGCAATCTCCCGCTCCGATCTTCAGGCGCACCCACTGGCCCTGGTAATCCGAAAGGTCCACCCGGAGCTTTTTCCACCCGGTCATCCATACATCTCCTCTATCAAAAGAAATTTCAGGCGAAACGGATTGCAACACGAACTGTGCCTCAAAATCATCGATGGTCTTGTTAAAAAGTAAGAATTCGTCCAATCCCCTTTCCGTACCAGATGAAGAGGGGTTGGAAGCATCGAACAACAATGAAATCTGGAAATAATCCTGGTACACTGTACCCACGAATTCAAGGAACTCCTCCGAAAGAAAGTTCCAATTTAAGCGTAACTCGGTGTTATCCGGGGAAACGAAAAAAGCCTGGCTCAGGGAACCGAACGCTTCGGTGAAACCCAGTCCCGTGGAGGTGATTCCCATAAACCACTCTTGCGTGGGTAGCACGAAACCCAAGCGCGAAAGAACCCGGGCGTCTCCCAACCCCGACCAAGCGAAAAGGTTTCCCCACTCGAAATCCCCATTCAACAGCTGGTTGGAAAGCCTTAGTTCCCCGTTGCCGAACAACTCGAAGTTCGCCCCTGTCCAAGGATCCGAAGACGGGGAAAAAGAGTCGGAACAACTGTCTCCGCTGGCCAACAAATCGAACGTTTGGTCTGCCATATCCTTGCAAAAACCTGCACTGACACCGTTGTCGAAACCAAAGTACGCTTTTGCTCCCCGAGAGAAAAAAGCATTTTTCAAAAAGGGCAACCGCGTGCTGGAACAGCTTCCGTTGAAAACCACGCTGTTGGGCAAGTCACTGGGCAAATCGCGAATAAACGAGGAGCGCACGCTGAAAAGGTGTTCCCATTGCCAATCCCAACTGCCATCCTGGAATCCCCAGTAATACACCGTCCAAAGCCGTACCTTCCTTTGTCGCAACAACCCCTCGTTTCGCATGAAGCTGTCCAAGGAAAAGTGTTCACGCGTGAAGAGATCATCACCCGCGTACCCCAGGGTGTCGAAAACGAGAATGCCGTACTTGTGTAACTCAAGCAGGCTTTCCACGGTACACTGCTCGTTTACCAAGGACGTCACCGAAAACCCTTTGTAGGGGGTCGTAAAAATGTCTTCCAAACTGGGACGCATATCCACCTGGAAAAGGTCTTCAAAGGGAGCGTAAATTAGCACATCCCGGTTCAGGATTAGGGAGTCGGGAAGGGGAATAGAGGAATAGGCTCCCTGGATGCCGGGTGTTTGAACGGGGAAGCTACCCGCAGAAGAAAACCGCCCTCCCTTCCTCCGGAATGACGCCCCTGATTCCTCGTCCGGGAATTCCACCAAGATCCCGCCTTCAATTCCCGAATCGTAAGCGATTTCCACCGAATTTTCAGTGGGAGTGGCCTCGGAAATACCCCCTTGCGCGAGAAGAAGCGCGGCCAATTGGTTCATCACCTCGGGAATTTCTTCCTCGTTAGCACCTTCCAAGGAACCCAGCGCTTCTTCCTGCACCTCCAAAACCTCGTTAACATCCTCCTCGGTCAACTCCTCGAAAACCTCTATTTCCAAGGAATCCGATTCCCAGGTCTTCTCGGTCCCATCCACCTGGGCCTGAACCACCACTTTCCATGAAATCGTCCCTTCCACGTATTCTTGGATGTCGAACAACGTGCTAAAAACCCCGTCCAGCAAAATTTCGTCACCGTGACCAAGATCACCGTCGTCGAACATCTGGAGCGACTCGCCCGATCCCTCCCGGACAAGCCTCACCGAATCGAAAGAAAAGACACTATCCGAAAACACGGGAACCCAAAACCTCACCTCCACCGACTCGCCCACGTTCAATACAGGCTGGGAGCATTCTAAGTCTCCGAAGGTAACCTCCTGGTCATCGGGGTCGAGAAAATGCCACGCGAAGTCACTGTAATACTCTTCCTCGTTGTGGGCCACCACGCAAATCCAGGGAAGGGTTGTTTGCACCTCCAAGGAAGTGCACTCCGGGTCCTGTGAACCTACCAGAACACCCTGCAATGGATCCAAAAGGGTTTGATCCTCGGTAGCGTACACTTCGAAACCAGTCTGTACATCGTTGGGGAAAGGCATGAGCCATTCTAACCAATACGTTCCTCCGGAAACCGCATCCGCGGAAACAAGCTGCGGTGCAAAAGGCGTGTTGATTGTCTCCAAGGTGGAGCCGTAGGCGTTTAGAATGACAATGAGATCCCAAACATCCACGAAGCCATCTGGACCAAATGCATCCAGGTTATGGTAAAAAGGGCCAACGGGAGGGGCAACAACGCTGGAACCCATCCTGCCGAAATCGGCTTGGGCATCGTTGGAATCGTACCGGTTCAGAAGAAAAATCAAGTCCCACACGTCAACAACGCCATCTGGGGAAAACTCCGTTCCTCCAAAACCGGTGACATCCCCTACCCGGGTTAGCGCATCGGATGGAAGCAGGTTCCTTCCACCATGCACCTGCATCACTTCTCCATCGGAAACCAGCAATGTTCCTTCGCTGGAAAATACGTGGAGGGCAAGCAGTGAACCTGCCCCTTCTTCCTTCTCCTGCCATAACTCCCCCAACCCCACGAGAAAAGGAGAAGAATGCTCTTGGAGGGAAAGCCACGCAACCCCTCCTGGGATGGCGGGAATGGGCATCCAATTTTCAAGTCCCCTACCACTGGCTTGATCTACCACCTCCCAAGCCAGTTTCATCTCCACAACCTGAGACCCTTTCGGCAAGAAAAGGAAAGGTTCCACGGTACCGTTTTCACACCTCCAAGTTAGCCCCCCAGCCCGGGGATCCCGAAACTGATCCAGGGTGACTTCGATTTGCTCGCTTTCCAGCACGCGAAGAAAGCCAACGTGGTCCAGGAAAGGCGTTTGGACTTGAAGAGTTACGCGCCCTTTCGAAAGAGTGGCAGAAACCTCCCCCCAACGATCGGTGCTGCCTTCGAAAAGCAATCGCTCCCCACGTGCCGGGTCCAAAACTTGAACAGTTGCATAGGGGACGAGCATACCATTATGATCGCGAACAACGATCTCCACATCGCAGGTGGTTGGTTGGAACAAAAAACATCCAGATATCACCAACAATGACACAATCACCAGTACCAGAACAACAAGCTTCGCAAACCTATTCATCGAATACCCTCCTCCCTGGAATGAAAACCCCCCTCCCCAAGGGGGAAGGTTGCAACGTTTCCTTTCTGCTTACGGAAAAAGCGGAAACGATTCTTTCCAGCCACACTCCAATCGGATCCGACGGGAATGGCATTTTTCATACATATTCTCAAGGAATTATACCATATTCTAAAACTTTTTTCATGAAATTCTTCAATTCTTATCATCGAATGAAAGGCTGGCCATTCGTTGAGTAGCCGTCCTTACACACCACCGTGCCTACCGTTCGCTACACGGCGGTTCAGTACCTTGCGCGACATGCCTTGTAATGCTTGGAAAACTTATCGTAGCCGAGCGTTTCCAGCCCTGCATTTGTCAGCGTTCCGGATGACGCCCTTCCCCCTCATCGATCTGCCACAACTGTGCCACGGGATCCGGGCAGTGCTTGCACTTTGCTTTGATAGGCAAGTTCCTACTGCCAAGCCTGTAGCGGAGTTTCGCCGTCAGGTGACAGCCCTTGCTGGGCGCATCAAAAAAAAGCCCCGAGTTTCTTCGGGGCTTTTTTCCCTTGTATTTATCTTACGGAATCAATACAGGGGTAGAGCTAACGGTTAGTTCCAAGTCACCGTTCATGAAACGGGTGAGGCAAACCGTTCCCGGTTCGCTACAGCTAATCGTAGCCAGGTGCAAGTTTGTAACCTGGAAATGGGAAAATGCGCTCAATCCATCCACGTAGGGAAATGTTGTCACCGTGCCCTGTGTACTTTCCAATACAGGAGCCGGCACTGCATCCAGCGAACTATCATCCATTTGCCACGACGCCAGCTCGAAAACCACAACGTCGTCCACATCGAAAAACCCACGGGCTTTCACCGCGAAAGAAACCGCGGAAAGCGATTCCAAGTAAATCATGGCTGGCAAACCAATCGTGGAAAAAGACCAGATGGGTCCAGGGGTTTGCCCGGCGTAATTTTGGGCAATCACTTGCCAGTAATAGGTTGTACTTGGCTCCAAGGGTTGGGGGGGCGAAAAGGCCGGTTCCGAAAGAGCGCTCGCAATCACGGTGGAAGGAACGGGTTCTTCCCCGAACAAAACATCGTAGGTCACCACACCGTAGGTGCACGCGTCCCAGGCCAAAGACACACCTGTTGCCACACCACTCGATCCATTCGCAGGTAAGGGATTCGACGGTACCGTCGGCTTCATGGGACCATCCGTGGTGGTGAAAGACCAGATGGGCCCAGGAGAAAGCCCCCATGGGTTCTGGGCCAGTACTTGCCAGAAATATACCGTGTTGGGTAGCAAGTCAGACACCTGTACACTGGTGGCGTGCTGGTCGGAGGAGATTTCCGTCATTCCCACGCTTGCAGGACCCAGGAAAACATCGTACCGGAACGGTACCGTTCCCGTTGGAGGCTGTTCCCAGCTCAAAAGCAGTTCCAGCTCTTGCTGTATCGCTCCTCCCGCGGGAGTCGGTGAATGCGGGAACCCTGGGGGAATGGTTTCATCTGAAACACTGAAAGCCCATACGGGTCCGGTTGTTTCTCCCAAGAAATTCCGGCCTACTACCTTCCAGTAATACGTAGCACCTGGTTGAAGAGGATCCAACGTGTACTGCGTTTCCGAAAGGCTCTCTTCGAGTAGCGGAGGATCTTGCTCCGTACCGAAGTACAGGTCATATTCCACGGCACCCTCGCATCCCCAAGAGAGCGTGGTGATGTATGAAGCCCCTTGTTGCCCGTCGTAGGGGGCAAGGAAAAAGGGCAATCCAGGCGGAAAGGAAATCGTGGAAAAGGAAACGGTTCCTGTTCGATTGGTCAACCCAAATGCATTACTCGCCCTCACGTACCAGTAGTAGGTACGCGAAGCTTCCAGGGTATCCAGTTGCAGAAAAGTTTCCGAGATATCTTCTGCTACCAAAGTGGATGGGTTGGGGCTGCCATCCAAAAACACCGCGTAGCGCACCTGCCCACCGGATGGATCGGAACTGGCCGTCCACATAAGCTGGGTGGGGTTGATCGCCACTTGGGTTGCTCCATTCGAGGGTGAGAACACCGAAAAATCACCCGGCCCCTCCGGGTTCTCGGTGAACACTGCCCGCACCTTCATTGGTCCACTCATGGTTAGGAAAAGAGGAGAATCATCCCCGCCATTCACCCCGTTGACCAACCAGTGGTCGAAAGATTCCCCTGGGACCCCTCCGGGTTCCAATTCTACCACCGTGCCGGAAGCGTACCACCCGAAAACGGGGAGCTCCTCCCGTGAAGCGGAAGATTCCAGCTGTGCGGACAGGTAGAAATCGGTATCGAAAAGAGCGGTCAGGGAAACGTTGCCTTCCATTTCCACGGAAATCGACGTGGCTTCGGAACCGTTCGACCACTCCTGGAAATGCACACGGGTATCGTTTCCAGCAAAAAGCTGGGTTTTTTTCAAGTACTGGGGAGATTCTACCGAAAGTTGCTGGGAAGTCCCCTGGTCCAGATGAACCTGGTAGGGAGTGTCCACATCCTGCCCATTGTGTTGCAAGGTGACGCCCGTGTAGGGTGTGCTGGAAAGCGAAAGCAGGAATTGCACTACCTGCTCCTCCTGCTTGGGAGTGCAGGACGAAACGAAAAAGAACAAGAGGAAAATGATCATCACGTTGAAAAACCGTTTTCTCAAGAAAAACACCTCCCGTGGGAAAAAAGGAAAAAAAACCCCCGGTACAACCGGGGGTTTCGATGGAAACTACCGATCAATCCTTGAGGTCTACAAGGATATCGGCGGTTTCCGTTTGTGGATCTTGGTAAACCGTTGTGCCAATTGTGACGTCGTTGGCATCCGAGGTAATCAACAGGTCCTGATCGAGTGCGGTGAAGGTGTTTTGCCCACTATCCAGGAACACTATCTCGAAGTTGTCGTTCTGGAGGTAAACGCCCCTCCCAAGTGTATCTCCCTCGAAACGGTTGTCATTGAGGAAAAGACCATCCACGTCATCCGTGGGAGTAGTCCCGTCCTCGTCGGCGGCAAAACCGAAAGCGAAATTGCCCGCGAACCAGTTTTGTTCCACGCTCCAGTAGTCAGGGGTTTGGTGAGCGGTGGAATTTTGCAGGTCTATGCCATACGGCCTGCCGAGATCTGCGCTATGGATCGTTCCATTCACGCGCTCAAACTTGTTGTTCACGATGCGATTGGGAATACCAGGCTGGCCGGGAAGTTGCGCTAACAAACCCATGAAGCCAAAACCACTAGTAGGGGCGGACTCCAACTTGAAATAGTTGCATTCCACCAACAGGTTCTCCACAGACCCCCCGCCAGGCATCGCTTGGTCTGTGAATACCATGGAAACGGGGGAAGTTGGAGGATTGGGTTGTCCGTACGCCGCGGAGGAATCGAACAAGCAGTTCTTCACCGTGGTGTTCTCCACCGATTCTCCGGTTGCCAGGAAAGTATGCAGCTGGTACACATTTTCTCCGGCGGCAAGCGTGAGACCTGTCAACACGAAATCCAACCCGTCGAGCACTACCCCGGTCAAGGTTCCAGCCACAACCCCAAGCCGCATTCCATGGATGCTCCCACTCAAAGGAGGTCCACCCGTGCTTGGGTCTTCGGGAATAATCTGTGCACCGGGAACACGTGCTGATGCGTAACACCTTCCATAGTTCGGGCCCAAGATGGTTACCGTGCGGTTAACCACGAAGTTGCCTTGATATGCGCCTGGGGTTAGGTAAAGGATCGGAAGCGTGACATCTGAAAGTGCTGCTGCCAAGCCTCCAGGGGCAAGGAACATGCTGTCAAAGGCTGCTTGAACACCCGCTGCTGTGGTGTAGGGCTTGTTATTCAAAACCCCTTCCCCCACAAGGTTTCGGTAATCAACTTCGAATCCCTGGAAGGTTGCAAAATTCGTGGGATCCAAACCCAGCGCGTTGGCATTGACGGGGTCATCGAGGATCTTGCGGACGTCTTCACCGGTTCCGGAAGCGTTGATCTTTGCAATCACGCTGGCTCCATCCGTGAAGAGCTGGTGCACCGAAGCATCCGCGTAACCTGTTGCCTTGACTACCACTTTCTTCAAGCCCGCTGGTTCGCCTGCACTCCACGCGGCAAGGATGGTCAGGTTGCCTACACTCAGGTTCCAGTTTCCACCACCGGACGCACCAATATTGGTTCCACCAACCACCAAATCTGTGATGGCCGCTAACCAAGCTGCAACCCCGGGATCCGCAGGATTGTCCACGGAAAGGGTGGTGTCGTTACCCCTCCAAATGTTGATT
This sequence comes from Thermotogota bacterium, assembly GCA_035391225.1. Taxonomy (GTDB): domain Bacteria; phylum Thermotogota; class Thermotogae; order MWEM01; family MWEM01; genus DAOPKN01. The sequence goes on from DAOPKN010000033.1 coordinate 11,215, forward strand.
TCGTCAGCTTTAAGCGTAGGTGGAGTCTTTCCAAGGATCGGACCAATGTATCCGGATTTCACAGGATTCCCTGTTTCTGGGACACCATTTACGGGCGTTACTTCAAAACGAAGGTACTTTCCTTTGTCTGCAGCAACAGGCGTGTAGGCTTGACCAACAGCACCAACAATAGCCGTATCAACAGCACGGGAATCCCCCGCGTAGTTGTAATCTGCCCGGTACCACTGGAACGTGGAAACAGCTTCTGGATCACCGTTTTCGTCGAAGTACGTGTATTGCCCGTCCAATAGGGTCCCCACTCTGGGAACGCCATCCAACCCAACAAGGACATCCACGTCAAAAGCGGTTGGAGGGGAAACGTTCACCACGGGACCAATGATGTTGCTAAATACCGGAGCACCGATTTCTGCGGCAACGTTTTTCGGAATCACCTTACAAACAAGGTATTTCCCAAGATCATCAGGCGTTATGAGATAAGGGACAGGAGGCTGCCCCGGGAAATTAACGAAATCTTTTTGAACTTCTACGGAGATGACAGCTCGCTGCGAAGAAACCGGGAATTCCGGAGAATCCAACCGGTACCAGTACACCTCGCTACTTCCCACAGCTCCGTTTCCTTGTTCTAAGTCTCCATTTGCATCAAAATAGTCCCATGTTACGTTGGCATTATTGCCTACCGTCGGCTTTTCATCGTTTAGTAGAGTCGGTGGAGTAAGGGTTACGTTGAAAGCCATGGGGAGAGCCCCAGGGGTAGGAGCGGATGCGGCTTGCACTGGCCCCACCCAAATGGAGCTCACAGGCAACCCCAACGTACCCAGGTAATCGTGTGGGGTCACTTGGATCTGGATGTATTTCCCAAGGTCCCCGGGTTGCACCTGGTAGGAACGGGATGTGGCCCCGGGAATTGGGGCGGCACCGTTGCCACCTGCATCGTTGGCGTTGGACCAAGCAAATTCTGTATTTCCCTCGGGATTTGAATTTGCATTGGTGTAATTGTACGTAACGGAGAGGATCTCGTTAACCCGAGGTGTTCCTTGCACTGCTACGGTGTCCACTTCCGGGGCACAAGGTCCAGAAATGGGCCCAACCCAAGAACTCATCGCTGGCAATCCATCGGGGTAAATGGCAGCAGCATTCCTCGGAGTAACTTCGAAGGCTACGTACTTACCTGAGTACCCCACCAAAAGCGGTAACACTCCGGCTGCCACTCCCGTATCTCTCATTCCCGCCCCCGACGAATCATCTGCAAGATACCATTTCAAAGTTGACCCAAGTTCCACCTCTCCGTTAACATCGGAGTACTGGTACACTCCCGTGAGGTTCTGGCCAACAGTTTGGATGCCTTGGATGGATACATTGAATGCCACGGGTCGGGCTGGGGGTTGGGAATTCCCGGTAATCGGCCCGATCCAAGGAGAATAGTACCACTGCCCGTCCGTGGGAGGAACCTGGGAACAGGGTTTCACACCAAATCGGATATACTTCCCAATATCTGCATTCACGGTACGGTAGTTTTCAAAGACTGCACCAGCAATATTGGCAGCGCCCAATCCTGCTCCAGAGTTTGCCCGCTGCCACTGGTAATTTGTTGCTGGTCCCATTGCAATATCATGGTTTTCCGGGTCCCCATTCGGGTCGTAGAAGGTGTAGTTTCCCGTAAGGATAGATTCCACGGTTTGACTCCCACTGATCACCACATTTCGGGCTTCAGGGGGCTGTGCGTTGGCACTGATGGGGCCAAAGAACGGGCTTCGAGCAGGATCCCCAGTGAGCGGAGCCACGTTGGTGCCTGGAATTACCTCGAACTGGAGCCAGTGATCCACGTCGTCTTCCTGTAAGAAGTACCTGTTGTTTTGTTGACCCGTGATTTCCTGTGTAGACCGAACGTGGCTGGAAACAAGAACACGATCCGCCATGCTCCCGGTTGTGGAACGGTACCATTTTACCGTGGTTCCGCTTTCCACGTTCCCTTCGTAGTCAAAGTAGGTGTATGCCCCGGATACCCACTGTCCCTCAATGGTACCACCAGAAACCAGCACGTTATAGGCAACCGGTTTCTGGGCTTCGGAATAGGTGGGATCCTGAATGGGCCCATACCATGAGGTGACTACCTTGGTTCCCATTTCTTTCTCGTTCTTGGGAGTTACTTCCACGGAAATGTACTTTCCAATCAGTGTATTGGGAAGACGCAGGGCTTTGGTAGTGGCACCCGGAATGTTTGCTGCACCAGTACCACTCACGTTAGCAGCGGATTTCCACTGGAACAGGGTGCCGCTTTCGGGGTCACCGTTCGCGTCGAAGTAGGTGTAAACAGCAGTGAGTTCGCTGCCCGCAAACAGCGAACCGGAAATGGAAGGATTCGTTGCTACCGGGGGAACAGCTCCAAGTATGGGCCCGTAACCTTGGCTGAGAACCTTGGCACCCACCATTGGCGAAACTCCGGCCCTTGGAGTCACTTCAAAGAAGATGTACTTTCCTCGGTCTTCGTTTGCCAAGGTGTAAGCTTGCCCAACGGCCCCGGTAATTGGCGATTTGTCGGAACCATCGGAAGCAGATCCACGGTACCACTGGTAGGTGGAAACCGCCTCAGCGTCCCCGTTGATGTCAAAGAACCGGTATTGCCCGTATACGTTTTGTCCAACTTCCTTCACGAACTGGGAACCGTCCCAGGAATCCACGAACACGTTGTACGCAATGGGAGCGCTTGCAGAAGGGGGTGAAGAAAGGGGAAGGACGGGGCCAAACCAGCCCGAAGCTACCTCGTCCCCTTGGGGAATGCCTTCCTTGGAAAAGGGAGTGATCCTGAATTGAATGAACTTGTTTTCATCTGCCTTCTGGAGACGGTAACTTTTGGTTTGATCAAGGTATGGGATGGTTAGGGCATTATTTGGGTTGGGATTCGCTGCGGGAAAAAACTGCGCCGCTGCAGTTCCGTTGGCATCGTCTGCTCGGAACCAGCGAATCTGGGATACCCTTTCGTCGTACCCTCCCGGATTGAAGTAATCGTACAACGCGGTGACGATTTCCCCCACCCTGAGTGTGCCTTGGAGGTCTAGGTTCGAAGCGGTAGGTTTTGCCACAACGGTCATGACAACCAGGGCCACAGAATCGTTCAATCCACCAGGGCTCTTAAACACCGTGATTCCCACCGGGGAGTCCTGGGCAGAAAGGGAATTCAAGAACACCGGCAACAGCGAAATGGTGTTCTGGGAATCGTTCACCGTGTAATGGGTGTTCTTGGTTAGCGTGGTCGAGCCATTCATCACAACGACTTGCGATAGGTCAGGATCAATGACCACATTCCCAGCGCTATCCACTTCCGTCACTTTCAAAACAGAATTCTGTGCGGCTTGGTTCTGCTGGAAACTTCCTCCCGAAAGAACCACCACCGTAATCGCGGCTTGACCCGAAAGGGGTTGGACGGTAAGGGATACCGTGTCGCTCACTCCACCCGCGGTTTTCTCAATGGTCAGCACTACCGGGCTATTCACGCTCAGCAGGGAGTTGAGATACGGTGTCTTTATGTATATTCGGTTCGTGGTGTCGTTCACCGTGTAATGGGTATTCTTCACCAAGGTGTTGGAGCCTCGTTTGATCACGACTCCGGAAAGATCGGGATCCGGAACCTGGTCACCGGCCGCGTCCACCTCGATTACTTCGATTTCGCAATCTGCCGCAGCAGAACCCTGCACGAAAGTGCCACCCCCAAGGATTTCGGTGTAGAAACCCTGGGTCAATCGGCTCACGAATAAACCGAGACTGCGGTAACTGGAATTGTAGGCTTCCAGGTAAAGTTGGGTCTGGTTGAGTTCCCCTTCCGCGAAGGTATGGCTAAAGGTTCCCCGGGGGATAGTGGCCACGGGAACGGCTGTATCGGGGGGAACTACACCGCCGGACGCTTGGTAGATCTTGTAGCCATCCAGTACATCGGAACCATCGTAGGAATTGGTCCAGGAACAAGTGCGCGTGGAACCAGTGTAGGTGAATGTCTGCGGGGCAAACGGGGTGTTGATCATGTCCAAGTCCAACGTGTAAGCGTTGAGCAGGACGATGAGATCAAACACGTCCACGTTTCCGTTGGGTACAAGGCTGGAGGGATCAAAGGGCTGTGGATTGCTGGGGTGATTTGGTCGCGGAAAGGACCCTTGGGTAGTTGTTAAGTCCCCATCAGCCGGTCCACCCGACATGCCGTAATGGTCCAGCATGAGGATAAGGTCCCATACGTCAACAACACCATCTGATCCCGCTACGGGTCCAGGACCCGTGGCGATATCTCCCACCTTGGCAAGGTCGCTCAGCCCGAAAACGGGACCTCGGGCAACTCGAGAAAAAGGAGGAGCAGAGACAATCGAACCTTGCACGTGTCGTCCCTGTAAACCCTTGTGGAACATTTGAAGACCCAGAGTCGAAATTTCTCCATCGCTCTCCAGGGAAAAAAGCTGGAATATTCCGTCATGTGAATGCATTTTAAACAGGTGTGACCACTCCAATTGCAAGCGGCCTTCCACGATGCGCGAGTTGCCAAACGCCTCTTCGTCACACCACGTGATTTGCGCTTGATCTACCGAAGCCGGCAACTGGACGATGGCAGCCAGCAGCTCTTGGCTCGCGGGAACCACGAAAGTGGCCTTCACTTTTCCGGATTGGGAGCGGTAAATGAAACCAGATTGCAGGTTTGGTTGGTTCATCACCAGCTCCAGTTGAAGTTCTCCCTTCACTTGAAGGCTTTGCTTGGAAGACTGGCTCCCCGCCTCCCGGGCAAAGAAAGTGTGCGCGCCCCTTTTGAGTTCCAGGGAAAATTCGCCGTTTTCATCGGTTTGGAATTCCTTTCCATCAATCTGCACTTTCGCGAAAGAGGCGGCTTCCCCGTTGCGGTCCGTGGTGCGGACCGCAACGGTGTATTCCTTGTTAAACGGAAGGAAGCATCCCGACAAAAGTACCAGAATGATGGAGGTAAGCAGGACGAAAAAAAAGCTTTTCTTCATATCTATCACTCCTTCACCTGATTTTGCTTAAGGAAGTGTAACCATATTCGGACTGCCAATTGGATAATTCCCCGAATTGGCCGTAAAAGAATTCAAGGTGGCAGAACCTGCACTCGTGCTCGTTATGGTGGCAATCGTCAAGTTCGTGGGGCTGAAGTGGGAAAAAGTGGTATCTGCTCCAGTTTGCACGAAAAAAGTTACATTGTTGGTTACCCCAACCTTGTCCGTGTTCGGCTGAATGGAAAGGTCACCACTGCCAAAAGAGCAGGGGGTGAAAACCATCGCCAGGGGGTTGTTGGTAACTGCGAAGTACTCTGTTGCCTTCACAAGGAACGTGGAACCATCCACTTTCTCCAGGTACACTTCCGGTCCTCCGCCTCCCACGTTAAACACAACAGCTTTCTGGGTACCGATGGCAAGCGATTCGGAATCCGTCACGAAACTATCCAACGTCATGTTCCCCGATTGGGTGGATGTGATGGTGGCCAGGGTAAGGTTGCCCGGGGAAAAGTGGCTGAAGAGCGCTGGGCTTCCCGTTGTCTTCATGAACGTTATCACCGAGCCACCCGAACTGGATACCATGTCCAGGTTTGGATTCACCGTAAGTGCTGCAGAAGGAACGGTTGCAGCCGAAAACACGATGGAAACAGGATCTACGATGGTGAAGAATTCCGTTGCCTTGACAAGGGCTGTCTCGCCATCCACCTGCTGAATGTAAATCTGTGCATTAGTTTGCGTTTCGCCCGTATCAAACTGCCATTGGGCGCTTTGGGCAGTCCCTGCAGCGTTGACTGCTTCGATGAACCAGTAGTAGGTGGTATTTTCCGCCAAAGCCCCCGTGGCCCAGCCCAACGCGGACACGCCATTGACCACTTCCGGTGGATTGGGGGCGATCCCGAAATGCACGTTGTAGGTAAACGGAGGAGTTCCCGTGGCGGGGGCCTGCCATTGAAGGGTTACCCCGGAAGGGGACTGGTCTTGGGCCCCGTTGGCCGGGCTGACCAAGTTGGGAGCAGAGGGAGGGATGATGCTACCTCCCCCAATGGTCAAGCTCCAAATGGCACTGCTTGCGGTCCCGTATGCATTCTTGGACACGATCTTCCAGTAATAGGTAGCGTCGGGTAGCGAAAGCGGTGTGAGATCAAAGCTGGTTCCGGATTGGTTGGAACTTCGTAAGGTCACCGGACTCGGGTTTTGATCCATGTATACGTCGTAAGAGATGGTTCCTGGTCCCACACTCGCTTGCCAGCTAAGGACAACGGTGTTGGGTTGGTTTGTGGCCCCATCAATGGGAAAAAGCAAAACCGGGGCGGTGGGCGGGACGTTCCCCGTCCCGACCACGACCGTAAATTCGTATTCATCAGCGTAACCCCAGGGGTCGGTGGCCACGATTCGCACCGAATGTGTTCCCACGGGAGGATTATTCCAGGAAAAAGAAACCTCTACCTCCGAGGAGGTGTCTGCGACATCGAGAAACTCGTCGTACAGGTTTCCATCCAGGTAGAACGCAACGTTTAGGTCATCGTTGTTCTTATCCCATACAGTTGCGTCAATGGGCAGTGAAGCTGTGGCATTCACGTTGTGCGTCGCCCCTTCCTGAACCAAGACTCCGTCCACTTTCACAGCCTTCACTTCGGGTTCCCAGTTCAGGATGCGATTCCAGGAGGTCATGTTGATCTGACCCAAACCAGTGGTGAAAAGGTTTTGCAGGGTAATCTTCACGTTCCTGGGACCTGTACGGCTTTCGGAGCGTTCCGGAGAAGGAAGGAAGGCTTCTACATCAAACAGGAAACGGTTGTTCCTTCCTTGACCAGAGACGGGAACGAACGAAGCGGAAATGGGATCCCACTGGGTGACACCCAGGTTTTGCAAGCGATACCCATTTACCTCGAAAACGAAGCCGTCCATGAGGTCCTGTGCACTGTTGAAAATGACATCACTTTGGAGAATGATATCAATGGCATTTGCAACCCCCGCAACGATCTTGGCAGCGGTTACGGATACCACCATTGTGTACGGGTTCTGGTACCACACCTTGAGGATGTCGGTTTGGTCAAACTTACCCGTGACGATGTTGAAGAAGCCTCCCAGTGGAACGCCATCGTAATCGGTGGTTTCAGCCATGAATTGGACGTAGCCGAAGTTCGCCGCAACGGCGGGATTCATGTCCCCACTCAAAATGGCATTCCCCGAAAACTGGTCCTCCAGCTCATCGGTGTTGTTCGGGCTGATGATGGAAATTTGGCCCGAAGAGTAAGGTGCTCCAGGAACACCGTTGTAGATGTTCTTGGCAGTTTCCACCGGATCCAAGGGATCTCCAAACACGGTGTACTGCACGTCGTATTGGTCCAGATTTTCATCTGATGTTTCCACGTCCACGCGAATCTCGAAATCGTTGATCCCATCGAACTGTGCCCAGAAAATTTCATCCTCTTCCAACAGGGCAACAAGAGACTCTTTCCCAGCAGCTTTCATTTGCTCGCGAATGTCCACGATTTTTCCTTGCCCAAAATCGATGGGATTCACGGAAAGGAGCCGTTCGGGTGGGAGACCCGCGTACCCTTCCCAGAAACCTGCGGATTGGAGGTTGTACAGGTTGGAAGCCTCCATCCCGCTTTCGGAAGTTACGATCACCCGGAGTTGGCGAGGGGACACAGGGTAAGGCGCAAATGGGACCGCTGAACCAAAGAAACCGGGAGAAAGGAAGCTATCCATGATTTCCTTCTGCTCCGGATTTTGCGGTAAGGTTACATCGTTCGCGGGGTTCACGTTGATCGATGTCGATTCGCCACTTAACGGGTCAACCAACGTAATCGTTTTCAGACGCACGTCTGGGTCTAGGGCTCTCATATGGATCTGCGAAATGGAACGACTCCTCGGGCCAGCAGACTTTTCCACGAAACATCCCGGAGCCAACGCCAAATCGTCGGTCTTGTTCTTCACCCTGGAAATCCATTCTCCAGGATTGGAAATTTCGTCTTTCACGAAGATCTCCAACTGAAGTGCGTTCTCTCCCATGTCTTCCCAGATGAAAGTGTGGAAATCGATGTTATGGAATAACGCAAGCGTGGGAAGCGTGTAAACTGGTGCCATCTCTGGATCTGCACCCATGGGATAGTAGTACTTCTGGTTCAAATTGATGCTATAAATATAATTCAAGTAATTGAAGTAGCGAGAAGCAAGTACAACTGGTTTCGTATCGTAGGCCAAGTCCTCGTTGCCCAGCAGGTACTTCAGTGAGTTCCGGAGATCGGGGAGCCCCATGACGTCCAAACCCACACCTGGGAATCCCAGCAAAACGGGGTATCGTCGGGCAGGCGAGAAATCGGTCAAGTCTTCAAAATGGTACTTGTTGTAGCTATCCTGGATGGCAAAAATATCCAGGGCGTGGTGATCCACGTCGAGGTCATTTGAGCGCATGCGTTGCATGAGGTATTGCCAAGATGTTGGCGCACCTGGAATGGTCGGGTATACAACGGTATCGAAGGCCCACCAATCGTTGGTTTTGTATGGGTCAAAGAGGTCCACAGCCGGTTCGGAATCGGTCCTCCAGGGGTAGAAGATATCAGGAAGGGGAGTCCATCCATCGTGACCTTCCGGGAATCCGATCCCTTCCTCGAAGAATATCCCTCCTTCGTCTTCCAAAAGCAACGATACCCAGTCGGTCACACGGTAGGGAACCGTTTGATTTCGTTTAACTTCATCGAGAGTATCCAGGTGAGAAATGTTAAACGCTGCCATGAGGTAGGGATCCAAAATGTTGTACAAGTGGATCCTGGGTCCAAGGGTGTCCACCATGATGGGCCACTGGAATTGCTCGTAGAATGTTTGGTTGCCCACGCTTTCCGCCTTGTGGTAACCTCGGACCACGATGGTGTAGTATTCTTCGATTTCCATCAAACCCAGCGCTTCCCAGTCAAGGGTCCATTCCCAGAAACCCCATTTCTTGATATCACTGGGGTCATTGAGATCCGCATTCATAGTTACAGAAGCCACAACGGTTGGGTCTTGGTTCAAGTTCTGGTGGTCCCTTTCCACGTCTTGGGTATTCCAATATTCACCGGGGATCAAGTACATGGAAACGCTGGTGATATCTTCGTGCGTTCGCACGCGGAAATCAGTTGGGTTTGGCCCACCAACAACCGGAACGCCTTCAATGATTCCTTTAGTGCTTTGCGTTGGCCTTCCAAGGATCCAATCGGTTACCTTCCAAGCATTCCATTCGGCATCAAGGCTTAAAGGTCCACCAATGGTATCCCCTTGGTTGAAATCCAACCATTCCTGGAATTCCCTTGCCTTGTACACCGGGTAGATGTCTCGGGGAAGGCGGTACACAGGCACCTTGGAATCGCTATCGTCGAATTCCTTGGGAAGAAGGTAAGGATGGTAAGTATGCATGTACCAAATCTCGTTCCCGGAGGAATCTTCCACGGGGTAACTGGTCAAGTCCGGTTCGTGGATATCCATGCGGATAATGTCCCAGCTATGTGGTTTCACGCGCAACCGGAGAAGAATGATCATGTCCGCATCGTCCTCGCTCATGGAATCATCGAAATACAACTTATCAAAATTGCGGTTGCCATCGCCCAACAGCGTGCCGAAAATTTCCTGCTGGCGGTTTTTGGTTGCATATGTCTCGTATTCACCGAAGTAGGTATCGTTGAAGTAGTCGTGGCGGTTATCGAAGGGGTAGTCGAACAATTTGGTATCCTGCGTGCTTCTGTCCCGCGCCACGATCCAGATGTAGTAGTCTCCTTCAATATCAGGCGCATTGAAGGTGAAGTCCGCGTAATCCCCACCAGGTTCATCGTGAACCGTGGAGTATTCGCCCGCATGTTCTTCGAATTCTGGATCCACAGCCCCGTTGATGAGCACATCGTCGAGGCGTCCGAAAGAGTTTTGGTGGGCATCAAGCTCTTCTTGGTTCACCACATCGTCGTTGGTGAAGTTTACATAGTACTCGTACTCGCTATCCAAAGCAAACACAGGAGAAATTACGTTGCCGTTTATTTCAAAGTCGCTCCCCAGGATGCGCAGTGCCCTCCAAGAGAAGTCCGCTTCGAAATCAGTCAGGGTGGTCAACGTTGCAATCCCCGCTTCTTCCAAGCCGTGGATCAACCGGAAGACTTCCATTTCCGGGGAATACACGTAATCGTAACCGGTTAATGGATAGGAGTAGGCATCAATTCTACCGATGAAGGGGGCAACCGGAGATCCAGGAGCCTCAGGGGTAACCGGAATTTGAGGTTCTTGGTCTTCGAAGTAGACCAGGAAATCGTTGAGTGCGATATCATCGGAAACCCGGATATCGATTTGCCCACCGGTGAACACTTCAATGTCGTCAATGAAGAACATCGGAATGGTGTAGGCAATTTGAGGGCTGTATTGGAAATCCTGATCCTTGAACGTGTGCACGAAGGTAACCTCGGATTCCAGCGCATCTGTTCCGGAAATGACCACGGTGGGGGACTTTTCATCTTCGTCAATGGTGAAATTCCCGGTCATGCTGGATTTCCCACCGGTTTCGTTGTTTCCACCCCACAACCAGTCTGCCACTTCGAAGAATACTTGGAAGTCCACGTGCTGGTCACGCCAGGTTCCGGGTCCGAGGGCGACGTCAACGACATCAAACACTTCTGGACGTGGAACGCCGGAGAGGAGGTCCTCCTTGTTTACCCGGACGATTTCGGGGTACACCCAAACCTTGAACTGGGTTTCTTCCACGAAAGCTTCCTTCCGAATATGTTGGACACGCGTGGTATCCAAATCGGTGAACTCGTACACGTAGGACCATTTCGGAAGATTCCTGTGGTCCAGTTCCGCGTAGTGGGGGATGTTGCCGTTGTACGGTTCTTCATCGGGGGTTTGCCCGGCCCAATGCACATCATCGTCATCTTCCCCAATAATATTTGCCAGGCCATCGGTTTTCCACCAGTAGGTGGCCTTTAGCGCAGGATCGGTAGGCATGTTGGGAATAACACCATGGAACACGTCGAACCACTTGATATCACTGTGAGAAATAACGGCGTTACTCACCACGTAATCGATTCCGTCATCAACCAATCCAGATGCGTAGTTTGTCTCCTCCAAGAGGGGTTGGACTTTCACGTGGTAACGGACGGCAAAAAGGAAATCCTGGCTTCCGTCCATTTGTCCATTCAAATCGTTGTTAATGACATCCTCGATGTCAGTCCAAGGGCCTTGTGCAACGGAAACGAGGATCTTGACATCGGTCAAAGCTTCCAGCAGCTCGTCTGTTGCGGCAACGGTAAATTCGAAGGGAACCCCTTCCCGGTAATCCTGCGACGAATCGAGAATGTTGATATCCGGGGTAGTGGAATCACCAAGCGCTTGGATGTTCCAAACGTAGCGAACAACAATGGAGCTATTCCGTTCCACGGTGAAAACCAGCCACTTGGATTCATCCGGGTCACCTTGCCGCCAGAAATTGGGCACATCGATTTTCAGGGATTTGTCTCCATTCACCTTGGCTTCGGCACGCCAGGCATCTTCCTTGTCCTGGAAGATTTCCGTGGGCGTTGTATACACGTAGGCTTTCACCGTATCGTTTGCCAGAACAAGCGAATCGGTGAAAAGAGCTGTCATTTTTGATACGCCGAAAGGAACCGTAAGCCTTTGATCCAAGGGAAGCTGGGTTACGGTGGTGGTTTGACCCTGGATCACACGGTAATGAGAAACCATGTGGGGATTGCTTGGATTTCGCACATGGTCAATGGTTTCAATTAGGGCAATGTCCATGCGCTTCGCGGTGAGAACTGCGTTGTCCTTTCGGGTTGTATTTCCCTCAAGATCCTTTGCCAGGATGAAATATCGGAGGTCCTTTTCAAACTCCTCTACTCCAAGGTTAAGCATTTCTTTTGTCACGTTCACGGGAATGGACATCGAGGAAGTTCCAGAGGCATTTTCCACAACCGTTCGCGGAATGACGGTTGCATCGTCCGTCACCATGTAAAAATCAAGGTAGGAAAGGTCTCCATCTGCGTCGGAAGCAGAAATCGTTCCACTGAAGGGGATCCCGACGTAGCCATCCGACCATGGAAAGAACGTGTCGGAAATAACCGGATCCCTTCCCTGGGCCCGGTGAACCGTCAATTGGCGGGTGGAAGATTCTTTTGCAGCCGCCTTGTTTGCCTTGACGTCTTGGACAACCACGGAAACCTTTAACTCGTACTCACCATCTCCACCCGGATAGTAGATTCTCGATCCATCTTGGTTTGCCCCACCTTGGGGGAGGATCGAAAGGGTGAACTGGTGGGAAACCGTCCCCGTCTTCGCTTCCGGGAAATTCTTTGTGGTGGTTTCGGAAGCGGTATACGTCTGCCCTTCGCTTTGAAGGTGCAACGTGAAAACAGCGTCTTTCAAGTTGCTCTTGCTGTCTTCCGCTGAGACGCTTACGGTAACGGTCACCTGTTGTCCTTCATCGATTTCCGAAGAAGAAAGGCTTATCGTCGGCGTCTGCACCACGGGTGGCGTGGTGTCCGGGGTGGGCTTTGGGAAACAT
>DAOPKN010000034.1:0-6893 GCA_035391225.1 Thermotogota bacterium
GGGTATCCAACCATTCCCGCATCCACTCCACGCAAGGGCGGGAAAGCGTTTCTCCCGCGACCAGCGAACCTCGGGAATCCTTTCCGAAGCTGCCCGTTTCCACGGGTTCCAGCCGGAAATCCCGCTGGAGGGAGTCCAAAGCCCCAGCTTCCAGCCCGTGTGATACCATGATTAAGTCGGGTTTCACTTCCAAGAGCCACGAAAATAGTCCTGGTGAATTCGGGTGGAAAAAGGATTGCACCCCGTTTCTTCCCAGGAGTTCCATGTTGGCTTTCAAGGAGCGCAATTCCCTGGGGATGGCGTAGATCCAGGCGATCCGAATGTGGGAAGGATCTCCTTCGGGAAGGGTGATGGGTGGAAAGGTGTCGGCTTGGGAGCAATGTTCCAGGGGCAAAGAGAACTGGAAGTGTGACCCTTTTCCCCGCTGGCTTTCCGCGCGGATTTCCCCTCCCAAGCGATCCACGATCTCCTTGGAAAAAGAAAGCCCCAACCCCGTTCCCGGGGAGGAAACCGTTTCCTGGTCTTGTACCCGGTGAAAAGCTTCGAAGATCTTTTCCAGTTGATCGCTTTGTATGCCCACTCCCGAGTCCCTCACCGAAAAGTGGACGCGCCCGGCTTCCTCCTTGCAGGAGAAAAGAATGAACCCTTTGTGGGTAAATTTCAGGGCGTTTCCAAGCAGGTTTATCAAGACTTGGCGAATGCGGGTTTCATCGCCCAAGAAACAGTCCTTTTCCTCCTCGATCTCGAACCGTGTTTCCCACACCAAGCCCTTTTGCTCCGCTTGAAAGGCAAAAAGGGTTTGGACTTCTTCCAACATGGGGGAAAGGGGGAAAGGGGCCACGGAAACCTTGAGCTTTCCAGCCTTAGCGCTGGAATAATCCAGGATCTGGTTGATGATCTCCAGGAGGTTTCGGCCCGATTTCGCGATGGTGCGCAGCTTTTCCATCTTCGGCACTTCGCTTTCGTCTTCCAGCAAGATTTCCGAGAAGCCGATCATGGCGTTCAACGGGGTTCGCAGTTCGTGGGACATCTTGGCCAGAAAGGCGCTTTTCATCTGGTTGGCTTCTTCCGCCTTTTCTTTTGACTGTTTCAGTGCTTCTTCGCGAAGAACCAGCTCCTGGAAGATGAGGTGGTACGGGTCTTCCAGGCCATTTTTCACGATGGCCTTGTAGATGAACCAGAAGGAGAGGATCTTCAAAAGGTGCCCGAAGAAATTGGAGATATCGAAAGCGTCGATGTAAAAGGTGAAAAACAGTTCGGAACCTATGGTCAGGATGATAGAAAGCGCCAGGTAGCGCATCAGCTGCTTTTGAAAGCTGTTGCGCCAGTGAATGAGCAACAAAAGGCCCAGGAGGAGGATCCCCGAGATGATGTACTCGGAGATGATCTTGAACGGTGTCAGCCCCACTCCCGGAACGAGGCACACGGGAAAAATTTTCCAGACCATGATGCTCAGAAAGATGAGAACCGAAAGAGCCCCGTAGATTCCAAAAACGATGCCGTTGTGGATGCGAAACCCGCGCCGCGGTACGAACAGCAACAGGCCAACCAGAAGTGTCAAGCTCTCGAGGTAGCGCGTGGCGATCCACACTTGCGTTGCATCCACGGGAACCCGGAAGATGTTCATGCCCTGGAAGGCAAGGGTATGGAAAAGGTCCAGGCTCCCGATAAACAGGAAAGCGATGCCCAGGAAAACAAGGTAGGAGTTGGAGAGGTATTTCTTGGAAGTCCAGGCAAGGATGAATACGGTGTATGCCACGCAGATGCTGAACAACTCCGCAAGGGTGTGGAAAAGCACGTAATTGGTTTCCTGGACGAAGTATAATCCAAGGAAGATCAAGACCCAGGGAATCCACGGAGAAGAAAACAGCTTCTTCACTCCACTCACCACCCTACCTTTTCCAGCGCGAAAAGCGCTGCTCCTACTGCCCCCACCACCTGCGGTTCGAAGGGCACCACGATGCGCGTGGAGAGTTTCCTTTCCAGGCTTTCCACGACCCCCACGTTCTTGGCAACGCCTCCGGTCATCATGAAACGTTCTTCCGGGTTCACCCTTTTCACGAGGGAAACGGTGCGCGACGCGATGGAGTCGCACAATCCCCGTACGATATCGGAGGGTTCCTTGTTCTGGGCGATGAGCGAAATCACCTCCGATTCGGCGAACACCGTGCACATGCTGGAAATGTGGATCGATTCCCGTGCATCCAGCGAAAGGGGGCCCATGCGTGCGATCTCCAACTCCAGGGTATGTGCCATCATCTCCAGGAATTTCCCAGTGCCCGCTGCGCACTTGTCGTTCATGGCAAAATCTTTCACGTCCCCGTTTCCATCCACGCGAATGGCCTTGCTATCCTGGCCCCCGATGTCGATGATGGTGCGGACGGACGAATCGAAGAACAGGGCACCCTTCGCGTGGCAGCTGATTTCCGTGACGGTTTCATCGGCGAAGGGAATGGCGTTTCGGCCGTAACCGGTTGCCACCACCTTTTCCAGCTGCTCGCGGCGAATTCCCGCCTTTTGCAGCGCAGAGTCCAGCGCGTTCTTCGCACCTTTCTCGCTCTTGGCACCCGTTTTTTCGATCGAAAAGGCCACGATGCGCCGGTGATGGTCGAGGATGACCACGTTGGTGGACGTGGAGCCGATGTCGATGCCGGCAACCAGCCCTCCCGTTTTTGGCCCGGGTTTCGCAACGGGTTCCAGCCCCTTCTTGGCGCGCAACGATTCGGCGAACGCCTCGGCGCGGGTTTGCAGTTGCCCGGTGGAAGAGAGCGTGTAATCGGTCTCGATTTTGAGCATGGGCAGGGAGCTTTTCCAAGAAAGTTCCGAAAAGTCGTAGCCGTAAAAGTCGCAGAACTTGAGCGTATGGTACACGATGCCTTCCAGCCCCTTCACCTGTTCCAGAGCTTCCAGCCGTCCGTTGGTTTGTGCCATCCGCATGCAGGGCACCTGGTTCAGCAGGGCCGATGCGTAGGCGTTTAGCGAAGGGCGATCCTCCTGGAGGAAAAAGTGCCGGGCGTTGCCGGTGCACGTGGTATCCAGGCAGATGGAAAGCCCCGCCTCCTGCAGCATTTCGACCACCTCCCGCTTGGCACGTGCTCCCACGAGTGCGACCCGGGGGCTGGTAGCTTCCTGGAGATCGGATTGCGCGACCGCGGTTTTTTCCACCCGCTGTTCAAATGCTCGGCTATCGAAGGGCTTGCCCGAAAATTCCTCCAGTTTGGGTACTAGCCGGCGCAACTCGTTTTCAAAGAGGGTGACCGCACATCCGGTTGTTTTCCGAGGCAGGTCCAGGATTTCCAGGAATCCAAAGGACCCGTGAGCCTTCATTACGTCGAATAGCCTGCGAATGCTGTCGCAGCAGTTGACCAGAAGGATGTCCTTGGTTCCCTTTTGCAATGCTTCTTCCAGGATGGCACGTGCGAAGGAACACACGTTGGGGTGCATCGCGCGGTCCGCGTGGTCGAAGCGGCTCACGGAAGGCTCGAGCTTTTGGGTGGGAATGCCAAAGGACTCCACCAATTCCACCGGAGTATACTTGCACACGTAACCGATCATTTGATCATCTCCAGGAAGGCTTCCAGGCGCGTTTTCGCCTGGCCAGCGGGCATGTTTCGCCGGTCTCCCGCGTCCCCGTCCAGCACCAACACCGGTACGTTCCTTGCCTTGAGTGCATCCGCGACCAGCGCGCTGCCACCGGTGGATTGCTTGCATCCCCACTGGCAGAAGTGGATCACCCCGTCGGGGTGCAACCTATCTACCAGCTCCATGATGCGGTCCAAGCGCTGCTGGAAAGGTCCATTGTAGGGGTTTTCCACCATTTTTCGTGCCAGCGAGGCGAGGGGATCTTCCAGTTCCAGCGGGCGCAGGTCGTCCGCGTTGATGTCCATCGCCACGAGGGAATACCGTGGGTGGAAATTGAAGGTCTGGCGAATGGCGGGATCCATGAAGGGAATGATGTGGATCCAGAAAAGGGAACGTTTATCCCCGGCTCGTGGGGTTCCTTTTTCCGAAAGGCGGACCCGGTAAAAATCGCGCGTGGACTTCAACCCCATTCCGGTGTGGGACAGGGCGAGCTGCGACATTTCCAGCGTGGCGTGGTTGGGAAACGTGGTTTCCCCAGCCCTTTCGAGCCAGCGCCGCATCGCTTCCCTGGTTTCGTTTTCGAGGCGAAGCACGTTCCGGAGCTTCTCGGGGTCCAGTTTTTCCCCCAAGGTGTCCTGCACCATCGACACGGCTTCCTTCAGCTGGGATTTCACGTAGTCTACTGCCCCCGAGCGATTCTCGGAGGGCACGTCCAGGATGGTACACGGGATGTTCCTGCGCTGGGAAACATGCACGAAGGTGCGGGTGTTGGCATCACAGATCATGGACGAAGCCAGCGCGAAGCGAGGCGTGGGAATGGCATCGCTTTCCACCGCTCCGATGAACGCTTGGTGAAAACTGCACAGTGTTTCGGAAATCCCCGATTGCCGCGCGCGGTCGATGAACAGGTCTTCGATTCCCATTCCCGTCAGGAAACTGGCCAGCGACTCCACGAACAAAGGATGGATGCCAAAAGCATGTAAGATCTCGGTGGGGGCGAACAGGTTGACCCAGGCGGAACGCTTGGGTTTGGATAGGGGAAGGGAAACTGCCCGAAAGATCGCCCGGTTCAACATGCGCAGCGACCGGGGAATGGAGCGATCCGGGAAAATCCTCCAGCGGAAAACCTGGAATCGCGCCGCGAAACGAATCAACCCCTGAAGCTTTCGCGGGTCTTCGAAATGTTTCCTTGGAAACGTGGAGAATTTCTCAATCAGGTTCAACGGGGTCCGCCCTTTCCTTGGGGTATTTGGTATGGGAAGTATAGCACATTACCCCAAAAAGCTACGGGGAGCCCTGGTGATCCTTGATCCGTTTTTGCAGATCTTCCAACAACAACGCGCAATGCTCTTTCACTTCCCTGTAGAGGAGCCCAAGTTCACCCGGAGAACGGGCACCCTCCTCCAGGCACGACTGTTCCAGGCGTTCCAAGGATTGCGAAAATGCCACCCCCCCCACGTACAGGCTACTGGATTTGAGTGAATGCGCGATGGCCCCAACCCCCTTGCAATCACCTTTTTGGACCATTTCTTCCATTTTGCCCATCAATTCCGAGCACGAAAGAAGGAAGATAGGGCCAATCTCCTGGAAAAGGAAGTCCGGATCGATGGAATACTCGTTGATGGTTTCCATATCGATGGTTTCGCGCCGCGCATTCTCCTGCATTTTGGGCAAGAAGGGCTGGATCTGTTCCAGGATAGCCGCCCGCGAAACGGGTTTGGAGATGAATCCATCCATACCGCTCCGGAAAGCCCTTTGCCTATCTTGCTCCAGCACACTCGCGCTCAGCGCGATAATCGGGATGCTTGCTTTGGGGCCTTGCATTTTCCGGATTTCGCGCGTGGCTTGCAGGCCATCCATTTGGGGCATTTGCACGTCCATCAACACCAAGTCTACATCGTTTTTATCCAAGACTTCCAGAACTTGCTGCCCATTACCCGCGACGAGAACCTCGAACCCCAGTTTCTCCAGGAGTTGGCGGTTCACCTCCTGGTTCACCGGGTGATCTTCTGCGAGTAACACACGGTTTTTTCCCTGAAGCGAAAGGTTGCTGGCTGGGGATGGGTTTTGGGGGAGCAACTTTGCTTTCTCTTCATCCGAAGGGAGGAAGAAGTCCCCGTCGAAGAAAAAAGCACTTCCTTGCCCTTCCTTGCTGCGCACACTGAGTGTTCCCCCCATGAGTTGCACGATACGCCGGGAGATGGACAGCCCCAGCCCCGACCCACCATACTTGCGGCTCACGGAGGAATCTGCTTGGGTGAAGGGATCGAAAAGCATCTTTTGCTTCTCCTCGGGGATACCGATCCCGGAATCCTCCACGCAAAAATGCAGGCAGGTTCTCTTTTCATGTGTCTTTTCGTTTTGCTTACAATCCTTTGCAAGGGATACTTCCAGGCGGATCCAGCCAGAGGGGGTAAATTTCACCGCGTTTCCCAGCAAGTTCAGCAAGACCTGCCGCAGCCGAGCGGGATCTCCAACAAGGTACGGGGGGAGGTCCGGATCCAAGAGGGTTTGGACCTCGATCTCCTTTTGACTCGCCGCGACAAGAACAAGGTTGACGCTGTCACGAATGGTTTTGTGGAGGTCGAAAGGGATTCTCTCCAGCTGCAGTTTTCCCGACTCTACACGCGAAAAGTCGAGAATATCGTTGATCACATCCAAAAGGCCCTCCGACGAAGTTCGGATGGTACGAGCATGCTCGCGTGCCCGGGGAGACATTTGCTCTTCTTCCATGAGTTCCACGCTGGCGAGGATACCGTTCATGGGTGTACGGATTTCATGGCTCATGTTGGCAAGGAAGGCACTCTTCGCCCTACTGGCCTGGAGTGCACGCTCTCGGGAACGATGCATGTAGTGGACCAGGAACAGCAGGAACAGGAAAAGGAGGATGCTGGAAAATTGGGCCGTGTGATTGTGGAAGAGGAACTGGAAAAACTGGTCACTTTGCGCGTAGGAGACGAGGTAGCCCAGCATTTCCCTTTCTGGATCCCGGATGGCGAGGAAAGATACAACGAAACTCTCCCCCTGGTACCGTTTGTTCACCACGAAATCCTCGAAATCCTGGGAATGCTCTTTGAAGTCTTTCTGCAGCAAGAGGTTGATTTGTTGCACGGGGAAATCGCCCACGAAATGTAGCCCATGCGAAATCCCTTCCTCCTCCTCTACCTGGAAGAAGCCTTCGAAAGCGGGTGAGGGTAGGTAATGGTTTTCCGAGGAGGTTGGGGATGCCTGGTTAGGAAGAGCGGATTCCGGGAGAACGAAGGAATAGGGATGCCGGAATTCCCGGGTCAGCTCCACTGCGATATCTTCCA
>DAOPKN010000034.1:6993-22869 GCA_035391225.1 Thermotogota bacterium
ACGAAGGAATAGGGATGCCGGAATTCCCGGGTCAGCTCCACTGCGATATCTTCCAAGAAGATGCTGATTTTTGCGAAGGCAGTGGTTCCTTCTTCCAGTTCGAACGGGAAATACATGTTGAAGCTGGGGCGTCCCCTTCCTCCTTCGAAACCCGTGGTGAGTTTCATGCGGGTAGCCGTGCGTTCCAGCAGGGTTTTCTCGGACACTTCCGTATCTTCGCGACCCGGGTTGCGCATACACAGGAAGCGGGTTTGGTCGGGCAAGAAGAAATGGATGTTCTGGATGTTGTTCTGGACTACTTGCAGGTACAGCGGCTCCAGGAAGGAAACCACCGCTTCGCGATTTTCCTCCAAGGTTTCGGGATTCTTCCATGCTTGCAAAAGCGCCTGTTGCACTTGTGGAACCTGGAGTTCACGGTGAAACAAGAAGCGAGAGAAATCCTCGTACGAAGAAGTGAGCGCTTGCAATTGCACCTGGACCTGCTGGATCTTATCGCTGACAAGTACCTCGTATTCCTGCCGGTAGGATCGTACGAGTAGGAAAATGGCGAGACCCTCGAGAGCTACCAGCAAAAAGAAAATGCTTCTGTACGTGGGAAACTTTTTCTTGAGCAACAAACCACCTTATTTCCATGGTAAGGTTTCGTGTATGCGGAGCATTATAGCACGCGAACCTTAGAGAAAGATTGATGGATGTACGAACCCCAAGTTCTTGGCACCCTGGGATCGCACGGGCATGATTCCGTTAGCTTTGCCGCGTCAAATTTGTGATAAAATGGAGCATCCACCGAAGAAAGGATGGGATGAAAATGCAGCCACAATTCCGCCTCGTGACGCGGAGCGATTTTGACGGTCTGGTTTGCGCCGTGCTGCTCAAGGATATGGACATGATCGACGACATCCTTTTCGTGCATCCGAAGGACATGCAGGATGGAAAGATCGACATTACCTCCCGGGATATCACCACGAACCTTCCCTACGTGGAGGGTGTGCACTTGGCCTTCGACCACCACCTGAGTGAGACGCTTCGGGTGGGGAAAAAGCCCAATCATATCATCGATCCCCATGCTCCCTCCGCCGCAAGGGTCGTGTACGACTATTTCGGGGGCAAGGATACGTTTCCCGAGGTTTCGCTGGAAATGATGGAGGCCGTGGACAAGGGAGATTCGGCGCAGTTTTCCGAGGATGAGGTGCTCAACCCCGAGGGCTGGGTTCTGCTGAATTTCTTGATGGACGCGCGCACGGGGCTCGGGCGCTTCCGCAATTTCCGCATTTCCAACTACACCCTGATGATGGACCTCATCGACTACTGCAAGAACCATTCCATTCAGGAAATCCTGCAGCTGCCAGACGTGAAGGAACGGGTGGAGCTGTACTTCGAGCAGGAACCGCTGTTGCGCGAGCAGCTCAAGCGGTGTTCTCAAGTACATGCGAACTTGCTCGTGGTGGACCTTCGCGACGAAGAGGTGATCCACGCGGGGAATCGTTTCTTGAAGTACGCGCTCTTCCCGCAATGCAACATCTCCATCCAGGTGATGTGGGGATTCCGCAAGCAAAACACCGTGTTTGCCACGGGGAAGTCCATCTTCAACAAGAGCTCTCGAACGAACATCGGGGAACTCATGCTGCAGTACGGTGGTGGGGGTCACAAGAACGCCGGAACATGCCAGGTGGATCACGAAGAGGCTCCACGCGTTTTGCACGAGTTGATCCAAAAGATCAACGCCGATGGTTGATTTTGGAGTTTTCTTTTTTTCTCCTCCCGTTTTTTTGAAAAATGTTCCAAATATGCTATAATCTCTGGAAAAGGTACTGTTAACCTTCACGGAGAATCGGAAAGCATAGACGTTTTTCACTTTTCAAAGGGAGGTTTTTGTATGAAGAAGTTCTTGGTTGTTGCTTTTTTTGTGAGCCTTTTCGCGGTTTTCGGCTTTGCCGAGAACTACGGGGGAGATTTCGTGTACGCCATGGGGGCAGACGCGGTCACGTTGCTTCCCGCGAACATGTCGGATAATCCCTCGGAGGCCGTTTGCCGCCATATCTTCGATGGACTGGTGGAATTCGCCGAGGACATGGAAATCGTTCCCGCCCTTGCAAAAAGCTGGGAGATTTCCGAGGACGGTACGGTGTACACCTTCCACTTGCAACAAGGCGTGAAGTTCCACGATGGGGCGGCTTTCAATGCACAAGCCGTGAAAACGTACTTCGATTGGATCGTGGCAAGCAACGTCAAGCGCACCTCGCTGTACGAACCCTACATCAAGCAGATCAACGTGGTGGATGAGAACACCGTGGAATTCGTGTTGCATTTCTCCTTCGGTGGATTCACCTCCACCCTTGCCCACGGCGCGGGCCTCATCGTTTCTCCGGCTATGATTGCCAAGTACGGCGACGACGTGGGGGAACTTGGCAAGCATCCCTCTGGCACCGGACCCTTTGCCCTGGAAGTATGGAAGCGTGCCGAAGTGATCCAGGTGCGTGCAAACGAGGATTACTGGAAAGGTCGCCCTTACCTCGACTCCATCGAATTCCGCGTGATCCCCGAAGACATTACCCGCGTGATCCAAGTGCAGTCGGGTGACGCCGATTTGACCATGCGTGTTCCCCCCATCATGAAACGCCGCCTGGAAGGCGACAAGAACCTCACGCTGCGCAACGATCCCAGCCTTCGCGTGATCTACCTCGGCTTCAACATGCGCAAGGCTCCTTTAGACAACGTGCTGGTGCGCCAGGCGTTCAATTACGCCATCGACAAGGAGAAACTTTGTTCGGTCATCATGCGTGGGCTTGCCACTCCTTCCGATTCTCCGCTTTCTCCCAACACTTGGGGATATGCTCCCACGGGTGGGTACCCGTACGATCCTGCAAAGGCGCGGGAACTGTTGAAGCAAGCGGGATATGACGAATTGGACATCGTGCTCTCCACCCCTCGGGGTCGCTACCTGCAGGATTACGAAACCATCATCGCCGTACAGGCCATGTTGGCGGATTCCAACATCAACGCAGACGTGCAACCCATGGAATGGGGAGAATACATCAACTTCCTGTTCACCGAACCGGAGAATTCCAACTACGAGGTTTTCTTGCTGGGATGGGCTCCTTCCACGGGAGATGCCGATTGGGTGCTTCGCCCGTTGTTCTCCTCCGATAACCTTCCTCCTTCCGGCGACAACAACACCTTCTACAACAACCCGAAGGTGGATGAACTTATCCAAGCCGGGATGCGCGAGAGCGACCCCGAAGCACGCCATGCCATTTACGCCGAAGCGCAGCAGATCATCGTGGAAGATGCCGGGTGGGCCTTCCTGTACAACCTGAACCAGCTGGTCGTGTTCAACAACAAGGTGCAAGGCGTGGAAGTTCTTCCCATCGAGATCGTGCTGGTGAAAAACGCCTGGTTCGAAAACTGAGCTCTCTCTTTCTTTCCTAACCAATTCACCGGATCCGGGGGGCAAGAAACCCCCCGGATTTCCTACATCGGGGTGGTGCAATGCGTAACTTCGTGGTCCGACGGTTGATGTTGTTGATCCCCATCTTCCTTGGGGTGTCTATTCTCATTTTCCTGCTGATGCATTTCATTCCCGGGGATCCCGCCCGTCTTCTCGCCGGCGAGGGGGCAACCCCGCAGGACATCTTGAACATCCGGCAGAAATTCGGGTTGGACCAACCGTTGATTACCCAGTACTTCCTGTTCATGAAAGGTGTGTTCACGGGGGAGTTGATTTCCCTTCGCACCGAAGCGGGGGTGATGGAAGAAATCCTGCCCCGCTTCTGGAACACCATACAGCTATCGTTACTGAGCATCTTGATTTCGGCAACGCTGGGAATCGGCCTGGGCATCGTGGCGGCGGTGAAACGCAACAGCTGGGTGGACAACCTGGTGATGGGATTCTCGTTGTTCGGCGTGTCCATGCCTGTTTTCTGGTTGGGGATCCTGCTCATCTTGCTGTTCGCAGTGGTATTCGACTGGTTGCCCGCCGGAGGAAAAGGTGGATTCGAGCACATCATCCTGCCGGCTATCACCCTTGGCATGGCCACCTCCGCCATCATCGCGCGCATGACGCGCGCCAGCATGTTGCAAGTGCTCAGCCAGGATTTCATCCGAACTGCCGATGCTTTCGGGATCCGTCGAAACAAGATCATTTACAAGTACGCGCTCAAGAATGCCATGATTCCCGTGGTGACCATCGTGGGCATCCAGTTCGGGTACATGCTGGGAGGTGCGGTGCTCACCGAGAGCGTTTTCGGCTGGCCGGGGTTGGGTCGGTTGATCGTGGATTCGATTTTCTCGCGGGACTACACCGTGGTACAGGTGGGCATCATGGTGATCGCCATGACGTTCGTGTTCGTGAACCTGGGCGTGGACATCACCTACGCGTTCCTGGATCCCAGGATTCGCCGGAGATAGGGGGAGATGCCAATGCGTCGATCGAAACGTGCCGATTCATTCTTCGTGATCTGGCGAAGGATCAAGAAAAACCGCATGGCCATGGTGGGAACGTTCATCGTGCTGTTTTTCGTGGTGCTCGCGGTTTTTGCCCCGTGGGTTGCGCCGTTTAGTCCCACCGAACACAACTACGAGGATTCGCTGGTGGGGCCCAGCCTCAAGCACTGGTTTGGCACCGACATCTACGGTCGGGACATCCTCAGTCGCGTGATTTTTGGAGCGCGTACTTCCCTTGGCATTGCCTTCCTTGCCGTGAGCATCGCTGCTGTGTCGGGTGTGCTGCTGGGAGCCATCGCGGGGTTCTTCGGGGGGTTCTGGGACGAGCTCATCATGCGCTTCTTCGATATCCTGCTGGCTTTCCCGGATATCCTGCTGGCCATCGCCATCATCGCCATCCTGGGGACGGGGTGGTTCAACCTGGTGCTGGCCATCGCGATCTATTCCATGCCCCAATTCGCGCGCATCGCCCGCTCCGAGGTGGTTTCGGTGAAGCAAAACGAGTACGTGGAAGCCGCCATGGCGCTGGGTGAAGGCCCGTGGACGAGGCTGTTCCGCTACGTGCTTCCCAACTCGCTGGCACCCGTGATCATCCAGGGTTCGTTGCGCATGGCCACCGCCATCCTGAGCATCTCGGGGCTGGGGTTCTTGGGGTTGGGGGTCAAGCCTCCGCTCGCCGAATGGGGGACGGATTTGAGCCTTGCCCGAACCTACCTGCAGGTGGCCCCCCACCTGGGTATCTTCACGGGGTTGGCGATCTTCCTCATCGTGATGGGTTTCAACTACTTCGGTGACGGGCTCAACGATGCCCTCAATCCCAAGCTGAAAGACAGGTGATGCACGATGACCAAGAAGACATCCACCGCATCCACTTCCGGGCCCATCCTCGAGGTCAACGACTTGAAGGTGTACTTCGATACCGAGGAAGGTGAGGTCAAGGCGTTGGAAAACGTGAGCTACCAGATCCAGAGGGGACAGGTGCTGGGCATGGTGGGAGAAACCGGTTCGGGAAAGAGCGTCTCGGCTTACACGGTGATGGGGCTATTGCCCAAGCCGCCGGGAAAGATCTTGAAGGGCAGCGTGAAGTTCAAGGGGGAGGAGATCTTGGGTCTTCCCGACAAGCGCATGCGAAAGATTCGCGGCAACGACCTGGCCATGATTTTCCAGGAACCCATGACGTCGTTGAACCCGGTTTTCACCATCGGCGACCAGATGCAGGACGTGTTGCAGGCCCACAACGACTGGGACAAGCCCAAGGCAACCGAGCAGGCCATCGACGCGCTGAAGGCCGTTCGCATGAAGGACCCGGAGATGGTGCTCAAGAAGTTTCCGCATGAGTTGTCGGGAGGGATGCGCCAGCGCGTGATGATCGCCATGGCGTTGTCCTGCGATCCGGAGTTGCTGGTGGCCGACGAGCCCACCACGGCGCTGGACGTCACCATCCAGGCCCAAATCCTGGGACTTCTGAAGGAAATGCAGAAGAATTTCCACCTCAGCGTGCTACTGATCACCCACAACCTGGGGGTGGTGGCACAGAATTGCGACGCCATTTGCGTGATGTACGCGGGGAACATCGTGGAATACGGCACCTCGGAACAGATTTTCCATCGCCCCGTGCATCCCTACACCCGCGGACTGATCAAGGCGATTCCTCCGGTTGAAGGGGAAAGCACACACCTGAACATCATCCCGGGGGTTGTGCCCAACCTGATCCATCCACCCGAAGGTTGCCGTTTCCATCCGCGGTGCGAGAGGGCCAAAAAGGGAAAGTGCGATTCCCAGGTTCCTTCCATGGCCGACGTGGAGAACGACCCTGGGCACCGGGTGAACTGCTTCTTCCCCTACTTGCCCGAAGACGGGGGGGTGGCATGATGGCGATCGTGGAAGTGAAGCAGCTCACGCGCAAGTTCAAGGTGCTTCGCGGTGCACTGGGCAAAAATGCCTCCATCACGGCTGTGAACAACGTGAGTTTCTCCATCGAGAAGGGAGAAACACTGGGACTGGTGGGGGAATCGGGGTGTGGCAAATCCACAACCGGCAAGATGCTGTTGAACCTGCTTGCCCCGACTTCCGGGGAAATCGTCTTCGAGGGGCAGTCCATTTCCGGGCTCTCCGAATCCAAGTTCAAGCCCTTCCGGCGGAACATCCAAATCGTGTTCCAGGACCCCTACTCTTCGCTCAACCCGCGCATGACCATTTTCGACCTGCTGCGACGCCCGTTGAAGATCTTCAAGATCACCTCCAGCAAGCAGGAAGAACAGGAGCTGATCCAAAGCACGCTCTCACAGGTGGGGCTCAAACCCGAACACACCACGCGCTATCCCCACGAGTTTTCGGGTGGGCAGCGCCAGAGGGTTGCCGTGGCGCGTGCCATCCTCACCTCGCCGCGCTTCGTGGTGCTCGACGAACCCACCTCCGCGTTGGACGTGTCCGTGCAGGCGCAAATCATGAACCTTCTTTTGGACCTCAAAACACGGTTGGGTCTCACGTACCTGTTCATCTCGCATGACCTTTCCGTGATCAAGTTTATCAGTAACCGCATCGCGGTGATGTACCTGGGGTACATCGTGGAAGTGGCCAAGACGCGGGAAATGTTTGCCAACAAGCTGCATCCCTACACGCGGCTGCTGTTCCAGTCCATTCCCGTGCCGAATCCTTCCATCAAGATGGAATACAAGATCGATACCGGGGAGCTTCCCTCGTTGCTCCGTCCTCCCAAGGGCTGTCCGTTTGCCACGCGTTGCCCCCGAAAAATGCCGCGTTGCGAGCAGCAAAAGCCCGTTTTGAAAGATGTAGGGGATGGGCACCTGGTTTCTTGCTTCCTGTACGAGTAGAGGGAGGGGGACGGGTTGGTGGAGAAGAAGAAAACCATCTACGACATTGCCCGGGAAGCCGGGGTGTCGGTTTCGACGGTGTCGCGCGTGCTCAACGGCCACTCGGTGGTGCGCGAGCAAACCGCGCAAAAGGTGCGGGCACTCATCGAAAAGTACGGTTTTTCTCCCAGTGCGGTGGCGCGCAACCTTTCCAACAAGCGTTCCTCGCTGATCGGCTGTATCTTGCCGGACATCACCAACCCGTTTTACTCCTCGCTTTTCTCCGACCTGGAACGCTGGACCACCTACCACGACTACGTGCTCTTTTTAGCCAACACGCTCAACGACTTTCGCCTGGAGTCCAAGTACCTCTCCATCTTCCAGGAACGGCAGGTGGAAGGGGTTTTCTGGGCGGGGGGGCGCATAAACGAGGTCACGGTGAACCCGGGGTACGTGGAGGAGGTGCAAACCTTTTCCGAGCACACCCCCATCGTGATGATCAACGGGCACCTCAAGGGCATAAGCTGCCACAGCGTGGAAGCCAACGAGGTGGACGGCGTGTACAAGCTCGTGGAGCTGCTGGCCTCCGAGGGACATCGAAACATCGGGTACCTTGGCGGGGTGAGGGGAATCACCTCCTACGAGGCCAAGATCCGTGCGTTCAAGAAGAAGATGAAAGAGTTGCACCTGCCGGTGAAATCCTCCTGGATCATACCCGGCTCGTTTGACGTGGAATCGGGGATCCTGGGATTCCAAGGGTTGCTGGCGGCCAAAACGCTGCCCTCCGCGGTGCTTTGCGTGAACGACTTGGTGGCCATCGGCACCGTTGCCGCCGCGAACCGTGAAGGAATGCAGGTGCCCGAAGACCTTTCGGTGTGCGGTTTCGACGACATTCCCCTTTCCCGCCACTTTTTCCCCGACCTCACCACGGTGAACCAGAACTACTACGAACTGGCGCGCAGCGCGATGCGCATGATGTTGCAACTCCAGGATGGCAAGAAAACCCCACCCCGCGTCGTGGTCGAAACCCTTCTTTCCGTTCGAAATTCCACGAAAAGGAATCCTTTCTCCTCCTAAACCCCCTTTTTTTGTTCCTCTTTTGTCCTCAATCGGTTTGCCCTTTGCCTGGAAAATAGTATAAAATTGTGAATATGAAACCGGTTTCAAAATTTACAATGGTGGTAATTGCCTTGAAAAAAGGAATGTACAGGATTTTTGTGTCGACAACGCTTTTTTTCATCGTTTTTCTTGGAAGCTTCTTCGGGGACCAGACCCCCGCTTCCAACAGCCAGGAAGGGGAGGAAACCATGTTCGCCAACATTGAAGTCCAGCTATCCCGTCACAGGCAAGCCTGGCAGGGGTTTGGGGTTTCCGGTGCCTGGTGGGCACAGGTAATTGGGGAGTGTTCTACGCCAACGCAGCAGACCATCGTGAACGCCTTGTTCGACCGCGAAGACGGCATTGGGCTCAACATCTACCGCTACAACGTGGGGGGCGGAGAAGGGCATTCCATCTCCGATCCATGGCGTTCTGCCCAGAGTTTCGAGGTGGGGGCAGGGGAATACGATTGGACGCACGACGCGGCAGCACTTGCAGTGATGCGCCAGGCGGTGGAAGCAGGCGTGGATACGGTGATCGCCTTTGCCAACAGCCCTACCGCGCGCATGACGGTTTCTGGCACGGTGGATGGACATTCCAAGGGACGTTCGAATTTCCAACCGGGGATGGAGCAGGAGTTTGCCCGTTACCTCGTGGATGTTGCCGATTTCCTGGTATCGCAGGGTTTCCCGGTGAAGGAAATCAGCCCCATCAACGAACCCCAGTGGGACTGGAACCCTTCCAAGGGGCAGGAAGGCTGTCATTACACCCCGGAGGAATGCGTTCCGGTGGTGCGGGCACTGGTCGAAGAGGTCGAAGCCCGGGGAAAAGACTACGAGGTTGCGGCCATCGATTCCGGTGACTGGCGCCGCTCGCGACGCTACTTGGACGCGTTGATGGACGACCCGCTGCTTTCCGAACAGCTTCACGCCTTTCACCTGCACTCCTACTGGTCGGACCAAGTGGACAAGGAGCGCATCTTCCGCTACGTGCAGCAAAAGTATCCCGGTCTGCAACTCGTGATGAGCGAGTGGACCCAAATGCAATCTGGCCGGGACGTGTCCATGGATTCCGGGTTGGAAATGGCGCGGGTGATCTGGCAAGACTTGACCATCGGAGGGGTTGTTTCCTGGCAATACTGGATCGGCGTTTCGCGCTACGATTTCACGGATGGCTTGCTCTACGTGGATTTCCAGCACGCGGATGACACGCAGCCGCAGCTCACGATGACCAAGCGCCTGGCTGTGATGGGGCAGTTTTCGCGCTTCATCCGTCCAGGTGCGGTACGCCTGGAAGTGCTGGGAGATTTTTCCTTCCTCAAGCCCGTGGCCTTCCTCCACCCGGATGGCTCGGGTGTTTCCGTGGTACTGGTCAACGACAGCCCGCTTCCGGTGGATGTTTCCGTGGGATTTGACAAAGAAACCGGTTTCAAACTGGAGCAGGTCTTCTTGACCGACGAGTGGCACCAGCTGGAAAGCGTGGTGCAAGAACCGCCGCAAGAAACAACCGGGGGCACGTTCGGTTGGAATTGCCCCCCACGAAGTGTGACCACGCTCGTTTTCGAATAAACCATTCCAAAATCTGGTAAAGGGGATGAAAGTATGAAGAAATGGATCGTTGCGTCGCTGGTGTTGGTTTTCTTGTTAACGCTAACCTTCGCCGAACCTGTGAAGTTAGTTCTCACTCATTGGGGGAATGACCTGGACAACAAGGTGTACAACGAAAGGGCCAAGTTACTGCACGAAAAGTACCCCGATATCACCCTGGAAATCATGCACATTCCCGGGGATTACTCCCAGAAAGTGCAAACCATGATCGCGGGAGGAATGGCTCCTGATATTCTGCAGCTGGCAGAAGACATGCATGCCTATTCCAGCAAGGGACAGCTGTTGGGCTTGAACGCGATGGTTTCGGAACACGGACTGGACTTGTCCCGGTTTTCTGCGGGGCTGCTCGGGCAATATAGCTACAAGGGAGAACTCTACGGGTTGCCGGATCGCAGCGGTGCCATGATCGTGTACTACAACAAGGATTTCTTCGACGAAGCCGGGTTGGCCTACCCCGACAAGTCCTGGAAATGGGCCGACCTTTTGAGCGCCGCACAGAAATTGACGGTGCGCGAGGGAGAGCTTGTTACCCGCTACGGTTTCGCCGCGGGTGACTGGTGGCCCTGGTGGATGAGTTTCATGGCGCAGAACGGGGGCAAAATCCTCGACGAGAACGGCGAACCCGTCGTGAATACCCCGGAGAACATCGAGGCCATCCAGTTCTACAACGACCTGGTGTACAAGTACGGTGTGGCTCCCTCTCGGGTGGATTTTGCCAACATGGGCAACATCGGCCCCGACCAATTGTTTGCCCAAGGCAAGACCGCCATGGAAATCACCGGCATGTGGAACATCGGTTCGCTGCAAAACGTTCCGGAACTCAACTGGGACATCGCGCCGCTGTGGGGGGAAAAGGTGAACGCAACGGTGGCCTTCGGAAGCGGGTTGAGCATTTCCTCCGCGTGCAAGAACAAGGAAGCTGCGTTCCTTGCCATCGAGTTCCTGACCAGTTTCGACGGCCAGCTTCCCATCGTGGACAACCTGCAGGATGCTCCCGCCAACCTGGAACTGCTGAACAGCCCGCTGTTCCTCGATGCACCCTGGTCGGCCAACCCCATCAACATGAACGCATTCGGTGATTCCGCGGACATGATCATGGACATTCCCACCGTGCCCGAGTGGAACGAAATCTTGAAAGCGTTTGGCGATTACCTTTCCGAGGTGTTCATGGAGAACATGAGCGTGGAGGAAGGACTGGAAAACATCCAGGAAGAGCTCGAGTTCGTTCTTTTCTGATTGGATTCTTCTACGGGGCGCCCCTTCCCTTTCGGGGCGTCCTCTCTTTGAGGAGGTTGGAAGATGGGCAGAAGGCTTTCGGGGAGCCGGCGAAAGGAAGCCCTGGCGTTTTACCTTTGCATCGCTCCATGGCTGTTCGGGTTCTTGGTGTTCACGCTTGGGCCCATGGCTTTTTCGCTGTACTTCAGTTTCACCGACTGGAACATGTTCCAGAAACCGAATTTCGTGGGGTTCAAGAACTACGTACGCCTGTTCACCCGGGATCGGATTTTTCCCAAGGCGCTCTGGAACACCTTTTTCTACGCGGGGATTTCCGTTCCCCTCTCGTTGTTCCTGGCCACGCTTCTCTCGGGGCTACTGAATCGCAAGCTGCGTGGCCTTCGCATTTTCCGCACCATTTTTTACCTTCCGGCGTTGATCCCCGCCGCGGCGATGTCCATGGTTTTCATCTGGATGCTTGCGCCGGATACGGGACTCATCAACCGTTTCCTGGGGGTTTTCGGGGTTGACGGTCCGGCGTGGCTGCTGGATCGGAACGCGGTGAAACCCGCGCTCATCATCATGTCGCTGTGGGGCGTGGGAAACAACATCTTGCTGCTACTGGCGGGTATGCAGGGTATCCCGCAGCAGCTCTACGAGGCCGCGCGGTTGGATGGTGCGGGCAGACGCCAAGCGTTCTTGCACATCACCATCCCCATGATCAGCCCCATCCTGTTTTTCAACCTCGTGATGGGCATGATCGGGGGGTTGCAAACCTTCACCCAGGTGTACATCATGACCGACGGGGGGCCAAACAACGCCAGCATGATGATGGTTCCCTACCTTTTCCACCATGCCTTTGACTCCTACCGCATGGGGTATGCGAGTTCCATCGCGTGGGTGCTGTTCCTGATCATCCTGGGAATGACGCTGCTGGTGTTCCGTTCGTCCTCGTTGTGGGTGTTTTACGAAAGCGAGGTGCGGCGATGACGGGGCGTGCGGGGAAGTTGCTGGACAAGTCGGTTTCCTACGGTCTTTTGCTTGTGCTTTCCGCGGTGCTCGTGCTTCCGTTCATCTTCATGATCTCCATCGCGCTGGCCAGCGATGCCACCTCTACGAAAATGACCTTCTCGCTCTTACCCAAGGAGTGGAACTTTTCCAACTTCCTACGGGTGTACCGTGACCCGCGGTTGGGAATCTGGCTCAAGAACAGTTTGCTCATCACGGGATTCGCCATCCTGGGACAAGTGTTTTCCAGCTCGCTGGTGGCCTACGGCTTCGCCCGATTGCGGGCCCCGGGAAAGAACGTATGGTTCATGATCCTGCTCAGCACCATGATGATTCCCACTCAGATCACGCTCATCCCGCAGTTCGTGCTGTTTTCCAAGCTGGGTTGGGTAAACACCTTCCTGCCGTTGATCGTACCCAACTTCTTCGGGCACCCATTCAACGTGTTCTTGATGCGGCAGTTCATCACGCAAGTACCTTCCTCACTATACGATGCCGCACGCATCGACGGTCTGGGGTACTTCGGCATTTACCGGCGCATCATCTTGCCGTTGATGAAACCCATCCTCATCGCCATCGGCATTTTCACGTTCAATTCCAACTGGGCAATGTTCCTCGAACCGCTGATCTACCTCAACGACCCGGAGAAAATGACCCTTTCGTTGGGCGTACGCATCCTGACCGAAACCTCGGGTGGGGCAGCCCCTCCGTGGAACACGGTGATGGTGACGTCCATGCTGCTCACGGTGCCCATGCTGGTGGTGTTCTTCATCGGCCAACGCTACATCTTCGAAATCAACTTCTCGTCCGGCAGCGCATCGATCAAGTAGGGGCAGGCCCCCGTGCCTGCCCAAAGTGTGTCACGAAACGATGAAAGCGCGGTTTTCGACCAGGCGCTGCTTGGGGCCTTGGGTGTACCCCGCCTGGACTATGCCCTACTTTCTCTTCGTGTCCTTCACGTCCACCCACACCTCGGGGTTGGCCTCGACCACTTTCGCACTTTGGGACCGCCGCAGCCCACTGCGGCTTTCTGGACTCTACGTCACGATAAAGAGCCGCACTGGGGTGCGGCGGTCCCAGAAGAGCTTTTCCGGTCTCCGAGGAAATCCTAACTTGGCACCGGGTTGCTGGTTCTCCCCATTTCCCGCTGGATTTCGGCGTGGATGTCAGGCACGAAGTGATCGATTTCCTTCTGGTAGCGCTGGCGAAACACCAGCTGTTGCAGCTTGGATTCCAATTCCGAGTCGCTCATGTCCAGCTTGAGGTCATCGCGGATCTGCTGCAAGCTGCACTCTTTCCCTTTCTGGAAGAGGTAGAGCATGATGCGTTTTACGTTTCGTTGGTTGACCTCGTAGAACACCTTGAGGATGTACTCCATCCACAGGGCGTTCCAATCGTTGGAGTTTTCCGAGAGTTGAATGGAATCGTAAAGGTCCCGAAAAAAGGAATCGGACAAAAGGGGACGTAGCATGGCAAAAGCTGGGGGTGTGGCAACCAACTGGGGATTGCGGGTCAAAAAGGAAAGGTACTGTGTAGAAAAAGCGGTGAAAAAGTCCTTGGAAAAGCTCGCGAGGGTTGCTTTCGTCTCGGGAACGGAGAAATAGAACGGAACCACGTTCCCCTCGGGTTGACTCCAGAAGATGTTGAACAACCGTTGCAGGAAAGCAGTTTTTCCCTTCTTGCACCGTGGGAGCAAAGCTTGGCTTTGGGTAAAGTTTTTTGCAGGTAGTCGTACCAATCCCCGAGGAAGAAATCGAACTCCTTCTTTCTGCCACGAACAAATCGGTGTTACCAATCTGCTCGGGAAGGGCGAAGGTGATTTTTTCGGGCAGTCGAAACATACAATCACCGCTTTCCTCCCAGGATACGACAAGTATAGCACAAAAAAGCGGACCTGGCGGTGTTTCCTGGGTACGCCGCAGCCCACTGCGGCTGTGTGGAACTTTTTTTTGAAGGGCAAGAGAGCCGCACTGGTGTATGCCGTTCCCAAAGGACAAAGCCTTGGGCAACCACGGGGGGTTGCCCCTACAAGACCTGGTGCAAACCAACGAAAGGATTATGTAGGGGCAGACCCCCGTGTCTGCCCAAAGTGTGTCGAGAAACGATGAAAGCCCCGTTTTCCACGAGGCGTTGCTGGGTGCCCTGGGTGTACCCCGCCTGGGAATACACCAAGAACACGATGTCCTTCTTCTCGTTCTTGGCGGCTTTCATGATTTGAATCCAGCGGTCCGCTTCTGCTTTGCCGTACTTCCTCTGGGTATCCTTCACATCCACCCACACCTCTGGCTTTCCTTCTACCACCAGGTCGATTTCCCGTTGCAACAATCCCAGCTGCACCGTTTTTCGCTCCAGGATGTTGCGGGGCTTGATTTTCTTGTCTGGTCCATTTTGGGTGATGTCCTTGAGGTTGAAAGGTTTCTTGAGCTTCTCCTTGAGCAGGAATTCGGCGAACTTGCCCTTCTCGTAGCTTGTCCTTCCCATTTGACGCTTGATTTCCGCGCGGATGTCGGGGATGAAGTTGTCGATGTCTCCCTGGAAGACCTTGCGAAACACCAGCTCGTAGGTCTTGTCGGAAGAAACCTGGTACCAAAAGGCTGGGGTAGGCTGCTGCACCAGGTCGGCCCCCACGAGTTGGCGGAGCTTTGCCTCGAGCTGTACGTCGGACATGTTCAGCTTGAGGTCATCATGATATGCCCCCAAAACTGAGACAAATAAAAAGAGAAAGTGCAGCATAAAGAGTGTCTCAGAATGGGTGATTCATTATGAATCACCCATTCAGCGGTTTACTAATAGCTAACAAGGTGCATCCTAACAGGAGATTGATACCCCAAAGCGGAATGGGGTCGAAACGCATGAACCTCCTTGACCCAACAAAGAACCGCCTCTTGGCTGGAAGAGATCGGAAAAAGGTCGATGTCAAAGGTTTGGAGGCATTCCTCCTTCAGGTGAGCGTTGAACGACTCACGAAAAGCCATTTTGGAAGGGTATGCCCTTTGGAATGAACCCATGCTTGATGCGGGAATTGGACAAGAACCGATTGAGCTGGGCCTGGCGGAATTCCGAGCCGTTATCCGTCCGGAAGACCCTGGGACGGGAAAAACGCGCCATGGAACGTTGGAGAACGGCTTGAACCTGGAAAGCGGGGATAGAAAAATCCACGAAAGCCCTCGCGCTGGAGAAGAGCATGGATGCGTCGTTAGCCGTAGGAAGGGTGCTCGTGGGCCAAATCGAGAATACGCTGGGAAATCGGGTCGAGAGTTGGGTGAGATTCCAACTCGGCCAAAATCCTCTTGAGGGATTCGTTTTCGGATTCCAGGATGGCAAGTCTTTTGGTTTGCTCGGAAGAAAAACCGGAATAGTGCTTCTGCCAGCGATAGAAAATAGAAGAACAGATGTCATACTTCCTACAAACAGACGAAACGGAAGACATTTTCGCCTCGGAAAGAATCAGGATAATTTTTGCAACAGGGAATTTTGGTCCTTTCCAATTCATTCGCCTCCCTAACAAAGTGTACCACATTGACTGTCTCACTATAGGTGGCAAGACCAAGGAGAATGCCCGCCAAAAATCCGAAGGTTCCCGGGGGCCTTGCAGAAAGGTGCCCGGGAATTTTCTTTTGAGAGCGAAGTGCAAAACAGCCGCAGTGGGCTGCGGCGGTCCCAGGGGGCAAAGATGGGCAGGCACTTTGGCC
>DAOPKN010000035.1:0-22589 GCA_035391225.1 Thermotogota bacterium
GCGGCGAACCCGAAGGGCGGGCAGGCACGGGGGCCTGCCCCTACGAAACCGGCAGGCTCACAGGGCCGCACTGGGGTGCGGCGTACCCAAGGGCAGGCACTCCCAGCCTGCCCCTACGGCCAGTGCGCTTGTAGGGGAAATGCCGTCAGCAAACGATGTGGGCGCCGTGTTCCAGCAGGCGTTCCCGAGTGCCCTGGGTGAAACCGGATTGGGAATACACCAGGAACACGATGTCCTTCCCCTCCTTCTGGGCAGCTTGCATGATCTGAATCCAACGATCCGCTTCCGCCTTGCCGTACTTCCTCTGCGTATCCTTCACGTCCACCCACACCTCGGGCTTGGCTTCGATTACCAGGTCGATTTCGCGTTGTAACAACCCCAGTTGCACGGTTTTTCTTTCCGCGATGCCCAGGGGCTTGATGCGCTGGTTCGGACCGTTTTCGGTGATATCTTGGAGGTTGAAGGACTTCTTGAGCTTCTCCTTGAGCAAGAATTCGCGGAACTTGCCCTTCTCAACGCTTGTTCTTCCCATTTGCCGCTTGATTTCGGCACGGATGTCGGGAACGAAGTGGTCGATTTCCTTCTGGTAGCGCTGCCGGAACACGAGTTCGTACGTTTTGTCGGGGGAAACCCGGTAGTCGAAGGCAGTTTGACCCTGGGAAACCAGGTCGGCACGCACCAGTTGCTGCAGCTTGGACTCCAAATCCGAATCGCTCATGTCCAGCTTGAGGTCTTTCAAGATTTGTGCACGCGTACGCTCTTCCCCCGCTTGGAACAGGTAGAGCATGATACGCTTGGCGTTAACCTGGTTCACCTCGTGGAAAACCTTGAGGATGTACTCCATCCAAGTTTTGAAGATCTCCCCACGGGTAGTCTCCAGTTCGTAGGTGTGTACGATGTTTTCCACGTTGGTGTAATCCTTGGAAGAGTTGAAGCGGGAAAAGAACAGCGCTTTGATGTACAAGGGATCTCCACGAGTGAGGTTCCAGATGCGTTGAATGGACGTTTGATCGATGTGGGTACCCGAGAAATTAGCGTACATGTTGATGGCCTCGCAGGCCTCGTCCTCGGGGAGGTTTTCCAGGGTGTTCTCAATGAAACGGTCTGTCAACCGGCGGATGATGCGAATCAGCCCGTGCACTTCGCTGCCGGAAACGATGAGCGGAGCTTCTTTCTTTTCCGCAAGGTCCAAGTACGCGCCGCTCATGGAGTCGATGAGCTCCCCACGGTAGTCATACACGTAACCATCGATGTTTTGGAACTCGTCGAAGATTTGTACGATCTTGAATCCCTTGGAAGCCGCGATATGAAAAGGGGCTCTGCTTGCGGTTTTCCACATCAAACCCCATTCTTCCCCTTGCTTGAAATTTTGGATGGAATGGTACTTCGCGAGCACTTCGGGATGAGGTTGAAGAGGGCCTTCCAACTGGTCGAAACTCAGCGGGTTGGTGACAAGTTCGGGTTTTCTTTCCAAGAAGGAAATGTAGTGGTTGGCGAAGGTGGTAAAGAAATCCTTGGAAAAGTCGGACAACTCTACTTTCTGGTCTTGCACAGCGTAGTAAAAGGGGATGACGTTGCCGTTGGCATCGCTCCACAAGATATTGAACAGCCGCTGTAAGAAAGCAGTTTTGCCTTTTTTGCGTCGTGCAAGCAACGCCTGGCTTTGTGCCATATTTTGCTTCAGGAAGGTATTCCAATCACCGAGGAAGAAATCGAATTCCTTCTTCCGCCCGACGAATAGCTCGGTATTCCCAATCTGTTCCGGTAAGGCGTAGGTAATCGTATCGGGCATGTGGAACATGGTCTCACCCCTTTTTCCCAAGGATAGGGAAAGTATAGCACAAAAAAGGGTAGTACCCTTTCCGGAAGGGATACGCGATGCTCAGGGGATGGGTGCGCATTCCGGTGGAGACTCAGGAATACCGGATCAGGATGTATCCTACCCCGACGACCAGGCTGATGAGACTGGCGATCCAGGAGTGTTTCAAAAACTCCACGAACCCCATTTTGATGTGGTAATGCTTGCGCATCAGGCTGATGCCGATGACGTTTGCCGACGCCCCGATGGCGGTGAGGTTTCCCCCCAGGCATACGCCCAGCGAAAGGGACCACCACAGCGGGTTGAGGTTAGTGAACATCGTGGGGTTCAGGTCGGGTAGGTGCTTGATCACCGGGATCATGGTGGCGGTGAAGGGGATGTTGTCCACCAAGCCACTCATCACGAAGGAGAAACCGAAAAGCGCGGGTTGGAAAAGCGAGAGGGAGCCCCCAAAACGCGATTCCAGGAAATGGGCCACGGTTTGCAGTACCCCCGTTTCCTCCAACGCCCCGGTGATGAGGAATAACCCCACGAAGAAGAAGATGGTTTCCCATTCCACTTCTTTCAAGTGCCTTTCCAGGCCATGCGAGTCCAGCACCAGAACGGAGAAGAATCCCATTCCCAGCGCCGTGATCCAGTTTTGGATCCCGAGACGGTGTTCGAACACGAATAAGAACACGGTGATGCCCAGTAGAATGGATGATTTTACCAGCAGGCTCTTGGGCACGGGATCGGAACGATCGAAGGTGTGTGGATCGAAGGTTTTCTGCATTTCCTTCCGATTGATAAGGGCCATGACCAGTAGGGTGATCAACAAGATGACGATCGCGGGAGGCGCGGTGTTTTGCAAGAAGCCGATGAAGG
Organism: Thermotogota bacterium; assembly: GCA_035391225.1. GTDB lineage: Bacteria > Thermotogota > Thermotogae > MWEM01 > MWEM01 > DAOPKN01. Next base: position 2,684 of record DAOPKN010000035.1, read on the forward strand.
GAAGGTTGGCCGCGCTTCCGATCAGGATGTTCGGGGGGTCCCCGATGAGGGTCGCGGTGCCACCGATGTTGGAGGAAATGATTTCGCTCACCACGAAAAAGGCCGCGCTGGCTTTCACGATGTCCACGATGGCGAACGTGATGGGAATGAAGATCAACAGCGTGGTGACGTTGTCCAGAAAGCCGGAGAAAAGGGCAACGGCAACGTTGAGGTAGATGAAGACCCGCAACACTTTTCCCTTGGAGGCACGTAACAAACCCAACGCTACCCACTCAAAGAAACGGGTTTTCTTGATGGACGACACCAGCAACATCATTCCCACCAACAAAAAGATGGTCTTGAAATCGATGAAACGGGTGGCGGCGTCTTCCACGTGGGCGAAAATTCCCAGGAAGAACAGCAGGAAGGCTCCCAAGATCACGATGATGGTACGGTTGATCTTTTCGGAGATAATGAAGTAGTACACGACACAAAAAACGACCAATGCGATAATGGCGGACATTTTTTTCACCTTCTTCTACAACCCCGGATTGTAACACAAAATGCCCGGAAAAACGAAACGTTCTCCGGGCATTTTTTTGCGGAGTTCAGAAGGAAAGCAGGGAAAGGAAATCCACGGGGAGGGGTTCCTCTCCACACGCTTGTTCCCAGCTCAGGAAAAGGATGTTCTCCGCGAAAACTCCGGGGTCGATGCGCGTTCCACCGTCCTGGAGGATGTCGGGCAAACCCAGGCGCTCGAGCAACTGGCGGTAGGAATCGAACTCGGGGAAGTCCACCGGGGCTTTTGCCAGCACGATGACCAGGGTTCCCCCTTGCTGCACGAAAGCTTCCAAGAGTTCGATCTGGTCCGGGGAAAGCACCATGAACTCGGGCAAAAAGCTCTGCGGATCCGGTAGGGGTAACAGCAAAAGATCGGGGTCTTTGAGAGACTGCGGGTTGAGCTCGCCCAGCAAGGGAGAAACCGCTCCCCCAGCTCTTTCCATGAGCTCGATGAGCGGTGCCAGTTCGCGCAGGAAGTAGTTTTCATGCGTGGTGTCCAGCATGGCGAAAAAGCGCTTGAAACGGGGAAAGAGCGTGCCGGATAGTTGGCCATTGACCAGCAGTTCCACGCGTGTCGCAGGGGAATCCAATTGCATGGTAACCCGCGTGGCTTCCATTCCCGGGAGCCAAAAACGTTCTTCCAACCGCGGTTCCGTGTCCCCGAAAACCTGTACCGCAAGGGTAACAGGGTTGGGGTTGGTATTCACCAGGTCGAAGGAGAAAAAGAAAGGCCGGGAAGAAACCTGGAAGGGTGTGCTCCATTCGGGGTTGAGCAGGTACGCTCCGGAGGGGGACTGGAACCAGATGGGAGACGTCACGATTTCGTTGCCATCCATCTGCACCAGGCGCACGAAGCACCAAGTGTAGGGTTTTCCGCCCGGAAGCGTCCAGCACACCTCGAACGAATCGCCGGAAACCTCCAGGGGGAACACCTGGCCCGGAAGGTGAACCTCGGCGAGTCGCAAGGGTTCCATGGCATCGGAGTAGGAGAGCGTGAGCGTGGCGGGTTGGGTGTCCCAGATCACCTGGCCCATCTTTCCCCGGTCGCACCAGAAACCCACGAGGGCGTTTGCGTCTTCGGTGGCGTAGGTGCTGCGCTCCCGCATGGCCTTGTACAAGCAATCGATGGTGAGCTCGTCCATCACGAAGGCGGTGCGCGCCTGGTTCGCGGTACCCCAGTTGGTATCGTGGTTGTCCTGGTTGGCCGTGGCTCCCACGTGCCAACCGCGCGTGAGGGCTCGGCGGTAGCGGTCCAGGTACTCCTCCTTGATCACGTTGTTGGTGGAGCCCGCGCCGTTTCCCACCTCGCAGAGCTGCACGAAGGCATCCGCCCTTGGAACGGGTGTGAAGTCGAAGAAATCCCCGTATTTCTTCCCCGGATGGCAGAACTGGGCGATGGCTTGCTGGGATTCCATCCATTCGTAGATTTCGAAAAGGCCCGCTCGCCCTCGGTCCATCCAACTGTCGGTGGTGTAGATCGTGATGTGTCCTTGCCCGGTGAGTGTCCACTCGTATCCACGGATGGCCAGGAATTCCCCGGGAATGGTTGCGGCAAGCGCTGCGGTCCCGGTTCGGTCAAATTTCCATGCGCCATCCGGCAAGGGGTAGTTCAAATCGTGCCCGTGGTCGGTGACCCCCTGGATTTGCACCGCACCGGTTTGCCAGGCGTAGGAAAAGGCTTCCTCGGGGGTTCCGAAGCCATCGGAGAAGGAAGTGTGCGCGTGGATGTTGCCGAAATACACGTTGGCAAAGACCCCTGTCACCGACAGCAGGAGTGCAATGCACGCGAAAAGTATTTTTGTTTTCATGCTTTCACCTCGATAGGAAAAGGAAAACGGGCAGCACAGGGCTGCCCGCGGGTTGGAAAAAGGGAAAAATCAATAGTAGTAATCGTCAAGAACGAGTTGTGCGTCTTCGTGCAGTTGCTTTAACACGCCATCCACGTCCTTGTTGGGGTCAGACATCACGGATTCCCACGCGGAGGTGATCATGGCGTGTACTTCCGGGTAGGGTCCATACCAGGGGCGGCGCACGGCAGAGTCGCGCAGTTGTTGGTAGGTCAGCGAGAAGCGGGGGTCGGATTCCATGATGGCCTGGATTTCTTCCGATTCGTAGGCAGAAATGCGGCTGGTCATATAGCCGGTTGCCAGCGACCAGCGCTTGGTGTTGTCGGTGGCGGTGAGGAATTTCAGGAATTCCCACGCGGCTTCTTTCTCCTTGGCGGGGCGGGAGGAGAACATGAACACGTTGGCCCCACCGATGGGGACGATTTGGCGCACTTGCATGGGCATGATGGTGGCGCCCAGGTCAAACTTGGCGTTTTCCTTGAGGTAGCCCAAGCTTCCGGTGGAGCGGCAAACGGTTCCGATCATCCCGGAAAGGTCCATGGCATTTCCACCGGTGGTTCCGTACACGAACACACCTTCGCGAACGCCTTTTTGGAAGAATTCCCAGGCGTTGACGGTTTCCGGGGAGTAAATCAGCATTTGGGTTCCGTCGTCGGAGATGATTTCGCCACCGAATTGCCAGATGTAGGCTTCGAGCAGCCAGTCGTCGTTACCCAGGCGGTAACCGAAGTAGTCTTCACCCAGGGTTTTGATCTTCTTGGCAGCCGCGTACACTTGTGCCCAGGTTTCGGGAGGATTGTCCGGATCGAGTCCTGCTGCACGGAACACGTCGCGGTTGATGTACATCAACGGGGTGCTGCAGTTCAGGGGGAATCCCAGCAGGCCTTGGTCGTAGGTGTTGGCCTGGATGAAGCGGGGCCAAAAATCGTCCATGGTTTTCGCGAATTCCGGGTCCTTGTTGATGAAGTAGTTGAGATCTTGGAAAGCTCCGCCATCGACGAATTGGCCGATACGGGATTGCTCGATCTGCGCCAGGGTGGGTAGGTCTCCCGCCACCATGGAAGCCAGCAGTTTTTGCATGGTGTCCTGGTAGTTACCCGTGTACACGCCTTCCACCTCGATTTCACCCTCGTGGAGCTTGTTGAAATCCGCGATGATGTCCAGCAGTGTCTGGGAGTAAATCCCCGTTTGCGCATACCACATGATGACTTTCACGGGAGCGGCGAATGCCATGACCGCCAGCGTGACCAGCAAAAGAATCGTAAGTGCCTTTTTCATGCTGTACCTCCTTTTGGAATGTTCGGATTACTCTTTCAAACCCGAAATGCTAATGCCTTCCACGAACTGTTTCTGCACAAAGAAGAAGAAAACGATGATGGGGATGACGGCCACGGTGGATGCCGCCATGCGCAGCGTCCACTGGGTTTCCCAACCACTCACGAACTGCGAGATCCCCACCTGTATCATCTGTTTTTCCGCGCTGTTGATCACGATCAACGGCCACATGTACTCGTTCCAATGTGCGAGGAAGGTGTACAGTGCCATGGTGTACAGCGCGGGCTTGGAAAGCGGGAGGATGATCTGGAAGAAGATCTTCATGTGCCCCGCGCCGTCGATGATGGCAGCCTCTTCGAGCTCCTTGGGGATACCCAGGAAAAATTGCCGCAGTAGGAAGATACCGAAGGCCGAGCTCATGAATGGTATGATCAGGGCCCGGTAGCTGTCGATCATGCCGAAGTTCTTGATGATCACGTACAGCGGCACCATGGTGACTTCCGGGGGCACCATGAGCGTGCCGATCAGGATCATGAAAACGATGTTGGCCCCCTTGAACTTCACCCGTGCCAGGCCGTAGGCGGCAAACGAGTTGAACACCAGCTGCAACCCCGTGACGGAAAGCGCCACGATGAGCGTATTGACCACGTAGCGGCCCAGGGGGATCAGGTCGAAGGCGCCCACGTAGTTGCGCATGTCGAAGATCGTGGGCAAGAAACTGGGAGGAAGCTTGAACACTTCGTCCTCTGTCTTGAAGGATGTTACCAGCATCCAGAAAAAGGGCAGGTTGATGAGCACGGCAACCAGGAGAACCAGGAGGTACACGACGATGCGCACTGGTAGGCGAGGTTTGCGGTTCACGAGTAGTGCACCCTCTTTCGCGTGAAGCGGAACTGTAACAGCGTAAACAGGATCATCAGCCCGAACATCACGACGGCCACCGCCGAAGCGTAGCCAAACTTGAGGTACTTGAACGCATTCTCGTACAGGTAGTAGGTGATCACCTGCGTGCTCTTTGCCGGTCCACCCCGGGTTAGCACCGAAACGGAAACGAACACGCGGAACGAGGCGATGAATTGCATGATGAGCACGAAAAGGGTGGTGGGGGAAAGCAACGGAAGGGTGATGTTCCGAAACTTGCCCCAGGGGGTGGCGCCATCAATCTCCGCGGCCTCGTAGTATGCCCGGGGGATGGTTTGCAACCCCGCGAGGAACAGCACCATGTTGTACCCGATGCGTTTCCACACCCCCACGATGATGAGCGCGGTGAGAGCGTATTTCGGGTCTTCCAGCCAGGCAATGTCGGTAATGCCGAACCAGGAAAGGAAAAAGTTGATCAAGCCGTACTGCGTTTCAAACAACCAGCTCCAGATCACGGCCGCAGCTGCCATGGAGGTGATGACCGGGATGTAGAAGAGCGTGCGGTACAACCCCCGGCCCTTGAGCCACTCCACGTTGAGTAGCATGGCCAGTAACAGCCCCAACACGATGGAGGGGATCACCGTTCCCAGGATGTACACCCCGGTGATCCAGAGCGAATTCCAAAACTCCGAAGATTCGAAGAGCCGCGTGTAATTGGCCAGGCCCACCCAGCGCATGGGGCGAATCATGTTCCACTTGTAGAAGGAAATGAAAATGGCCCATCCCAGGGGGACGTAGATGAAAATGACCTGAACCGCAAGGGCGGGAAGAACCGAAATCCATCCCGTCAGTTGTTTTCGAATGCCACGTCGCACTGCTTTCACTCCTCGCAAAAAGGGTTTTCCCGGGAACTCGGGGAAGGATGGAAGGTGGTTTTTTAGTGTACCATTCCCGGCGGAGTGGAGTCAACGCGAAAAAAAACCGGCCAGCGCCATTCTACCGTGTACACGGCCGGTTACTATAAAAAAGCTTATACAACTTTACAATTGATCTTTTTCCGCGTGGTGCATTCCTGCCGAGCCTTCTTGTTACTCGATTGGTGTTTGCGGGGGTTCCTCTGCAAGACGCTCGAAGAAAAAGTCCGTGCTCCCTTCGTTGAAGTCCAGGACAAATGCATTGGCTTGCCCCCACGAATCCACCAGGAAGGTGGCGGTGGCGAAATCCTCGAAGAACGGGTGGAAAACGAGGGAGAAGGAATCCCGGTTGGTATGCCGCATGGGAAGAGCGAACGAAAGGGGTCCCATCGTGGCTACCAGGCGATCGTCGGCTTGCCGGATGCACATTTGCCCGAACAGGGGGTGGTAGAACAAGCCTGTGTACGCCTCCAATTCCAGGGGTGGAAGGTAATGGGTGGGGGTTGGCTGGTCTTCCGCTTCTTCCGGGCCCAGAGGAGAAAGTTTCTCCCAAAAGTGGGAGGGGGCAAGCCCCAACACGGCTTTGAGTATGCCCATTCCCAAGCGGTCGGGAAAGTCTTGCCCCCCGCGGTTGGAAAGGATGGCCACGCCCAGTCCGGAGGACGGGGAAAAGCCCACAAACGCGTGGCTGCCAACGGTCTCACCGTTGTGCCAGAAGAGGGCTTCTCCGTCCAACTGCTCCAGGAGCCATCCCAGGCAGTAAAAGTAGAGCGGATCATTTGCGCCCCCCATGATATGCGTTTGTGGGGTGAGGAGTTTCTTGCGGTTTTGCTCCGAAAGGGCCTGGTTGCTTTCTGGCTCGCCGCTCTGCAGCCAAAAGCCAAGCCAGCGAGAGAGGTCTTGCACGTTGGAATACAACCCTCCAGCGGGCAGGTAGGTGGCAATCCATCGTCCGGTTGGGGCAAAGGGGTCATCGATTTGCAATACCTCTGCCTGGAGCCAATGGGGGTAGGCAAGCTGTTCCAGGTCCGGAATCTGTTCCGGTCCCGCGTAGGTATGGGAAAGTTGCAGCGGGGTGAAGACCTCTTGTGCGTACAGTTCCTTGAGCGGCATCCCGGTTACGTTCTCGGCCACGTACCCCGCCACCACGAACAACGTGTTCACGTAGGAAAAGGTGGTGCGGAAGCTGGATTGTGTCTCCAGTTCCGAAGTGGATTGCAGGATCTTCTCCGGGCCATATCCCAGGAAGGCCAGGTAATCTCCGTCGTAGGGGTACATCCCACTGTGTTGGGCCGGAAGGTCTTGAACCTGGAAGGCTGCGCCGGCACAGGTGTCTTTCAGGGTAAAAGCGGGAACGATCTGCTGTACGCGTTGGTGCCATCCCAGCAGCCCCTGGTCTTCCAGCCGGGCCAGCAAAAAGGAAGTAAAGGCTTTCGAGGTGGAGCCGATCTGGAAGAGGGTGGAAGGGGTCACCGGGTTGCTTCCGCCGGTCTTTTTGACCCCGAAGCCTTGCTCGAAGAGTACTTGGCCATCGTATACCACGGCGACCGCCAGCCCAGGGATGTGCCACTGTTCCAGGAGGGAGGGAATAGCGTGGGAGAGGTCCTGGAAAAAGGCATCCTTTTGCGCGGGGTCTTCGAAGAGTACCGCGGTATGGGCCAGCACAAGGAAGGGAACAAGCCCAAACAGAGCGGATAGGCAGAATCGTTTTGGCATGGGGATACCTCCAAATCTTCCGTTACTCGTGGAATACGTTGGTGGGGAGGTGGGTCCCCTGTACATCGAGGGGGAATACCTGGTACTCCACGATAATGCCGATGATCTTGCATTCCTTTTCCATTTGGGTCGTGGAGAAGAAGCGTGGGGGAAAATGCGGGTTTTCCCATTGCAAGATGACACCGGAAGGGTCAAAGAAAACCCGGCAAATCACCGCATCCTCGAAGCTGGTCATCACGACGGCCAAAAAACCGTTCTTGGGAGGCAAGGAGCGGTTGACGTACACCAATGCATTCCGGGGGACCAGCGGGTGCATTTCGTCACCATTCACCTTCAGGGCGAAATCTGCTTCCAAACCCGTGTCCACCCAGCCCACGATGCGGTGCTCCGCAGGGATCAACTCACCCGGACCGATCTTCTCCAACAGGGGGATCCTTTGGATCCGGGTTTCTCCCGCGGAAAGAACTGCATTTCGCGTGGGAGAAATCACCGTGGTGAGGGCTTCGTTGACTTCCATCGCCCGGGGCCCGTTGGAGTAGGGGTTGTGGCTTTCTCCCACCAGGAAGGGAACAGATACCTCCAAGAATTGCGCGATCATCTTGATTGTACCGTAGGAGGGTTCGTCCTCGCAGCTTTCGTACTTGGAAATTTGGGATTGGCTCACGCCCAGCAACTTCCCCATGGCAACTTGGGTAATTTGTTTCTTTCGGCGCCATTTCTTCATTCGATCGCCCATGAATGTTGTTCGCATAGGGGTATTATAACCTCCAACTGGGAATATAAACGAATATGCGTATCTGGCGTTTTTTTGCGGACGTTTCCCCCGGAAAAAACCGGGAAACCATTGGAAAAATTGACGTTCAAGGAAAACAGGGATAAAGGCCAGGTCACGAAAATTCATTCCGCGAATACAACAAAGCCGCGCGCGGCCGATTTCACGATTACAGCACGTCGATTTTTTTGTACACCTTCAACCGCCGCCATGCGTAGAGTGCCATAACCCCCACGGTAATAATGAAGGGCAACGATTGCGTGAGTTCGTAGGGGATGTTGAAGAATTGCAACGAGTAGGATGCCGCTTCGGTGAACCCAAAAAGCAGCGAGCCTCCCGCCACACCGTATGCTGATGTTCCCCCGAGCGCCTGTGCCGCAAGCGCAATCCATCCGCGCCCCGCGGTCATGTCACGGGCGAACCAGGAAACGTATCCCATGGAGAGGAATAGTCCACCCAGGCTTGCCAGCAAGCCGCTGATCAGTAGCGCGATGAGTCGTGTCCGATTCACGGAAATACCCACGGATTCTGCGGCTTCGGGGTTTTCGCCCACGGCACGGATGCGAAGCCCCAACGGGGTTTTGTACAGCATGAATTGCACGAGGAACACAGCGGCGATCGCCACGTAGGTGATCACGTGATGCCCACTCAAGATGTCCCCCAACACCGGGATCTTGTCGATCAGGGGGATCGTGACATCCGGGATAACCAGCGAATTCACCGACGCGGAAGACCCCTTGTCTCCGGTGAGTGCGGAAAGGAAGAAGATGGTTCCCCCGCTGGCGAAGATGTTTAGCGCGATGGCTGCCAGGATGATGTTGGTCTTGAGCTTGAGGGCAAAGTAGGCCAGTATTCCCGCAAGAACCAGGCCGGTGGCGATTCCGGCAAGGATGGCGGGAAACAACGACTGCGTGAAACCGCTGATCAAGACCCCGATGAAAGCCGAAAACAGCATGATTCCTTCCAATGCAATGTTTGGTGTTCCCGCCATTTCTGCCACCAATGCTCCCATGGCGGCGAGAAGGATGGGCGTGGTCACACGAATGCCCGAAGCGATGAACTCCCAGGATAAAATGCCACGAAGGGTGTCGTTCATGCTTTTTCACCTCCTTCGAGTGTCATTTCTCCACGTGTTGCTTCCTTCTCGATGGCGCGCTGCTTCCACTTGGCGAGGAAAGCTTCGGCGGTAACCAGCAAGATGATGGCTGCCTGCAAGATGGCCACGATTTCCGGGGCAATGTCGGTGTAGCGCCCCATGGTTTTCGCCCCTACCCGGATGTACGAAAGGAAAAGCGCCGCGATGGGAACGTAGAGCGGGTTGTTCCGTGCCAGCGTGGCGATGATGATGCCATCCCAACCGTACCCCGGCGAAACCAGCCACAGGAAGCGGCCATGGTACCCCATGAGCTCGATGATTCCTGCCATACCCGCGATAGCCCCACTGACCACCTGTGCTTGGAACACCACCGATGGGGTTTTGATACCGGAGAAATGGGCGAAGTGGATGTTGTCGCCAACCAGGCGGACGCGGTATCCCCAGGTGGTGCGCTTCATGAGGAACCACACGAAAATCGTCAGGCCAATGGCGATCAAAATGCCGATGTGCCACTTGTAGCGTTCGTTGAGAAGGGGGAGAAGCGCGGTGTCCTGGAACTTCTCCGAGACCAGCGAGCCAGCGGTTTGATCCCGGATGAAGGTTTTGATGAGGAAGAGGCCGAAAAAGAAGGCTACGTAGTTCATCATCAGGGAGGTTACGAGTTCCGAGGCCTTGAGCCTCGATTTGATCACGCCGGGTATCACCGCCCATCCCGCTCCGCAGAGCATGGCCACCGCGATAACCAGAATGGGGTGCAGCACCGGAATCGCGGGGAAGTGCACGGCGGCGAAAGTGGCTCCCACTGCGCCGATGAAGAGTTGGCCTTCGGCCCCGATGTTGAAAATCTTGGCGGAAAAGACGATGGCGACCGCCAGCCCCGTGATCATGATGGGGACGGTTTCGTTGATCCACTGGATGAATCCCCTGTCGTTGAAAAGGGCGGCATCTCCCCTCCACTTGATCACCGGGCCCAGCAAGAAGTACTTGAAGGCTTCGTTGGTAGCGGAGAAGGCCTGTGCGATTTTCTCTCCCAGTGATAGGGCACCTTCGGGGAAGCTGGTGAAGAAAACGATCAGGTAGCCAAGAAGGAGCGCGATGCCAATCGCGATACCCGTTCGGTAGAGTTCGAAGAGTTGTCCTTTTTTCATCACAAATCCCCCATCTCTTCGGGGGTCATTTTCTTGATCCCCAGCATGTATTCTCCCAGGATGGTTTCGTTGATGTCCTTGATACGGGTGAAATGGGCCACGGCCTGGCCGTGGAACATCACGATGATGCGGTCGGAAGCCTCCAGCAATTCCGTGAGATCCGCGGAAACCAGCAGAACCCCGACACCACGGTCGCGTTCCAACACCAGTTGTCGGCGGATGAAATCCGCCGCCGCCACGTCGATTCCCCGGGTGGGTTGGTCCGCTACGATCACACAAGCACCCGCGGTAAATTCCCGGGCCACCACCACCTTCTGAATGTTTCCCCCGGATAGCATGCGGATGGTGGTCTTGGGCCCGTCGGTGCGGATGTCGAAGCGGTCGATCATCTCGTGGGCGAAGTGGGTGACCTGGCGCACCTTGATCCTCCCCATGCTGGAAAACTCGGGGGAAGTGAAGCGGTCGCTCACCAGGTTTTCTTCGATGGTGGTATCCAGGGCACATCCACGTGTCATGCGGTCGGAGGGGATGTGGCTCATTCCCAGTGGCCGGATCTGTCCGGGGAATTGGCCCGATATGAGGCGCTCTTCGAGGAAAACGTTGCCCTCGTCGGGGGATAAGATGCCGGTGATCATTTGCACCATTTCGGTCTGGCCGTTTCCCTCCACTCCCGCGATGCCCAGGATCTCTCCGGCGCGAAGCTTGAAGGAAAGGTCTCTCACCGCTTGCACCCCGTCGGCCCGCGTGAAGTTGAGCTTCTCCAGGCGAAGCAATTCCTTGCCCACCTGGGGTTCCCCTTTTTCGATGGTGAGCTCCACGTCTCTGCCCACCATCATGCGGGACATGTCGCGTTCGCTCACATCCTTCACCAGTGCGTTGTCCACGACGAACCCGCGGCGTAAAACGGTGATCCGGTCGGCGATTTGCTTGACTTCCTTGAGCTTGTGCGTGATGAAGATCACGGTTTTTTGCATTTCCACCAGGTTTCGCAGCGCATCGAAGAGCTCCACGGTCTCCTGTGGCGTGAGAACCGCCGTGGGTTCGTCCAGGATGATCAGGTCCGCCCCCCGGATCAGCGTTTTCACGATTTCCACGCGTTGGCGCATGCCCACGGAGATGTCCTTGACCTTTTTGGCCGCGGGCACGGGAAGGCCAAACGTCTTGGAAGCGTTTTCCACCATCTCGAACGCCTTTTCCACGTCCACCGACAGCCCTTTCTTTGGTTCCATTCCCAGAACCACGTTTTCCGCCACGGTGAGCGAGGGTACCAACATGAAATGCTGGTGCACCATGCCAATTCCACGGGAAATGGCGTTGTGGGGGGAATGGATTTGGATGGGTTGGCCTCGGAAATGGATGGAACCCGAAGTGGGCTGTTCCAGGCCGAAAAGGATTTTCATCAGCGTTGACTTACCCGCGCCGTTTTCGCCCAGCAAGGCGTGGATTTCACCTTCGTGCACCTTGAGGTTGATGCCCCGATTGGCCACGACACCGTTGGGGTAGACTTTCCAGATATCGTTCAGTTCAAGGATCGGTTTGTTTTCCTCCATCAAGAACACTCCTCTACGAAACGGCGGCCCCTTCGTGGGGGCCGCCGAGAAAGGGTCGGTCTTACGGTTTTACGGCGTTGCGAATGGCGTCGAGTTCCTCGTTGCTCATGCCCATGGCGGAGGTAACTTCGATGTTCTCGGCCACGATTTGTTCTTCGAGGTACGCCAGGGTTCCCTGGATATCCGGGTGCTGGGAGAGGAAAGCGTCGAAGTACTTGTTCTGTGCAAGGCCCACTGCGCCTTCTTTCAGCCCCAATGAAACGTTCTGGCCGAACGCGAGTTCGCCGTCCAGGTACTGTTGAACGGTGAGGAACAAAGAGTAGTCCACGTTCTTGAGCATGGACGTGAGCGTGTGGTTCACGATGTCCATGTCCTTGGACTCGTAGATGAGCTGCATGTCGGAGTCAACCCCGATGGACCAGCGGCTGAATTCCTTCGCGGCTTCCAGAACGCCGTTTCCGGTTTCACCGGCTACCGCGAACACCACGTCCGCACCCTGGCGGTACATGGCAAGCGTAAACTCTTTTCCCTTGGCGGGGTCGTTCCAGGCGCCCACGTAGGAAAGCGCGACCTTGATGCCGGGGGTGATGTACTGGGCACCTTCAATGTAACCGATCAAGAAGTCGTTGATGACCGGGATGTCCATGCCTCCCAGCAAGCCGATGATGCGCTTGTCCGGAACGGTGTTGGGAACGTCGGCGGACTTGGAGACCAGCGCGGCAAGCGCACCGGCAAGGAAGGAGCCTTCGTTCTGCTTGTAGGTGATGGCGTACACGTTGTCCAGTTCTCCGGTAGAGAAGTCCATCTCCGTGTCGTAAATCAGGTACTTGGTATCGGGGTACAGTGGTGCGATGCGTGCCAGGATGTCCACCATCTGCCAGGTTCCGACGATGATGATGTCGTAGATCCCCATGTCCGAAACTTCGTCGAGCGTGGGTTCCCATTCGGATGGGTTGTATCCCATCTCGATGACCTTTGTTTCCACCCCGAGCTGTTCTTCCATCATGACCATACCTCGTGCCGCGGAGTCAAAGAACGACTTGTCACCCAGCGTTCCGTTGATCAGGTTCGCCACCTTGATGGATGCGAACGCGCTGAGGGAAAACAGTACAACCAGGGCAATAACCAAAAGTTTCTTCATGTTCCAACCTCCTTCATGTGATGTGGTTCTGTTACGGATGTTCTCGCAAAAGCAATTTTTCAATGGCCTGGACCGCGATCTGGATACTCTTTTCCAGACCCTCTTCGAATTTTTGCCCGGCCTGCAAGCGGTACTCTCTCTCCTCGCTGATCTGTTCGCGTACGGTGAGAACCGCACCCGCCCGGAGGCCGAGAATGTTTCCCAGCAGGTACAGCGCGGAAACTTCCATTTCCACCACCAGGGCACCTGCACGCGCGTACAGCGTTCCTTTTTGCTGGGCAGCCTGTGGGTCAAAGTTCCGGGCGTAGTAGGAGTCGGTGGAGTAGACAACCCCGAGATGCGCGGGATTCCCCACGTCGGCTGCGGCTTCGCGAAGCGCCTGAACCACTTCGAAATCCGCTACGGCGGGAAAGGACTTGGGGAGGTACTGGTCCATCGTTCCATCGTCGCGAATGGCTCCGGTGGCGATCACCGAATCGCCCATTCCCAGGCGCGGCTGCATGGCCCCCGCAGTTCCCACGCGGATGCAGGTGTGTACCCCCAGCGTTTTGAGCTCTTCCACGCCGATGGAAATGCAAGGGGCCCCCATTCCGGTGGACATCACCGAGACCTTGTGGCCTCCGAGGGTGCCCGTCATCGTGTAGTACTCGCGGTTACTTCCCACCACGACAGGATCCTGCAAGTACTTGGCGATGCGTTCCACGCGCCCGCGATCGCCGGGAAGAATGACGTACTTGCCAACCGCGTCTGGGTCGTCGATTTGAATGTGGTACCTTGGGTTTTCCATGCACAAAACCTCCTGGAAGAATTTTACGCGTAACGGGAAAAGGTTTCAAAGATGAGCTGGATGTAGCGCTCCCGGTCGATGGATTTGGCCCAGCGGGAATTGGGCGCTTTGCCGGAGAGGTGCCAGTAATCCACTACCGTTTGTCCGTACGTATGGGTTCCGTGAAGCTCCACGTTTGCCACGTAGTCTTCGAATCCAAAGAGCTCCGGTTCGATCAGGTAGGCGATAGTGCAGGGGTCATGGAGCGGTGCGCCCTCGATATGGAACACGTCGTAGTAGGTTTTGTGGAAGAAGCCAAGCAAGGTGCCCATCTTGGAAATGATCTCCGAGGAAAAGGCTTCCATCTTCTTGATTTCGCCGAGGAAGATCTTGGCCTGGTGGGTGACGTCCAGCGGCATGACCGTGAGTGGCATACCCGATTGGAAAACGATTTGGGCCGCTTCCGGGTCTGCGAAGATGTTGAACTCCGCCACCGGCGTGGTGTTGCCGAAATGGATCCCCCCTCCCATGATCACCACTTCCTGAACGTCCCCCAGCAGTTCGGGGTAGTGGAGCACGAAATGGGCGATGTTGGTCAACGGGCCGATGGGTACCAGCGTCACTTCCCCGGGAAATTTCCGGATTTGCTCTGCCATGAAGTCGATGGCTTTCATAGCGAGGGGTTTTCGCGTGGGGGAAGGGAGAGGCACGCCTTCCAACCCCGATTCACCGTGAATGTTGGGCGCCACGATTTGCGCACGCAGCAAGGGTTTGCCCGCTCCTGGGATCACGGGTACATCGAGATCTGCCATTTCGGTGAGAATGAGGGCGTTTCGCGTGGTGTTTTCCACGTAGGAATTTCCCGCAACCGGGGTAATCCCGAGCATTTCGAGGGAGGGGTGTGCACCGGCAAGAAGCAATGCCACCGCGTCGTCGTGCCCCGGATCACAATCCAAGATGATTTTTCTTCGCGCCATTCGGATCACTCCATGTTTGGAAAGATGAGAAAGATCGTGCATTTGCTTATTTTAACATAAGATCGGGTGATTTTGGGTGCTCCCTTTTTGGCAGAAAAAGTTGAAGTTGAGGAGGCCTGACCCATTCCCAGTCGCAGACTTGACACACATCCTTGACACAAGACTCTTGGCATGTGTGCTATAATCTTTTTCACAAGTCTATAAAGAACGAGGTTCCTTCCCTTGGAAAACAAGCAGACGATGGATGCATCCACTGGATTGGCGATCATCACCGGGATGTCGGGCGCGGGGAAATCTTCGGTGATCGACGTGCTTGAGGATTTCGGCTTTTTTTGCATGGACAATGTCCCACCGGCGCTTTTTGAGCAGCTGGTGGGGTTGATTCGCGCCGAAAGGGTGGAAAAGAGTGCTTTCGTGGTGGACATTCGCACCATCACCCGTTTCGGGGGCGTGCGCAGTTTCTTGCAGAGCTTGCAAGCCCTGGAGAGAGAAGGCTTTCCCTTCCACATGGTGTTCTTGGATGCGGAGGACAACGTGTTGCTCTACCGTTACCAGAAAACGCGGCGCGCCCATCCGCTGCAGGGAGAACTGTCGGTGCAGCAAGCGATTGACTTGGAGCGCAACACGCTGAAAGACTTGAAAGAGCGCGCGGACTTCACCATCAACACGTCGCACATGGACATGAAGGAGCTCAAGGAAAAGATCATCGCCATCATCCGGGACCGGGGCTTCCAGGTTCCTCCCATGCGCGTGGAGGTGGAAAGCTTCTCCTACAACCGGGGAATCCCCACGGATGCCAACCTGGTTTTCGACGTGCGTTTCTTGCCCAACCCCTACTACTACGAGGAACTCACCGCCTTGACCGGAATGGACAAGAAGGTGCAGGAGTACTTTGCCTCCTTTTCCCAGGTGTCTGAGTACTTCCAGCGCATGCTGGAAATTTGCCGTTGCACGATTTCGGGGTTCGCCGGAAGTGGACGGAACCAGTTGAAGGTTGCGGTTGGATGCACCGGTGGAAAGCATCGTTCGGTGTATCTTTCGGAGCAACTTTGCCAGGCGCTGCAATCGGAACACATCAAAGTTTTCCTGGAACACCGCGAGCAGAAGATGAAAAAAGAATTCCCGGTTCCGGGAAAGCAGTAAGGACCCAATCCCAATTTTTGGAGGTGCGTATGTTATGAAGATTCGCGTGGTATCGGTTTTGTTGGTGGTTTTGCTTTCCCTTTCGTTGTTCGCGGCATCCCCGGAGCTTGTTTCTGCAGCCAAGGCCGAGGGGAAAGTCGTGGTGTACTCCATTACCAGCCGTATCAAGAACGCGGCTGAGGCTTTCCAGCAGAAGTACGGTATCGAGGTGGAAGCCTACAACCTCAAGGGTTTCGAACTGATCGAGAAAGTTTCCAAGGAAGTGGGAAGCGGCATCGTGGGAGCCGACTTCGTTATCGCGCAGGACGGCGGAAGGGTTTTCGGGGAATTGATCGAACCCGGGTACCTCATCAACTACATCCCTCCAGACATGGCCGACGTGATTGCCCCCGACCAGCAAAACCCGCTGATGCTCTCGACCATTACCAAGGTGTTCCTGTACAACTCCGAGACCTACACCTTCCCCCCCGCGACCAACATCTGGGCGCTGGCAGATCCCGCTTTCAAGGGGCGCTACTTCTTCAAGGATCCGTTCCAGGAAGGCGTGAACATGAACTTCTTGACCATGATCACGCGCGAAGACTGGGCACAGAAGATCGAGAAAGCGTACGAGCGGTACTACGGCGAGCCGTTGCAACTGACCACGGAGAACGCCGGTTACGAGTGGATCAAGCGCGTGTTGGAAAATGGCCTGGTGCTCATGAAGAGCGACACCACGATGGCAGAGTCACTGGGGATACGCGGGCAGCAGATCGACAAGGTGGGACTGTGCACCTACTCCAAGGTGCGCTACCGCGATACCAAGAACCTGGCCCTTCTTCCCATCATGGGCATGGAACCGTTCGCGGGTTTCTACTACCCCAGCTACCTGATGCTGGTGGAAAATGCCGCGCACCCAAACGCTGCCAAGCTGTTCATCGAGTACCTGCTCACGGAGGAAGGCTTCACCCCCTGGTCCGATTCCGAGGGAACCTACTCCCCCAACCCCAACATCCTTCCCTACCCTGGGGACAACGGGTTCAACGTGTGGGGCAACATCCTGGTCGGGGAAGACCCGGAATTCCTGTTTGAAAACCGGATCGACGTGGAAGAGTTCTGGAACGAGTACGCGTACTGATCTTCCCGCACCGCAATCCTTTCACCACATCATCGTCAGCCCCTTTTCCGGGGCTGGCGTTTTTGAAGGATGGTTCGCATGAAAAAATGGTTGAATCGCCTCGCATCTTTTTTCTCCCGGCCAGAACACCTGATCCTCGTGGTTCTACTGGCTTTGCTCGTGTTCCTGACGCTGGTGCCCCTGTTTTACATTGGCCTGGACACGTTCACCGTGCATTCGGCGGAAGCCAGGCGAATCCGGGGTTCGCAGGCGGGGGACCTCACGTTGTACCACTGGAACTACGTTTTCTTTGAACGAGCCAGCAAGAACCTCTTCTACAAGCCCCTGCTCAACACGATGCTGGTTTCGCTCGCCACGTGTGCATTTGCGCTTGTGGTGGGGGGAGTTTTCGCCTGGCTGGTGACACGCACCAACCTGCGCTTCAAGAAACTTCTTTCCACGTTGATGCTCTTTCCCTACATCATGCCTTCCTGGACACTTGCCATGGCGTGGTTGAATTTCTTTAAGAACAGCAGCATCGGAGGCGCCCCTGGGCTTTTCACAGGGATCACGGGCATCGCCACCCCCGATTGGATGGCCTACGGTTTCTTTCCCATCGTGATGGTTCTGGGCATGC
Organism: Thermotogota bacterium; assembly: GCA_035391225.1. Taxonomy (GTDB): domain Bacteria; phylum Thermotogota; class Thermotogae; order MWEM01; family MWEM01; genus DAOPKN01. Next base: position 20,163 of record DAOPKN010000035.1, read on the forward strand.
ACTACGCACCGTTTGCCTTCATCCTGATCGGAGGCATCCTGCGCAACATGGACGCCAACCTGGAGGAAGCCGCCGTGATCTTGAAAACTTCGCGTTGGAAGATCATTCGAAGGATCACCATTCCCATCGTGATGCCCGCGGTGCTGTCCACGTTCTTGCTCGTGTTCTCCAGCTCCATGAGCGCTTTTGCGGTGCCTGCCTTCCTGGGAGGCCCGGTGCGCTTCCAGGTGCTCACCACGCAGATGTTCCGCACCATCAACGGGGTGAACCCCGGTGTAGGCTACATCTTGGCAGGGTTGATGATCGTGATCGGAACGGTGATTCTCACTATCAACCAGATCTTGATTGGGAAGCGCAAGAGCTTTACCACGGTGACCGGAAAGAGTTCCAACATCTCACTCGTGAATTTGCGGAAGGCGCGAAGCCCCATTTCCATTACGCTTGCCGTGATCCTCATCGCCATTTCCGTGATCCCGCTGTTTACCTTTGCGCTGCAGTCCTTCCTCGTGGCCCCGGGTGATTACAGCTTGGAGAATTACTCCACCATTTTCTGGACCGGAGAGGGTAGCCCGGATATCGCCAGTGGAGAGCCCGGTATCTTGAAGAACAAGTACGTGTTCAAGGGATTGTGGAACAGCTTCTCACTGTCGCTGCTCGTGGCGCTTTTCGCGGGGACCGTTGGGATCCTGGTCGGATACGCCGTGGTGAAAACCCGGGGGAAAAGGGGCTCAAACATGTTGGATCGCCTGGCCTTTTTCCCCTACCTGATTCCCAGCATGGCATTTGGTGCCATTTACCTCTCCATGTTTTCCGTGCAGAGGGGGTTCATTCCCTCGCTGTACGGAACGTTTGCCATCCTGGTGCTCGTCGGAACGGTGAAGTACCTGCCTTTTGCCTCGCGCGCGGGCATCAACGCGATGCTACAGCTGGGGAAGGAAATCGAGGAAGCCGCGATGATTTTTGGGGTGAAGTGGTGGAAGCGGATGGTGCGTATCCTGATTCCCATCCAGAAACCCACGCTGATTTCGGGGTACCTGTTGCCGTTCATTTCGAGCATGCGTGAGCTGGCGCTGTACATCTTGCTGGTGACCCCGTCCACGAGTATTTTGACGACCATGCTGTTCCAGTACAACGAGAAAGGCTGGGACCAGTATGCCAACGCTATCGTTTTGCTGATCATCGGCATCGTGCTGGTGTTTAACTTCGTGATCAACAAGGTAACGGGTGCCAGTATCGATAAAGGAATTGGAGGTTGAGCGTATGCCCCGAATCGAGTTGAAAGGTATTACCAAGATGTTCGGAAAGGTCGCGGCGGTAAAGGACTTGAACCTGGTGATCGAGGACAGGGAATTTGTCACGCTGCTGGGACCGTCTGGCTGCGGCAAAACCACCACGCTCCGGATGATATCAGGGTTGGAGACGCCTACCTCGGGGGAAATCGTGATTGACGGCAAGGTGGTCTTTTCCAGTGAGAAGCAGTTGAACCTGTCGCCGGACAAGCGCGACGTGGGTCTTCTGTTCCAGAACTACGCGCTGTGGCCGCACATGACCGTGTACCAGAACATTGCCTTCGGGTTGGAAAACCTGAAGTGGAAGAAGGAAGATATCGCCCGAAAGGTAACGGAAATGGGGGAGCTTGTGAAGATTTCGGAGTTGATGGCCCGGTACCCCTCGGAGCTTTCCGGGGGGCAACAACAACGAGTGGCGATCGCGCGCACCCTTGCTCCGGATCCCCGCGTCCTTTTGATGGACGAGCCCCTCTCCAACCTTGATGCCAAGCTCCGCATGGAGATGCGCTCGGAGCTCAAGCGGTTGCACCAGCAAATCCAATCCACCACGGTGTACGTCACCCACGACCAGTTGGAGGCGATGACACTCGCCACGAAGATCTGCCTGATGGAGGAGGGGGTATTGCAGCAGTACGCCCCTCCACTACACGTGTACGACAGCCCAGCCAACCTTTTTGTGGCGGACTTCATCGGAAATCCTTCCATGAACCTGCTGGAACTCTCGGTGAACGGTGTGGAGAACAACCGCTGGATGCTGGGAGACCGGGAAACCCAGTTGGTTTTTTCTCCCCAAGAAAATGGAAGTTTGCCCAAAGTCGGGGAAAAGGTATTCCTCGGGATTCGCCCGGAGGATATCAGCCTTTCCCTGCAAGGCAAGACGCAGGCCAGCATCTACTCCGTGCTTCCCTCCGGAATGGAAACGGTGCTAAAAGTCCGTTTCGGCGAAAGGCTCCTCTCGGTAGTCGTTTTTGGCCGCAAGGATTTTTTACCTGACACCCCCGTAGGCCTCCACTTCGAGGGAAACTGGTACCACATTTTCGATGGAACCGGCGGCAAGCTGCTCGCCACCGGTGGACTTTCGCTGGAATAAACCACGAAGCAAAAAACCCGGGGCCTCCCCGGGTTTTTCTTTTTGGGA
>DAOPKN010000036.1:0-21946 GCA_035391225.1 Thermotogota bacterium
TGGGGCTACCAGTTCACCAACCTAAAGCACCGCCAGATGGCGGTGCTTTTTTTTTTTTCGGGCTATCGCTTTCCCCCCCCAATAGGTAAGCCGCACCCCAGTAGAGCAGGTACGCATGGGGGCCTCCCCAGGAACGACAACCGGAAGCTGACCAACCCGCTTCTTCCAGCACGATGCGAAGCGACGTGGTACAATCATGTAGGAAACCATTTTGAAGGAGGCGTTTTTATGAAAAAGCTCGTTGTGTTTTTTTTGTTGATGATTCCCGTTCTGTTCTTTGCTACGGATGCTTTCCTGATTGGTGATCCTTTGCCGGATGCACCTGACCTTGCCTACAGGGGGGAGTATTCCATCGGTGTTCGAACCGTTGCGGTTGTGAATGAGAACCAATTGGATATCCTGCATTACGCGAAGGATAACCCGAATCCCCGGTACGATAGGCCGCTAACGCTGGAAATTTGGTATCCTGCAAAAATCCCAGAAGGCCGAAAGGAACTCGGCTACTACACCGCGGAATATTTCCGCGAGGGTGCCAATGTCTACTCCACTGTCTTCCAGGGGAGAGCTTTACGAAATGCCATGCCGATCCAAGGGGAATTCCCCTTGATTATTGTTTCCCATGGCTACCCGGGAACCCGGTATATCATGAGTTACCTAACCGAAAACCTCGCTTCCAAGGGTTATGTCGTGGTGGCCATCAGCCATACGGAATCCACTGTCAGCGACCAGAACCAGTTTTTCAGTACCCTTTTGAACAGACCCTTGGATATCCTCTTTACGTTGGAGCAAATGACAGCGTTCAGCCAAGATGCGGGGCATTTCTTGTATGGTGTGGTGAATACGGATATTACGGGTCTCGCGGGGTATTCGATGGGCGGTTATGGCATCATAAACGTTGCAGGAGCCGGCTTTAGCGAAGCGGGTGTCAACTTGCCATGGGGTGTCCCCGGGGGAAAACTGGAGATCCGGCAATCCGGAAACCCCGAGTACGAGAAAACGATAGACCCCAGGATCAAGGCGGTGTTTGCAATGGCACCCTGGGGTGCAGCCTTTTTCTGGAATGAAGAAGCCATGGAGGGCCTGAGGATTCCCTCTTTCTTTGTGGTGGGAGAGCAAGATGATGTGGCTGGTTACGAAAATGGCGTGAAACTCTTTTTTGACAGGGCCGTGCATGCGCAAAGATACCTGCTGACTTTCGAGAACGCCAGGCACAACGTTGCCCCCAATGCATACGGTCCCATTCCTTTGATCTCTTTCGACATGAAATCCCATGATTACCTGCGCTATGCGGAACCATCTTGGGATAACCAGCGTTTGAACAACATCGTGCAGCATTTTGCCACTGCTTTTTTCGGGGTATACCTGAAGAACCTAGATTACTCGGCCTATCTGGACCTCATTGAGTACTCCAACGAAGGTGTCTGGTCCCAAAACGATGATGGCACGTTCAAAGAAGACCACACGCATTGGAAAGGATTCCCGAATCGAACCGCGCTTGGAATGCATCTCTACCAGGCAAACCCCGAGTAGGGATTTTGGGGTAGGGTGTAGGCTGAAAAACTTGCCAAGTTGTCCCATTCGAGGGGAATTTGGAAATGGGAACTGCTTGCAAACCAGGATTCCGCGCTTGAAGGGTAGTTACGCCCCGAGATGGGCATGGAACCGGTGAAGTTCAGGAAGGTGGGAAAACGTGTCACGGAAGAGAGAAGACCCATTTCTCTTGTTACTGCTTCTCGCAAAGAAAGGACCCATGAATGCCCGCGAAATGGAGGCTTGCCTCTTCCAGTTCGTTTCCCAGTTCGGCTTCTGGGATCACCAGGATGGACCCCATCAGCGTGAGGATCATCGGGATTTCTTGGATGTGTCCAAGGCGTGTGACAGCTTGCTCCAAAAAGGTTTGGTGACGCGTGATGAACAAGGCGTGTTTCACCTGAGCGAGTCCGGGAGGGGTGTGGCGAGTGGACAGGTGCAAAAATTGGAGAAGGCATCGCGATGGATGCACAACAACGTGTTTTCCGCCGAGGCGACCTCTCGCAACACGGTGATCATCGATTGCATCCTGGCCTTTTTCAAGTTACTGGCGGGTTTTTTGAGTGGAAGCGCGGGTCTGATCGCGGATGGAACCGACGCAGCGATCGATATGCTTTCCGCGGGCGTGGTGTTGTGGACGGTGAAAAGGAAGAAAGAGCTGCTGGGTGCCCTGGTGATCGTGACGCTGATGTTCGCCACGTCGGTAGGTATTGGTGTGGATTGCGCACTGGGCATCGTTTCTTTTGTTCGCGGACAAGGGGAAGTGATGGACCACGTGGTACTGGTCATCGTCGTAGAATCGGTAGCCTTGTTGGCGGCGTGGTTGCTTTCCTTTTACCAGAAGCTCGTTGGAAAGCGGCAAAAGAACCTGGCACTGCTTTCCCAATCGGTGGATTCCAAGAACCACATCTACGTTTCCCTGGCGGTCATTGTCGGAGCCATTTTTGCGCAACTGGGTGTGGCACTGGTGGATACGCTGATCGCGGGATACATTGCTGTGCGGATTTTCCGCGATGCCGTTTCCTTGTTGCGGGAAACCGTTGGTGCCATGCGGGGGGAGGAGGTTGACTTTTCTCGGTATGAAACCGGGTTGGAGCGGAAGTGGAAGGTGTTCCGCGATGATTCGTTCCAAGCCTGGGTGCTATTCTGCCTGCTGGAAGCCGGAACCCAGACCAAGGAGCAGCTCGTATGTTCGCTTCGGGAGCATTTCCAGCCGGAGTACGTGCCACTGCTCAGCGAGTTCCGTTTCCAGACGGCTTCGCACATCGATTTTTCTGCCCACTTGGATACTCTGCTCGAACCCTTGCAGCGGGCAGCCGTTGTCGAGGTACAGGAAGACGGGGTTTCTATCCCGGAGGCCGAGCGCGAGAAGCTGGTCCAATTCTGTGCGGGGTTTTTCCGCGAAGCGATCGAGGTAGATGCCTTGCGCGGATCGTTGGAGCGCCTCCCAGGTGCCCGGGAATGGAAAGGGGAGCATTCCCTCCGCAACCTTTCGGAGGATCTCGAAGATTCGGAAAAGGTGCTTTCAATCGCGAAGGGAAAGGCGGATTCGGGCATATTGATGTGCGTGGTTACCGATCGACGGATCGTGCTCCGCACGCATTTGGGAAAAACAAGGCGGAGTTTCGCGCATAGTTCGTTGCAGGAGGTAAAAGTGGTGCCCGGTTCCTTTTCGACCTTTTCACTGGAATTCGTGTTGCCCCAGGAGAGGATTAGGCTGGGATACATTTCTTCCCGGAAGGGTGTAGGTCTGCTGCGCGCGTTGCATTCGCTGGGGTTGATCCGGGATGGAGCCATGGATTTCCTTTCCGGGGAAGGTGTATACGATCGGCTCATGCACCTGGCACGCATCGTGGAATACGTTCGGGGGAAAACCGATGGTGAATGAAAGGAGTGGTTTGGGAGTGTCTTCGCTACTGTTCTTCTGCGTGAATGGGATAAACGTGCTGACGTTCCTGATGTTCGTTTCGCGTGTGAAAATGCCCCAACTTGCGTCCCCTTTCGGGATGGCCACCATCTTGATTGCCATTCCCCTGCTTTTTTTGGGAGTGGTGAACTTGTTGCAAAGGGGGAGTATCCTAAGCTGGGTACCTCTGTTTTCCTACGCCGGGTGGGCTTTGTTTGCCCTGATGGTGGATTACGTGTGGAAGGTGGAATTTCGGAATCCCGTGAACCCCTGGATTCTCGTGCCGTTCTTGGTGTTGTTCTACGGTTCCATCGTGGGAATGGGTTTGAACTTCTGGCGCATCCACTTCTTCTTCTGGATCATCACAGCGTGCACCAGCGTACTGAACGTGCTGGGAAGCATTTACGCCGGACTTCACGGCAAGGGTTGAAGTGCCACGCGCCCGGAGGGGGCGACTTGGAACACGAATAGGTTTTTCATGCCTTGCTGTTTTGCACGATCGCAAATCCTTTCCGCGTGCCGGAAGGAGGCCACGATCATTCCATCGTAGGGTGCGCGGGGAAGTTGGTCAGGAGCGTACACGGGGAGATTGTGAAACATTCCCCCCTGCTTGATGCTGGCATCGTCCACGAACCCGAGCACTTGAAGGGGTTGGGGTTTGAGGACTTCCGCAAGGATGCCCCCGATGATTCCTGCACCGTACAGGAAAATCCGGTCGCAATTCTCCGCGTGCAACGTATCCAAGATGGCGCTGAATAGCCCCCCAGATTCGCCGTAGAGTCGTGCCACTTCGCTGAGGTAGGCGATCGTGAGGAACTGCAACCGGTATTTCCCGGCCTGGGTGAGTTCGTAGCGCATTCGCCGACGGTTTTCGCCCACCTTGCGAACCAGCCCAGCTTCTTCGAATTCCCGGATGTAGCGGTTGACCATGCTGGGGACGATCCCCGCGAGCTGCGCTAAACGTTCCTGCGAAATTTCCGGAGTAGCAGTGAGCGCGCGCAGAATGCTGAGTTCCCGAAAGTCGGGCGATGGGTTGAAAAAAGAGTAACCGAGCAAGTCCATTTTCTTCTCCTTTTCCTTGCTTTCCTGGATTGTACCGCATTTGATCCAGGAAAGGGAAATAAACACCCGTTTTGCGTTTGGATTGACACGGGGGGAGGGAATGTGGTATAAAGGGACAACATTGGAGGTTTTTTTATGCCAACAACAATCCGGAACGCTTGTGCATATTTTTATTTTTGGTGGAGATTCGAGCCCTTTTGAGGTTTTCTCCGCTGCTATGACGTTGTAAGGCAAGGAACCTACAGAGGGGCATCCAGGAAAAGGATGCCCCTCTTTTTTTAGGAGGATTTGGATGCGATCGATTTCTCGGAAGGGAAGAAGCTAAGATGCTGGCGGTGTTGGAGCAGGGATTGATCATGGGACTGATGGCCATGGGGGTTTTCGTCTCCTTTCGCATTTTGAACATGCCCGACCTCACGGTGGATGGTTCGTTTGCGCTGGGTGGCGCGATATGTGTTTCCTTTTTGCTGGCGGGGGTGCCAGCCGCTATCGCACTGTTGCTTGGGGCGCTGGTGGGAGGCGGCGCGGGGATCGTTACGGCGTTGATCCACCGGAAGCTCAAGGTGAACGTTCTGCTTGCCGGTATCTTGGTCATGACCATGCTGTATTCGGTGAACCTGCGCATCATGAACGGTCCGAACCTTCCGATTCCCCGGGTTGTCGCCACCTCTTCGCTGGGTAGTTTCGAGGAAGAGGAAGGGGGAGACCTTCTTGGAGGCTTGTTCGATGACATGGACCTGCCTTCTGGGGCTAATGAGAGAGCCAAGACGCCAAGTTCCGGTCCCGCGAAGAACATTTTCCACTCCGACAGTGGTGCGGGAAACCTGGTACTGTTGTCCCTTATTCTGGGGGCAACCGCGGTCGGCCTCTTCGTTTTCTTGAAAACAGACCTGGGCACGGTGATGCGTGGGTTTGGATCGAATCCAGATGGGGTGCAGGCTTTCGGCGTGTCGAAAACCGTTCTTTCGGTCATTGGGCTTGCGATTGCAAACGGTTTGGTGGGATTCAGCGGAGGGCTTTTTTCCTTGTACGGTGGGTTCGCGGACGTTTCCATGGGGCAGGGAATGATCGTGGTGGGTTTGGCCATCGTGATGATGGGGGAGATCGTTTTTGGCCGAAAGAAACCCTTGCTGGGAGTGGTTGCCCCGGTGATTGGGGGGGTCATTTACCAGGGAATCCTTGCGTTGGTGATGCGTTACGGCTATCGAATCGGTTTCCGGGCCAGTGACATGAAGCTACTTACCGCGTTGTTCATCGTGGTGATGATTGCATTGTCGTTGTTCCGAAAGCCCAAGGCAAAGTTAACGGTGAAGAAGGAGGTCGAAAAACTATGGTCGAACTCGAAGGGATAACCGTTGTCTACAATCCCGGTCAGGATAACCAGAAAGTGGCGTTGGAAGATGTTTCGCTTGGGGTGAACAATGGAGATTTCCTGGTGGTTGTGGGAGCCAACGGGGCTGGCAAGTCCACTTTGCTGAAGGTTTTACTCGGCGAGGTGGAACCTTTGCAAGGGCACTTCAAGGTGAACGGGAAAGTGCAAACGGATCGTTCGCCTTCGCGCCGGGCAAAGACCATTGGAAGGGTGTACCAAGATCCCAACTCCGGGGTATTCCCGAACTTAACGATTCGGGAGAACCTTTCCGTGGCTTCCCGGAAAGGGATGCGCGGGCTTGGGTTCAGTGGGATTCCCCAAAAGGTGCTGGAACACCTGGAATCACTGGACCTGGGGTTGGAAAAGCGCATGGAAACCAAGGCGGGGGAATTGTCCGGGGGACAGAAACAAGCTTTGGCAATGGTGATGGCCATTGCTTCGGACCCAGAGTTGCTGCTTCTCGATGAGCATACCGCTTCGTTGGACCCAAAAAGTGCCAAGAAGGTCATGGACCTCACCAAGCGCATCAACGAAAAGTTGGGGATCACCATCATGATGATTACCCACAACATGGAATTTGCAGGAACCTATGGGAATCGTCAGATCCGAGTAGAAGAAGGAAAGATATTTGAAATGGATTCTCCCGTTCCAGAGGCAGTATGTGGTAAAATTTAGGTAGAGGAATTCCATACCACTGCGCCCAACTGGGGAGATCACGTTGGAAAATGTTGGTTCGTTGAAAATCAATCGCAAGACCTTCATGGTTTCTGTTTTCATTTTGCTTTTCCTGATGATCTTGTCGGGGGTATTGACGCTCGTGTTGCCCACGGGAGCCTATGCCCGAGCCATGGAAGATGGAAGAGAAGTGATGGTTCCGGACAGTTTCACCTCCGTACCCCGGCCAGATTACCCTGTTTGGCGCTGGTTTTTGGCCCCGTTTGAGGTTTTGGGGAGCGAAGATGGTTCGCTGGTGGTGATGATTTCTTTTTTCATTCTCATGATCGGGGGAGCTTTTTCCGTTTTCCAGAAAACGCGGATTCTCACCTACATCGTTAAGCGTTTGATTTTCCACTTTGAAAAGCGGAAGTACGTGTTGCTGGCCATCTTCGTGTTTGTTTTCATGTTGCTGGGTTCCCTGATGGGGATCTTCGAGGAAGTTGTTGCCTTGGTTCCCTTCATGATCATGGTTTCCTTTTCCATGGGGTGGGATTCGCTTACCGGCTTGGGAATGAGCTTGTTGGCAACCGGTTTTGGATTTTCCGCAGCCATTGCGAATCCCTTTTCGCTTGGAATTGCCCAGCAACTATCCGGCCTCCCTGTGTTTTCCGGTGCGGAGTTACGCTGGCTCATCTTCGGTGTCACCTACCTGATGCTGTTGGTTTTCTTGGTTCCTTATGCCCGCATGGTCGAGAAAAGGCCGCGACGCTCGCCGGTGTTCGACGAGGATCTGGGCATTCGAAATCCTTTTCACCAGGCATTGTACGATTTCCAAACCGAAGACGAAAAAGTGAAGAAAGCCGCGTTCCTTTTCTTGATTGCCCTTCTCCTCGTCTTTCTTTTGGTGGTGTTTTCCCCGCTTCTGCCATTCCTTTCCGCGATTGTCCTACCCCTTTTCATCTTGATATTCACCGGCTTCGCCTTTTGGTGTGGTGTTGCAAGCGGACAGACGCTTTTTTCCGTGGCGGGGATTTTCGGGAAAGGCATTCTTGGGGTGGCTCCCGCGATCCTTTTGATTCTGATGGCGTCCAGTGTGAAGTACATCATTGCAAGTGGTAGTGTTTTGGATACCCTGTTGCATTACATGGTAAACGCCATTTCTTCAGCTCCCCTATACCTTTCGGTGATTTACATGTACTTGTTGGTGCTGGGATTGAACTTGTTCATCGGTTCTGCTTCGGCAAAGGCATTCCTCGTGATGCCCATTTTGGCCCCTCTTGCTGACATGGTGGGTGTGACGCGCCAAACAGCGGTTCTTGCCTTCTGCCTGGGGGATGGCTTCTCCAACCTCCTGTATCCCACAAACACGGTTTTGCTGGTGGCGTTGGGCCTCACCGTGGTCGGTTTTTCCCGATGGTTCAAGTGGGTTTTCAAGATCCAATTCCTCATGTTTTTCCTCTCGATCCTCTTCCTCCTCTTCTCGGTATGGATTGGCTACGGGCCCTATTAATGGAGGTCTTCCGTTGAACGGATCCCTGGAGATGTGCCGGGAGTCTTCCACCTGCCGACAGAAATTCACCGTGCCCGGGATATCCCTTTGCAGTGCGCGTTACCAGGTAAGCGGGGAAATGATCGATTTCCGATACCTACTGCGGCAACGGGAAAACCCAGGCGAAGAGCTTTTCGGTACTTGCTGCGCATGCGGCACCTTGGGGGAATCGAATCTCGGTTGCGGGGAAAACGTGCGAGCGTTGGCGGCGGAAAATGCCTGGAAGAGGCTTCTCCGGAAATGGTTTTCCCAACTTTTGATCCCCGGCGGGGATGGAGAACTGGTAGTTTCGAGGGATTTCCCAGCGGAGAGGCCTTCCCAAATGCCCCATTCCTTTTGAGCGGACGTTTTCGCCTATTCCCGCTGAGAAACTCAATTTTCTTCGATTCCCTTGGAGAATCCTGTATTTTTTACCAAGCTTTTGTGATACAATAAACTATCTCTTTCGCGCGTTTCCTTCGCTTCCGCGGGTGGAAGGGGAAGTGACCCCCTTACATAATCCCGTTTTCAAGGGACATTCTTTTTTGGAGGTGTTTGTATGAAACGAACTGCCCTGGTTTTGGTTTTCGTGTTGTTGCTGTCTTTCGCTGCTTTTTCTGCGAAGATTCCCTCCGACACGGTCGTGATTGCCGCGAATACTGGCATTTTCATCACACTTGATCCCGGTGGAGTGTACGAGGTTCTCCCGGGAAAAGTGGTGGATGCGTGTTACGCAAAGCTCGTGGACCTAAAGGTGGAGAATGAAACCCTGGTTCCCAGGCTGGTTCTGGCCGAGAAGCTCGATATTTCCGAGGATGGAATGACCTACACGTTTACCCTCAAGGACGACGTGAAGTTCTCCAACGGCGATCCGGTGACAGTGGATGACATGATTTGGACCGTCAAACGCTTCCTCAAGATGGGAAAGTCCGCTGTTTGGTTGCTGGAAAGCATCGGCATCAACCTGGAAAACATGGACCAAACCATTCAGAAAGTGGGGGAACGGGGTGTTTCTTTCACCTTTGACAAGCCCTACGCCCAAAACATCGTGCTTGGAATCCTGACCAACCAGTTCACCGGTGTGATCAACGCCAAGGTGGCGTTGGAACACGAGGAAGATGGTGACATGGGAGAAGCGTGGCTTGCCGATCACAGTGCCGGTGCGGGCCCCTACGTTCTCCGCCAGTGGGAACGCAACAACTTGATCCTGCTGGAAGCCAACCCCTACTACTTCGAAGGCGAACCGGCGATCAAGCGCATCATGATCCGCGACGTTCCCGAGGCATCCAACCAGAGGTTGCTTGTGGAAAAGGGAGACGCGGACGTGGGTTGGAACATTCCCGCGCAATTGCTCGAGGAAATGGAAGGCAACCCGGACCTTCACATCGTCACCGTTCCCGGACATGGTAACGAGTACGTGGCCATGAACTGCAGCTACGGTCCGTTACAGGATCCCAAGGTGCGATTGGCGATCAAGTGGGCCATCGATTACGAGGGTGTCGTGGATCAAATCATGGGAGGCTACGCGCTGCTCGTACAGGGGTTCATCAACAAGGGGTACTTCGGGTACGTTCCGGAAAACCCATTCCAGCAAAACATCGCGAAGGCAAAACAGCTCCTTGCAGAAGCGGGCTACCCCAATGGCTTCGAAATCGAACTGATGACTTCCACCACGGACGAACGCAAGGCGGAGGCGCAAAAAGTACAGGCTGATCTTGCGCTGGTGGGAATCAAGGCCAACATCGTGATCCAGCAGGCTTCGCAGATGTATGCCAAGTACCGCCAACAGGGGCACCAGCTGATCATCGCCGGATGGGGCAACGACTACCCTGACCCCGATAACCTGGCGCAGGCACACGCCAATTACCGAGCGAACCAACTTGCCTGGCGGAACGCATGGTACGATGACTGGGCAGCAGATATCACTGAAGCCGCGCAGATCGAACCCGATCCGGAAGTGCGCAAGCAGATGTACCGTGATTTGACGTTCTATTGGTATGACAATGGACCCTTTGCCCTGATGTACCAAACCATCGAGAAATGGCCCGTGCGCAATGAACTCAAGGGCTTCGAAGAGGCCGCTTTCGGCTACGGGATGGTTTTCGACTTTACCAAGCTGTACAAGTAATCTTTTCCTTTCATAGCCCGCAGATCTCCTGTAGGCGCACCCCACCGCCAACCGGCGGTGGGGCATTTTTCAGGGATGGGGTGACGGGATGAATATTTGGAGCTTCCTGGTCAAACGCCTGTTGCTGATGGTTATCGTACTCTTCGGTGTGAGCTGCATTGTTTTCTTCATCGCCCACGTGATCCCCGCGGACCCCGTCGGGGCGCTGGTGGGGGGCAACGCTCCTCCCGAGGTTGTCGACCGGATGCGAGCCAAGCTGGGATACGACCAGCCCATTGCTATTCAATTCGTACGATTCATTACCGGTGCCGTCCGCGGGGATTTTGGTATCTCGATCAAGACGAACAATCCGGTGATGGAAGACATTCGGAATTACTTCCCCGCGACCATGGAACTTGCCCTGGTGGCCATCGTGATTTCGGTCTTCCTCGGCGTGGTGTTGGGGGTTCTCTCCGCGGTGCACCGCAACCGCTTGGTGGACCATTTTTCGCGGGTTTTCTCGATCCTGGGTGTGTCCATGCCCGTTTTTTGGATCGGCTTGCTGTTGATCCTGTTGTTTTACTACAAGCTGGACTGGCTTCCCGGGGGGGGAAGGCTTGACTTCTTTAGCTACCCTCCGGATCGCATCACCGGGATGTACCTGTTGGATTCCCTGTTAACCGGGAACTGGGAGGCTTTCAAGGATGCCTTCTTGCACATCCTGTTGCCCGCCTTCGTGTTGGGGTACAATTCCACAGCTTCCATTGCCCGGATCACCCGTTCGAGCATGCTGGAAGTGCTCAAGCAAGACTACATTCGCACCGCCAAATCGAAGGGGTTGCGCCGCCGGTTGGTGATTTACAGGCATGGGCTACGTAATGCGCTCATTCCAACGGTGACCATTATTGGACTGGTTTTCGGGGGACTACTGGAAGGAGCTGTGCTCACCGAAACGGTATTCTCCTGGCCAGGCCTTGGACGCTACATCACTGCCGGGCTCCTTTCGCTGGATTACCCTGCCGTCATGGGGGGGACGTTGTACATTGCCTTCATCTATTCCCTGGCCAACTTGATCGTGGATTTCCTGTACGCGATCTTGGATCCCAGGATGAGGACGTGATCGCATGAAGACGAAAACCAAGCTCAACAGCTTTTCCCTCAAAAATAAGCCGTACCTGGATGACCTCAAGCATACCTGGTATCTCTGGAAGAAGAGCCGATTGACCATGGTTGGCTCGATCCTGATCCTGTTCTTTTTGGCGGTTGCCCTTTTTTCTCCACTGCTGATGCCCTTTGATCCAGTTACCCAAGACTTGCCCAACAAGCTAAGGCCCCCTTCCTGGCAACACCTTTTTGGTACCGACCAGTTCGGGAGGGACATCTTCAGCCGTGTCATCGCGGGGTCAAGGCTTGCGCTGTGGATCATTCTCTTGGTTTCGGTGATCAGCGGAGGCATCGGGACAACCATCGGGATCATTGCCGGGTACTTCGGCGGGTTCATCGATGACCTTCTCATGCGCATCACCGACATGTTCCTGGCATTTCCCAGCTTGGTGTTGGCGATGGCATTTGCCGCGATGATGGGACCGAACCTCACCAACATGATCATTGCCATCTCGCTGGTCTACTGGACCACCTACGCACGGCTTGCGCGGGCAGAAGCCATCAAGATCAAGAACCAGCCGTACATCGAATCCATCCGTTCCGTGGGTGCCGGGAACCTCCGGATCATCTTCCTGCACGTTTTGCCCATGTGCATTTCCCCGGTTCTGGTACAACTCACGTTGCGCATGGGAACCATCATTCTCACGGCGGCTGGGTTAGGCTTCCTTGGCTTGGGGGCGCAACCCCCTACCCCCGAATGGGGGGCCATGGTAAGCGATGGAAGGAACTTCCTTGTGGACCAGTGGTGGATCTCCACGTTTCCGGGTTTCGCGATCATCCTGGTGGTTCTGGGCTTCAACCTTCTTGGGGATGGCATCCGTGATATGCTGGATCCCCGGTTGCGGAGGTGATGGGCATGGAAACGCGTGGCAACTTGCTGGACGTTCACCAGCTCAAAGTCGTTTTTTACACCTACCGTGGAGTGATCCAGGCTCTGAACGGCGTGGAACTGTGGATGGATAAGGGGCAGCGTTTGGGGGTCGTTGGTGAGACGGGTTGTGGAAAATCCGTGACTGCCCAATCGGTGATGCGCCTGATTGAAGACCCGGGAGAAATCCAGGAGGGACACATCTTTTTCCAGGGGAAGGACCTTCTGAAGATGCGCGAGGAACAGATGGAGGAGATCCGGGGACGTGATATTTCCATGATCTTTCAGGAACCCCGTTCGGCGCTCAATCCCGTGATGAAGGTGAGTTTCCAAATCGCCGAGGTGATCGGAAAGGTGCAGAAGAAACCCATCAAGTCGGTGTACCCGCAGGTGGAAGAGATCCTTCAATTCGTGGGATTGGATGCGAAGCGACTCATGAACATGTACCCCCACGAGCTCAGCGGTGGCATGGCCCAACGCGTGATGATCGGGATGGGACTGGCGTCGCGCCCCAAGTTGCTCATTGCCGACGAGCCGACCTCGGCGTTGGATGTGACCATTCAAGCCCAAATCCTGGAACTGCTCGACAAGCTTGTTTCCGAACTGGGAAACGCGGTGATGATGATTTCCCATGATATGGGTGTGGTGGCGGAGTTTTGCGACCAGATCCTGGTGATGTACGCGGGGAACTCCGCGGAATTTGCACCCACGAAAACCCTGTTCCAAAACCCACTGCACCCGTATACCAAGGGTCTTTTGAAGGCCGTTCCGCGCATCGGAAGGACCGATGAGCTCCAGGCTATAGCCGGAACCGTTCCGGATCTGGTGAATCCTCCTTCCGGATGCCGTTTCCACAAGCGTTGCCCACATGCCATGGAAAAGTGCAAGGAAAAGCGGCCTCCCTTCGTGGAAGTGGAACAGAACCATTTCGTGGCTTGCTACCTTTTCTCCGACCTCCAAGGGGGTGCGGTTCATGGATAAATCCACGACTCTTTTGCGCATCGAGGATCTTTCCAAGTTCTTTGCCATCAAAAAGAACCTCTTTTCCCGGTCCGCATACGTGAAAGCGGTGGACCACGTTTCGCTGCAGGTTCCGCAAGGTTCCACCTTCGCGGTGGTGGGAGAATCGGGGTCAGGAAAAACCACGTTGGGGCGGACCATCTTGAAACTCATCGATCCCACCGGTGGAAAGGTTATCATGGATGGAAAAGACATTCTTTCCCTGGACAAGAAAGATTTCCTGGAGTACCGACGCAAAATGCAGATCGTATTCCAGGATCCGTACAACTCGCTGCACCCGCGCAAGTTGGTGAAGACCATCATCGCGGAGGGCATGAAGATACATTTCAAGGGTATTGGGGAAAGTGAAATCCGGGAGCGCATCCGGGACGTCCTGGAACAGGTGGGGCTTCGCGAGGAGCACATGTTCCGTTACCCGCACGAGTTCTCGGGAGGGCAACGCCAACGCATTGCTTTCGCGCGGGCTATCGTTCTCAACCCCCGCTTCGTGGTGTTGGACGAACCCACTTCCGCGTTGGACGTTTCGGTACAGGCCATGGTGCTCAAGCTGTTGAAAGAAACCAAGAAAGAAAAGGGGCTTACCTACCTGTTCATCACGCACGACCTTTCCGTGGTGGATTACCTTGCCGACCAGGTGGCCGTGATGTACCTGGGGCAAGTGGTGGAAAAGGGACCCAAGTCCACCGTTTTCCAGCATCCCGCACATCCCTACACGCGGCTGCTGATGAACTCCAACCCGGTTCCCGATCCCTTCGCACAGCGCGAAAAGCAGATCGTGAAAGGGGAGATCCCCAGCCCGGTGGACCCTCCAAAAGGATGCCGCTTCCACACGCGTTGCCCTTTCGTACAGCCCAAATGCAAGGAGAAAGAGCCTTCACTGGAGCCGTTCAAGGGCAACCCCGAGCACGTGGTGAAATGCTTCTTTCCACTGGATACCTGAACCCGCTTTCTCAAACCCCTCCTTCCGGGAGGGGTTTGTTCTCCGGGACAAAGGCAATGTTTCCGCAAGCTCCCAGCGTCGAACCGCAAATAAAAACCCCACCCGAAATTTCCGAGAAAGAACGGGCGTGTTCTGCCACCCGGGGAACGTCGGCGGGGCAGTGCACCTGGTTGGCAAAAAAGGTGGCAGCCGCATCGGCGATAAGCGAATCTTTGGCCAGGATCACCACGGCGTCGGCTTTCCCAAAACTTAACGAGTGGCCCAGGGTTCCGGAGGAGGTGCAGACGCCAATGGGTTGGTCTTGGGTTCGCACGTGCAGTTGCAATCGATCCCCAAAGGGGCTGGTACGCGCGTCGATGCGAACACGGCGAGCGGAAGAAGTGGCAAGAAGGCAGTCACCCCCGTTTTCGACGAGGAGCTCGGAACAGTGGGGAGCAAGCGCTTGTGCCAGGTAGTGGTTTACTGCCCCTGCCACGCAAGCCATGGGGCCAACGCCGAACAGAAGCGATGCCCGACACATGTGAGACAAGATGGCGGGTGGGGGTTGGGAAGAGGATGCGCAACGAGGGGAAACCGGTTCCAATGCGGTGAAGAACCCGCGGAACCACTTTTCTGCTTCCAGGATCTCTCCCCGGATGTTCCCCAGGATTTCCCGCGAGAGGGACTGCAAGGGTCGGTCGCAGGAGAGTTGTAGGTCACTTTCCCCCATGCGAATCCTCCAGGAATGCAACCCTTGCGGCTGCATTTGGTTTCGGTAATCACGTTCCAAGGGCAGATTCGGAAGAAGGGTCAGCCAGTTGGATCGCACAAACCGGGCACGCGGGTACGCATAAAGCGCACTGGGTGCACCGGGTTTTTTCGTAGAGCAAGTCGCCCTCCGGGGTCAGTTGTAGCGCTTCACACGGACATGCCGCCGAGCAAAACCCGCAAAACACGCAATCCCCCAAGCGAATGGTGATGTATCCCCTTTGATGCACGTTTATCCCTCCATCCTGGGCATGGATTTGATTTTCTCTGGTCCATCCGGCAAGGGTTGGACAGGGCTCGTGAGGAGGAAACTCCCCGCGCGCAGTTGCTCTTGCAAAACCCCCGCAATCTCCTGTGCTTTCTTCAAGCTGGAAAGAGGAGAGGTGCGAACCATTTTCCCCTGCAATGGCGCCTTTCCGGAACGGAGTTGCGCGTAGGAAAGGCGCGCTACTTCCGGGTGATCGGGGGATGCGTAATCCACGATCTTCGTGAAGATCTGGTCATTCTCCACGCAAGCCAGGCGGAACTGCTCCTCGTCGAGGATGGGTATCGGTATGCCCACACCCACGAAGAGCGAAACGCCGTAGCCTTGGATTACCGCTGGACGTAGGAAACGGCAGTCCATCTGCTTGAGGTTCCCGATCAGCGCAAGCGTGCGTGCGGGCGAAACGGGGATGTCGCCGGAAAGTTCCGATCCCACTTGGTACTGTGTGCCGTTCCAGGCAACAAAACCATGGGCCCCGCCCAGGAAAACACGGGTTCCGATTCCAATGGTGCGAAGGCATGGATCCACGAACAGCGGGCTCAGCCTCCCCGATGTGGCGTAGGTAATGTTTTGGTAGTGGGGGTGCAACGTGCCCATGTACGTCAGGAGCTTTCGAGAAGAGGAGTTGGTGGCAGCGTTGTAGTTCTGGTACACGTTCCGGGGGTTGAACAACGTGGCTTCGTTGATATCGTGCTTGTGGATGATCGTGGAGACACGTTTTCCCGGGTAGCAATCGGTGGGGGTACCTTCGGCTTCGAGTCGGACAGGTTTGCCTGCTACCAGGTCACAGATCACGTGGGCCCCGCCATAACGAGTGCCCTGCTTTCGGGAGGGCTGCGTAGCTCCGATGTAGGCATCTACCGCGGCGAGGCCGCTGTAGGCTTCCACGTCGTTGAGGAAGGTTTTGGCAATTTTCACACCCGGCGTGGCATGTCCGAAGTTCAGGAAAGCTCCGGAAGAGCACATGGGGCTGAACGTTGCCGTGGTTACGACGTCCACTTTCCGCGCAGCGTTGGCAAAGCCTTCCTCTTTCACAAGTTCCGCGATTTCGTCCGCTCGAACCACCACGGCTTTTTTCTCCGCGATTTTCCGGTTGATCTCCTCGATGGTTTTCATTGTTGGGGTCCCCCCTCTTTCCATTCCTTTGCGATCTCCAGCGCGTTGACCGCTGCCCCGCGCAGCAGCTGGTCGGCCACTACCCAGAAACTGACCCCGTTCTCGAACGCGAGATCCTTTCGAAGCCGACCAATGAAAGTGTGCGGTTCTCCCGCCACGTACAAGGGCATGGGGTAGACATCTTTGGCAGGATCGTCCATCACGCGGATCCCCGGGTGCTTCTCCCATTCTTTCCGAAGCACTTCCAAGTCGATGGAGCGCTGCACTTCCACGGTTATTGATTCGCTATGTGCGCGCAAAACGGGAACACGAACGGCGGTGGCACTGATTTTCAAGGCCGGAGAGTGGAAAATCTTGCGCGTTTCCTCCACCAATTTCATCTCCTCCCCGGTGTACCCGTTATCCCTGAGGGCGTCGATGCGCGGGATGAGGTTCATCAGCAAGGGGTGGGGAAAAACGTTCCCCGAGGAATTCGTCCCCTCGTTGAAGGAGCGTGCCTGGTTCAACAGCTCGTCCATGGCTTTTGCACCGGCGCCGGATGCTGCCTGGTAGGTGGACACGATGATCCGGCGCATTCCAAACAGGTCCTGCACGGCCTTGAGGGCCACGCACATCTGGATGGTGGAACAGTTCGGGTTTGCGATGATGCCATGGTGCGCAAAAAGATCCGAGGAGTTCACCCCCGCAACCACGAGTGGCACCGATGGATGCAAGCGAAAAGCCCGGCTGTTGTCGATGACCAGAACCCCCTTGCGTTGGGCAATGGGAGCCCATTGCTCGGAAACAGAAGAGCCCGCACTGAAAAAAACGAGGTCAAGTCCCCGGAAGCTTTCTTCTCCCACGGGTTGAACCCGTAGGTTTTGGCCGGAGAAAGGGATCGTTTTCCCAGCGGAACGGGGTGAGGCAAACAACCGCAGTTCCTGCACATCCAACTCGAAACGAGGTAACCATTCCAGGAAAGCCTGTCCCACTGCTCCCGTGGCTCCGACGATGCCCAGCCGCATCTCACACCGCCTGGCTTTCCGCTTCGAAGAAATGTTGGTGCAACACGTTCACGGCCTTGTGCAGGTTTTGCGGGGAGATGATGCAACCGATCTTGATCTCCGAGCAGGAAACCATGTCGATCTCGATGCCGTTTCCCTCGAGGAGAGAAAAAACCTTGGCAGCCACACCGGGGTGCGATTTCATGCCAATCCCCACCACCGAGACCTTGGCGATGTTTTCCTCCCCTTCCACCTGCGAGAGATGGAGATCGTGCTTCAACCTTTGCAAGATGCGCATGGTTGCCGGGAAATCATCCCGCGAAACGGTAAAGGAGAGCACGTCGTTGTCTGCATCCAGGTGGCTGTGCACGATGATGTCCACGTTCACGTTCTTCGCGGCAATGGCGTCGAAGACCGAAACCAGGGTACCCGGATGGGGGAACTTGCCTTTGACGGTTATCTTGGAAATGTTCTCCTGGTGGGCGATGCCACGGATGGCCACTTTTTCCATTGTTTGATCCTCCTTCTGTACGATGGTTCCGGTGATTTCGTGGAACGACGAGCGCAGGTGGATGGGCAAGTTGTACTTGGCCGCCAGTTCCACGCAGCGATTGTGCAGCACCTTTGCCCCTGAAGCCGCCAGTTCCAGCATTTCGTCAAAGCAGATGACCGCGATCTTTCGGGGTTTGCCCACCAGGCGCGGATCAGCCGTGTACACCCCATCCACGTCGGTGAAAATCTCAACCTCGTCCGCTCCCAGTGCAGCTCCCAGTGCGACAGCGGTGATGTCCGATCCTCCCCGTCCGAGCGTGGTGATCTCGTGGTTTTCGCTGATCCCCTGGAAGCCTGCCACGATCACGATTTTTCCCTCCGATAGGTCCTCCCGGATTCTCTGGTCATCGATTCGCTCGATGCGCGCTCGGTTATGCACACCATCGGTGAAAATGCCCACCTGACCCGCGGTGTACGAACACGCTTCGAACCCCAAAGCTTGGATGGCCATTGCAAGCAGGGAAATGGAGATTTGCTCCCCGGTGGCCAAGATCATGTCCAACTCCCTGGGACTGGGATCCGCAGAGATTTCCCGTGCCCTCTTGAGCAACGAATCGGTCATTCCAGCGGGTGCGGAAACAACCACCACCACCTGGTTTCCATTCTTGCGATGCGAAACAACTTTTTGGGCAACGTTTTGGATGCACGCAGAATCGGCAACTGAAGTTCCACCGAATTTTTGCACAACGAGCGCCAACAGATCCACCTCCAAAAAAAATCGACCGCTTGTGAAAAGCGATCGATTTCTCCATGCACGATACACCGGTGCGCTAAAGCCATCGACCGCCCGGAGGCATGCACATCATCATATGGTTCCCCACGATTTTTTGCCAAGATAGGTCTTTCATTGGTTCCTCCAAAAAAAATCCTCTTCCATGAAAATGAAAGAGGGTCGCATGTTGCGATCTTATCTCCCATTTCCCAAAAATGCTGGAATTAGCACCACGGCTTTGCGCCAGGTTGCTGAAGGGTCAACGGGCCAGTCCCTCGCCTTCTCTGGATAAGATACTCTAATTTTCATTCTACCATGAACTCGGAATGCTGTCAAGTCCCTTGGTTCAAGTAGGCCCGGATTACCATCCCGTGTGAGGGAAGCATGCCCAGTTTCTGGTAGAACGGAACCAGTTCTTCGTCGCAACTCAGGTCTATGCACTGGATGCCCGTTTCCAGGATGTTTTGCAGGATTCTTTGCATCAGCTGGCTGCCGATTCCCCTGTGCTGGAAATGCGGCAAGACTTCCAACAACGGGATGAACGCGAAGTTGATCCCGTCGGAAAGCGCGTACACGAAGCCCACCACGTTTCCCGAATCCGAATCAATGGCCAGTTGCCGAAAGGGACTTCGCTCCAGGATCGTGAAGATCTGTTCGGGCGAAAGTGGTTTTTTCCAGCCATCGCAAAAGCCCTGGATGCGAGAGGGGGAAATGTTTTCCAAGGTTTCTTGGAAGAAGACGGCGCAATTGTTCGTTTCGTTTTTCATGGTTTCACCCAACCTCGTCGTATTTCACCTGTGAAGGAGCTTGATTTGCGGAGGGTTGTTCTCCTTCGGAAAAGAAATTTCCCATACCGAGAGCAAGGAAAACAATGGTAACGGCAGAATTTCCCAGCATGGCGATGAGGAACAACGTGGAAATGGGGAAACGGTCAAGTGCCAAGCCGTACAAAATGGCACCCAGCGGGGTGGTAAGTTGTGCCAGCAACGCGATCACCGCGAAAACCCGCGAGCGGAACTCGGTGGGGGTTTTCTTCTGGAACAGCGTCATCAGTGGCGTGTTTACCAGGGCGTTGAAGGTTCCGATGATCGCGTTGGTTCCAGCGATGACCGCAAAGAAAAGCCAAGTTGGTCCGCCGAAGAAACCCAGAACAGGTCCCAGGGAGTACACGAAGAACAGCGGGAAGAAAACGGTTTCGACGATGAGCCCGGTTTTGAAGAGCTTTTCCTGCGATTTTTTCACCAGCAAAGTGCCCAGCAAAACGTTCCCGAGCAAGATACCCACCACCCACGCGGTTTCGAGGAAGCCGAACTGTTGCCCGGAAAAGCCGATGACCTCCCGGGTGAAGAAGGGGAAAACCACCCCGAACAACGGCGCAATCAAGAAGTTGGATAACATGGCAAAGAAGAGCAGCAACAATAACCCTTTCACCTTGGGCAGGAAAGCGAACCCGTCCTTGATATCCACCAGGGCAGATTTCAGCGTGAACTGGCTCTTGGAAGTGGTTTGCTGGTAGCGGATGAAGCATTCGCTGACCGCGGACGCCACGAAGGAGATCCCGTTGGCCAAAAAGACCACCTTGATGCCGAAGAATCCATACAGGATGCCCCCAAGTGCGGGGCCAATAATGTAACTCATGCTATTCACCGCCTGTACCACGGAATTGGCACGAGGTAGCTTGTCCATGGGAACGATGTCGGCGAGCATAGCCTGGGTAGCGGGGTCGAAAATGATATCCGAGGTGGAAACCAGGAATTGCACGGCCATCAGGATCGTGATGGTCAACGATTCCATTCCCGCCATGAGGGCGAGGAAAAGGATAAGCCCCCCGCGCAGCAAGTCCATGTACACCATGATCTTCTTGCGGTCGAAACGATCGCCGAGAACCCCACCAAAGGGGCTGAAGAGAATGCGCGGAAGCGTGGTCAAGAAGACAAAGGTTCCCATCACGGTTCCCGAACCGGTTAAATCCAAGATGTACAGCGGGATGGCAACCTGCTGGATGCCACTTCCCAGAAGCGAAACCAGTCGCCCCATCGTGTAGTACCAGAAATTGCGCGAATGCGTGTTCACGTTTTTCCCTCCCCAAATTTGGTTCTCCCCCAAATTTCCTTCATGGTACGCCCTTGAGATTCCCCCATGTCAAGCGGGGAAAAGGCGGGAAAAAAGGTAACGATTGCATAAAACGTGGTGTATGCCCCACGAAAAAACCCCCCGAAGGGGGTTGATGGAAAACGGGAAAAAGGGAACGATCAAAAGCCGTGGTCTCCACCGAAAAGGGTGCCGAAGATGCCCCCCTCTCCCTTGCGGTTCCCAGGGGTTTGCGGAGCAGCTTTGATCACGCGGTTGGCAAGCCGGCTAAAGGGAAGGGATTGCAGCCAAACGGTTCCCGGTCCGGTGAGCGCGGCGAAGAAAAGGCCTTCTCCCCCGAAGAAGATGGACTTGATGCCCCGGATCATTTCCACGTCGTAGTCCACCGATCGCGTGAGGGCCACGAGGCACCCGGTATCCACGCGCAAACGTTCGCCCGCTTGAAGCTCCTTTTTGACGATGGTTCCCCCCGCGTGTACGAACGCCAGGCCATCCCCGAGCAATCGTTCCATGATGAAGCCTTCCCCGCCGAAGAGCCCTACGCCCAGGCGTTTCTGGAAGGCGATGCTGATTTCCACACCTTTGGCGGCGCACAGGAACGATTCCTTCTGGCAGATCAACTCCCCGCCAAAATCCGGAAGGTGCATAGCAAGGATTTTCCCAGGGTAGGGGGCGCCGAACGCCACGTGTTGCTTGCCCATCCCCTGGTTCGTGAACAACGTCATGAACAAGCTTTCGCCGGTGAGCAATCGCTTTCCAGCACCCACCATCTTTTCCATGAAGGTCTGGCTTCCGTGCGAACCATCCCCGAAGATGGTGTCGAGCACGATGCCGTCTTCCATGTACATCATGGCGCCTGCCTCGGCGATCACGGATTCGGAGGGGTCGAGTTCCACCTCCACCAGTTGCATTTCGCTTCCAATGATCTTGTAGTCGATTTCGTGTGCGTTCATGTTTTTTCTCCTTGGACTATTCTCCGATGATTTTTACCAGCACGCGCTTGCGCCGCTTGCCATCGAACTCGCCGTAAAAGATCTGTTCCCAGGGCCCGAAGTCCAGTTGCCCCTCGGTAACGGCCACCACCACCTCGCGCCCCATCACGCTGCGCTTGAGGTGTGCATCGGCATTATCCTCGAAGCCGTTGTGGCGATACTGCTCGTAGGGTTTCTCGGGCGCAAGCTTTTCCAGCCACACCTCGAAATCGTGGTGCAACCCGCTTTCGTCGTCGTTGATGAACACGCTGGCCGTGATGTGCATGGCGTTCACCAGCACCAACCCCTCGTGGATGCCACTATCTCGGAGACAGTCTTCCACTTGGGAGGTGAT
>DAOPKN010000037.1:0-21942 GCA_035391225.1 Thermotogota bacterium
GGGTACGAGTTTTCCCTGGTCGGGAACCAGCAACTTCAGGGTTTTCAAGCTGGATTCCGTAAGGGCAAGGTGTTCGCCCAGGGTTTCTTGCAGCGCGCGCTGGTCCAGGTCTTCGGGGGTAAGCTCGACCATGGGTTGGGTGTCGAAGGGTGTGCCTTGAACTCCCCTGCGCAGTTCCTCCACGAGTTGCGGGTCCGCTTGCCGGTTCGAGGAACCCAAGCGCACGTATACCCCGCTTTGGGGTCCTTCGGAGCCCACCCAATGCGGTCGGTTGTTGCTGGGAAAGACTTCCACCACCAGTAGCGTTTTTTCGGCCACGCTCACCATTTCCACGTTGGGAACCAACCGGGGACGAATGGAATCGGCAATGATGTTGCAAAGCCGCTCTTCCTCGTCCAGGGGGCTTTGGACCCCGACGACCTCCCCGTTGTCTTCCACTCCCAGCACGAGCGCCCCTCCAGCGGAGTTCGCGAAGGCCACCAGCGTCTTCACGATGTTGGCCGGCGAGGAAATGTCCCGCTTGCGTTCCAGCGTTTTCCCCTCGGGGTGGTGGAGGAGTTTTTGGATTTCCACCTAGCGGTCCCCCTCATTGGCAGCCTGTATGATTTCCAAGGCTTTTGGACCCTGGATGGCTGCACCCTTGAAATCCGATAGGCGAACGTAGGCTCCGCGGAATTTGGGCTTTGACGAGTTTTCGAGGGTAAACGTGCAAATGGGGACAGTTGCACCATCAAAGCCGGAATATTCAAGCTGGATAAGTGATGTTATCGTTTTTTGGTCAATGATGAAATACCTCAGTTTCTCATACGAGGCAATAAACATCCACACAAATGGAGTCATGAAACCCAGTTGTCCTTTTGGCAAGCATAGTTCGGTGTTCCTGACGATAAAAGCAGAAAAGAGATCCGATTTCGCATCGCTATAGTTTTTTTTCAGCCATTCCGAAAGCCTGGAATTCATGTTGCTCCCCCCCATGTAGGGTGGGTTGGCAATCACCACGTGGTACTTGGAGGCAAGGAACCTCGCTTGGTCCAGGATCTTCGCCCCGCGTTCGAATGCTTCGCCTTGCAGCATCGTGGGTGCGGTTGTACGGGCGCGGAGCTCTTGAAGCAGTTGGGAGGCTTTTTCCAGCTGGCTTTCGGCAAGTTGCGGGCGGAGCAGTGAACCGAACTGGTTGGCCTCCGCGAACAGTTGCAGGTCGTGGAGCAGTTGCGCCCGGGGGATTCCTTCCCGGGCAAGGCTGTCCACCAGGAAACGTTCTTCCGCGCTGTTGCCCGGGAAAACCAGAGGATCAAGCACGCACACGTTGGGTTTCACCGGGTTGCGGAAGAAGCTGCGGGAGTCGGAGCGGGCTTTCATCGCCAGCACGAAGGAGGAGAGCTGGGCCGCGCGTTCGTCGATTTCGATGCCAAACAGGTTTTTCTCGAGGATCTTTCCCGGGATGGCTGCCCGGGCGTAGCCTTGTTCCTCGTAGATTGCTTTTAGCAGGTCGTAGGCGTAGGAGAGCATGTGCCCGGAGCCGCAAGCGGGGTCACATACCCTGATGTCTTCCGGATTGGAAACGTGCAGGAAATCGGTTTCGGGCTGCTCCGGCTGGATGTAGTATTCCATCTTGTCCGGGAGGCGTGAATGGGGGTGGTTGAGCATCCAGAGGCGGCCCAGCGAGTTTTCCACCAGGTAGCGCACGATCCAATGGGGGGTGAACAGCTGGGTGGCGGCGGGGATGGTTTGGGGCGTCGCCTTGATGTTTTTCTTGAATCCTTCGAAGACCTCGTCCTTCTTCTCGGAGATGTAGAACTGGTAGAGCCAGCCAATCACTTCCACGTCCTGGCAGTTCTCGGGGGTGAGCGCGTCGCGTAGCTGGGCGAGGATGGATTGGCTGGAAAGCAGGTCGTGGGGCAACAGCAACTCGGTGGCGTCGTCGATGGCTTCGAAGAGGAAGGGCATGGTTTGGTGCCAGTGGTTGCAAGCGGACACCAACAGCAAGCGGTAAGCTTCCGCCTGGGGATTGTCGGACGGAACGACCTCCCGGAGAAGATCCAGGATTTTTCGGGCGGTCTTTTCTTCCACGATGGACGTATCCACGTGCCCCCCCTTGGCTTCGGAGAGAATCTCCGGTTGCAGTTCCCCCGACGATGGGGAGACCACGCGCACCCGGGTGTAGCCCTGAACGTCCATGAAGCGCAGGGCGCAGAAGCGGTTGAACCAGGTGTAGGCTACCTTTTCTGCCAATGAATCCTTGGAAACTCCTTGCGCCAGCTGCTGTTGCAACGCATCCAGCGCAGCGGGATGTTCCCGGCGTTCCAGGCTGTCGGGCAGCAGCACACGTTCCAGGCGCATCTTCACCTGGGAAATCAATTCCCTTCGCGCTTGCTGCGCAAACTTCTTCAGGGTTGCGGTTTCCATGCTTTCGCCTCACCTCACAGTTGGATTTTCTTTCCCTGCTGGATTTCCTCCAGCAAGCGTTGTTTCAGCAGTTGCAGGTAGCTGTCCACGTCTTGCTCGTCGATTAACCAGGCCTTGGAGAAGGGGATGGAAAGGCTCTTGAATGCCTGCACGGGTTTGTCCACCTTGGAAGGTTCCTGCACGGTTGGGTTATCCCCTTGGGGTTCCCCTGCTGGATTTGCTGGATACGCGTCCACCAGTTTTTCCAGCAGCTTGGGATAGGTCGTGCTCTCGAAGCGCTGCGGGATTTGCTGGATGTTGGCAATATAGGGTTGGCTGTCGATGCTTTCGCTGGCTTGCCGGAAGGCTTGGGCAAGTTCTTGTTGCACTTGCTGGCTTGCACGGGCGAAGTCGTCGAGCTCGTGTAACTTTTCCTGCAGCGCCGCCAGGCTTTGCCTCGCTTGCTCCCGAGCCTCCTCCTGGACGCGCTTGAGCTGGCGTTGCAGTTTCTCAAGGGGAGCGGTGATTTGTTGCATGGCACTTCCCAGGAAGCAGGTTGCGTCCTGAAGGGTACGGGACACTTGTTGCCAGTCCTCTTCTTCCAGGTAGCTGGCGTTGGGTTCCCACTTTTTCAGGAATTTTGCCGCGCGGTCGAAGAGTTGTTTTTGCCCACCCTGCAGGAAATGGAGAAGGGGGTCGACGAGGGTTTCTTTTTGCTCCAGCAGTTCTTCTGCCGTCTCGGCGAAGTCGTTGAAAAAAAAGCCCACGGGTTTGGTTTCCAGTTTCTCCAACGCCTGGAGCAGAGGGGTCAACACCTTGCGAAAGGGATACGGGGCGCACTGTTCCTGGGTGTTTTGCAGCTCCTTTCGCATCTTCCCAAGGCTTTCCAGCGTTTCCCGTGCCAGGGGTTTGGGATCGGTTTGGTGCGGAGGACGGTCAAAGAATTGGGAAAAGAACTCCTTGAGGGCCCGAACCTGCGAAGGCGAGTAGGTTTCCTGCGGGCGAAGGATGATGTTTTCACGGAGGCGAGAATTTTGGAACTTGCTTTCGATTTGCGCGGCTTCGAGTTCCGTGCCATCGCAGTGCACTTCGAGCTTGCCTTGCGCAAACAGTCGGGCGGAAAGGCAAAGGACCGCGGAGGGGGGCCATCCGTAGGGGATCTTCTCGAACTTTTCCACCAGGGACTTGAGCGTGGTACGGGTTCCGCTGGATTGGTCGAGGCGAAGCGTGTCGAGGATTTCTTTTTCCGCGGCCCCCAGCGGGGAGGCATCGGTTCCGCCGAGCATGTGCTGGCCGTCCTTGAGGTAGCCAGCGATGTCTTTCTCGGCGAAGCTCCTATTCTGCAGAAGGGGGAGGTTTGGGTATGAAAGCATAACCAGCTGTTGGAATGCCCCGGAAATCCGTTCCTTGCCTTTGCCCTTGTTTTGTTGGATTTCCTTCCCACGGGCAAAGAGCGAGGCCTGTTGGACCAGGGTTTCTACCAGCTCCTGGAGCTCGTCCTTGCGGAGGTTGTTTTGCCTTCCCTTGCTTTCCAGGATGGCCTGTATCGACTCGTTTTCCGTCGAGCCGACGTGGAGCTGGAGGAATTTCTGGGTTTTCTTGAACAGGGTGAGCTCACGCACCAGCACATCGTCGGGGGGAAGCACCACCAGCAGTTCGTTTTTCCCAAGGCTTTCCAGGACCAGCGAGGCGGTGCTTTCCACGCGCTCGTTGAAGGGAGTGACCAGGTGGATGGCAAGCTCTTGTTCGCGCCCCCGGGTTTTGCCGTCGATCTTGCGGCAGAAGTTGAAGTCCTGGCGGGTTGGGTCGTAGCGGATCTTTCGGTCTTGCAGCACGTGGTCGAAGAACAGTCCCTCCAGTTCGCTTTCCACGTCGCTGCTCTCCACCTCGCTGTTCTTGATTTCTTGTTCCACGTCTTTTTCCTGGTCGGTGAGGAACTCGAAGGTCTCGCCGTTTCGCTGGATGTAGGTTTGGTTCTCCAGGCGGTGCAGCGATTCTTCCACGTTTTTCTTCAAGGTCAAAACGTCGGTGTCGAATTCTTCGAGCATCAGCACGGAGAGGTTTTGCACGTTGGGTTTGAATTCCTTGACGTATTTCACCAGGAACAGGGCTTTCAAAAGGCGCACGTCAAGTGGGTTTTCCAGGTTTTTCTCCGCCTGCACGATGGAACGTTGCAGGGTGGATTTGAGCACGTTTCGGATGCCATCGAACATGCGGTCGAACCCTGCCAGTTTGCCCACTTCCTGGTGCAGCAATTGCTTTGCGACTTCCTGGAAAACCCCCAGCATGGAGCGTTCCCCCACGGAGCTGTGTTTTCCCTCGAAGGCGTTGTGCGCGGAAAGGTTTTGGATGGCGGATTGGAACAGGTCGTACTGGTAGGGCAGGAAAGGGTAGCTGTGGATGAAGTGTTCGCGGTCCCGGAAAGGCGCGTACTGGAAGGAATCGTCGGAAAAGCGGAACAGCGTTCGGAAGTTGTTGGACTGCAGGTGGTATTGGTCGGAAAGCAGGTCGATACCCTGCTCGTTTTTGAGCAGTAAGCGCTTCTGGATCACTTCTTCCACGTTGGCACTCGTGAGTTTCATCCTTTGGGTGAAGCGGTCTTGGATCTTGGAAAAGTCGTTTCCCTTGCGCATGTCCATTTCTCCCACCAGGGTGTCCATCGCATCTTGGGCGGTCACCAGGATCCATGCCTTTCCTCCGCAGATGGTGGCAAGGCTTTCTGCGATGGTTTGCAGGTTGGTCATGAGACGGGTGTTGCCCGCGATGAATTGCCCCACCTCGTCCACGAAGAAGTTGATCCGGAAGCTCGGCGGGGACTTGTCCAGGGTTTTCTTGACCATCTGGGCAAAGTCTTCGATGGAAAGGTGGTAGTCTTCGCGGTAGCGGTCCAGGATGGGTTTACCGTTTTCTTCCAGCGGAAGTCCCACTTGGCTGCATGCCCTGGCAACGTGTTCCCCTTCGAAGAACACTTGTTCGCGCCCGGTTTCCCAGGGTTTTCCCGCCACCCCTTGGTAGGCGTTTTGGAACGCTTCGAACAAGCCCCTTTCGTCCAGGTGCCGTTCGAAACGGGCGATGTAGGGTTGCTTGCCATAGTAGCCGGAGGCTTCGTTAAATACCTTGACGAACACACCCAGCAGTGCATCTTCCTGTTCTTTTTGGGTCAGGTCGGCTTTCTGGTCGATGTTGAACAGGATGCTTCGCGAGGGGATGGACGCTGCCTTTTTCAAGTCCGCGCGCAGGAGTTCGTCGTCCCCGCACTTGGGAAGGAAGAGTTCCAGCGCGTTTTTTTCCCCGATTCGCTTGTTTTCCAACAGCATCGCCAGCATTTTGAGCAGGTGCGATTTCCCCGAACCGAAGAAACCGGAAATCCAGGCACCGTTGGTAGTACCCCCGTCGCAGTAGGTGTCCAGGAAAGAAGAGAGGCGTTTCTTGACTTCTTCGGTCAACACGTACTCTTCGATCTCCTGCAGCAGGTTCTGGGCGTCGTCCGCCTTGATAACCCCTTCGATCTTTCGATCCACGTCTTTTTCGAAAATGCTTCTCAGTTGCATGTTCGTCCCACCTTCATGGCTCCCAGTGGAAGATATTGAAAGCCCGGTAATATTGGTCTCCCTTCAAGCGCCCGAACAACGTCAACGAGCTGCCCGCTTCGGGGGAGAAGGTGTAGGTTCCCGGGAAAAAGAGCACCACGGGTTTCTCGCTTGCCTGGCTTTGGAGGTTGGTGAGCAGGGCGTGGCTGCGGAGGAAGGGATACACCTCGCCTACACCGTTGAGAAAGAGCACGTCCGGGTCACGCTCCTGGAGTTGGGAGACGATGGCAGGTACCAGGTACTTTTCGGGATCCAGGACGTTTTGGAGCATTTCCTTGAGCTGTTCCTTTGGGATTTGCGCTTCTTTTTGCAGGATTTGTTCCCATAAGCCTCTCTTGTCCAGCAGCTGGATGGATAGCAAAAACAGGTTGATGGACAACACGTTGACCCCTTTCTTGGAAAGGGAATGCTCGAGGTTGCAACGGAGGTCTTCCATGGCGGAGGTTTGGCGGGGATGGAATGGGCAGATGAAAAAGGGGATCTCGTTCCCCAGGCCTTTCTTCTGGAGAAAACGAGGGCTGGAAAGGACCGAGAGCAAGTGGTCGAATTTCTCCTTGGTGGTTTTTGGCCCCATGTCGCGTGTCATGGCACCCACCTTCTGGACAACGAAGGGGAAACCGGTAGCCAGCGCAGTTCGGAAAGGTGGTCGGGCTCGAGTGCTTTGAAAAGCGATTCATCGGGGAACAGCGGCAGGATGCTTCCCCCTTTTTCCAAGAATCCCGCCTCCCGCATCATGCGGAACAGCACCTGGCGCAGCTTTTTTTGCGTGGAAAGGCGCAAGGTTTCCAGGGCGGGATGGGTTTGGGCACTGGCATAGAAAAAAGCATCGAAGTCGGCGTGTTGAAGCCGGGGGCTGGCTTCCGAGAAGCGCGTGCCAAGGACTTTTTGGGCAAACTCCGCGACAAAAGGATAGCTCCGACACACCGCGATCCAGCACAGCATCTTCTGTTCGCCAAGCGGTGCACGGACAAGGTAGTGTTTTTCCGAAGTGGAAAGGGCTTGGAGCCGCAAGCGGATTTCTTGGAAAATCCTTTGCTGGGAACGCTGGTTCCGGGATTGCAACAAATTCTGCGCAAGCACCCGTTCCTTCACCCGGTCGGGGTCTTCGCCTTCTTCAAGGAATACCTTTGCTACCTGGACCATGGCGTGCACGGAAAGACTGGCACCGCAGAACGACATGGAATACCCTGGCTCTTTCATTTTTTCCCTCGTTTCGTTGTGAAAAACTGCCGTAAGGATTGTAGCAGGATTTGGGGGAAAATGCAAAAAGCCCTGGAATTCCTTTCCCACAAGGCGAATGGGATCCAACCCACCAAAAAATGGGAGGCTGCGGAAATCCTCTTTTTCCAGGGTATTTACTTTTGGGAAACGAAATTTTAGGAGGAGGAGATTGGAAATGAAAAGAACGATGGTAGTGGTGGCAGTTTTATTCCTGGTGTTGGGAACGATGGCCTTGGCACAACAGATGCGGCTTGGTATTGTAACACAAAACACGTATTCCGGGGTTTCGATCCTGAATGTCATCCCGGGGTACCCGGCCTACGGGAACCTGCAAGTAGGAGACGTTGTGGTAGCTGCCCATGTTTTCCCCAACACGAGCCCTCAACCGATCGCCATGGGTTATGGGGACATGCGCATTTGCGCTGTCGGCCCAGGTAACCAGCAAACGAATCTCCAAAGCTACTCTTGGTACAATTCGAGAATTTACAGTGCGGCCCACTTGCAGAGCGTGATTTTTGGAGCTCCCTACCATTCCACCCTGGTTATTTGGGTATGGCGATGGGGGACAATGTACCAGTTCGTGATCCAGCTATTGGATAGTGGGGGCCCGGGGCAAATTTTCATGAACTCCGTTCCCTGATCCTTGTGCCTTATCCTAAAAAAACCCCGGTTTCCCGGGGTTTTTTTTGTGCGCCCAGCAAGGGCTGTCACTTGGCGGTGAAAGTCCGCGACAGGCTTGGCAGTGGGAACTTGCTTCCAAAGGCAAGGGGGACGGTACGCACGGTGGTGTGAAAGGGCGAAAGAGCCGCACTGGGGTGCGGCGTACCCAGGAAACCCAAACCACAGGCCTTGCCTTTTGGGACCGCCGCAGCCCACTGCGGCTGAATGGACCTGCGTCAAGAAAAAACAGCCGCACTGGGGTGCGGCGGTCCCAGGGGTTAGCCTTTCTTGCCTTTTTCCAGGAAGTCTTTCTGGAGGGCGGGGTCAAGCACTTCCAGCGTTTCCAGTCGGTGGCGGTTTTGGTAGTCCACGATGACCGGGGAATATTTTTCGTCGAGCAGCGGCGAGGAAATCAGGAAGTCGGCGGTGGAACGGTTGGCCGCAACGGGGATGTTGTACACGTTTGCGATGCGCAGCAACGCCTTCACGTCCACGTCGTGGGGTTGTGGGGAAAGCGGATCCCAGAAGAAGATCAACAGGTTGATATTGCCTTCGGTGATCTTGGCACCGATTTGCTGGTCACCTCCCAGTGGACCACTTTCGAAGCAGTGTACGGGGAGCTTGAGCTCCTTTTGCAGTAACAAACCGGTGGTTCCCGTCGCGTACAGGTGGTGGCGGGAAAGGGTTCCGCTGTTGAAACGTGCCCATTCCACGAGGTCTTTCTTGCGGAAATCATGCGCGATGAGCGCGATGTGTTTCACGTTGGCAAGTGTCCTTTGTTGCATGTGTTCTCCTTTCACAGCAATTCGATCCCGTTACGGGCGCAGGCCTGTACCATCTCTTCGGGCCAGATGGAAGCCTGGACTTCGCCGATATGTGCCTTCTGCAAAAAGTACATGCAGATGCGGGATTGCCCGATGCCTCCCCCGATGGTGGTAGGAAGTTCTCCTTCGAGAAGCTGGCGGTGGAAGGGCAGCAAGCTTCGCTCCGGGCAACCCGCTTGCTCCAGCTGGCGGAGCAAGGTGGGTGCGTCCACGCGGATTCCCATGGAAGATAGTTCGAAGGAGCGTTGCAGTACGGGGCTCCAGAAGAGGATGTCTCCGTTGCGTTCCCAGTCGTCGTAATCCGGGGCACGCCCGTCGTGGGGGCTGCCATCCGACAGGGGTTTTCCGATCTGCATCAGGAACACGGCTTTCTTTTCCCGCGTGATGGCGTTTTCGCGTTCCCGCGGCGAAAGGTGGGGGAAACGTTGCTCCAGTTCATCGGTGGCCACGAAGGTGATTTCGTCCGGCAGGATGGGTTGCAGCTGGCGGTACTCGTAGCCGATGAAGCGTTCGGTGTTCTTGAACACGTTGTAGATCCTTCGAACGATTTGTTTCAGCTTTTGAAGCGTGCGTTCCTCCGGGTGGAGCACCTGTTCCCAGTCCCACTGGTCCACGTAGATGGAGTGCAGGTTGTCGAGTTCTTCCTCGCGGCGAATGGCGTTCATGTCGGTGTACAGCCCTTCGCCCACCCCGAAACCGTAGCGTGCCAGGGCCTGGCGTTTCCACTTGGCCAGAGAATGCACCACTTCTGCCCCGCAGGCCGCATCCTTCACCTGGAAGCGCACGGCGTGTTCCACCCCGTTGAGGTTGTCGTTGAGCCCCGTTTCCGGGCGTACGAAAAGGGGTGCGGACACCCGGGTGAGCAGCAGTTCGTAGGAAAGCGCGCGCTCGAAGTAATCCTTGAGTTTCTTGATGGCGACCTCGGTATCACGCAGGTTTAGCAGGCTTTGGTACTCTTTTGGGATCGTCAATTCCCCATGGAAAAAACCTCCTGGTAAAAAAATGCCCCGGGAATTCCCGGGGGAAATCGTGGTGGATTATAGCACATCGAGCCAAAGGCTTACACCTTGAAGTGTCCCATTTCTTGCTTGAGTTTCTCGGATTCGCCGTGGAGCTGGGAGGAAAGTTCCTGGAAAGAGGCGAACTGTGCCTGGAATTCTTCCACGCTGCGTGCCATTTCCTCGGTTTGCCGGTGGATCTGTTCCATGGCTTGGCCGGATTGCCCCGCTGCTTGGTCCATTTCGGTGGACGCCCGGTTCTGGTTGGCCACGCTTTCGGTAAGCGTTTGGATCAACGCGTTCATTTGCTGCACGTGGCTGGCGATGTTTTCGAAGCGGGCTTTTGCCTCGGGGATCTGGCGGTAAAGTTCGCTCACGCTTTCCACGGTTTTCTCCGTGGCAGAGCGGGTTTGGCGGGAACTTCCGTCGATGGCCTTGAGAATGGTGGCGATGTCCTTGGCGGAGCGCTGGCTCTCCTCGGCGAGCTTGCGGATCTCGTCGGCCACCACGGCGAAGCCCTTGCCCGCTTCCCCGGCACGCGCGGCCTCGATGGCGGCGTTCAGCGCCAACAGGTTGGTCTGTTCGGCGATGGCACCGATGGTGGTGACGATGTTTTGCACCTTGTCGGTTTGGCCGGTGAGCGTGGAAACTTGCTGGATGGTGCTGTCGGTTTGGCCCTTGGCTTTCTCAATGGCGGTCCCGATTTGCTCGATGATTTCCTGGCCCTCGTTGGCCGCCGTCGCCGTGTCGGCGCTTCGGGATTGCAGGTCGCGGGTCAGGGTTTCGATTTCCCCCGAGCCCGAGCTGATTTCCCCGATGCCAGAGACCAGTTGCTCAATGGAGCCCGTTCCCTGTTGTACGTTTCGGTCCACGTTTTGCACCTTTTCCACGATTTGGTTCATCTTGGTGGCCTGGGTTTGTAGGTTGGTAGAACTCTTGCGCGAAAGGTCTTCCAACCCATCCGCCAGTTGCAGCAACGGAGAAAGGATCTTCCCGAAGTTTTCCACCCCCTGGTTCAAGTGGTTGTCCAACTTCTGGAAATCTACCCCACCTCCGGAGGATAACTGCACCGTGAGGTCTCCCTTGCTGAAGGCGTCGATAGCCTTGGCCATCTTTTTCATGGGATTTCCAAAGGAATAGGTGGTGAAAAGCCAGCTGAGCAACGAGCTTCCCAGCGCAATGAAAACAACCATCAAGATGGTCCAGAGGCGTACGTTCCGGGTGATGACCGAGATTTTTTCCACGGGGAAATCGCACCCCACCGCGCCAATGGCTTGCCCCCGGCTGTTTCGAATGGAGGCAAAAGCGCTGATCAAAACTCCCCAATCGGTTTCGTACTCCATTGCATCCGCGCCATCCTTGCCGTTGAAAGCTTCCAGGAGGGTTTCGGTGTAATTGTCCATGGTATCTTCGTCACCGTACACGGAGAAATCGTCGGAATTGGGGTCGGTGCCGTCGATCACGTACATCAAGGTCTCCCCTTGCAGTGGAACGATGGTGTACAGGTACTTGGCGCCAGTACGCGTTAGGATTTGGTTCATTGCTTTCCGCGTGGGTTCGTACAAATCCTCCACGGGCTCTCCAGCATCCAGCAGGGATTGGAAGTCATCCCCGTCGATTTGGGAGGCCACGGCTTGGGCGATGGAAAGCGCACGGTTCCCCAGTTGCTCGCGGATGGTGTCGGTGAGTTGGATGCTGACGACCCACCCGAGGATGATGGCAGCAACAGCCCCCGTGAGGGCCCAAAGGAACGTGATCTTGACTGGCAACGGGATTTTCTGGAACATGGTGATGCACCTCCGGAGTCACTTGGGATGGCTTACTGGGAAAGTTTCTTCTCCACAAGGGATTGCAGCCAGTGCTCGTCGGCAAGGAAAGGCAACGTGAGATGGTCCTTGCCGGGGTTGGCGATGTTGTACTCTGCGGCGGTTTGCATGGAATGGGGGTTGCGTGCCCATGCTCGGCGTGCCACACCGCACATCACGTCCCAGGGGATGGAGCTTTTGATCACTTCGTCCACGTGTTCGCTTCCATCCAGCACCAAACCAAAGCCGCCGTTGATGGCCTTGCCGATGCCCACACCTCCCCCGTTATGCAGCGCAACCAGGCTCATGCCCCGCGCGGCGTTTCCCGCGAAGCATTGCGTGGCCATGTCTGCCATGATGTTGCTGCCGTCCTTGATGTTCGCGGTTTCGCGGAAGGGGGAATCGGTGCCCCCGGTGTCGTGGTGGTCGCGGCCCAGCATGATGGGGCCCACTTCGCCCTCCCGT
Source organism: Thermotogota bacterium (assembly GCA_035391225.1). Lineage (GTDB taxonomy): Bacteria > Thermotogota > Thermotogae > MWEM01 > MWEM01 > DAOPKN01. The sequence continues at coordinate 11,949 of DAOPKN010000037.1, forward strand.
ACCATGCGGTTGAAGGTAAGGGCAATATCGCGTCGCCCGGCCGCGTCCTGGTAGAGGATGCGCGCCTGGGTGCCCACCACCAGCTTGTTCTTTTGGGCATCGCGGATCCAGATGTAGTTGTCGCGGTCTTGCCCCCTTCGCTTGGGGTCGATGCAATCCATGGCTGCCTGGTCGGTTTTCAACAGGTCTTGTTGGTTACCACTCAGGCAAACCCAGCGAAAGGGGCCGTAGCCGTAGTCGAAGAGCATGGGGCCCATGATGTCTTCCACGTAGGAGGGAAAGATGAATCCCGCGGAAGGGTCGTCGGGGTTCTTTGCGATGGAGGTTTCTCCCGCATCGTACACGGCTTTGAGGAAGCTGTTGCCGTAGTCGAAGAAGTACGTTCCCCGTTCTACCAGGGTGCGCACCAGCTGGGAGTGCTGGCGAAGCGAGGCGTCCACGCGCTGGCAGAAGGTTTCGTGGTCGTTTTTCAGCATCTGTGTGCGCTGCGCGAAGCTCATGCCCTGCGGACAGTATCCCCCGTCGTAGGGAGCATGGCAGGAGGTCTGGTCTGACAGCAGGTCGATGGAAACCTGGTGGTCCACGGCGTATTGCAGAAGGTCGACGATGTTTCCCTGGAAGGCGATGGCCAGCGATTGCTTTTGGGCTGCCGCTTGGAGCGCCCGGTCGAAGGCATCTTGCTCGTCGGAGAGCACCTCGTCCACCCAGCCCTGGTCTACCCGCGTCTGGATACGCGAGGGGTCCACTTCGGCGATGATGCCCACTCCGCCAGCGATTTTCACGGCTTTTCCCTGCGCTCCGCTCATGCCTCCCAGCCCGGAAGACACGAAGAGATGACCTGACAGGTCGCCATCGGGTGCAACTCCCAGCTTGAGGCGTCCCGCGTTAAGCAGCGTGTTGAACGTGCCGTGCACGATGCCCTGTGGCCCGATGTACATCCAGCCCCCCGCGGTCATTTGGCCGTAGTTCGCCACGCCCAGTGCCTGTGCCCGCGCCCAGTTGGGTCCATCGTCGAACAACCCGACCATTAAGGCGTTGGTGATCACCACCCGGGGGCTTTGGGGCGAAGAATGGAACAACCCCAACGGGTGACCAGACATCACCACCAGCGTCTGCTCGTCGGTGAGTTCTTCGAGGTAGCGCTTGATGAGGCGGTACTGCATCCAGTTCTGGCATACCTGCCCCGTTTCACCGTATGTCACCAGCTCGTAGGGGTAGAGCGCCACGTCGAAGTCGAGGTTGTTGTCGAGCATCACCTGGAAGGCTTTCCCCGCGAGACATTTTCCTTGGTACTGTTCGATGGCTTTTCCCTTGATGGCGCCTTCCGGGCGAAAACGGTAGCCGTACACCCGCCCGTGTGCGAGTAGTTCGTCGAGGAATTCCGGTGCAAGCTCGCGGTGGAATTCTTCGGGAACGTAGCGCAGAGCGTTTTGCAGCGCGAGGGTCATTTCTTCCGGTGAAAGTGCAAGCTCGCGGCGTGGAGCCCGGCGAATAGAGGGATCGAATGGGAGTTTCTGTGGCAACGGCCCGTCCAGCTGGATGGCCATGGCTCGGGAAATATCCTGGTTCATGTTCCAACCTCCCCAGAAATTTTTGATTGTTTTTTTGTTCTTAAGTATTGTATCACGTTTCGTGGATGGTACGGGGGTCCTTGCTCTCGAACAGGGTTTGGAGGAAACGGTCGAGAAATTGCAGGCTGTGGGAAATTTCCTCAGGCGGTTCGATGCACAACCCGAAGATGGTCATCAGGAGAGACTTTGCGGTTTTGTAGGGGTGCAGGGGCGGAGGGATGGCAAGCGCCTTGTAATGCTCGGAAATCATCCCCGTCATGACTTCCACGGCGCGGTTGAGGTCCGCGAAGTCGGAAAGGTTGCCCACCTGCAAAAAGAAGTCGTTGATGTTTTTCAACAGCGAAACCTCGATGAACCCCTTCCATAGACCAATGGAGTCGATGAAGTTTTGGAGAAGGAAGAACGAGAATTCCTTGAGGTTGCGGGGAAAAGGGCGGGGCACCGACAAAAAGCGTTGGATGGACTGCTCGAACTCTTCCACGCTTTGCTCGCGGATGGCGGCGAAAAGGGCTTCCTTGCCCGAGAAGTAGTTGTACAGCGTTCCCACGGCGATGCCGCATTCCTGGGCGATTTGCCGCATGTCGGTGTGGTCGTATCCCTGGGAGAAGAAGAGCTCCCGGGCTCGGTTGCGGATCTTGTCGTGCAGGTTCTGCGGGCTTTTTGGCACTGGTTTCACGTGGGTCCCCTCCTAAACTTTTATAGCACTCCGAAAGGTTTTTGTCAAGGATAAAGGGAGCGCGGATGGGGATGTGTGGTAAAATGTGAGGGTGGGGATCGTGTCACTCTGGAGGTATCCGGGATTGGTCTTCTTTGGGGGAATGTTCAAGAAACCGCTTTTCATCGGGATACTCATCGTGACCATTGGCGCCATTTGGATGGTAGCGCTTTGGTTGCAGTTCCAAAAAACGTCTCAGGGTACCGCGGAACTCCTGATCGCGGAGTTCGATACCCGTTTTCGGAGTGCGGTTTCGAACTACGAGAGCCTTTCCTCCTTCTGGTTTCTCCATTTCATTGACCAACCCGTGATCCGGGACGTCATGAACCAGGCATTGAACGACCCCGAGCACCGTCAGCTGTACTCTTCGCTGCTCCAACAACGCGTGGATATGCTTTTGCAGAACCTGCAACCCTTTTCTTTCTCCTGGCTGCGCCTTTCTCTTGCGGATGGAATGCCCCTTGCTTCCTCCGAGCAAGCGGTTTCACCCGATGCTTTTTCCCTCCCTGCTTCGGAACCTTTTTTTGAACGATTCCAAGGTGTGCAATACGAGGGGGATTCCGCGTGCTACCTCTTTGTATTTCCGCTTTTCCACGAGGAACGCTTCCTGGGCTTCGTGGAGTTGGGAATGGACCTTTCGGCGGTGTGCCAGCAAATCGGGGAGATGTTCGGAGACAGCGTGATGTTCTTTCTGCCCGGTAAAATGGGGGGCAACGGCGAACCCTTCCTTTCTCCCCATTCCCGTTTTTCCCTGGAGCAGATACGAAGTATCAACCAGCAATTGGAACCGGGGGATTTTTTCAAGGAGCAGGGGGATTCGTTCGTCCGGGTTTTGGGATTCGATTCTCGCGAGATCGTGGTGACGTTCTTGGCTTTGAAAGACCTTTCGGGGGAGCACTTGGGATACCTCGCGTCGTATAGCGAAGATCCCCGGTTGTTCGAGGCACAGGAGAATTTTTACACCTTGTTTACCCTGGCGCTTTTGGGGGTGGGGATGCTGCTTTTCCTGGTGGTGTTGGTGTACCGTTCGCGGAACATCGCGCGAAAGGCCAACAGGGCGAAGAGTCGTTTCCTTGCCAGCATGAGCCACGAGATCCGCACGCCCATGAATGGTATCCTGGGGATGGTGGAGTTGCTTTCCCAAACCCCACTCAACGAAGTGCAACGGGATTACCTGGAAACGGTGCGTTTTTCCGGTGAATCCTTGCTGGTGATCATCAACGACATCCTGGATTTCTCCCGTATCGAGGCGGGGAAGATGGAGTTGGAAACCGTTCCATTTGACCTGCTCGAGATCGTCGAGCGCAACACGTCGCTCCTGTTTGTTTCCGCGAAGAAAAAAGGCCTTGACACCGCGCTCCTCCTCGATCCCGCACTTCCCCGATATTTTTCCGGGGATCCGCTGCGATTGCAGCAGGTGTTGATCAACCTTCTGGGCAATGCGGTGAAGTTTACGCAGAAGGGGTCCGTGCGCGTGAAAGTGGGGGAAGAGAAAGTCGGGGGTAAGCAACAGGTGCTTTTCGATTTCGTGGATACGGGTATCGGAATCGAAGCCAGCAAGGTTGCCATGTTGTTCCAAGAATTTTCGCAGGCCAACCGCTCGGATAGCCGACGTTTCGGAGGTTCGGGGCTGGGGCTTTCCATTTCGCGCGCGCTGGTGGAGATGATGGGGGGGCAAATCCACGTGAAGAGCGAGCCGGGAAAGGGAAGTCATTTCTGGTTTTCGGTGCCCTTGCAACCTCTGCGCGGCGAACAGCAACTTGCCTTTTCCGAGAGCCAGCAAAAGAAAAAGGGTTCCCGGTTGGGGCTCCCATTTCCGGGCGTGCGCCGGGTATTGCTTGTGGACGATCACCCCGTGAACCGACGCGTTGCGCGCTTGTTGCTGGAAAAACAGGGATGGAAGGTAGAGGCAGCTTCCGATGGCAGGCAAGCCCTGGAAATGGCAATGAGCAACCCTCCTGACTTGATCCTGATGGATTACAAGATGCCCGGGATGGATGGTTTGCAAGCTGCTCGCCAGTTGCGCGAATGGGAGGCCACGCATGCTCGCAGCTCGCGCATCCCGGTGATCATTCTTTCCGCGAGCGTGAAATCCCCGGAACTGGATCTTCGCGAAGCAGGTGTGGATGGGTTTCTGACCAAACCTTTAGATAGCCTGCGCTTTGCCGAGGAGCTGCGCAAGGTTTTCCCCGCCCAAGTTTCCTCCCAGGAAGTGGACCTGTTCTCCGCGCTGGAATATACCGGGGGAGACCGCCAGATCCTTTCGCAGGTCGTGACCCTGTTCCTGGAAGAAACACCCGGGCGACTGGAAAAGCTTTCCCGCCACTGGCAAGAGCGAGACCTGGAGAGTTTCCGTATCCTTGTCCACGGAATGAAGGTGGGGGCACGTTACGTGGGGGCGGTGGGATTCAGCCAGATTTGCCAAAGGCTCGGGGAAATCGTCCAGGAGGAAGAATCCGCCACGCGGGACGCGGAACAGGTATCCGTCCTCCTGCGGGATCTTGTTCGGAAGTTTGCGCTCGTTCGTGCGGAGTTGGGTGCCTGGAAAGGGCAGAGGGAGTGAGTCGAATGGTGATGGATTTTTCCAAGACTCCCTGGATATGGAGGGTTGTTTCCCCTCCCCTTCGCTGGTGGATGAAACGCCGGTTCACCTTGCGCTACAACGGCCCGGTCCCGGATCCGCCTTTCCTCCTGGTGGCAAACCACACCAATATCCTTGACCCCTTTTTCCTCACGGGCTTTTTTCCCTATCCCATTTCCTGGGTGGCGTCTCGGGCTTCCTTCCGGCACCCGGTTGTGGGATGGCTTCTCCGTCAAGCCCACGCCATCTCCAAGCAGAAGAACATCCCCGACCTGCACGCCATTCGCGCGGTTTTCCGTGCGCTCAAAACCGGTCGAGTGGTGGGGATTTTCCCGGAAGGCTCCACAACGTGGGATGGAAACACGGGTTCGTTTCCCGCGGGGACGGAGAAGTTGTTGGACAAGGTAAGCTGTGACATCCTTGCGGTGAGGGTCAATGGTGCCTACCTCTGCCATCCGCGGTGGGCGGAGAAAGGACGCAAGGGAATCGTGGAAATCCGCACTCGCTTGTTCAAGGGGAGAGAGGCGCTTGATTTCTTGAAAACATCGGATTGGGAATGGCAAGAAGAACGCTCCAATCCCTACGTGGGCAAAGACCGTGCTCTGGGCATCGAGCGGCTGGCATGGTTTTGTCCCTCTTGCGGAAGTTACCGGGGTTTGCACGGCGAAGCAAACCAAGTTCGCTGTAACCAGTGCTCTTTTTGCGCCGAGGTGAAACTGGATGGAACGCTGGGGGGCGAACCCTTGGATCGCTTCTTCCAGGACCAGTTGGCGCGATTGAAGGAGTACTGGAAGGTTCATTCCAGCCTTCCACTGGAAAACGGCCGCCTTTTTTTCCGCAACCGCGAGAACTACCGGGTGGAAAAGAAGGTAGAAACGAAGTTCTCCCTATGCAACGGGTGGTTCGAGGCGGGAAGCCTTTCCTTTGGTTTCGAGGAAATGAAAGGTGTGAACCCGTACGTGGAGAACATGGTGGAATTTTCAACGGAGCAACACGTTGTGCACGCATACTTACCAAGGGATTCGCTGCTCTTTTTCAGCAGCTACCAAGTCCTGACTGGAGGGGAACATGTACTGGACAAAAATTGACGATGTGATTTACGTTTTGCTGTTCTTCGCCTGCGCGATCCTTTTGAAGCGCTTCGTACCCTTTTTCCGGCGTTTCATCATTCCCAATGCAATCCTTGCCGGTTTCTTCGGGTTGATCCTGGGGCCAAACCTCCTGAACTGGGTTCCGTTGGACGTGGATGTGTTGGGACAGATCATCTACCACCTCATGGCCATCGGGTTCATCAGCTTGAGCCTGCGACAGATGGAAAAAAAGAAGGATTGGAACTCGTTGAACGCCGGGCTGATCATTGTTTCCACCTACCTGGTGCAGGGAATTTTGGGGTTTGCCATGTCCTTGCTGTGGAACCTCGCCGATAAAGGGGTTTCTCCTATCATCGGGATGTTGTTGCCGCTTGGTTTCGGGCAGGGCCCGGGGCAGGCGTATTCCATCGGGTCGCAGTGGCAGACGCTGGGGCTTCCCAACGGGAGTGCGGTGGGGCTTGCGGTTGCTGCGGCAGGTTTTGGATGGGCCACGCTGGGAGGCATCGTGATTCTCAACATCTTCGCCAAGGGTCGCCGGCGCAAGGAACACGTGGAAGTGGTGGACAAGAAGAGCGTGTTGGTGAAGGATTTCGAGTTTTCGGACATGGATGGCCTGACCATACAGATGGTGATCATCGCGGTCGTGTACGTGGGCGTGATGTTGTTGCTGCGGCTGATCAACTGGCTGATGGCGCCGCTGGGAACGTTTGGCACCACGTTTGGTACCGTGCTGTGGGGATTCCATTTCGTGTTTGGGGCTATCCTCGCTTTCGTGTTCCGCTTCGTGTACAACAAGCTACACGAGAAGGGCATCGCCAAGGAGAACTACCTGAACAACTTCCTGCTGCAGCGCATCGCGGGCTTCGCCTTTGATTTCATGGTGGCAGCCTCGATCAGCGCGGTTGCACTGGAACGCATCTACCGCTACTTCTGGCCGATTTTCTTCATCACGTTCGCCGGGGGGATTTTCACGTTCTTCTACGTGCATTTCGTGGTGCGCAAGACTGTGAAGAAGAACGTGCTGCCCAATACCCTGGCCTTTTTCGGCAACCTCACGGGTACCATTTCCACCGGCATGGCGCTGCTGCGGGAGGTGGACCCGCTGTTGGAAACCGGGGCCTCGGAGAACCTGATTTTCGGGAGCGGGGTGGCGATCTTCTTCGGGCTACCGTTGATCGCGCTGCTCAACCTGCCCGCCATGGCGCTGAGCACGGGAAACACTTCCTACTACCTCTACACCATGGGGGGGCTCTTGGTGTACGCGTTCTTCCTCTACCTGTTCTGGTTCCGCAGGGCAGGGAAACATGCAAAGGAGGGATTGGAATGAGAGCAAGGAAAAGTTTCCTACTCCTGGTCAGCGTGCTTCTGTGTTTATCTGCCTTTTCTGCCACTTCGGAAGTGCCTTTCCGCTGGGAAGACCAAGTGATTTACTTCCTGATGACCGACCGCTTCGCCAACGGGGACACGTCCAACGACGTGCAAACCGAAAGCGGCATCGAAACGGGAACCCTCAACTCCAAGTACAACGGTGGGGACTTGCAAGGGCTGATCGATTCCTTGGACTACATCCAGGCCCTGGGCGCCACGGCGATCTGGATCACCCCGCCGGTTTCCGGGCAGTGGTGGGACGAGTCGGTGGATTACGGTGGCTACCACGGCTACTGGGCACGGGATTTTTCCGACATCGACCCGCACATCGGGGACATCGCACTCTACGAGGAATTCATCCGCCAGGCCCATGCCCGGGGGATGCGGGTGATCCAGGATATCGTATGCAACCACACCGGAAACTTCTTCCACTACGATCCCTCCACCGGGGTGTACAGCGCGAACACGGAAAGCGTGCCGGCGGATGGCCCCCTGGGAGAGCCCTTTTGCTGGAACGATTTCAACGACCCGGAGCAACGTGCCCAGAACGTGTACCACTGGCCCTCGGAAATCGAACAGCTTGATCGGCGCAACAGCGAGTTCGCCGATCTCGATGACCTGAACACCGAGAACCCCCTGGTACGCGATGCGCTGAAGGGTGTGTTCCGGAACTGGATCGATCGCGGCATCGACGGCTACCGCGTGGATACCGTGATTTACGTGGAAGATGATTTCTGGCCCGATTTCTTGCTCGCGCCGGAGGGCATTTTTCCGCACGCATCCGCGCAGGGGAAGGACGATTTCCTGGTGTACGGCGAAGCATGGGTGACTCCGGCGCCCTTCGAGAACAACGGCGAGCAGCTCCTATCCCGCTACTTCGAGCTTGGGTTCAACGCCATGCTGGATTTCCCGTTGCTCACCGAGATCCACCGCGTGTTCAAGGAGGGCAAGCCCACCGAGCTCATGGCCTACCGCCTGGAACAACGAGAGCAGTTCTTCGCGGGCAAGCGGTTGATTACCTTCGTGGACAACCACGACATGGCGCGTTTCCTGAAAGGTGCGCAGAACAACGACCTGAAGCAAGCGCTCACGTTGCTCTTCACCATTCCCGGCATTCCCTGCATCTACTACGGCACCGAGCAAGGTTTCGTGGAAACCCGCGCCACCATGTTTGCCGGTGGTTTCGAATCCGGGGGCGTGGATCACTTCGTGGAGGAGGGCATCCTGTACGCGTACATCCAGAAGTTGACCCAACTCCGCGCGCAGGTTCCGGATTTCCGGGAGGGGAAGGTGGAGGTTTTGTACAGCGATGCCATCGGGCCCGGGCCGCTGCTGTACCGCGTGGATGGCGAGCAGGGACAGTACCTGGTGCTCATGAACACCTCTCCCAAGGCGGAGTATGCCTCCGGTGTGCAAACCGGGTGGCCGGAAGGAAGCATCCTGGAACCGGTGCTGGTGGACGGAATGATGCCACGTGACATCGTGGTGGAGCGCGGTGGGGTGTTGAACCGCTTGCTGGATGCCAAGGCCATCGGGGTTTTCCGTTTCTCCGACCGGTACCAGACCTCCGAACCCCCGGTGCTGGACGTGGACATTTCGGGGTTGTCGGAAATCCCCACCTTCGAGGAGGATTTCGTGATCTCGGGGACTTCCCGGGATGCGAAGAAGGTGCGATTGTACTTCGACGGTGTGAAAGACCCCTACGCGGTGGTGGACGTGGAAGAGGATGGAAGCTGGTCGGTGCCGGTGACACTGGCCGATTTCGTGTCCGGCGAGCACCGGGTGTTTGCCAAGGGCTACGGCCGCCGGCCCATCGACTCGGAGTATTCCCCCACGTACCGCGTGAACCTGCAGATTCCCATCCGGGTGCTGGCAGAGGTGTCCGACCCGGAAGGTGACGATACCGGTCCAAGTGGAACCTACCTACCTCCCAAGGGCGAAGGGGGTTTTCTGAACCAAATGGACATCCGCCACGTCACGCTCAGCCAGATCGGGCAGATGCTCAAGATCGAGATGCAGATGACCGACTTGACGTCCGGGTGGACGCCCAACAACGGGTTTGACCACGTGACCTTCCAACTTTTCTTCGACGACCCGTCCAAGGTTGGAGCGAAAGACCTTCCCATGCAGCAGGCGCAAATGCCCGAGGGCATGGACTGGGACTACGAGATCTACGCCACGGGCTGGTCGATCGCGGTGTTTTCCTCCGAGGGCGCGGGTCCGGATGCCTACGGTGTTTCGGTAACGCCTGCGCCATCGGTGCGCGCGGACGACATCACCCGCACCGTAACGTTGTTCTTGCCCATGGAAACACTGGGCACCACGTCGCTGGAAGGATGGAAGCTGTACGTGACGACCTTCGACTACGATGGCATCGAAGCGCTGCTGCGCCCCGTTTCCCCCAACCCGGGAAAATGGGGGTTCACCGCGCCGTCGGAGAATGCACCCAAGATCATGGACGACGCGTTGATCGAGATCCATTGAAGAAAACGACTTCCAAGTTGCCCGGGGAAACCCGGGCTTTTTTTTTCGTGACGCAGGTCCAAACAGCCGCAGTGGGCTGCGGCGGTCCCAGGAAGACGCTTGCGGCCCGCTGATTGTGCTATACTTGTTCTATCCTTGGATAAAGGCGGTGATGGTATGTTTCGTATGCCTGGAAAGATCACCT
>DAOPKN010000038.1:0-21850 GCA_035391225.1 Thermotogota bacterium
ACACGTTCTCTCCGGGCAGGGCTTTACCCTTCGGCATCGCGGTTGGGATTTTTCCTGCACCCACACCTTTACAACCCAGGCGTTGAATGATACAATGCATGCGTAGACCCTTTTTTTGGAAAGGAACGTTACGTGCCTGGCAAAACCCTTGTTGAAATATCGGTTCGCTCGTTGGTGGAGAACACCATGCGCAGCGGCAACATCGATAACCGTTTCTTTTCCCTTCCGGGAATGCTGGAGGGAGGAAAAATCCATCGCAAGCTGCAGGCCAACGCCCCCAGGGGATACGAGGCGGAGTTCTTCCTGTCCAAGCTGTTCGAAAGCGAGGAATACCAGGTGCTGCTCAGCGGCCGGGCAGATGGGGTGTTGCACCACGATGGCGAATGGCTGGTGGAAGAAATCAAAACCACCTCCGCGTCGTTGGAATCCTTCGCGGAGATCTACAATCCCCGGCACTGGGCGCAGCTGCAATGCTACGGCTGGATGCTGGCCCACCAGCAGGGCCTGCAGAAGCTGACCCTTCGTCTGACGTACGTGCAATTGCCTTCGGAGAACATCCGCCACGTGGACGAAGAATATAACCGTGCGGATTTGGATTCCTTCGTTTCCGATCTCATGCAGCGGTTCTTGCAAAAGCATGCGCGGTTGCAGAAATGGAAAGCCCAGCGCGATGAAGCCCTTCAGGGGCTCTCCTTTCCCTTTCCCCATTACCACCGTGGCCAACGTGACATGGGCGAACGTGTATTCAAAGCGGTGCGCAACGGCGAGCACCTCTTCGTGCGGGCGCCCACGGGTATCGGCAAAACGCTGGCAACGCTGTTCCCCTCGCTCAAGGCGCTTGGCGAAGGCCATTGTTCCAAGGTGTTTTACCTAACCTCCAAGACCATCACGCGCAGCGTGGTGGAAAACTCGTTGCAGCACATGCGCGAAAAGGGCTTGGCCCTCAAGAGCTTGGTGATCACCGCTCGCGACAAGATTTGCCCGCTCTCGCACCCAGGATGCAACCCGGACTTCTGTCCCTTCGCGCTTGGCCATTACGACCGGGTTGATGCTGCCATCGAGGAGGTGTTCCGCAGCGACCACTGGGATCGCGAACTGGTGCAGCAAGTAGCCCAGCAGCAGCAAGTGTGCCCCTTCGAACTCTCCTTGGACCTTTCCCTCGTTGCCGACCTCGTGGTGTGTGACTACAACTACCTTTTCGACCCCAAGGCCTACCTCCGACGTTTCTTTGACGAAAAAACTGATTTCGCCGTACTGGTGGACGAAGCCCATAACCTCGTGGACCGCTCCCGTGAAATGTTTTCCGCCTCACTACATCTGGCACCCATTTCCGCCATACTCTCGGCGGTGGAAGGAATGCAACTGGGAGCGGTGGAGCGCGCGATGCTGTACGACCTGCGTTCGCTGCAGAATGCCATGGTGCAACACCTGTCCGAGATCGAGAAAACCGATTTCGCGGAGAGAGAAATGGAACCCTTGTACCGCGGCACGCGAGACACCCTGGAAGACTTCTGCGAATCAGCGGGGGAATTCTTGGGCAAACGGGGGTTCTCGGAGTGGAAAGAAAAGGTGCAGGAGGTCTTTTTCGAGGTGCATGCCTTTCAAAAAGCGCTGGAGCGCATGGACGAGCGGTACCGGTTGTACGAATCACGGCAGCGGTACGATTACAGTTGGAAGGTGTTTTGCGTGCACCCGGGTCCGGAAATCCAGAAACGCATGGAGAACGTGCGCTCCGGGGTGTTCTTCTCCGCCACGCTCAATCCCATGGAATACTACCTGCAGGTGTTGGGGGAACAATCGGAAACCAACCGCGTGGAACTGCCCTCACCCTTTCCCCAGAAGAACCTGTGCCTGCTCGTGGATGATCGCATCGAAACCACGTGGCGAAAAAGAAGCCAGTCAAAGTTGCAGGTGGCAAACGACATCGCCCAAGTGGTGCAGAGTAGCCCGGGGAATTCGCTGGTGTTTTTCCCCTCCTATGCCTACTTGCAGATGGTCCTCGACGAATTCAAGGGGTTGCTCCCCCAGCAGAAAGTGCTGGTGCAAACACCGGGCATGGCGGAAAGCGATCGCGAGTACTTCCTGGAATCCTTCCAAGATGCCCCCAACCAACCCGTAGTGGGTTTCGCGGTGATGGGCGGGCTTTTCGGCGAAGGCATAGACCTGGTGGGAAAGCGCCTCAACAACGCCATCATCGTGGGGGTTGGCTTTCCACAGATTTGCCTGGAACGGGAGTTCATCAAGGAGTACTTCTCCGAAAACCCTGCCAAGTCGGGCAGCACTACGGGTTCCACCGGGTTCTCCTTTTCCTACGTGTACCCGGGGATGAACAAGGTGATGCAGGCAGTGGGCCGGGTGATTCGCTCACACAAGGACCAGGGGGTGGTGTTGCTCATCGATAAGCGTTTTTCCCACTCCACCTACAAGAAGTTGTTCCCCCCCGAATGGAAGCATTACCAACGGGTTTCCCCCACGCTCTCCATTCCCGAGGCCATACAGACGTTCTGGAAAACGAAGACTCCCTATTCCGACGGGGCAGTTTCCCAGGCCTGAAAAAGACCCACCATCTGTTCCAGGTCGAGTTCTTCCGCCCGGCACCGGGGAGAAAGCCCACGGGTCTCCAACAGCCGTTCCATCTGCGCGGGGGGAGAAAAGTTGTTCTTCAGCATCTTCCTGCGGTTGTGAAACGCCTGGAACACGAACGTTTCCCAATCCTCCCAACGATCCTTTGGCACGGGGGTATGCGCCTTGCGCACCAGCCGCACCACGCTGGATTCCACCTTGGGATTGGGCACGAAGTGCCCGGAGGAAACGGTAAACAACTGGGTCACCTCGCAGAAAAACCCTGCCAGTAACGTCAGGCTTCCATAGCCTTGCGTGGAAGGCTGCGCCACGAGTTTCTGCGCCACTTCCTTTTGCAACATCACCACCATTTGCTCGACGGAACCCCATTGTTTCCACAACCGCGAAAGCATGGCCGTACCTACCTGGTAGGGCAAGTTGGAAACCGTCTTGCGTGGGGGTGTACCCGGTAACTCGTCGGGGGAGAGCTTCATGAAATCCTTCAGCACGAGCTCAAAGGAAGGCTGTTGCTTGAAACGCTCCCGCAAAACGACCGCCAGGCGCGAATCGATTTCCACCGCTACCACCCCTGCCCCCGCTTGCAACAAGGATTCGGTGAGCGTTCCGGCACCGGCGCCGATTTCCAACACGCTTTCCCCAGGAACCACCTCCGCGGCCGCCACGATGCGCTGCGCGACCTGCGCATTGGAGAGAAAGTTTTGCCCCAACGATTTCTTGAGCACAATGCCGTATCGTTTCAAGTACCACGAGGTCTTGTCCCCGGGATTGGATGCCATGTTTTTCCTCCCGTGCAAATCACATGAAAAAGCCCCGGGAAGGCGAACCACCCTGCCCCCCGGGACTCGTTGCATTGATTATGCCATCATTCTTCGCGCGATGCGCACCAACTCGATGAAACTTTCCTTCAGGCTGGCACCGCCCACCAAGCCACCATCGATGTCGGGCCGCGATAGGATCCCCGCGAAGTTGGCCGGTTTGATGCTCCCACCGTACAAGATAAGGGTGTTCTGCGCAGTGTGCTCCCCGAACTTGTTTTGCAGCCAGTTGCGAATGAACGCGATGGCTTCCTGTGCTTGGGCAGGCGTGGCAACCTTTCCGGTTCCAATCGCCCAAACGGGTTCGTAGGCGATGATCACCGTTTCCATGCCTTCCGGTCCCAAGTCTTTCAGACCCTTCTCCAACTGCCGTTCCAGCACTTCGAAGGTCTTTCCCGCTTCGCGCTCTTCCAACACCTCTCCCAGGCAGAAAATCGGGACCAGGCGTTGCTCCAATGCCATTTTCAGCTTGCGGTTGATGAGTTCATCGCATTCCTTGAAAATGGCGCGGCGCTCGGAGTGTCCCAGGATGACGGACTCTACCCCGATATCCTTGAGCATTTCCGGTGAGACTTCCCCGGTGAACGCGCCCTCGTTTTCGGGGTACATGTTTTGCGCCCCCACGTGGATGCCGGACCCGGTGAGAATGTCTTGCACGCCTTCCAGCGAAACGAAGGTGGGGCAAACGGTGACACCCACTTTGGGATGGACCTTGCCGATTCCCTGCAACAACACGCGCGCGAAACTGCGGGCTTCCGAGGGAGTCTTGTACATCTTCCAGTTCCCGGCAATCAGCACGGGTCTACTTTTTTTTTTGTCTCCAATGCTTTGCAACCCAGGAAGGATTTTGCCTTCCAGCATTTCCAGAGAAGCACCGCCACCCGTGGAAACGTGTGTTACGCGGTCTTCCAGCCCGAACTTGCCAATGGCAGCAGCGCTGTCTCCCCCGCCAATGACGGTGATCGCGTCTTGCAGCTTCGCGAGGGATTGGGCAATAGCGAGGGTGCCTTTTGCAAAATCCTCCAGCTCGAAAACACCCATGGGACCATTCCACACGACGGTCTTCGCCCCGGAAAGTTTCTGCTGGAACAACTCGATGGAAGCGGGACCAATGTCCAGTCCCATGAACCCTTCGGGCACTCCTTGCTCCGCGGTGACCACCTTTGATGGTGCTCCGGCTTCCATTTTTTCGGCAACCAGGGTATCCACCGGAAGCACAAGTTCCACTCCCGCACTTTTGGCATCCGCCATCAGTTTCTTGGCCAGCTCCAGCTTGTCGTCTTCCACCAGCGAATTCCCCGTACCGTACCCCATTGCCTTCCAGAAGGTGAACATCATGGCTCCACCGATGAGCAGGCAATCCGCCTTTTGGAGCAGGTTTTCGATCACACCGATCTTGTCGGAAACCTTCGCGCCACCCAAGATGGCAACGTAGGGCTTATCGGGGTTTTCCACGACCTTGCCCAAGAACGCGATTTCCTTTTCCATCAAGAACCCGGAAACCGAAAGCATGTGCTGGGCAACACCCACGTTGGAAGCATGCGCGCGATGCGCCGTACCGAAAGCGTCGTTCACGTGCAAGTCTCCCATCTGTGCAAGTTCCGTGCTCCATTCCGGATCGTTCTTGGTTTCCCCGGGGTAGAAGCGCGTGTTTTCGAGCACCAGCACGCTTCCCTCCTTCAAAGCCGCTACCATTTGTTGTGCCTGTTCGCCGGTACACTCGGGGGAAAACGCAACGGGGGCGTGCAAAAGCTCCGAAAGCCTTTTGGCGACAGGAGCGAGTGAATACTTTGGATCGGGGCTTCCCTTTGGACGCCCCAAGTGGGACATCAAGATCACTTTCGCACCCTTCTCCATGGCGTACTGGATGGTGGGAAGCGCGGCGCGAATCCGGTTATCGTCGGTAATTTCTCCCGTGGACTTGTCGAGGGGCACGTTGAAATCCACGCGCATCAACAACCTTTGTCCCTTGATGGGAACATCACGAATTGTCAACTTGTCCATTCTTTTCCTCCTCACCGGGAAAAACGGGCACGGTACCCCGTGCCCTTGGTTTCCCGAGACTTACAGCATTTTTTCCAGCATGTCCACCAGGTCGACAACGCGGCAGGAATAGCCGTACTCGTTGTCGTACCAGCAGGCGATTTTGAGCAAGCGTCCGCCCATGACCTTGGTGAGCTTGGAGTCAAAGATTCCCGAAACGGTGGTGCCGATCACGTCGCTGCTCACCAGCTCGTCTTCGGTGTAGGCGAACAAGCCCTTAAGCTCGTTTTCACAGGCTTTTTTCACCAAGTCGTTGACTTCCTGCACCGTCACGGGGTTCTTCATCATCAGGGTGACGTCGGTGATGGAACCGTCGCACACGGGCACGCGGAGAGCAATCCCGTCCAGTTTTCCCTTGAGCTCGGGAATGACGATTCCCACTGCCTTGGCAGCCCCGGTAGACGTGGGGATGGTGTTTTGGGCAGCAGCACGAGCCCTGCGCAAGTCGCTGTGGGGAAGATCCAAGATGCGTTGGTCGTTCGTGTAGGCGTGCACCGTGGTCATCAGGCCCGATTCGATGCCAAACTTGTCGTTCAAAAACTTGATAACCGGTGCAATGGAGTTGGTGGTACAGGATGCGTTGGAAAGCACTTGCATCTCGGGCTTCACAACCTCGTCGTTTACCCCCAGCACCACGGTGGCGTCCACTTCACCCTTGGCGGGAGCGGTGATGATGACCTTCTTCGCCCCGGCTTGCAAGTGGCCCTGGCACTTTTCCTTGTTCCGGAACACACCCGTAGATTCGATCACCAGGTCTACACCCAGTTCTTTCAACGGCAGCTCGGCAGGGTTCTTGATCGCGGTGATGCGGATTTCCTTGCCGTTCACGACGATGGCGTTCTCGCGGGCTTCCACGGTACCATTAAACTTGCGATGCACCGAGTCGTACTTGAGCAGGTGCGCCAGCGTTGCAGCATCGGTCAAATCGTTGATCAAAACGACGTCGTACCCACCACGCTTGGCCATTTCGCGGAAAACCAGGCGACCAATTCGCCCAAATCCATTGATTGCAATACGTACGTTCGACATAAAACACCTCCAGGTTATCTAAAATTCGTTTGTGCTTTTTTTCACATCGAAGTATAGCATACTTTTTTTTCTTTCTCAAATCCCCAAGTCGGGAAGCCCCATCCCCCCCGTGATTTGCTCCATTTCCTGGTCCTTGGTGGTCTTCACGGTCTCAATGGCTTGGTTCAATGCCGCGGTCAACAAGTCCTTGAAATCATCCGGCTCTTCCAGCAAATCGTTGTCATACTCCAAATCCAGGATGCGGAAATCCCCCTGGATCTGGATCTTAATCGCACCGCCTCCCGCGCTGGCTTCGAACTGCCGGGTGGCAAATTCCTCTTCAAAAGCATCCATTTTTTGCTGCGCCAACTCCGCCTGCCGCAACAGCTGGTCCATGCCCGGTTTTTTCGTGGCGGGATTGCGGAAGCTTTTGCCTCCAAAACTCCTCATTTTCTTGGCCATGCCATCATCCTTCCTTTTTCATGTTTCCCATTATTCGGTATCGTCTTCGATGAAAATTTCCACGTCATCATCCGGGAACAGGCTGAGCACCTTCTTGTACTGCTCGTGGAACTCGCTGGGCACATCGGAAATCCCCTGCACCTTCCTTCGGCCGGAAACCGCCTCCACCCCGGGTGCCGGTAGATATTCCTCCACTTGCACACCCGCTTGCAGCGCCGTAGAAAGCAAGTATTCCCGGTTCTCGGCCAGCAGCAAACGGGCGTACTTGTTTTCCCCCGGAACCGTGGAAAGGCATTTCAACGCCACGTACAGGGCAAAGCGCTGCTGCTGCAACATGGCCAGCAGCGGTTCCAAATTACCAGGCTCCTTCTCCGCGACTGGGGCAGGCACAACCCTTTCCTCGCTTTTGGGAAGCGGATTTTCCGGTTTGGGTGGCGCGGAAACTCCCGGCGCGTGTTGCTGCATGAAGTACAACATTTCCACGATCAGCAGGCTTTTCTTGTTGCTGGCGTAGCGCAACACGTTCGCGAGTTCCGCGAGGCGATGTGCCAAGACCACGTTTTGCGCGAAAGCCTGCGTGCCAGCCATCCGTTGCACCAAGCAATCCAGGCCCTGCGACAGGAAGTTCTCGAAGCTCTTGCCCTCGGAATGCAACCGTTCCACCAACCGAACCACCGTCTGGCTGTCTCCGCCGAGTGCCGCATCCAGGAACTCTTCCACGACCTGCACTTCGATACCACCGGTCAATGCGTTCAATTGCTCCAATCCCACGGACTCGCCTTCGCCCTGGGAAACCTGGTAGGCCTGCTCCAGGAGCACCAACGCATCGCGCATGCCCCCGCGGGCGTAGCGGGCGATAAAACCCAGCGCGGGTGGGGAGATGGCAAATCCTTCTTGTTGTGCGACGCCTTGCAAGAAGGAACGGATATCACTTTCCGAAAGGCTGCGGAAGGGAATGATTTGGCAGCGCGACAAGATGGTTTCCGGGATCTTTTCGGGATTCGTGGTGGCCAGCACGAACACCACGTGGGGCGGTGGTTCCTCCAAGGTCTTGAGAATGGCGTTGAAAGCTTCCGTGGTCAACATGTGCACTTCGTCGATGATGTACACCTTGTATTTTCCCTGCGAGGGGCGGTAGGAAACTTTCTCGCGGATGGCGCGAAAATCGTCGATTCCCCGGTTGGAGGCTGCATCCATCTCCACCACGTCCAAGTGCGCACTGGCATCAATGGCCAGGCACTGCTCGCAAGCGTTACACGGCTCGCTCCCCTTGGGGTCGAGGCAGTTCAACCTTTTTGCCAGGATCCGCGCAACGGTGGTTTTGCCGGTACCCCTGGGGCCGGAAAAGATGTACGCGTGCGCCACCTGGTCGCGGGAAATCACCGCTTGAAAGAGTTCTTTCACGGGGTGTTGGCCCGCCACTTGCGAAAAGGTCCTCGGGCGATACTTGCGATACAGCGTTTGGAATGCCATTTTTCGTTCACTCCCTGTTGTGGTGCCTGGTGGAAAAAGGGTTACCTTGTCCGGTACAGGCGGTCACCCGCATCTCCCAATCCAGGTACGATGTAGTCATTTTCGTTCAGGCATTCATCCACCGCAGCGGTGTAAATCTTGATGCGCGGGAACTTCTCCAGGAGGGATTGAATGCCTTCCGGCGCGGAAAGCAGGGAAAGGAAGTAGATGTTGGATTCCTCTGCCCCTTCCTGGATCAGGATTTCAATGCCTCGCGCGGCGGAATTTCCCGTTGCCAGCATGGGATCCAGCACGAACACGTCCTTGTTCAGCAGGTCCGGCATCTTTGCGTAGTATTCCACCGGGCGATGCGTTTCGGGGTCACGGTACAACCCGATGTACCCCACCGACGCGTTCGGCAAGAGCGTCAACACGCCGTCGAACATTCCCAGCCCTGCTCGCAGGATGGGAACGATCACCACGTCCTTGTCGTTGATGGTTCCGCCCTTTGTTTCGCGGATGGGGGTTTGAATCATCGTTTCCTTCACCGAAAGGTTACTCGTCGCCTCGTATGCCAGCAGGAAAGTGAGCTCCCGGAGCAACTCCCGGAACTCCTTGGGCCCCGTGTTCTTGTCGCGCATAATGGTCAACTTGTGCAAAATCAGGGGATGGTCCACCCAGGTTAGCTGTTGCCACTTTCCGAATGCCATGTTTCCCTCCTGTTTTGAATGGGATTCCAAGAGATCCGGGAGGCAATTTCATCCATTTCGTACTGCTCCACCCTCTGGAATTCCACGGAAAATTGGTCAAACTGTTTCTCCTTGAGTTTTTCAAGGGATTTCTTGTTCCGGTCCAACTGGCGGTATTCCTCGCGAGCGCGGTCCAGTTCGCGGTTCACCTTTTCCAGCTCCTTGTACAACTGGGCAAGTTCCTCGAATTCCGCATCCAAAAAATGCATCCAAACCATCACGTCGTTGGGCAGCAACTTCCCCTTGCCCAGCTGCTCGGCGAACGTGCTTTGCTGCTGCCGGATGGAGAGCTGCTGGTTCTGGATGCGAAATTCCACCCCCGCGCGCACACCCAGCAAGCGGGAAATCTCCAAGCGGGCTTGCTCCACCCTCTTGATGAACACATCCAAGATGCGTTGTAACCGGAACTGGAAACGTTTCACCCCAACATCTCCTGCACGAAGTTGCAAAGGGGGTCAATTCCGATGCGTTTCAGGGAAGAGAACGGAAAAACGGGAATCTGCATTTTCATCTCCTCCAATACCTGCTGCGTTTGCTCCAGCGAACGTTTCTTTTCCATCCCGTTCAGCTTATCGGACTTGGTGAGCACGACCGCCTTGGAAAAGGGGTAGGGCAATATCCACTCCCAGAAAAAGCGGTCGCTTTTCACGAAGGGATGGCGTGCATCCATGAGGCAAAAGAGCATGTACAACGCGGTGGTTTTCTCGAAGTAAGCACTCATCACCTTTTGCCAACGCTCTTTTTCCGCGGGGGGAACCTTCGCGAAACCGTAGCCGGGCAAATCCACGAAGTAGAAAAGCTTGTTCACCAAGAAATAGTTCACCGAACGTGTTTTCCCCGGCCGGGAACTCACCAGTGCCATCCTTCGGTTCAGCAAAACATTCAGCAACGTGGACTTCCCCACGTTGGAACGTCCCACGAAGGCGAACTGGGGAATGGAATCCAACAGGATATCCGACGCGCGGTACACCGTCTTCACCAGTTCCACGGACTTGATTCTCAGCATTTGCTGCCCACCAGGGCGATTTTCAGCACCTGGTCCATGTTTTCCACGAAGTGAAACGTCATTTTCTTCTGCACCTCTTCGGGGATTTTCTGCACGTCTTTCTTGTTCTCCAGCGGCAACAGCACCTCGTGGATTCCCACGCGGTACGCCGCCAGCGTTTTCTCGCGCACCCCGCCGATGGCCAACACTTTTCCCCGCAGGGTGAGCTCACCGGTCATGGCGATGTCGTTTCGCACGGGCAGACCCTCGATGGCGGAAACCAAAGACGTGGCCATGGTGATCCCGGCCGAAGGGCCGTCCTTGGGCACCGCGCCCTCCGGAACGTGCAAGTGCAGGTCGTGGTGGTCAAAGAAACCCTGGTCCATCTGCCCACACTTGTGGCGCGCGATGGACAGCGCGATCTTCGCCGATTCCTTCATCACTTCTCCCAGCTGCCCCGTGAGCAGCAGATTGCCTTTCCCGGGAAGGAACAGCGACTCGATCTGCAGCACCGTGCCTCCCACCGCGGTCCATGCCAAACCCATGGCAATCCCCACTTCGGGCGTTTCCAGTTTCTCCTCTCCCAGGAACCGGGCGGGCCCCAGCAGATCGGTGACCTGCCTTTTCCCAAGGCTCATGGTCTTGTTCCCGGACTCCAGCAGTTTCAGGGCTGCCTTGCGAACGATACTCGCGATCTCCCTCTGGAGGTTGCGCACTCCGGCTTCCCTTGTATACCCGTGGATGATCTCCTGAATGGCAGGGGTGGAAAACTTCAGCGCCTTTTTCATTTTGTGTTCGTCGAGGATGGTGGGAATCAGGTGTTCCCGGGCGATATGCAGCTTATCCACATCCGTGTACCCGGGGATTTCGATCACTTCCATGCGATCCCGCAGCGCGGGCGGGATGGTATGCAACACGTTCGCCGTGGTCACGAAGATCACCTTGGAGAGGTCGAACGGCACTTCCAAAAAATGGTCCACGAAGCTATTGTTTTGCTGCGGGTCCAACACTTCCAGCAACGCGGCCGCAGGATCTCCCTGGAAGCTAATCCCCAGTTTGTCGATTTCATCAAGCAAGATCAAGGGATTTCGCACCCCTGCATTCTTCACAAGCTGCATGATGCGGCCGGGCAAGGCACCCACGTAGGTGCGACGGTGCCCGCGGATCTCGGCTTCATCCCGCATCCCCCCCAGCGACATCCGCACGAACTTGCGGTTCATGGAATTGGCCAGCGATTGGCCCAGCGAAGTTTTCCCCACTCCCGGAGGGCCCACAAGGCACAGGATGGGGGCCTTCAACCCCTGGGAGAACACGCGCGCAGCAAGGTATTCCAAGATGCGTTCCTTCACTTCCTCCAACCCGTAATGATCGCGGTCCAAGATCTTCCGGGCTTCCTTCACGTCGATCTTGTCCTCGCTTTCCACGTTCCAGGGCAGTTCCAGCAACCAGTCCAGGTAGGTACGGATCACCGTGGCTTCCGCGGAAAAGGCGGGGGATTTCTCCAGGCGATCCACCTCGTGCGTGGCTTTTTCCTTCACGTTGTCGGGAAAATCTCCCTGCGCGATCCGTTCGCGGTATTCCACGATTTCCGCGTCTCCGCTCCCCTCCAGCTCCTCCTTGATGGTCTTCATCTTTTCGCGGAGGTAATACTCCTTCTGGCTCTGTTCCAACTTGGAGCGCACCTTTTTTTCGAGGTCTTCCTCCATTTTCATCAGTTCCAGCTCCCGCGCCAGGATCTTGATCAACTGCTCCATGCGTTCGCGCGGATGCACGGTTTCCAGTAATACCTGCTTTTCTTCCAGGCCCAATGGCAGCACGGAAGACACGAAGTCGGCGAACTTGTCCGCGTCCGAAGTGTCTTCGAGGGCTTGCAACGCCTCGGGAGGCAGTTTCTTGGTCATGTGGAAATATTTCCGGGTATCTTCCTTCACCCTGCGAATGAACACTTCCAACGTCTTGGTGCGCTTGTAGCGGGGCACCATCACCTCGATCTCGGTGGAAAAGAACTCCTCGTTTTCGAGCGCATCCAAGCGCTGCGCACGCACCAACCCTTCCACCAGTACCTTGAAGGAGCCGTCGGGCAGTTTCATCAGCTGCATGATCTGCGCCACGACACCGACCTCGAAGAGATCTTCCGTAGCGGGGTTCTCCAACCCGGGGTTTTTCTGCGCCACCAGGAAGATCAACCGGTTCTTCTTCTCGATAGACTCCTCCAGCGCGTTGAGGGACTTGTCTCGCCCCACGTAAAAGGGCATCACCGAACCCGGGTACACCAACATGTTGGTACGCATCGGGATCAGGGGCAAGTCACCTGGGATTTCGATGGATTCCTTGCCGTCCGAGGCAAATTCCTCCAGTTTCTGAAATTTGGACATGTTCAACCTCCGTTAATGTATCAGTTCTCAGGGAAATAGTCCCAGTTGGCATCCTTTCACCTTCACCTGCAACAGGTTGAGCAAGGAGCCCATCTTGCGGGGGGGCAATCCCATTCGTTGGGCAAGCTGCAACGCTTGGGGGCAGCTTACGGAACCGTACGCCACCAGGTCCGCTTCTTCGCGCAGTGGGGAAGCCTCCGGTTTGTCTTCACCTTCCGGATCGCTACAGAAAAGCAACACCTTGGGTGCAACCTGGGAAGCCAGGCGTCCACTTTCCAAGATCACCACACGCGTTCCCGGGGGGATCCGAGCTTGCACGTCCTGCAGCGAAACATCCAGGGGAAGAAGCAAAGCTGCTTTGCCGGGGTTTTCCACTCCCCCTCCCACCTTGACGAAAAAAGCCCCGGTCAGGTTTTTCCGCAAGAACTCTCCCACCGTGCTCTTCCCCACGTTGCGATGCGACCCCGCAACCACGATCCAAAGGATGTGCCCGTGCACTGTCGCCATTCCCTACTCCTCCGTGGAGAGGTGCACCTGCGCACCCAGTGCGGCAAGCTTCTGCTCCAGTTTCTCGTATCCCCGGAAAATCGGGTCCACCTGTTGGATGCAGGTTTCCCCTCTGGCACATAGTCCGGCTACCAGCAGCGCGGCAGCGCAACGAATATCGCTGGCGTACACGGGTGCACCTTCGAGCTTTTCCACGCCTTCCACCACCAGGGTGTCGTGCTGCACCCGAATCTTGGCTCCCATGCGCTGCAGTTCCCCCACGTGCGAAAAACGACCCGGGAAAACCTGGTCGGAAATCACCGAAACCCCTTTTGCCAAGGACGCCAGCACCGTTACCTGGGGCTGCAAGTCGGTGGGAAAGCCGGGGTACACGCGTGCACAAATATCTGCCGCGCGCAACTCTTTTGTGGGTCGCACCAGAAGGTCCGAGCCCTCTTTGCCCAGGTCACACCCCATTTGCGCGAGCGTGTCGAGAAGGGAACAGGAATGCGCAAAGGGAAAGGGAGACAGGCGCATCTCCCCGCCGGTGGCAATGGCCGCAACCAGGTACGTCCCCGCTTCCATGCGGTCGGGGATCACCGCGAAATGGGTACCATGCAGACGCTCCACGCCCTGTACCACCAGGGTGGAGCTCCCCGTTCCGGAAACCCGGGCACCCATGCCTTGCAAGAAATCGCAGAGCGCTACGATTTCGGGCTCGGTTGCGGCGTTTCGCAGAACCATTTGGGTTCCCGGCAACGCGGCGGCGGTTGCCAGAAGTTGCTCCGTGGCCCCCACCGAGGGGAAACGCAGGGAAATCTCCGCCTCGGAAACCTTGTGCTCCCTTTGGCAGCGCACCACACCGTGTTCCACGTGGGTTGCGAACCCCAGTTTTTGCAGCCCGTCCAGGTGCATGTCCACCGGCCTGGGTCCAATCGTGCACCCACCCGGAAGGGGGACGTGCGCCACGTTGCGCACAGCGGACAACGGCCCGAGCACGTTGAACGACGCGCGCATCTTGCGCACCGCTTCGTACGGAACACGGTCGTGTAGCGCGTTTTCCGAAAAAACCTGCACCACACCCTCTTCGAAGGACACCCTCTTCCCGAGTGCACGTAGAATCACCAACATCGAACGCACGTCCTCCAGGTCCGGAACGTTGGAAAGTTCCACGGTTTGCTCCGTGAGCACGCATGCCGCGAGTATGGGCAAGGCTGCGTTCTTGGAACCGCTCACGCGGATGCTACCGTGCAGCGGAATGCCTCCGGAAACCTGCAGTTTGCGCATTTTCGCCTCCCCTCTCAAGGCTCCAGTGAAACCACCGTGACCCCGGTGCCTCCTTCTTCGGGTTTTCCCACACGGAAAGAGCCCACCCGGGGATCCCGTGCGAGGAATTCCCAGATCCCTTCCGCGAGCCTACCGGTGCCTTTTCCATGGATCAGGAAAACACGGTGCCTCCCGGAAAGCAACATCTGCTCCAAGTGCTCCCGAACCTGCATCAACCCCTCGTCCACGCTCATTCCCCGCAAATCCACCGAGTCGGAAAACAACGGGTTCTTCGTGGGAGGCGTGTAGTACACGGGGGTGGGGTCCGGCTCGGGTTCTTCCTGCGGCGGAGGCACTTTGCGTGCCTTTCCCAGGGGCACTTCCATGCGCAACCCGCTTCGTTCCACGAAAAGCGTGCTCTTGCGCGTTTCCAAAACCCGAAGGGGTGTGTTGGTTCCCACCACGGCCACGTAATCCCCCGGAACCACCTCGGAGGGGTTTTGCAAAACCGGTTCCCGGTCCTTTTTCAGGCGGGCGACCTGTTGGCGCACTTTTCCCAGGTGCCCGCTTTGCATGTTCTGCACCTGCCGATTCAAGCGCTGCGCATCTTGCAGCGAAACCGTTCCCTTTTTGCGCAGTTCCCCTACCAGGCTTTCGGTTTCCTTCTGGATCGCTTTCACCTGGTTTTCCAGGTCCAAGATTTCATCCAGCAAGCCCTCCAATTTCTTCTTCTTGAGGTTTTCCAGGCTTTGCTGCAACGTGTCTTGTTTCTGCTGCAGGTCTCCTTTGATCTTGCGCACCTGGCTGGTTTCCTGTTGCAACGATTGCTTCTGCTGCTGCAGGTCCCCGATGATTTGTTCCACGTTGGCGTATTCCTCGTTCAAGAAGCGCTCCGCCCGTCCCAAAACATCCTCGGGCAAACCCAACCGGCGGGCAATCTTGAAGGCATTGGAACTACCTGCAACCCCCATGGTCACCCGGTACAGCGGCGTCAACGTTTGCACGTCGAATTGCACCGCCGCGTTTTCCAGCACGGGATTGGTGTAGGCGTACAGCTTCAGCGGGGTAAGGTGCGAGGTAACCAGCAAGCATGTTTTGCGTTCCACCAGGCATTCCAGGAGGCCCAGCGCGAGGGCAGCCCCTTCGATGGGGTCCGTTCCCGCGCCCAGTTCGTCCAACAGCACCAAGGATCGCGGACCTGCCATATTCACGATGGAGGTTATCTTGCGTAGGTGCCCCGAAAAGGTACTCAGGCTTTGCTCGATGGATTGCTCGTCGCCGATATCCGCGAGGACGTGGTGGAAAAGCCCGATGGAACTGCCTTCCTCCGCCAGGATGGGAATAGCGGATAGACCCATCAAATGGGCAAGCCCCACCATTTTCAACGAGACCGTCTTCCCGCCCGTGTTGGGACCCGTGATCACGATCCCCTGCGATGACGGGGAAATTTCCAAGTCCAGCGGAACGCAATTCTCCCCGATGAGCGGATGGCGTAAGCCGCGCAGGCAAAAACGGGGATGGTCGTCCAGCTCGGGGATGTGGGCATCGTGTTTGCGCGCGTACATGGCGCGGGCCCACAGGCCATCCAGCCGTTGCAACGCCTGGAAAGTTTCCTGGATCTCGTGGCGCGCCCGGAAAATCTTCCCCGTAAGCTCGCGCAAGATGCGGTTGATTTCTTCCACTTCCTCCGACTGCAACTGGCGAAGCCCGTCGTTGAGTTCCACGAGGCCATCGGGTTCCATGTACAGCGTCGCGCCGCTGGACGAAGAGGAATGCACGATACCACGCACCTGGGAGCGACTCGATGCCTTCACGGGAACCACGTAGCGGCCATCGCGCAACAGGGGCATCGCATCCTGCACGAAATCCCGCAAGCTCCCCGTCATCAGGCGCTCGATGGTTTGGCGTGCCGTACGGTAGGTCCGCTTGAAGCGTATGCGAATCTCTTTCAGCCGGGGAGAAGCCTTGTCGAGCACCTGGCCTTCCACGTCGATGGAATGCAAGATGGCCTCCGCAAGGGCGGGCTGGGGGTGTATGCGTCGCAACACCGAGAACAAGAGAGGGTACTGCGCATCGTGCCCGCCAAACCCCTCCTGGATCTCGGCAATGCGCAGCAAGGTACCCGCGAACGAGCGCAGCGAAAGGGGCCCCAGCACATCTCCGCGCACGACCCGCTGGAAATCGCCTTCCAGGTCCTCCACCCCTCCGGAGGTGGGAATGCCTTCCACGCGAAAGAAATCCATCATCTCGCGGACGAAAGCAAGCTCTTGCGCGGGATCTTCCAAGGGATGCAGCGCGCAGATACTCCGCTTTCCAAACGCGGAGAAGCAGAAGGTTTCCAGTTCCGAAATCACTTTGGCAAATTCCAATTTCTCCAAGGCAAAAGCATCGTGCATATTTCCCACCGTCAAAATTCGATTTTCTCCACGGCATCTTTGAGGTCTTCCTCGGAAAGATGCAGGTACTTTTCGGTCGTGGAGATGTTCTTGTGGTTCAGCAATTCCTTGATCTTGTACAGCGAAATATTCTTGCGCATCAGCGTTGTGGCAAACGTATGGCGCAACACGTGTGGTCCCATTTTCTTCTTCTCGATCCCACTCATGGAAAAATACTTCTTCACCAACCGGTACACCGCCGTGCGATCCAAAGGCTTGTTCCGCAGCGACAGGAAAACCCGGGAAGATTGCACCCCGAGCCCTCGCCGCTGTTCCAGGTAGGTATCGAACATCCCCGAAACACGCCGGTTGAGGTACACGAAATCCATTTCCTGGCCCTTTCTCTGGATTTCAAGGGTAACGCGGCCTTCGCGGTCCCGGGAAATGTTCCCCATCTCCATGCCCACCACTTCGCTCACGCGCACCCCGGTAGTGAGGAGCAAGGCGATGATGGTCTTGTCCCTGAGCCCCGCAAAACCCTCCGGCAAATCTTGCAACGTGTCCATCAGGATCACGTACTCTTCCTCCGAAAGGAAGACGGGGTTCTTGCGGTGCACCCGGATAGATTTCACGTCCTTGCTGGGGTCTTTTCCCACCAAACCCCGCGAAACCAGGTACCGGTAGAACGATTTCACGGCGGAAAGGCTTCGGTTGCGGGTTCTTTCGGCTACCTCCCGGGAAAAGATGTAATCCTCGATATCCACCATGTCCAAATCGGTGTACTCCAGCTGGTTCTCTCCCAGGAAGCGGCCAAAATTCTCCAGTTCACGGCTGTATTCCTGGATCGTTCCGGGAGAATAGTGCTGCAGCTGCATCCAGCGAACAAAACGATTCAAGTCCTTTTCCATTTTTCTCCCCCCCGAAAAACCAAACATCACACAAAAAAGCGATTCCCTTGCGCGTGCGCACCGGCGTCACAGCGCTCCACTGCAACCCCACGATAAAGAAAACGCCAAAATCCACGAATCCACGGGCATACAGTTGCCCGGCCCATCGAAAAGCATCCCGGAAAACGGATTTGTCCACCTGTTGCCAGCGAATGTACATCCGGTCCAGTTCCTTCCGGGAAATATGATACCAGAAATCCACCGCAAAACCATGCTCTCGCTGGTATTGCTGCAAGTACTTTGCCCAAAGCGTGGGGTGCTTGGAAAAAACACCCTTCTCCCATGCGCTTCCCCACACAGCATGATGCTCTTTCAACAGCCCGAAACCCTCCGGGGTGCAATCAAAAACCTTTTTCAACGGATGCCTGCTCCTTCTTGGAACCCCCAGGTTTCGCAAGTGCCGCGAAGGGCTCTCGGAAAAAAGCGGGGATGCCACAGAACGGGGAATCGAGTGGAAGAAAACTCACGAAAAGCTCCGAAGACGTCCCGTGGAAAAAGAAAGCCTTGTGGAAAGGGGGTTGCGTACTCCCCATGAGCTTCGGGCCAGTCAACCACGCCGTTGTTCGGGAAAACAGCACGGTAAACAGGTCGAACTGCACCGCGCGGGCATACCCCAGAACCCTTTGCTGGCGCGAGAAATCCTTTTCCATGAAGAGCAACAATCGCATCCCCTTCTCACGGCACGCGAAGATCTTTTGGGGCTCTTGCAGCCAATGGGAGGGGCAAACACACCCAGAGAAATCCGCACGGCCACCCAGTTGGAAGCGGAAGGGATTCTCTCCGGGGAAAGAATCTCGGAAAACGGTCCCGCCGGGCAAGAACCAAGTGGCGCTTCCCGGTTCCGAAAGAAGAACGGGAAACGGTGCACTGCGCGAAAAATGGCGCAGCTTCCGGAAAAACCGTGCCCAAAGAAACGTCTCCCACGCGGGGATCTTCCCCGGTTCTCGGCGCAAAAGCAAAAGGCAAACCCCGCATTCCAGCGAACGCTTCAGCATTCCGGCAAGTGGAAAATGGGGAACGTTTCTCCCCAGCACACCCTGGTGGGCCGCAAATCCAAAGCCGAAATGCAAGTCCATTTTGGCAAAACATGGGGATTCCTTAGCTTTCTGGCTCATCTTCCTTTCCCTTGTGCTCCATGTACCATTTGAGTTGCTCCAGGTCGAATGTTTTCAGGAAATCCTTGAACTTATCCTCGTCTTCCGGGCCAATTTCGGCATTTCTCTCTTCCTTTCCCGGCGCGGATTTCTCCATGGAACTCTCCAGGATCACCTCGCGGGAAACGTAGATGGGGATGCCCGTCTTGGCAGCCACCACGAGCCCATCCGAGGGGCGGCAATCGATTTCCAGGGGAGGCGACCCCATATCCGTGATATCCCGCTTCTCCTTTTCCACCAAAAGGTTGGCGTAAAACGTACCGTTCTTGATGGAATGGATGACCAACCCAGTGGGTTTTGCTCCGAAAGCCTGCAAGATGCTGAGCAGCAAGTCATGCGTCAGCGGGCGTCCCAGCTGGAAGCCCTCCAGTGTCATGGCCAGGCTCCAGGCCTCGAACACACCAATCCAAATGAAAATCGTGCGTCCTGTGCCCTCCAAGTCCAGTTGCACCACGGGAGAGTTGTGGGTTTTATCGGTCAAAATGCTCTTGATCACGGCTTTTTGCATGTTTTCCCTCCTCACGTCCGTTTGAAAAACCGGTCCAATTCGGCGAACTTCAACAGCGTAAAAACGGGTCGCCCATGTGGACACGCGTAAATCCCCAGGGACTGCATCTGCTCCAGCAACGCGCGCGCCTGTTCCGGCGATATCCAGTCCCCGGTTTTCACGGCCTGGTGGCACGCGATGGTCGCCAACGCCCGATCGAAAAGCTTCTCGGGCTCTTCCAACTCAAGCAAGCGAAAACTGTCCACGATCTCCCGGAAAACCCCTTCCACCTGTGCAGCGGGAACCCGCGAAGGCGCTGCCTCTACCACGATCTGCGACCCCTCGGTGCGAAAGGAAAAACCCAGCTCCGAAAGGCGCTTTTTCCCATCCAGTGCAGCTTCCCGCGCAGAATTTCCCAGTTCCAATCGCAGCGGGTGCAACAGGGCCTGCGCAGCCAAGGGCTTTTGCCTTGCCTTGAGTTGCTCGAACAAAATGCGCTCGTGCGCTGCATGGAAATCGACCAACAACAAACCTTCGGGGGTTTGCGCCAAGACGTACCGCCGGTCCACCACTCCCAGGAACTCGGGCAAAGCAACCGGTGCTGCTTGTTGCGCAGCAGGTTCGACGGGAGGCTGCACGGCTGGAAGGCGGCGCGCAAACTCCATCTCATCCCTTCCCCGCGGCCTCCACCGTTCCGTTTCTGCCACCCGAGGGGTCTGCCAATCCCGTTTCGCGGGCTCCCCTCCCGCCAATGGCATCGTGGGTTCCACCCGCATCACGGGAGGATTCTCCCCCAGACCCTTTTGCAAAGCTGTTCGCACCAGATGGTACACCCGCTCGTTCTGCTGGAACTTCACCTCCAGCTTCTGCGGGTGCACGTTCACGTCCACGAATTCCTGGGGCAGTTCCAGGAAAAGCACCAAAACGGGGAAACGTCGCTTTTCCATCATGGACCCGTACACCGAATCGCAGGCGGAAAACAGCAACGGGCTTCGCACGGTGCGCCCGTTCACGAAAAAATGCATGCCGCTTCGGTTGGGACGGCTCACCCCCGGGCGCGAAGCCATGCCCTGCACGCCAAATCCCCCGTTTTGCACCGACACCGTGAAAAAAGAATCGGGTGCTATGTCCTGGAAAACCCCGGTGATACGCTGTTCAAAACTCTTTGCGGGGAAGTCCAGCAGCTTGCTGCGATCCTTCTCCATCCGGAAAGCAATCGACGGGTGGGACAGCAGGAACTCCTCCACGAGCTGTAACACGTGCCGCCCCTCGGTGGAAGGTGCTTTCAAGAACTTCCTCCGCGCGGGCACGTTGTAGAACAGGTTGCGAACCTCCACGCTGGTACCCGGGTTCATGGAGCAAGACTCGCGCCCCAACACGCTACCCCCGCGCACCATCAAGCGATGCCCCACCTCCTGCCCTTCCGGACGGGAAGAAAACACCATCTCCGAGACCGCCGCGATCGCGGCAAGCGCTTCCCCCCGGAACCCGAAGGTGCCCAGGTGCAACACATCCTCCCAGCTGCGCAACTTGCTGGTACAATGGGGTTGCAACGCCAGTTCCATGGACTCCGGGTCCATGCCCCAGCCGTTATCCTTCACCAGGAGGCTGGACAGCCCCCCGTTCTCCATCGCGATGTCCAACGACGTTGCGCCGGCATCCACCGCGTTTTCCAGCAACTCTTTCACCACCGCGGCGGGGGAAGTTACCACCTCTCCGGCGGCAATCTTCATGGCAATCTCCGGGGGAAGGCGCGCAATCACGGGCTTCTCCTTCAAGGCCACCGCTACTGCGTTTCCTCTCGCGCGAAAATTTTCCGTGCCACGTCGAAACACAACACCCCGGCGCTCACCGAAACGTTCAACGAATCCAGCTCGCGGTACATGGGAATGGACACCAGCTCGTCGCAACTCTCCAGCAACAACCTCCGTATCCCCTCGCCCTCGTTTCCCAGAACCAGCACCGTTTTCGCGGGAAAGGCGATTTCCCCGTAGGGTTTGCCCCCCGCGTGCGCACCGTACACCCAGAAACCATT
This sequence comes from Thermotogota bacterium, assembly GCA_035391225.1. Classification (GTDB taxonomy): domain Bacteria; phylum Thermotogota; class Thermotogae; order MWEM01; family MWEM01; genus DAOPKN01. The sequence goes on from DAOPKN010000038.1 coordinate 21,223, forward strand.
TTCCTTCAATTGCTCGATGGCCCTGCGCAGGTTCACCACGCGCACCATCGGAAGCCGAAACGCCGTTCCCGTGGAAACCTTGACCACCGCGGGGGTAATCTGTGCACTGTGGTCCTGCGGCAGCAACAACCCGCTGGCGCCGGAACCGAAAGCCGTTCGAATGATGGCCCCCAGGTTATGCGGGTCCTGCACGCGGTCCAAAACCACGGCAAACGAAGCGGGCAGGTGCTCCTGCTGCTGCAACCAGCGATCGAAATCCACGTACGGAAACTCCTTGATATCCATCACCACGCCCTGGTGCGGAACATTTTTCCCCACCAGTTGCTCCAGGGTCTTGGGAGGAACGCGGGAACACGGAAGGGAAGCATCGCGTGCAACCACGTTGTGCTCGATCCACTCCGCGCTTGCCGGCGCAAAAAAAATCCTCCGCAACTGCTCCCGGTTCCCCGACGCCAGGATTTCCAGCAAGATATTCCTTCCGTAAATGTACACACTTCTCCCCTTTTCTCAATGGTCTGGTTGGATTATACCATTATTTTCCCCATGCACAGGCCCCCCTATGGTTCCTGGGAGCGCCGCAGCCCACTGCGGCTCTTTTGACCTGCGTTCGAAGTGAGCCGCACTGGGG
>DAOPKN010000039.1:0-19653 GCA_035391225.1 Thermotogota bacterium
GGGGTGGTGCAAATCGCCGTTTCCTCGATGGGTCCCCCGCTATCTCCCGGTTTGTTGGAGCTTATCCGAGAAGGAGGGGAGGACCCGGGTGTCTTTTTCCAGGGAAAGGGGAATGGTTTTGGCTTGTTGATTGCGCTGTCCATCCTGCGGCAGCACCAGGGGAAGCTTTGGGTTTCGCGGGAAGAACTGCAGAACCAAAATTCTTTCCACGTTCAGCTTCCCGCTTCACGCTCCGCGGGCGGGGAATAAGGTTTTCCTTTTTTTTTCTTTTGACAAAATTATTTTTGCATGTTATAATGGAAACGGAAGGAAAGCACCCCTTTCCGTCGCATTTCAGCCAACCGAACGACTCGATGAAAGCATTCAAGAACCGATCCCATCCTGGGGCCCGAAGAGGGCCCCGCTTTTTTTTGAAAAAAAACCGGGAAACCGTTTTGGTTTCCCGGTGTTCGTGTATGCGCGGTGTTTAGGGAAGTACCGTTAGGGGAATCGCGTTGGTGGTGAGTGTGGTTTGCTCTTCGTACATGGGGAACAGAAGTGCGGGGGGAATCAGGAACGAACCCGCTGTAGTCAAGCGATAGTAGTTGACGTATATGCTTTTCCCACGGCTAATGCGGTCTTCGAAGTTGGTAACGCGGTCGTATCTTCGCTCCACGTGGATCGGGTAAGAACTCCAGGTGAAATCCAGGAATTTTCCCCGGTACACGTAATGGCGGGAGATACCTTCCGATTCCCCCATGGTGGGAGCGATGTTTTCTACCAGGCAGGTGTAGGGCCAGGGGTTTTCGAGGTGTACCGTGAGCAAAGTCCGTACTTCGTCTCCCACGTGAAGTTCCCGCGGGTTTTTCCGGAAGAAGAGGTACCAGTTTCCTTCCTGACCCGTCCAGGGATTGGGGGTGATGATGATGGCTTTTTCGGAAAATCCCATGATCTTGACGCTGTCGGAGAAGGTAAGGCCAACGAAGCTGCCGTTGATCCAGAGCTCGTTTTGGTTGCGGGACTCTTTGTGCAGCAGCATGGATTGGACGGCAACCGCATCCGCTGGCTGGTGCTCGGAGAGATTCCCAGAACCGTTCTCCATGTGGAGTAGCATGGAGGGGACGAGTGGCTGGTCCAGGGATAGGTATTCTTCCTGCACTTTTCGGGATTCCTTCCCGCCCTTATCCACCCAAACCACGGGAATGGAAAAGATTTTCTGGAAACTCCGCGTGAGGGTTTCCGTGGAGGGAGGGGTTTGGTAGCTTTCTGCTGGCCACGTTTCCTTGGCCACGAAGCGCCACAGCAATCCAGGAGTCCCTTCAAGAATGCCGCTGACAAATTCTCCCGGTTGCAGTTCTCCCTGGAAATCGAAGGTTTGGCCCTCTGCCATTTCGATCTGATTTTCGAGTTCCGTGAAGAAAGAGGGGAGGTTGCCTCCCAGCTTCAAGCTGAACTTCCCACTCTGGGGTACGATGTTGAGCAATGCCATCACCACGAAGGCGGTGTCTTTGGTGGAATACCAGTACTTCCCGTTGCGTTTCTGGAAGAGGTAACGTACCAGCGCGTCTTTTTCCGAACCTTCGTACTCCAATTGGTTCATGAGCTGCAGAAGAAGGGCGTTGAGTTGCAAATCACCCAGGAAATACCCGGGGCTTTGAAAGGCGATCCAACCCAGCGTATCCAGGGTTCGGAAGTTTTTCAACAGGGATTGCAACTGTTTACGCGCAGCATCTTTCAGCCCTTTCTGCACCAGGACCAGCCCGTTGAACAGATCGTAGTACGCCCCTTCTTCCGCTGTGGAGAAGAGCAAGGAATCCGGGGAAAAGAGGCTAAGAACGTAGTAGCAGAAGGGGAGGTAGGGGTAATCGGAATCCTCGTCCTCCGTGGATTGCAGGAGGGTTTCGAGGGAGCGAATGCCCCGTTGCAAGGATTCTTCGAAAACAGCGATCCCCGCGCGCTGCAATTCGTGGAAGGCATACAAAACGTAGGCGGTCATGAAAGCCGAAGAACCGCTGGAAGAAGAGCTCCACCACCCCCATCCCCCGGAGTAGAGTTGCGAGCGGTACAATCGTTCCAGCCCTTTTTGCAGGACATCTGGAAGGATTTGCCACACCTCTTCCCCTTCGAAGTGTTGCGCAAGGGAAGGGGTTTGGTTGATGAGCTGTTGGAACGCAATGGCGGGAAGGAACGAGCTTACGGTTTGTTCGGTGCACCCCCACGGGTACTGCACCAGGTACGCGATGGCTTCAAACAGTTCGGCGTAAAGGTCCGTGCTCAGGGTGAAGGAAAAGGTGGTGGGAGCCTGTGCGGTGAACTCGAAGCGATCAGGGTTTTGAAGGAGCATTCCCGCCAGCGATGTGGGACGTACGAAAGTACGCGGGAGCAGTGGAACAGACCACTTCAGGGCATCTCCACCCACTTCGGAGATTGCTTCGAACGTGAACGAGGTCTCGGTTGCTTCATCCACTTCGGGGATGCTTTGTTCGAACCAGACGTGGGTGCTTTGCCGTGGCGCGAGGGAAATGGTTTGGGTGGTCTGTTTCCCCCGGTAGTGCATGGAAACCTGGTATTGCGCAGGGTTGTCGTTGTTGTTCCCCAGTTGCACGCCGAGGCGCACCACGTCTCCGGACATCAGGAACTGCGGGAAGACCGGGTTGAGTGTCACGGGTTGCGTGGTGATGATGGAACTCTTGGCGTAGCCCCGTTTTCCCTCCGCGGTGAACCCGGTAGCCCGGATTGCCCAGGTGGTCAGATCTTCCGGGAAGGGAACCTCCAGGGTCGTGGAGCCGGGAACCAGGAGCAAGGGTTTCCAGTAGGCGGTGTCGGAGAAATTGGAACGAACCTTGAGAACAGGTGCCGCCATCTTGGTTTGCGCAAGCGTCTCGGGCGAATCGTAGGCAAAGAGCGGTTCTTCCCCCTCCTCGGAGAAGCCGTATGCCAAGGCGTTTTCCACCACGTAACGTGTGTTGAAGTAATACACGGTGTAATTCAACGGAGGGTTGGATAGGGGATCGAGCAAGGTTTGCCAATCGTCTGCACCGTACAGGTCCAGAACCGCCTGGTCCAGGATGCTCAGCGTGAGAAAACCATCCAGCGGGGTATCTTCGTGGTCGCGGAGTTCGAGCGATAGTGGTGTAACCTGGCCGGGAAGGATTTCGTCAGGATGCTCCATTTGGATGTGCGCGGAAACGTGGTCCAAGTTTATGGGAAGGTCGAGGCTTTCGGAGATTCGTTTTCCCCCGATGAACGAGAAAACCTGCAGACGCACCTGCTGGCATTGGATCGAACGCGGGATTTCCAGTTCCAACGTATGCCGGTTGGCGCTGAGCGAAAAACTACGTAGTATGGCGCGGTCGCCGAAATCGGCGACTGCCAAGATGTTCAGGTTCTGGTAGGAAGAGAGTACCTGGATCTGCGCGAGGTCTCCGGGGGAATACTCGGGTTGGTTCGTGATGAAACTGAGTTCTTCCTCGGTGTCGTACGCGTATTGTGCGGAATAGAAAAACAGCCTTCTCTCGATCCAGTTCTCGGGGTGCTTTCGGTCGATGAAACGGATGTTGTAGTAGCCGGGCACGGGGGGGTCGAACGCATATTCCAGGATGCCGTTTTCATCGGTGCTGCGTGTGGTGGTGGCATCGTGGTCCTTCGGCCCTTGGATCACGATGTCGACCAACCGCGGGAAGCCAGGGCCGGCATAGCTTTCCGAGGGTTCAAACAGGGGTTCCATCCCCAGGGTGAAGTCCACCGGGTTGGCTGCGGAATTCCAGTAACGCGGCGATTCCGTGAAACGCATGCGAACATCCGACGGGATGACTTCGAAGTAGTCCACGGCTTCCACTTCCCGCCCCGCGGCGTCCACCACGGTGGTTTCCAGCGCAAAGCTTCGCGGGCGATCGTACGGAAGCTGTAGTGTGACCCCGGCTTTTCCATCTTGGAGCACGCGCGAGATGGTTTTTTCGAGGGGGTCCTGGTAGGGGGAAAGTTGGCTCAAATGGAAGAAAGCCGTGCCTTCCGAGAGGTTTTGCCCGTAGTAGTACCGCGCCAGAACTTCCATTGAAGCTTCTTCACCCAGCCCAATCGTTTTTTTCAACCCCGAAGTGGTTACCGTGAATGGGGGCTTGGTGTAATCTGCGATTTCGAAGTAGCGGTAATGGTTTTCCCCGTCCAGGGTGACTTCCACGGAGTAATGCCCCCGCACCGATTCGTCCGTGGTGGCAAGCAACAGGCTAAAGCCTCCCCATTCGTCCAACGCCTGGGTTTGGTCCAAGATTTTTCGCCCCAGCGGATCGGTGACAGTGATATCCGCGCTTCCGGCGGAAAGCAATCTTCCCGCGCGCAGGTCGAAGAAATACCCCCTCATGCCAATTTCATCCCCCGGGCGGTACATGGGGCGATCGGTCAAGAAGAGGAATTCCACCCCTTGGGGGTTTTCGCGGTACGAATCGATCGCGACAAAGGCATTTCCCCGTGGTGTGGAAAAAAGCAGGAAGTTGTCTTGGATTTTTTCCGCGGGGATGGAAACCAGTGGGGAGGATTCCCCTGCTACGGAAAGGGGCACCAGTTGTTTGCCGGTTTTCACGTTTCGGAAGCGAATCGCCTCGCCGGTGAGCGTATCCCACAATTGGACCAGGATTTCCTCTCCACGGCGAATGGCAATTCCGTCTGCTTGGGTTCTCTCGATGACCATGTAGCGCACCACCCTTTTTTCCGAGTCAATTCCCGTAGTGGCGATTTCCAGCAGGAAACCCCCGTTCTCAAAGAAGAGAGAAGACGGGATTTTCAGGCCCTGGTAGTAATTGCGGGAAATGTCGACCAGGTAGCTGGTAATGAAATTCCCTTTCTGGTGCGGGACCCTGTTGTTTTCTGTGATTTGTTGGTATGTTTCTATGGCATCTTCCAAGCGGTACAGGGAGAGTTTCAGCTCTTTGGAATCGGACCAAACGGAAAACTCCAGGTCTTGGTTTGGATTGAGGACGCGAAAGGAAGGCCCGTACACCGATAGGCCTTCCGCAAGCAAAATCCCCGCCAGCAAGATGGCCAGGGCGAAGATGGCGATGGTTCTTTTCATGATGACCCCTCCTTGTTTTTTTCTGTGTCGTTGAGGAACTTGAAGCGATAGAAACCGAAAAAGTTTGGGTTTTCCTTCACGGGCATCCAGCTCACCGGAACCGCGTCCAGGTAATCTCCCATTTTCCAAAGCCGGATGAAACCGTCGCTGTCGTCGGTGGGACCAGTGTGGTACACCAGTCCTTCACCCGTGTAAATCATCACGTGGTACGGGAAATCGAAGTCTTGGGGGTGAAAGAAGAAGGCAAGGTCTCCGGGAAGTACGGAATCGTTGCGTTCGCGCGAAACTTTTTGGCACGTGTAAAAGAGCAAGTGGTAGGCACTGGCAAATCCCAGGAATCCTTCGCCGGTGAGAAACAGGTTGGCACCCAGTTCGGGAATGAAAGGATACACGAAAGCTTGCACATCCTTATGCACCAACGCAGGCATTTGCGTTTGTTCCACCCAAGCTGCATCGTGCCGTTTCAAGGCTTCCACGGCGGCAAAGCGCACCAGGCCGGAACAATCCCTGTGAACCCATGCCGGAGATGGCGTGGCTTTTTGAAGCATGGCAATGGATACGAACCATTCGCGGAAAATCCGAGCATCTTCGCCCCATAATTCCGCGTGGTCGGGGTAGCCATCCGAGTCTGCATCTTGTTGGGCGCTGGAAAAGGGGAAAGTGCGTACGCGGTGGAAGGCTCCGAACAGGAGAAAGGAAACGTTCGCGACGGGTTCTTTCATTTCCAGAATGGCCTTCTTCTGGTCCAGGAACACGGGCTGAAAGCCAGAATACTCGATAAGCTTCGCGTTGAACGGCATGCGGACTTCCAGGATTTCACCGATCTTTCGGGGTGTGTTGATGAAGTGCACGTTGGTAACTTGGAGCAAAATCACCAGGGCAAGAAAGACAAGGATCGAAAAAGTCCAAAATAGCTTCACTTCCGCTCACCGCGGTTCTGTCAAGTTTCTGGTAAATTTGTTTTCACGCTACAGGATTATACCATAACCTGTGGTACAATAAAGGGGGGTACCAGGTTTTTTCGTGGGGGGGATATTGTGAGGGTTCATTTTATTGGTATTGGTGGTATCGGAATGAGTGGGGTTGCTCTGCTCGCCAAAGACTTGGGCATTGCGGTTACCGGCAGCGTTGACCGCGAGAACGAGCGAACCCTTTTCTTGCAAACGCGTGGCATCCAGGTATTCGAAGGCCATTGCGCCAAAAACCTCGGAAGCCCCGATGTCGTGGTATACACCAACGCGGTCCACGCGGACAACGTGGAGTGGAAAAAAGCCCGCGAGATGGACCTTCCACTACTTCCCCGATTAACGTTCCTTTCGCATATCCTAAAAAAAGCGCACAAACCCGTGATTGGCATCAGTGGAACGGATGGAAAGACCACCACCACCGCCATGGTCGCGCATATCCTCCAGCAACTGGGAAAAGACCCCACCGTGCTACTGGGGGGAATCCACGAATCGCTTCGCTTCGGCAATTACCATCCAGGGGTTGGGCCCGTGGTGATCGAAGTGGACGAAAGCGATGGCTTTTTGACCGGTATTTTCCCACAAGTGGCTGCGATCACGAACATCAACGGGGACCACCTGGAGCACTACGACCAGGATTTCGGAAACTACCGCCGCGCGATGTTCCAGTTCCTGCAAAATGCCCACAAACGGGTACTGCCCCTTTCGGAGAAGGAGGGTGCCGCCTTGTACCAGTTGGACGGGGCTATCCCCGGTTCGATGGCCCGCTTCTTTTGCCGGGAGGACCCCGTGGTTCAAGGGGAAGTTCTCACCGCGCTTCCCGGGAAATACAACCAGGAGAACGCGTTGTGTGCGGTGCAGTGTTGCAGCTTCTTGGGCATCGAACCGGAGAAAGGCTTGGCTGCACTTCGCGACTTCCACTTCGTGGACCGCCGTTTTTCCCACCGCTACGAGTCGGAGGGGTTGGTGGTCATCGACGATTACGCACACACACCGCTGGAAATCGAATCCGTGATCTGGGCTGCACGCGAAACCTACCCGGACCACGAGCTGTTGCTTGCCGTGGAAATCCACCGTTACACCCGTTTGCGTCGCGAGATGGAACATTTTCTCGGGGTCATCGGGAAAGCGCCCGTTTCCCGGGTGATGGTGCTGCCGGTGTATTCCGCCTACGAGGAAACGCAACCTGGCTTGTTCTCCAGTTTCCTGCATCGCCTGGCGCAGCTTCGAGCTGGAACCCGCTTTTGCAAGAATCCCGAACATGTTTTACAGGCGCTTTTCGAGGGAGAGGCAGCATCTTCCGGAAAATCGAGCAAACCAAAACTCCTGTTGTTCGTGGGCGCCGGCAGAAGCTCTCAGTATTCCCGCCAACTCTCCGCGATGCTTCCCGACCCCAACCAACGTCCCACTGCCGCGGGGTATCCCGGCGGTTACCTTTCCGAGGAAGTGCGATAGCCCCCCACTTGTTGCACCAGTCGCCCCAATTCTTCCTGGTGCGCGAAGAGCGCGCAGGGTCCATCTCCCGTTTCCAGTAGGGCTTCGTTGTCCCGGATGAGCTTGAGCAATGGGCTTTTGAGCGAATCGAGCAACGAATCGTTTCGCAGGTTGTGCGTGGCGACATTCGCAACGGGACAGGGTGTGAGATCGCCAAACGGGGTAACGTGCACAAACCCCTTCCCCGATGACACGCATCCTCCAAAGGCTTCTTCGTCACCCGGAGAGTGGATGATGAAAAGAGGCTTGCTTTCCTTGTACTCCAAGATTTTTGCGCGGAACGCAGAACGGTTTTTGGTGTCGAGGCATGCCAATCCTTCCGGGGGTCCGGGGATGTGCTGGGTGGAGTTGGTGGGAATCCATTCGGTGAAGAAAGCCAGGTGGGTGCCCAGCGAAACCAGTGCATCGACGTGCTCTTCCTGCATCCAGTACCACACGTTATCCCGGGTGATCGTGACGGAAACGCCGCTCGGCGTGCCGTTTTCGCGCAGTTTTTCCAACGTTGCCACGACTTTCTGGTAGGTACCTTTTCCCCTGCGGGCGTCGTTGCGTGCGCGGTCTCCCTCCAGGCTCGCTACCACCACCACGTTGTGGCACTTTTGGAGCTGGGAAAGGTGCGTGGTGGAAAGGGCAGTGCCGTTGGTGAACACCACGAAGAGGTTGTCGCCATATGCACGGCAGAGGTCAAGAAGGCCGGGGAACAGGAAGGGTTCTCCCCCGGCCACCAGGAAAGCGAAGATACCCAGCTCGTTTGCCTGGGAAAAAACTCTTCTCCATTCTTCTTCGGAAAGTGCCGAACGTTCCACCGCTTTCTTCCCACTGTGGCCCAGGCGACTCGCGAAGCAACCCGCGCAGTCCAAGTTGCAGCGATTGGTGATGGAGGCGATGAGCACGGGGGGCACCAGCTCTTCGTGCGTGTTGTAGCCGGCACGTGTTTTCTCACAACGCGAGAAGGAGCGGGCCAGCTTGTGTGCGCCGCGTAATGTGCGTGGATGGCGAAGGATCCAGGGAAGAAACGCCCTGGTCAGCTTGGGATTCACGCTGTCCAGGATGGTGTGCAGGGCTCCTTCGCTATTTTTGGGTTCCATGGTGTGTTCCTCCCTCTTTGCTTTTTCACTGCCAATCATACCAGATTTCCCAAAAAAAAGCCCCCTTGCGGGGGCGATTCACACTCTATATGGGGTGTTCCGCTTAAAACATTCTTCCGCCGAGCATCAGGGCTTCGATCTTGATCCGCTCAATGGATTCGATCACTTGGTCGGATTTGCTGGGTACGTGGAATACGCGCTGTTTTTTCCTCATGGATGCTCACCTCCTGCATGGATATTGCCACAAAGTTTGGTAATCTTAACTCTTGGTGGAATACAAGACGCAAGCGATTGGAAAATTCTTCCCAGGTTGTTGGGATTACACGAAAAGGGTTCCTTCCAAAACCACGTGGAAATTGCCGGTGATCAGCACCCTTTCGGACTGGAGTGCGACAAACAGCTCTCCTTCGCGTTTGGAAAGTTGGCGCGCGTGGAATGTGCTTTTCCCCGTTTTGTGCGCCCAGTAGGGAGCGAGGATGGTGTGGGTGGAACCCGTGACGGGATCCTCGTCCACGCCCAACCACGGGGCGAAAAAGCGGGACACGAAATCGATGTTTCCCGTTCCTTTGGCGGTGACGATGATGCCTTTCACCTCTTCGGGCCATTGTTGGCTCAAAAGGGCCTGGAAGTTTGGCTGGAGGGAGCGCACGGCTTGCTCGTCTTGGACTTCCAACAAGATTTTTCCCAAGGTCGGGGAGTAGAAAGCTGCCGGCAACGGGGGAAGGGGCAAAAACGGGAAGGCTTCCATGGGGAAGGCGAAGGGGCGTGGGGGATTGCACGGGAAGTCCATCTGGATACCCTCCGTTACCTGGCGTGTTTGCAACTGTCCGCTGTGGGTGTGGAAGAAAGCTGTATTGCCTTGTAATCGGTTGGACAAAGAGAGAATTCCACCCGTGGCAAGTGTGGCATGCCCGCACAAGGCTACTTCGGTCGTGGGGGTGAACCAACGTAACGAAAAGTGATCTGGTTGCTCCAGCGGCACCACGAAAGCGGTTTCGGAGACTTTCATTTCCGCGGCAATGGATTGCATCAAGGAAGGGTCGATTTCGTTTTCCAAAAGGCAGACGCCCGCCGGATTTCCTCGGAAAGGGGTGGTGCTGAACGAATCCACGTGGTAGAAAGGAATGTGCATGTTTGTACCTCCCATTTTCCACCATTCTACCATGAGCCGGGCACACGGAATTGAATTTCCATGGAAAATTTTGTTATAATGAGAGTACGAGTGAAAAGGAGGTGTTCGCATGAAAAAAATGGTATGGTTTTTCTTGTTGTTTTCCCTTGTACCTTTGCTAACCTTTGGAGACTGGGCACCACCCCCTGCTCCTTCCAGTGGGCCAAGCTACGAAGAAATCACGCGGGAGGATATCGTGCGGTACCAGTCTTCGCTTACCGATGCCCCGATCACGTATCGAAAGGGGAAGTACACTTCTTTGATGGACCATGCGGGGCATTTCGACGATGTGCTCAAGCCCGGAACCATCATCTTTTTCCAAACAGATGAAGGTCGCTACGGGAAGATGATCATTTTGGCCTATTCCGTAGCGCACGGGCTATCCCGGTACTTCGGGTACCAGTACTTTGACATTCCCTTCTTCTTGTTCACCGTCTACAACGATGATGGGAGTATTTTCGGACAGCAAACAGAAGCTCCACCGCTGACGTTCATTCCCCAGTCGCGGGAAGGTTTTATCGTGTATCCCTCGAGAAGAGTAACGGCGTGGGTTCTTTTTGGGATGGGGATGTTCTTGCTGTTTCCCTCGCAAGATAACCCTCCCCCGGGCACAGCGGTGATGTTACTGTACTTTGATTTTGACACCAACAGCGCTGATTTCCAGTCATTTTCGGGAGCGGACGTGTACAACTTGAAAGATGAGTACAAGTCGCGGTTTTACCCCAAGAACGGGGCAAAGATGTTCGTGGTGTACAAACCGTAGAAGGGGAGGTTTTTCCATGAAAACAAGGATTTTTTGCCTGTTCCTGTTGCTCGTGCCGGTCTTTCTGTTGGCAGACTGGGTGGGCCCTACTGTTTCCACCGGTCCAAAACCCTACGATCAAATCACGTTGCAAGATATCTTGCAGTACGAAAATAACCTGTCCACTGCTCCCATCACGTACCGCCAGGGGAAATACACCTCGTTATGGGATCAGCAGGGACATTTCGACGATGTGCTCAAACCGGGAGCGATCTTGTTTTTCAAAACCAGCGAGGGTCGATATGGAAAGATGATGATCGTCGAATATACCGATGTCCAGGGATGGGTCAGGATACACGGATATGAGTACTACGACGTTTTCTTTTTCGTGTACACCCTCTTTAACAGCAATGGGAAGGTGCATTCCACCCAATCAACCTCTCCGGTTAGCAACCTGGAGAACCAGGTGCTGGATTTTCCACTTTTGCCGAAGAACGTCGCGTTTATGTTTCTCTACTACGACTTCGACCATAACCAAACCAGTGTCACTTCTTTTTCGAATGCAGATGTGTATAACACCAAGAACGAGGTGAAGGACCGCTTGTTTCCCAAGAACGGAGCGGAGATGTTCGTGGTGTATCGCCCTTGAGCCAATCCCATTTTGCCATTCCGACTCCTATCGGTGTGTTGGTGGGAGTGGTTTCCGGGGAGCTGCCCCGGTTGGTGGGCTTGGGATTTCAAGAGCTACGGAGGGATGGACCGGTGCTTTTGCCCCGGAAGGCTTTGCCCGAGGTTGCCCGAAACCTGGAGATGCAGGTGCAAGCGTTTTTTTCGGGGAGACGAAAGCATTTCGAAATAGCGTTCCAGTTGCCCGGCACTCCTTTCCAACGGAAGGTTTGGGAAGCGCTCCAAGCGGTGGGTTTCGGGCAAACGGTTTCCTACGGGGAATTGGCCCGTGTGTGTGGGTCGCCCCGTGCGGCACGTGCGGTGGGAAACGTGTTGGCTGCTAACCCTTTTGCGTTGCTGGTTCCCTGCCACCGGGTGGTTCTGGCAAATGGTTCCCCCGGGGAATACCGCTGGGAGAGCTGGCGTAAGGATTGGTTGCTGGATTTCGAAGCCCACTACCGGGAACAGTGATTCCGTAGAAAAGCGCTGGACAAACCGCTCATCACTATGAAACGGGCAGTTTGTTCAGCGCTGCTTTTTTTCGTGGTTTACAGTTCAACGGGTTCAAAGAGGATCCAGTATTCTCCCGGTTGCATGTCGGAAAAATCCAGCTTCCATTTCTTCTCTTCAGGCGAGTACTGGGGTTTTTTTAGCACGGGTTTTTCCCCCTGGATTTTCGGCACAAGAAGAAGGAGCGGGGGGGTTTCTGATTCTGCAAATCCTATCATGTTGGCGATCAACTTTTGATTCTCGGGGTCTATGTTGAGAAGAATTTCGTGGGTATGATCGGGTGAAGAGAGCTTGGCGATGGAAAAATCAATGCCGACTTCCGCGTTTTCCCCGCCTTCCCCGCTTCGAAGCCCTCCCGCCATTGCAAGGGGAGGGTTTTGTGCTTCCCAACCATGCATTTGTTTTTGCAGGCTGGAGATGCCATCCACGAAGATCTTGGTCACTTTTCTCCGGGCATTGACGGGGACTTTCAGGAAAATTTTCATGGCGCCAAGCGAGGATTCTTTCCATTTTTCCATCCATTCCAGGAGTCGCGGGCGCAGGCTTGGATCCATTTCCGCGGCTTGTTCCAGTTCATGTTGGAGATGCAATTGCGGGGAATGCAAGAAAATGAAATTGTCTTTTTGAACCGTCCAATTTTTCAACGTGGAATCGAAAAGGCTAAACGACTGGAACTTGGAGGCACACGCATCACATTTTTGTATATGCCGCTCGATTTCTTCTACATCTGGACCAAATCGTTCCTCTTGCTCGGAAAAACTGGCATTCAGGAATTCCAAGTATTGCTCCATTTGTTCGTACGTTAGGTGTTGTGCTTTCATGGGTCCACGCCCTCCTTATCAGTCGAATCGGAAAAACTTCTTCCTCCACTCAAATATACCGTGCAAAAGGCAGTTTTCCGCATGGTTTTACTCCCCAAAAAGGCCTTGTTCAAAGGCGATCTTCTTGAGGTTCTTATTCACCCGATCGATCCAATCCCAGACGTTCTTGTTGGGGTTTTTCCCGAAAAAGGTTTGCAGTTTCAGGTTTCCCACGTCCGTTTCCAGGAACTGGGCCAAATTCTTCCGGGTGCGACTATCAGTGGGTTTGACGATGTCACCCAGGGGCTTATCCAAACTGGCAAACACCGGTTCGAAAAAGCTTTCGATTTGTTCCGCGGAGCGGTTGGATTCTTTTTGGAATTCCTCGGACACGTGCTCCACCATCTGCCGTAGCGAGCATGTGGAAAACACTTCCACGATTTGTTCGGGCTTGTACTGCAGAAGGATCAGCACGTGGCAAGCGATTTGCCATGGATAGCCTCCGAATTGGAAAAGGTTCTCGAAAAGGAAATTGGACAAGATGGAATGCAATGCGTCCAGGTCTGGTGGTAAGGCCACTTCATCTTTCAAGAGCGAATCCGCGAATTCGGAGAAGTCTTCTCCGTTGAAGCCATCTTCCATGGCATCCAGGGAAGAGGAGGCTTTTCTTTTTTCCTTGCTTTCCAGGTTAAGGAACAGGTTTCGGGCCAAGTTTTGGAACCAGGTGAAGAAACTCGCCTCGTAGGGAGAATACTTGTCCAGGAAACGCCACGCCCGTTGGAACGCGTTTTCCACCGACTCGTTGGTCTTTTGGACCACGAAATCCATGGCCCCCATCCGCCCCGTGAAATTCCGCGATAGAAAGGACGCCAGTGCCCGGTAGTACTTGTCCAGCAATAACTGGAATGCGCTGTCGTTTCCATCCAGAGCGTACTCCACCAGGAAAACGGTCAACACGTTTTCCTTCACCCATTCCGGACCGTCGGGGTACACCTCTGGATCGTAATGGGCAATGCGCGTCCAGCAGGAACGCCACCCCATGCGCAGAGCCTTTGCCAAGATCCTTTCCATTTTTGCCCTCTCGGAGGGATTGCGTAGGTTCATTCTCGCTTGGGCGTAGCGGATGATTTGTTTCTTCATGGCAGGCTCCAGGGCTTTTCGCAATTGCTCGAAAGAATCCCAGCTTTTCTTGGCTTCCTGTGCGCTGGTGGAAAAGTCCAAATTGTTGGGCATCGTTTTCCCCCTTTTCCATTTTATGGTGTATTGGTTTGGGTCGGTTTCATCAGCCGGAATAGGATCCTTGGTTCGGACAGTGTTTCCCTTCCGCTCACGTAGAGGTACAGAGTTTCTTCTTCGTGGTCTGGCCTGGTGAATTGGATCACGTACTCTTCTCCGGGCATCAAGTATAGTTGCAATGGGGGCAAGAAGTACTCGCGGGTGTTACCCACGTACAGACCGTTGATACGGATTTCGACTCCCGGGGGCGACGTGAGAACTTGGTAGGGAATCGGCGAACGATCCTCGCTTTCGGGCAGCGCTTTGATGGCGGGGAAGAGTATCTCCTCTTCCACTGTTTGATCGATCGGCTCCAAATCCATGCTTCTATTGACGCATTCCGCGTAAGAATCTACCGTCTGAACAACGACAGTCAGTGTTATCCTTTCAGCCCCGGGGGATTCCGGGAGTTGTTGTACATTGTTGTACGCCATCCAATCGCTTTCGCAGAGCGAAGAGACGCGGTTTGCTCCCACCACGATTTTGTCCAAACCCTCCAGTGGTTTGGGCCTGGACAGGTCGAAACGGTGGAAGGACGTTGCCAAAACTTCTTCCCCACGTTTCACGGTGATTCGTGCAATGCGTGGTGGATTGCGAAACACACTGCGGGTAGGGTCCAGCGAAAAGGAACCGGTGGGGCCAGAAACCCCGCGAAACACGACGGTTTCAATCCCCAGGAAAATGGTCCCCTCCATGACAACTTCCATTACGGAAACTTCAAGAGTAACCCCTGAAAGGCGTTTGCCTTGCTCGTCCACGATCACGCCACCCAGCACGTGGATGTCATGGAAGAAAAACACTTGGGGAAGGTCTTCCATATCCAGCACTTCGAGGGAATGTGTTTCCCATTTGCCGTTCCAGGTCTCGAAAGATAGTTCATGGATTCCGGGAAGCAGTGGGAAATCCTGGGAGAAAGAATGGAATTCATGGTATTCCCCGTCCAATACCAGGAACTGGGGAATATCGGAACCCGAAAAGGCAAATTGCACCTTTTTGAAGCTCTCTTGCGCTTGCAGCGAATGGGCCGCGAAGAACAGTAAAACGGCAAAACAAACTAAAAAGGGTTTTTTCATGAACATCCCTCCTCGTTTTCCGTGGTGCTTTTCAAAAGAAATACCGTTTGAAAGGCACTTTTCCGCAGCCTTATTTTGGCGATTCTGGTCCCTCCTCGAGTACCTGCAGGAACACGACCACCATATCCTGGTCAAATTGGGTTCCGGAATACTTCATCAATTCTTGTTTTGCGATTTCCAAGGGTAAAGCCTTTCGATAAGGACGGTCGCTGGTCATGGCATCGAAAGCATCGGCGACACTGATCAGCCGCGAGACAATGGGGATTTCTTCTCCGACAAGCCCATCGGGGTAGCCGCTTCCATCCCATTTCTCGTGGTGGTGGCGCACAGCTTGCACGATGTCACGGAGTTCGTCCGAGGTTTGAAGAACCTGGGCTCCCCAAACGGGGTGTTGCTGGATCTTTTCGAACTCCTCCTCGCTCAATCTACCCGTTTTCGTCAAGATGGATGGTGGCACGAGGATTTTGCCGATATCGTGTACCAAACCCGTCCAGTATACCCGGGAAATCTCGTCTTTGCTCCATCCAAGCTTTTCCGCCAACCGTGAACTGAGCTGCGCGACGTTTTCCGAGTGACCACGCGTGTACGGGTCGTAGATTTCCAAGATCTTGATCATGGAGAGAAGCAGGTCCTTTTGGAACTTTCCCTGGGTGATCATGTATTTTTGCATGGCGATGAAAGCGGATGCTACGTTCGCGAACGCGTCGACGATTTGGGAATCTTCCTTGTTGTACCGGGCGTCGGAACCTTCTCGGATATCCAGGGCAATGGACCCCAGGCGCTCGTTTCCCAGGGTTAAGCGGGCAATCAGCGATGTTTGCGTGGGTTGTGTGGCACGCAGGAGTTTCTCGTAGGTCTCTTGGGGAATCTTTTGGTTCTTGTCGGTTTCCATCACGTTTTCCACAACCAACGGACGGTCGCTCCAAAACATGTGGGAAACCTGGAGATCAAGGCTTTTCAGGAGCTGGATATCATGGCCAACGGCATGTACGAAGCGCCATTTGTCTCCTTCGATAACCGAGATACTGCCGAAATCGGCCTTGGGGAGCATCACCAGAAGCATTTCCAGCAATTCGTGCAGGAAATGTTCGTCCTTGTTTCGTGCGGCCCTTGCCATGCGTGATGTGAGGAAAATAATCTGCTGCAAATCGTTGGCGAGGGACTGGATTTCCTGGTTGCTTCGTTCCAATTCCAGGTTATTCGCCTCGAGTTGCTCGTTCGCGGCCTGCAACTCTTCCGCGTAACCCTCGTTTTGTTCCAGCGAGTCTTCCAGCGAGCGGGCCATTTCATTGAAGCGGCTTGCGATACGGGCGATTTCATCCTTTCCGGATACCTGCACGCGTTGCTTCAGGTTCCCCTTTCCAAAAGCTTCAATGGCTTTGTCCAGTCGATGAAGGGGGCGCACGAAAATGTTCCCGATCACGAGCGAAGAGGTGATGAGTACCACGGCAATCGTGGAGAAAAGGGTTCCGATCAACATGATGACCTGGCGCGTGTTGGCATACAACTCCCGGTTCTCGAGGGAAACACCAAGAAACCACCGGGGAACCAGGGAAAGGGGTGTATACAAGAGGGTTTGCACGACGCCATCCGCACGCTGGACCACGCGAATTCCCCCCCTTCCTTCTTCCATGTCCCGCGCCATTTGCTGCAAGGAAGGGTCGTTGGCACGTTCTCCCGAGAAAAGGTTGCCTTCCTGGAGCATTTCGCGCGCGGGATGCACCAGAACCTGTCCGTGCGCATCCAGCAACCAGCCGTACGACCCGGGGCGAATGGTGATTTGCGTGATCAAAGGGTACACAGAAGATACTGGAAAAATTCCTCCCACGATCCCTTGCAGAGCGCCTTGTGAATCTTGCACCGCGGCGGCTATCACAATCATGGCGTCTTCTGGGGTGGAAGGGGATCCTTGGAAGAAAAAGCAGGACTCCTTACCCTCCAGAACGATTTGGCGAAAGAAATCCTCGTCCCCCACGTATTCCTTGCTTCCCAGGGAATTAATGGAGTTACCCAGTAGGTCTGCGTAGAATACAACATGGAAGGGGAATGCGTCCAGCACGTGCAAAACCATTTCCCCGTCGAACGAGGGGTTTTCTTGCGGTGGACGCCACTGGTCACGAAGAAGAAGAACGTGGTTTTGCCCTTTCATCAACCACTCTTCGAAATCGGTAATGCGCGCCAACATCAATTCTTGCGTGAGGGACAGGATGAGGCTTTTTTCCGACCGCGAAACCATTTGAATGGTGAACAGGGCGGTCAGGATCAATATCGCCACCAGAAGGGGTACGGTGGAAAAGAACAGTTTTTGGGCCAACGTTCGAAATTCGGGTTTAAACTTCAAGGAGCACCCCCGGCTGGCGGGTTCGCAGAGAGAATCTTTTCAAAGAGTATGCGATTGCGGGCAAAGAGCGATGGGGCCATGAGCATTTCCATGGCGTGTAGCACATGGGTGGGTTGCACGCCCGGAATCAGGCAGAGGCGGAAAACGTGGCCCAGTACCACGGTGTTTTGCATTCTGGGGTCTTCCAACTGCGGTTCGAGAACCCGAACGATTTTCACGCTTTTTTGCTCGGCCAGGGAGGTGATTTGGGAAGCTTCGAGGGGAGCGTTTGTCCCCAAGCGTACCCCAAGGGGCTGCCAGGAGGTGTCGTAAAACAGCAATGTGCTTCCCGGTTTTGCATACAATTCCAGGGCGCGAAAAGCTTCGTAGCGCTCCAATGCCAAGACGAGGTCCGCTTCTCCCTCAGAAATGAGGGGCGAGAAACTTCTTCCCACCTTGAGGGAAGAAACCACGGTTCCCCCGCGTTGGGCCAAGCCGTGGGTGTCCACTCCACGTGCTTCTTGGCCGGAAAAAAACACGCTTTGCAACAAGATTTCGCTGAGCATTCCGATTCCTTGGCCGCCCACACCGCAGAGAAACACTTGGAAGGATTTCATGAGGATTCCCCCTCTCCATTGGGCAAGGGAGTTTTTTCAATGGCATCCACGGGGCAGGTTTGCCGGCAGGAACCATCACCGATACACAGTTCGCGTTGCACTTCCACCGCCCCGTCTTGCTTCCTCTGGAAGGTGGGACAGGCAAAATGGACGATGCAACGCTGAATGTTCTTGCAGCGGTTGCTGATCTGTACCGGGGAGGGCAGTGCTCTTCCCTTGCGGCGAAGTTCCCGGGTCCATTTGAGCATGCAGGGGTGTCGGGCAATCACCACGGAAAAAGCATCCACTTCCATTGCTTGCTTCACGGCTTGGGTGAGCTCTTTTTGGCGATACGTGTCCACCTCGAATATGTGTTGGATCCCAATGGCTTCCAGGATTTTCCGTATCGCGATTTTTGTTCCCGCGTGTTCTTGATGGCCGGTCATCGCGGTGGTGCCGTTTTGCATGAGGATCAACGTATGGGTATGCCCGTGGAGCACCGCGTTGATGATTCCCGGGATGCCCGCATGGAAAAAGGTGGAATCTCCCAGGAAGGTTACGACCTTTCTCTGGCGGTTGAACAAGGAGAGCCCGGCTCCAGTGCCATTGGAATGCCCCATGCACAAGAGGACTTGCCCCACTTCGTACGGTTCCAAAAATCCAAGGGTGTGGCAGCCAATGTCTGCAACCGTGATGTCTTCCTTCGAAAGCGCCTTTTTGATGGCATGAAAGGCGGAACGATGCCCACACCCCGGGCACATCTGCGCAGGACGGGGAAAAGAAGCGGTGGCAACGGGATCAACAGGGGGGACTATGTCTGGCCAGTTCCTGTGTAAGATTTCTTGGACCTTTCGTGGGGTGTATTCCCCGATCCAATCTTCCACATCATCCTTTCCCGTGATGCGACAATCCACGCCTTGATCCAGGGCCAATGCCTTGATGTCCTTTTCCAGCGTGTCATCCAGTTCTTCCAGCACGAGTACCTGGGAATGGGAACGCAAAAAGTCCAGGACAACCGTGGTGGAGAGGGGATACCGATGGGAAAGCTTGAGAATGTCCGGTGGGTGGGACGTTCCTTCCAGTGTTTCCATGCAGGAAAGGAAGCAAGTGCCATGGGTGATCAACCCCCGCGTGGGATTTTCGTTGTCCAGCCTCTTGTGCCAACCCGGCGCATCCAGTTCGTCGGAGAGCAGGGACAGTTTTTTCAGGGCACGTCGTTTGAGGGGAAATACTTGCGCGGTGATGGGAATGTAGGGCCCGTGTTTTTTCGGGTCAAAGCGGGGGGTGTCGTCACGGGGCTGCGGCTGCCATTTTCCGAAAGAAACCGTTTCCCTGGCATGGCAGACGTGGGTCGTCAGGCGCAAGATCACGGGCATGCGGTTTATCTGCGACAATTGGGCGGCTCGGAGGAAGAAGGCATAGGTTTCGGAGGGCGTGGAAGGTTCCAGCACGGGGATGTAGGCCATTCGGGCAATGTGCAGGTTGTCTTGTTCGTTCTGGGAGGAGTGCGCTCCCGGATCGTCGCCCAACACCACCACCATTCCCCCGATCAATTCCATTAAGCTCAGTTGCACGAAGGAATCGGCCGCCACGTTTAGCCCCACGCTTTTGAAAAAGCAGCAAGAAAGGTGCCCGTTGATCGAAGCGCCAAAGGCCACTTCGAGCGCTACTTTTTCGTTCACGGAAAACTCGAAGTACAGGGGATTCTTTTCCGAAGGTATGGACTGGATGGCGGCACCAATTTCCGGTGTGGGTGATCCGGGATAACTGGTTGCCACCCGCACAGAAGCTTCAATCATGGCCCGCACGAGGGCCACGTTTCCCATGACGGGTTTTTTCATGGGACCTTCCTGGATAAGGAAATCACCGATTTTTTCCATAGTTATCCCCCCGTGTTTTTTTCCCG
>DAOPKN010000040.1:0-19449 GCA_035391225.1 Thermotogota bacterium
TCGGAGTCGTTCTCACCGGGCAGGAGGCGCAAGAGGGCTATGCGTTGCTGCAAGAACCCCTCGAAACCGAACTCTCCGAGGAAGAACTGGCACAGCTTGCCGGGGGGTTTCGAACGGACTCGAAGTAGGTTTCTCCGCCCTTGTACCGCTGCCCCCCCAGTGTGGTTTTTTTCCCCGGGCTTTTTCTCGTGGTGGGGGTTGCTCAATTCCCCCCCAACATGCGCAGCAGGGCCTTGCGGTCGGTTTTCCCCGACGGAGTCAGCGGAAACTGCTCCAGCCGGAGGAACTTCGTGGGAATCGCGGGGATTTTGTGCACCAGGTAGCGGATGAACTCCTCCGGTGCGATCTCCCTGCGGGCCACGTAGAAAAGAGCGATGCGCCCGCCCGCGGGGTCGTTCTCCGCATCCGCCCGGGTCAGCACGGCGCAACTCTGCTGCACATCTGCCATCCCCAGTACCGCATTTTCGATTTCCCCTGGTTCGATGCGCAAGCCGAGGAACTTGATCTGGAAATCCTTTCGCCCCAGGAAAAGGAGCTCACCGTGTTCGTTCCACATCCCCAGGTCCCCCGTGCGGTAAATGGTTTGGGGAAAATGGGGGTTGGTGGGGTTTTGCACGAACACTTCTCCCGTTTTTCCCGGGTTGTTCCAGTAGCCCGGGGAAAGGCAACTACCACGTACGCAGATCTCCCCCTCTTCCCCCAATCCGGCAAGCCGGTCCTGCTCGTCGAGCAGCAGGATCTCCGTGTTGGCGCACGCCTTCCCAATGGGCAAGGGCTCTTCGTCGGAAAAGCCGCGATCCACCACGTAGCAACTGCAGGCATCGGTGATTTCCGTGGGGCCATACAGGTTGGCGAACAACACGTTTGGCAACGTTTTCCTCCAGTAGTTGAGTGCGCGGTTGGGCATCACCTCCCCGCAAAACAGAACGTGCGTCAGGAAACGCGGTACCTGCTGGTCAAAGGCCCTTTCTCCCGCAAGCCACTTGAGGTAGAACGGCACCCAGAACACGAAGTTCACCCGGTTTCGGTTCAAGAAATCCAGCCAGGTTCCCGGGTTCTTGCGCTCCGGGGTGGAAGGGAAGATCACCATTTTGGCGCCGGTGGAAAGCATGAGGTAGATGTCGAGGATGGAATTGTCGAACGAGAAATTGGTGGCGCTGCCGAGCACGAAGTCCGCGTTCACGCCAAAAAACGCCCGCGCCCAATCGATGTAGTCGATCACGCCACGGTGCGTGATCACCACACCCTTTGGCACACCCGTGGAACCCGAGGTGTACATCACGTACACCGGGTCGGTGTCCAGCCTCTTTCCGGCCAGCGCCCGGAAAAAAGCTTCTTCGCTCTCGTCGGGCGGGTTGCTTTGCACGACATCCTCGAGCAGCACGATTTTCCGAAGCGGAACACCGTTTTTCACCAGGCTCGGCACGTTTTCCAGGTCGGTCACGATCCACTCCGGTTGCAGGTTTTGGAGCACTTTCTGGATCCAGGAAAAGGGGTACTTGGTGGGAACCGGAACGTAGAAATCGCCGGAATACAGCGCCCCCATCATGGCCGAGATGCACCGTGAATCGCTGGGCAGGTACAACAAGATGGGACGGGGTGGCCTTGTTTGCTGCCCACCGTTGCCGTGGAAAACGCGCGCCAATTGCAAGGCCTCACGCTGCACGTCGCAAAAACGCACCTCTCTCTTGTCGTCCTGCAACGCAACCTTTTGGGGCATATGCTCCAGGCGTTCCCAAAGGTACTCCAACACGTTGCGCTGCATCGTGGACCCCTCCTTCACTCCATTGCGGCCAAAGCCACGATGATGCCTGCCAGAAGCGAGCTGGTGAAATTCACCACGTTGTTTTCCACCCAGGGCCATCCCCGTACCCTTTTCCAGCGTTGCCCGTTTTGGGGCTTGCTCTCGCTGAGTGTGCCGTCGTCCTTGCGGTACAACACTTGCACCCAAGCTCCCAGGAGACTATCGGCAAAGCATCCCAGGAAACCTCCGAAGCCAATCCAAGCAATGCGGGAAAGCGCAAGACGGGCACCACCTTCCCAACCCATGGGAAGCGGTAGCAGGGCGACAAGGGCAATCAACAGCGCGCCGCCCGCGGAGGCAAGTGTTCCCGGCACGCTCACCGCCCCGGATTGGCCCGGCGAAACCCTCTGGAAGGAGCGCAGCGATACCGGCCGCCCCCTCCACAGCGTCCCCAGTTCCGTCGCCCAGGTATCCGCGTTGCACGAAGCGATGGCAGCACCCGCCGCAGCCAGCCAGGGACTCCAGCCGGTCAACCAGAAGAGTACGCCAAAAAGCGCCATGGGAAGCCCGTTGGCCACCACCTGCACGGGAGTACGTCGGGCACCTTTCGCGGTTCCCGAGCGCTTGGCTCCACGGATTCGTTGGTTGCGCGAAGTGAGAAGCGAGGAAGAAACCAGGAACGCCAACAGAAGGCACCACCCCCACCATCCCGTGGTGAGTGCAATCACGCTTCCGAGCAAGAAGGCCGCAACGTTTCCCGGCAAGGTCAAGAAACCTGCCAGCTGCGACAGCCCCACCATGACCAGGTTCAAACCCAGCGCCCATATCCCGCTCATGCAAGCCCTCCCGCCATCCAGCAAAGCCATCCAAAGAATGCCGAAACCACGAAAGGCACCGAGAGGTTATCGAAGCCGTACGGAGTGATCGCTTCCACCAGCGTGGCCACCAGTGCGCTGAGCAACATGATACCCACGCAACCAAGCGCACCCGCCCCTTGCCAAGCGCCCCCGGGCCAGGCAAAGCCCAGCAGCAAGAACACCCCCAGGCTGATGCAGAACATCGTGAGCGAACCTTCCACGCTTTTGCGCGACTTTCCCACTTGGAAGAAACGTTTTCCCCACTTCTGTCCCACCACGGCGGCAAGACCATCGCCGAAACCCATGGCCAGCGCACCGGTGCTCCCCACAAGGGGGTTTTGTACGAGCAACCCGTTCCACCAGGTGAGCATGGCCAAAAGCCCCATGGAAAGGGGAAAGTACACCGTACCCAGGTCAGCCTTCCCTTGCCCCCTCTCCATACCCTGGAACACTCCCTTGCGGTAGGAAACGAAGTTGAGCACCGAGAACAGCAACAGCGGAACGGAAAAGAACCAGTGGGAGCGAATGGTGAGCAGGGCAAGGATCCAGGAGTTGGACACCCCCACGTGCACGAGCTTGCGGCTGCCCTCTACCCCCAGCACACCCCTTTTCTTCAGCCATCCCGAAACACCCAGAACGCCAAATACCCACGCGGTGATCAAAATCACACCCGGTATGTCGCGCAAGCAAACCCCTCCCCTACAGGATAGAAACCAGGAAGAAAACCACCTGGGCAAGCAGCAGGTAGGCAGGCAGGCGGCTTTTCGCTCCCTGCAGCGCTCCCCATTTCAGCCCCCAGAAGGCGAGCAACGAGCCAGCCACCCACCAGGTGAGGTAATTCTGGAAGGGCACGTGCCCCTGCCATTGCCAGTACCCCAGGTGAATCGCCGCGGGTTCCATCACCAGGTCGAAGGCCACCATGATGCCACCAATGGCTGCCGCGTGCGCCACGTCGTTCTTCGGGGAAAGGTGCACCAGCTGCAGAAGCGAGTGGGCCCCCAGAAGCACAAGAACCCACGCGAACCCGATCGAAACCGGTACCGCCAAAAGCTGCAACCCCAATCCCCCGGAGTAGGTGTACTCTCCAAACGGGAAACCCGTGTGCACGCCAACCCCTTCCAGGAAAAAACCCGCCAGTCCACTGCCAAAACACCAAAGAAGCAGGCGAATACGCCGAGATGCTTCGCTGGAAACCGCGGCGAAACCTACCGCCACAAGCGTCAACAGGATAAGCATCGGGGAGGCCATCACGAGCATCAGGGACGGGTTCCATTCGATCCGGTTGAACACCCCCCCAACCACCAGGAAAAACAGGAAGGCGAGGGGGAGCACCACCTGTTCCACCAGATCCCTTCGCGTGCGCTTCACCTTGTTACCGCCCTTCCAAAGCGTTTTGAACCTTCTTGGCCACGATCTCGGCGGCAATCACCACCATGGGCATCCCCACCCCCGGGTGCACGTAATGCCCGGCAAAGTAAAGATTGTCCACCTTCTTGCTGCGGTTCGCGGGACGCCCGGAAGCGGTTTGGCGAAGGGTGTGCGCGGGTCCAAAAGCCGAACCCCGAAGCGCGTGGAAATCCTGCTGGAAATCCCGGATGGTCAAGCATTCTTTTTGCTCGACCATATTCCCCAATGATTGACCCATCAACGTGCTGCTGTGCTCGAGCAAAATGTCCTCCATTTTCTGCCGGTTCGCGGGGGTATCTTCAAGCCCCGGGGCGATGGGCACCAGGAAATCCACCGCTTCCTTGCCCTCGGGCGCCAGGGTGGGATCGTCCGCGCTCTGAATGGAGATGTAGTAGGAAAAGTGCTCGGGCCACTGCGCGTGGTCAAACACCTTGGAGAAGTGGTCTTCCCAGTCCATCTCCAGGAACAGGTTGTGGTGCCGGGCCTTTTCCAGCTTGCCGTTGAGCCCCAGGCACAACTTGAACACCCCCGGCGAAAGGACCATCTTGTCCCAGTACGATGCGGGGTAGGAGCGGTATTCCTCCCCAAGCAACTGCTGTTCCACGTGTGCATAATCCGCGTTTGCAACCACCACGTCGGCCTCGAAGAAACCCTTCTGGCTCTTCACCCCAACGGCTTTTCCCCCACGCACTTCGATCGACTCCACCGGATGCTCCAGCAGCAACTCCACGCCGCTATCGCGGCACACGGTTTCGAATCCGTCCACCATCTTCTTCATTCCCCCCTCGGGGTACCATACGCCACCCTGCAGGTCCACGTGCGAAAGCAGGGTGTACAACCCCGACAGGTTGAACGGGCTTCCCCCGATGAAGACGGTAGCAAACTCCAAGATCCGCTTGATCTTCGTGTTGTCGAAGTACTTGCTCACCACCTTGTCGTAGCTGCCCAATGCCTTGAGCGCCTTGGACTTCACCGCGGACAGCAGCAGCTTTCCGTTCACGAAGTCCCACAACGAACTGATGTCCCGGTACAAGAAGTCTTTCATGGACATGTCGTACAACGAAGCAGCCTGCTGCAGGTATTCCTTGAGTGCCTGGAAACTTCCTGGTTCCAGCGATTCGAACAGTTCCTCGTTGGCGTCCAGCTCCGTGCGAATGTCCACGAATTCCTCCGGGGAAAAGAACACCCGGTAGGATGGGTCGAGGCGTTGCAAGTGGTACAGCTCGTCCACGTTTCGGTCAAACAGTCCGAAAAAGCGTTCGAACACCTCCGGCATGAAGTACCAGGATGGGCCCACGTCAAACCCAAACTCACCCAGCTCCAGGCGCCTGGCCCGTCCGCCCAACTGCCCGTTCTTTTCCAGAAGGCGAACCTCGTGTCCGTTCTTTGCCAGCAACGCGGCCACGGCAAGACCACCAAAACCACCACCGATCACCACGATCTTCTTCTTCACTTCTCCCTCTCTCCCTTCCGGTTTGAAAATTGCGCAGCTAAGATGTTCCAGCTTCCCTGGAAAAGGATCCGCGTTTTGGACGGTTTGACCTTGCGCGCGTACACCACCAGCGGATTTTTCGCAATTGTCTTGGCCGTCCAGAAGTACATGTCCGAGGCGGTTTTCACCGGGATGCGGTAGCGCAACGGAAGAAAGCCGAAACCCTTCTCCGCTTGCCGTTGCCAACCCACGTACCGTTCCACCTCTCCACGGACCAGCGCTTCGAATGCCCGTGGTTTCTCCAGAGCCTGGGAACGCTCCAGCGAGCGCAACCCGTGTTTCTCCGAGAAAGCACGGGGAATGTATTGCCTCCCCAGTTCCAAATCTTCCTGGATATCGCGAATGAAGTTGATGTACTGCATGGCACGTCCCAACATCTGCGCATAGGGAAACGAACGCGGGGGCAATTCCATCAGGTGCGCCATCATCAGCCCAATCACTTCCGCGGAGCCGTAGATGTATTCGAGTGTTTGGTCCAACGTTTCAAAAACCCGGGGAAACAGGTCCATCTCCATGGAGTGAAAGAAGGCTTCCACCCAGTTGGGATCCATTTGAAACTGTTGCAAGAGCGAAACGAAACCGTCCACCACCTCGTTGGAGGTGCGTTCCCCCTCCAATGCCCGGTGAAAATCCTTCTTGAAAGCCTGCCAACCCGCCACGTCCTGGGGCAACGTATCCACGAAATCGTCCGCGGTGCGCACGAAAGCATACAGAACCGTGACCCGCTGGCGCACGGCTGGGGGAAAAAAGCGCGTGCTATTGAAGTAGGTCCTGCTCCCCTTCTGGAAGATCTCGCGCAACTCGCCTTGCTCCAACCAAACCTCCCCCTTTCTCTCCAATGTTACCACAATTCAACGGAAATGGGGGAACGAATGTCCGTTGGGAGTATAATAAAGTATCAAGTTTCTTTTAAGAAAGGGGTTGAAAAAATGAGCAAATGCGGCCTTGTTTCCTTGTACTTCTTGCTGTTCCTGTCCGTGCTTTTTGCCCAACCCATAGCGATGCCTCTCCTGGTAAACGGTGAAGAACGCGAACCCCTTCGCATCATCCAGGAGGGCCCACACATCTTGGTGGACCAACAAGCCCTTTGCCTTGCCATTGAAGCCCAAAGCTGGAGCAACCCCTCTACCGGAGGGATAACAACGCAAAGGAACAACCGCTTTTCGGTTGTCTTTCCGGCAAAGGACTTCGGCATGCTTGACGGAAAGATGCTGGCGCTTGACGTTCCTTCCCGCTGGGAGGACGGCGCCTATTTCAGTTCCCTGGCTTTCCTTGCCACGGTTTTCGAGTTGCAGTGGACGTTGACGGGCGATGCGTTGCACCTCACGGTACCACCGCTTCGCGAACCGGTGTATTCCCCTCGTGTCCAACTTCTCTTGCAGCTGCTGGACCAAGGGGGATTCGTGGTGCAATCCGGAAAAATCGTGCAAGCTTTCCCCCTGGAGTACCTGGCTTCGCGCTACGCGCCGGATGCAAACGGAAACAACGCCCAAAACCCCTACCTGGTCTTCCTGGTTCCCCCCGCGCCCGGGCAGGCATTCTCCAACAATTACCCTTTTTCCTACCGGCTTCGCGAGGATGAAGTGCTCCTGCTGGTGGGAACAACCCCGCCAGCCTGCGCGTACTTCAGCTATCGAAGCTACCTGCTCAACCGATGCGTGGACGAAAAGGGAAACCGCCAAAAAGTCTTTGCCAGTCTCGGAGACACGGTGAACATCCAGGATTTCCAAAACATCCCCTTTTCCACCTCTCCCTTCGAGAAACCCGTGGTGGTCATTTCCGCAGCGGATCGCTTCGTTGCCGAAAGCGTACGCCAAACCCTTTTGTGCGCAGGTTTTCCCCCGGATTATATCTTCCAAGACATCATCCCCTCGGAAATCGTGCGCATGGGATTGGAGCCGCAGCACGACGAGCTCATCTTCCTCCAGCGCCAAGCCATCTTCCACGATTCCGCCCAAAAAACCGCCTTCCTGCAAAATCCTCCGGGGCTCGTGTTCCGCCTTACCCCAACCTGGGAATCGTGCCCGGACCCCTACCCTACCCCTTTGCTGCAACCACGGGGAACGGGGAAAACCGAAATGGCTCTGGCCAACAGCCTTGACACACTTCAGCAAAAAATCCTTGAAGCCTATCCCGATTATGTTCCCACCCTCCTGAAAACCACTCTCTGGTTGTGCGACGGTTTTTCCGCCATCCAGAACCTGGAAAACGTCATCGGGGAAGTCCGCGACACCTTGTACCTGCGCAGCGAACCCTTTTCCCTGCCAGCCTCCGGAGACGCTTTCTTGGTGGTGTTCGGCGTGAACCACCCCGCCACCGGAAAAGCAACCTACTCCAACTTCAGCATCTACAGCTGGCAGTTCCTAAACGGACTGGGAGGAATCAGTAACGCGCACTACTCCGGAACCGCGGAGCAATGGCTGGAAGACGATCCCCTTTCCCCCTACCTTTACGTCTGGAAAGTCTCCCGGAACGCGGGCGAAAGCGAAAATTGCCTCGTGGTACCCCCGGACGCCATTCCCTACGGTATCCCTGACAACCACCCCGCATTCATCGGCTTTCGCTCGTACCTGGAACCGGAAACGGGTGTTGGACCATCCATGGAAGAGATCCTTCTCCCCCGGGTACTCTATTTCCACCGTCCAACTTCGCCGGAAGATTGACAAACCCGGCCGGTTCCTTTAGAATAGTTTAGAGACAACAAAAGCGAGGTGCCGGCCGTTGATTTCCCCATTCGACACGAACGAACCCACCCCGCCTGCCCCGGTGGAAGGTGTGATATTGATAGAACTACTGCGTGGCCCGTCGGGCGAGGTGGTTGATTTTTTATGCAAGGGTGTCAGCCCCGAAGCCGAAAAGCTCATGGGCCTTTCCACCCCCAATTGGCTGGGGAACACCGCCAGTTCGCTATTTCCCGATTCTTTCCCCACGGTGCTTTCCAGGGTGCAAAGCTGCCAGAAGCCGGAAAACCCGGAATCCTTTCCCTTCCCAACAAGCGGAGAAAAGCGGGTGCTGGCGCGTGTATTTGCGCTTGGAGAAGACCGTTGCGCGCTGCTCCTTCGATACCAACCCGCAACGGTCTCCCCGCTGGAATTCCACCCTCTTTCCAACGACCGGTTGAACCTGATCTTCTCGAGCATTCGCTCCGTCACGTACTCCTACCTCTGGCAACCCGCTCCCAAGATCACCTTCATCAGCGAGAACATCAAGGAAGTCCTCGGGTTCCAACCCCGGGACTTCATGGAAAGCATGGAGTTTTGGCGAAAGCAAGTACACCCCGATGATATCCCACAGCTGATCCAGGCCCGCAAGGAAATCGTGCAGAACGGAAAGGCCACGCTTGAGTACCGTTTCAAAGATTTGGAAGGCAACTACCATCACGTGCACGACGAACAGAAGATGGTGGACCATCCCGACGGCACGCGCGAGGTCGTGGGTTCCTGGTACGACGTGAGCGAGCGCAAGCAAAGGGAAGACCAGTTGCAGCAAGAGATGGAAAAAGCGCACCTGATGGCCCTTGAAGCGGAAGCGGCGAACAAGGCGAAAAGTGGTTTCTTGGCGAACATGAGCCACGAAATCCGCACCCCCCTCAACGGCATCATCGGCTTTTCCGACCTCCTGCTCACCACTTCGACCAGCCCCTCGCAGCAGGAATACCTCAAGAACATCCTCAACTCCGCCTACGGCTTGTTGGACATCATCAACGACATCCTGGATTTCTCCAAGATCGAAGCCGGGAAATTGCAACTGGAGAACGAACCTTTCGCGCTGGCCAAGGTAATTGAGAAGGCCGCGGACATCGTGAAATACAACGCCCACCGCAAGAACCTCGAGTTGCTCGTGCGCATCGATCCCGAGCTCCCCCTTCACACGGTGGGAGACGAAGTACGGCTGCGCCAGGTACTGGTCAACCTGTTGGGAAACGCGGTGAAGTTTACCGAAAGGGGAGAAATCGCTCTTTCCGCCAGCTTCCTCCCACCGGTACGCCAAGGCATTGGCCCCGGGAAAGTGCACTTTTCGCTTCGCGACACGGGAATCGGCATCCCGCGCGAAAAATGGGACAAGATCTTCGAAGGTTTCTCGCAGCAAGATAGCTCTACCACCCGCAAGTTCGGGGGCACCGGTCTGGGCCTTTCCATCTCCCGCTCGCTGGTACGGGCGATGGGCGGGGAAATCCACCTCCAAAGCCAAGAGGGTAAGGGAAGCGAATTTTCCTTCGACCTTCCACTGGTGGAAACCCCACAGCCCGAACCACCGCAACGGCTCGCACTTGGGCGTGTGTTGGTCGTCGACGACCATACCCAAGCCGGAGAAATCCTCGTGGAAATGGCGCACTCCATGGGAGCCGCGGTGCAACGTGAGGAAGACGGGATTTCGGCGTTGAAGAGAATCCAGCAGAGTGTTCAATCGGAAACCCCCTTCAACCTTCTTTTGCTGGACCAGCAAATGCCCTTCATGGATGGACTGATGGTTGCCGAACAGCTTCGCGAAAACCTGAATATGTCGCGGGACGTCCTTCCCATCGTCCTGCTCTACAACGCCTCACACCTTCCCAACATGATGGAACGCTGCCAGGAACTGCAAATCGACCACACGTTGTCGAAACCGGTGAAACGCGAAGACCTTTTCCAGGTTCTGCAGCAACTCGCTCCCGAGCCTTCGCTTCCGGAGGAGGAAGAGGCGGAGAATTGGGGCATGGACGAACCGGAAAATGGTATCCGCTGGGAGGGAGACGGAGTAAGCCAGGCGGAGCTCGAAAGCGTCCCCTCTTCCGCTCCATTACTGCACGTGCTTATCGCGGAAGACAACCCCATCAAC
The DNA here is from genome assembly GCA_035391225.1 of Thermotogota bacterium. GTDB lineage: Bacteria > Thermotogota > Thermotogae > MWEM01 > MWEM01 > DAOPKN01. Next base: position 10,319 of record DAOPKN010000040.1, read on the forward strand.
ATGATCCTCTTCCAATCCATGTTGCAAAAGATGGGGACATTTTCCGTCACACCCGCCACAGACGGCAAGCAAGCACTGGAAAAGTTCCAGGAAAACCCCCCCGATATCGTTTTGCTCGACGTGCAAATGCCCGAGCTGAACGGTTACCAGGTTGCGCAAAGAATCCGGCAATGGGAAAAGGAAGAAGGAACCAACAAAAGGATACCGATCATCGCGTTGACCGCGGGAGCGGTGAAAGGAGACCGGGAAAAGTGCTTGCAAGCGGGAATGGACGATTACCTCGCCAAGCCGGTGAGTTTTTCGGGTTTCCAGGCGGCGCTGCAAAGATACCACCCAGGGAGCAAGTTGGATTCTGCAATCCGCCAATTCTGTGAAAAAAACCATTACCCGTGGGAGGAAGCCCAGGAACTGTTCGTGGAGTTTTTCTCTTACCTTCCCGTGCAAATCGAACAACTCCAAGAAGCCTTGCTAACCCAAAACTGGAAAAGCCTCCTGGCCGTGGCACATTCCCTAAAGGGTACCTCCGCTGCGTTGTTCCTCGAGGATTTTGCCAACCTGGCACGGCAAATGGAGGACGACGCACGCAAGGAAGAACGCGCGCTGTGCACGCAGCACGTCAAAGACATCGAACGCGCGAAGATGGAGTTCCTGGGTCAGTGAAATTCTTCTCCCACTTCCCCCATCATGGTGTACCCCTCTTTTTCGTTGGAGTATATATCCCGGATGTTCTTGAGCCCTTCCATCTTCCGATCCAATACCAGCATACTGATGAGAACCTGGCTCAGGGCCATGGGAGGCACCCAGGAATTTTGGAACAGCAACGAATGGTTCGCGCACACAAGTAGGGCATCCGCCTGCGCGGCAAAGGGACACTCCTTGGAATCCGAAAACAGCAGGAGGTCACCACCACGCTCTTTCACGAAACGCGAAAGGAAGTACGACTCCTTGGAGTACGGGGGAAAGGCGAACAGGATCATGGATTGCTGGGGTTGGAACTCGGTAAGATCCGCGATGAAATCGGATATGGACCCGGAAATGATGGTTACGGGTTGGCTGATGACGTTTTTCAGCCCGTATCGCATCATCTGGGCGAGCTGGCGGCTCACACCGAAACCCGCCACGAATACCCGCGTGCATTTCTTCACCAACTCAAGGAAAGAAAGCACGGAAGCCATATCCACGTCTTCCAAAGTTTTGCGCAGGTTTTGCACTTCGTTTTCGAACAGCAGCTGCATCTGCTTGTTCCGCGAAAAAGAACCCAACTCGCTCCCCACGATCTTCCTCATGGGCTCGAAAGACAGTCCACGCGAATCTTGCAGCCACTTCTGCAACTCCTCGAAACCAGGGTACCCCATTTTCTGCGAAAAGGACTCGAAAACCTCCCCGGGAAGGTGCAGTTTCCCCTCCAAAACCTCACGCGGCAAGATGGAAAAATCTGCCGTATTCTTCCGTAAGAAATCGGCTACCCGTCCCTCATCGGGGGAAAAGCTATTCATCTTTTGATTCAATTGTTTCCAAATCATACCGTTCTCCCCTTATATTTTTGATCGTATCATATCCCAGATGAAAAAGTCAAGAAAAAACGAGAAATTGAAAAATCAAATTTCTTTCACTACTGTGAAAGTGCCCGTCCTTTTTTGCTCCCAATTTTAACCGTTCTCCAGCGCTTCGTTCAAACCAATTTCTCCATTTCTTCAAGCCATCGTGGTATACTTTAACGTTCCCAACTCTCGCTGGAGGGGGTTTTTCGTGCTGTATTGCAACTGGGCGGCAACCACACCTTTTCCACTCGTTTCCGGGGGTTCCCTCGGTGCTATTCACGTCCGAACAGGGGACGAAAACCAATCCTTTACCGGCACCCGTGAAAAGATCGCACGATTTTTCCATTTCCACGACCCGCGAAGGGTGATTTTTGGCTTCGGGGTCACCGACCTGCTGAACAAGCTACTGTGGGGCTCGCGCAAGTACTTCGGCGCATGCATTCTCACCACCCCCCTGGAACACAACTCCGTGCTACGCCCCCTGTACTATATCACAAAGAAGGGAAAGCCCCGCCGCGAACTCGTGCGCCTCACGCCAGAGGGCAAAATCGACCTGCAGGATTTCTCCCAAAAAATCCGGCAAGATGTGGGATTGGTGGTTGTCAACCACGCCTCCAACGTGACCGGCATCCTCCAACCGGTAGAACAGGTCGTGCAGCTTGCCCACGAGGTTGGGGCAAAAGTAATCCTGGACTGCGCCCAAACCGCGGGGCGCATGGATATTGCTTGCGATTCCATCGGAGCAGACGCCTTCGTCTTTTCCTCCCACAAAGCGTTGATGGGTTTCAGTGGATTGGGATTCGCCTGCCTCGCGGAAGGTTTCGAACCCGATCCCGTTTTTTCCGGGGGCACGGGAGCATACTCCGCGAAAAAAGAACAACCCGAACAGCTTCCCTTTCGCTTGGAAAGCGGAACCCCCAATTACCTTGCCATCGGGGCCCTGGACGAAACGCTCGACCGCATGCAACAAATGGACTACCTGGCCCGAAACCAACGATGCAACCACCTGTTCACAAACTTCTCTACCCAGGTCCGATCGCTTTCCCGCTTTGAAGTGGTGGGACTTCCCACATCCGAACACCTGCCCTACCTCAACCTGCGCTCCCGGGATTTTTCCGTGGAGGAGCTGGGCTTTGTGCTTTCCAACATCTTCGAAATCCAGGGGCGCCACGGCCTCCACTGTGCCCCCCTGATGCACCAACACCTCGGAAGCTGGCCCCTTGGCACGGTGCGGTTAAGTTTTGGCATCACGCAAGACGAAGGAGACTTCGAAGACGTCCTCTCGGCGCTGCAGAAGATGGACGGTGGATACCATGCGTTTTGAACCCCTGCTGAAGGAAGATTGCGTGGGAGAGTACCAGGTTTTCGTGTACACGCTGGAAAAAGCCATCACGCAGGCGATGGTAGAGCGCCTTTCCGGGCTCGGAACCCTCCAGGTTTTCCACGATTTTCCGAAACCCTACTTCCGGTTGCAATCCAACCACATGTTGCTCAAGGGGGTGATCCAAACCCCACGGCTGGATGTGACCTTTTACGATGCCGCACTGGAGGAAAAAAGCAAGTTGGAAAACATTTTGGCACAAATCCCGTAAGGAGGGAAGAAAATGAATCTTGTACACCCATGGCTCATTCTACTCTGGACAGCAATCTTGTTCGCGCTACTCGCTTTGATGGTTTTGTTCCCCTCCCTTCTGTTGTACCTCGCCCCGGCGGCGGGGGTGGTTATCCTGGTCGCTCCCTTGTGGTTGTGGCGAACCAACCGAGAGTACCGCGACACGGTCAAAAAAACCTGGCTGGTTTCCGCGGGAGGGATGCTGGATAGTACATTCCAGGCACGGAAAAACGCCCCGCTTTTCGCGCTGCAGTTCAACTTTGCCTCCTTTTTGGGTACCATGCGCGGCAACCTGGTGTACTTCAAGAAACTCATCAAAACCATCGCGCACTCCTCCCACGAAGCCAACACCATCTCGCAGGGACTTCGCCAACAGTCTCAAGAACAAAACACGATCATGAAAGACGTGGCCAACACGGTCAAAGAGATCGCCGAAGGCTCCAAGCAAATCACCGAGAACATCATGTCGGTTTCCACGGTGGCACACAACACCTCCGAGAAAAGCGAAACCATCCAGCAGAAAACCACCCACCTGGTGGAAATTTCGGAAACCGGGAAAAGTTCCATGAACCATACGCTGCAAAGCATCCAGCAAACTATGGATTCCTTCAACCACCTTCTGCAAGAAGTGACCGCATCGCAGAAAAACGCGGCGGAAATCCAAGAAATCGTGGAAGTGATCAACAACATCGCCTCCCAAACCAACCTGCTGGCGTTGAACGCTGCCATCGAAGCGGCCCGCGCCGGGGAAGCGGGGAAAGGTTTCGCCGTGGTAGCCGACGAAATCCGAAAACTGGCCGCGGGAGTAACCGAGGCCACGCAAACCATTTCCACCTTGGTGCTCAACGTGCGAAACAGCGTCAACCAGGTCATCGAACAAACCGAGGGAACGAGGGAAAGCATCTCCTCCGCGTTCGAATCGGTGCAGACCACCGACGAGGCCTTCAACGAAATCATCGAAAACGAGCGTTCCATCATGGATGAAGTGCAAGGCATCACCTCGGAAATCAACTCCCTCAACGACGCCATCCAACAGATTGCAAGTGTCACCCAGGAGCAACTCGCGGGCACGGAAGAATCGCTCGCCAGTATCGAAATGGTGGAAAAGCTCTCGCAAAACGTGTACGAAACCAGTGAAACCATGGTCAAAAACACACACGAAGTGGAAAAGAACACCCGGGGGTTGTACGGAGTCATTAGCGGATACAAGACCGGTGGAACCCGTTAAGGAGGAGACGTAAGATGAAGCTAACCAAGCGATTCGACAGCAACGAAGGCAAGCACTTGATCGAAGGCATCCATTTCGTGCTCCACTGCCACCACTACAACACCCTGATCCACCGCGCCATCGTCAGCACCCCTTTCCTGGATGGTAAAGAATTCATTTTCCAAACCGTCGCACAAGACTTCGCCCAGAGTTTGCCGCGCATCGTGCAAAGCCAGAAACTCTCGGGGAAAGACGCCATCCTCTCTGCATGCTCGGAATTCTACAGCCTGCTGGGTTTCGGCAAAATGGACCTTTCTGCGCTTTCGGCCACCGGGGGACGTGCGGTTTCCACCTCTTCCCACCTGGCATCCGGTTACCTGGCAAAGTGGGGAAAGCAAGACCAACCCGTGGACGACTTTGGCAGGGGTTTCGTCGCCGCAGCATGGGCAACGGCCTTTGGAAAAGACGTCAAGGTTTGCAAAGTGGTTCAAACCCGCTGCATCGCAAAAGGGGACAGCACGGGCGAATTCACGGTGGAGGTGTAAGCCATGGCAATCGACAAGAAAGTGATCTTCAACGGTGTTTCCCAGATGCAGTTCGTCGGAAACCAAAAAGGTCTGATCGACGTGTTCGGCGTGTACCTCACAAGTGGCAGCTCCACCATGTACAACAACCTAAGCTTCGAGCTCATCCGGAAACTCGACCCCGCGTTGATCGCGGAAGCAGAAACCATCCTCACCAACGCGGCACGGGTATGCGGCTACAACACGTTTTACGGCATCCAAAACTCCGTGGAATGGGAAGGGCTCATCGCACCGATGGTGGACAACGACACCGACCGGCTGATCGCCAGCGTGGAAATCTGCAACGCGCTGGGGTGGGCACGCTGGGAACTCGTGGACGTGGTCCCCGGCAAAAAGGCGGTTTTCCGTGCCCACAAGGGCTACGAGGCCGAGCTCTACGTCAAGAAGTACGGTCCTTCCAAGCGTTCGGTGTGTTACATGATGCAAGGGGTGGCCTCCGCGCTCAACGACCTTTCCTACGGTGGGGAATACCCCTCCGGCATCTACGCCTTCGAAACCGTGGAAACCATGTGCCGCGCCAAGGGCGACCCCTACTGCGAATTTGTCACCACGAGGGTGGAGTAAAGACTCTCCCCTTTTTTCCGACGGGCCCTGGTGGCCCGTTTTTTTTGGGCAACATCTTGACACCGTCTTCAATAAGTGCTATAATGTTTTATATAGAAAACTTGCGGAGCTCCACGAAAAAAAGGAGGAATGAAAGATGGAAAACCGAGCAATGCCCCTGATCGGGGACCGACTTCCCGACCTTGACGTACAGACAACGCACGGCAAAATGCATCTTCCCACCGATTTCTCCGGAAAATGGTTCATCCTGTTTAGCCATCCCGCCGACTATACACCCGTTTGCACCACGGAGTTCGTTGCCTTCCAGAAACGCTGGGACGATTTCCAAAAGCTCAACACCGAACTGGTAGGGCTGAGCATTGACCAGATCTTCTCGCACATCAAGTGGGTGCAATGGATCAAGGAAAACCTGAAAGAAACCATCCGTTTCCCGGTGATTGCCGACGACCGGGGAAAAGTCGCCGAGATGCTGGGTCTGGTGCACCCTGGTAAGGGCACCAACACGGTACGCGCGGTGTTCATCGTAGACCCCAAGGGCATCATCCGCGCCATCCTGTACTACCCGCAAGAACTGGGACGCAACATGGACGAGATCCTGCGCATGGTGAAAGCGCTGCAAGTCTCCGACGAGAAGAAAGTGGCGATGCCGGCGAACTGGCCCAACAACGAACTGATCAACGACGAAGTCATCATCCCCCCGGCAACCGACGAGAAAACCGCCGAACAACGCCCCAATCAGTACGACTGCTTCGACTGGTGGTTCTGCCACAAGAAAATCTGATCACCTCTCAATCAAACAAAAGCCCCCCACCGGGGGCTTTTGTTCATGGGACCGCCGCACCCCAGTGCGGCTCTTTAGGGTTTCCCCCTTTCCAACTCCAACGTCTGCTCCCGCAACTCCACCACTCTCTCCCGAACCCCCGGAGAAAGCCCATCCAAGTTCTCCGCGATCATTTCCTTCCACCCCTCGGAAAGCCCCGGCTGCAACCCATGCGCCACCAATTTTTTCCAGTTATCGAGGTAGTACACCAAGGCGTTCTCAAAACTGGTTGGATCGGGATCGAATTCTTTGAGGGCGTTGAGGTAGACGAGGTCCATTCCCTCAGTTACCCCGGAAAAATCCCGTTTCAGCCGGAAAGCGTAGTCGAAGGAGTATTTCATCCATTCGAGCCAGGGATTCCAGATCTCTTCTGCAGTACCATATTTTCCCATGAGCTTTATGGCCTGAGAACAAGAAACGGCAATATTCAAGAAAGCGGCAGGATCTACGGGCATGTACACTGTTTTCATCATTACCTCCGAAAAATCCCGTAAAACCCGTACTTTCCAAAAATCCTCGCGACTCCAACCAGATGGATCAGGAAGGGTCAACCCTTTCTCGGGAGGATTTCGAAGAGAAGAGAGGATGTTTTCTCGGTGTTCGTACCGTGGCAAAGGGGAAACTGCCGCAAGGAAAAGACTCCCCATTTCTTTCTGGAACTCAAGTGCCTTTACTGCCTTCCCAAAAAGGGCTGTGTAGAAAAAATCTTTCGGGTTATATCGCAAAGCATTCCTTGAAGAAAGAAGAAGAAGGTTTTCCACGTCCGTGATTTTCTTTTCCGCAATCTTCATTTGTTCAGAACCAGTATCTTGAAAGCTTTCTGAAAGAGCTGGACCCGGATGAGAGGAAGAAAAAATCTTGTGCAGAGCAAAAAAACCTGGGTTCTCTCCGAAAAATTTCTCCAACGTATTACTAGCACGGATCGCTTGCGTACCAAAAAAGTCGGAAGCCAAAAGGGAACCTAAGAAAAAACCCGGAACAAGAAGGAGAACCATCGAAAAAACCAAAACCACCTTTTCCAACCTTGGTTTTGGAAAAGGGGAGAAATCCCGTTTGTTCTGTTGAAAGAAAAAATTTGAAATGATTCCAAACAAAAATAGGTTTGGGATAATTTGGAAAGGGAACTCAAAAAAAGAATGGACAAACGGAACAATCCAAGCAGAAAAAAACGAAACCCCAATTAGTGGAACCCTTTTAATTGTTTTTATCCCGCGAAAAAAAGTAAGGCCGATCAAAATTGCCAAAGGAACAAAACCAAAAATCCCAGCTTCCGCCAAGATTTCTAGCCATTCATTGTGCGCCTCATAATCTTTCTGGTACCTTCCAAAGAAAACCCCGGGTTGCTCGGTAAGCTGCGCTTGAAAATCAGGTGAAAGGAATTGGAAGGAAGAAAAACCCCATCCAAAAATGGGTTTTTCTTTGAACATTTCCCAAGCTGTAGACCACTCCAAAAATCTTTTATCTAGTGAACCCCCGAAACCCTTTTCCACAACTAAAGAAGTTCTTTCAATCGAGGTTTCCCAGGGTTTTTCCGCGTCTTCAGGAGAAAAAGGAGGAAACAGGAAGAAAAACAAGCTGGATCCAATTACCGCAACTACCAATGCCACTCGTTTTCTTTTCCCCCATACGATTTTCCGATTTTCCGGAAAAACCCAAGAAAAAACAACCCACAGAAAGGCTGCGAGAAGCATTCCAAAATATACGGTTCGCGTTTGGGCAAGGAGCACTACAGTAAGGCAAATAAAAAGACTGGCGAGCGAAAAAAACAATGCCACTCGCTTCTTTGCAGAAAAAACCCAAATGAGTGTCACAAAAAAGGAACCTGCCAAGAAATCCGAAACCCAATTTACATTTCCAAAAGAGGAAATGATAAATCCGCGAGAAAAAGCACCCGGAAGTGCGTCGCCAAAAAAGGAAATCCCATAGAAGTTCAGCAACCCCAAAAAACCCACAAGAAAAGCAGCGAAAGAAATAAAAAAACTCAAAACCTTGGGATCTTGGGTTTTCCGCCACTCAAGCACAAAAAAGAAAAAGAAAATGAAAATGAAAAATTCCCTAACCGCTTCAGCAGCGCAAAAGATGAAGCCCAGAAAGAAACCCGGAAGAAGAAAAAGAATGGGAATGAAGTAACTTCCGGTGATTCGCTGTTTAGAAATTTTCAAAAAAGCAAGAAGAGAAAAAACCCATAAAAGAAATTCCTTGAATAAATTGGAATTCCCGAAAAACCACGGGAAAAAGGAAACGGAAATTAGCAAAAAAAAGGAACCCAAGAAAAAAGGGTTCCTTATTGATTTGTTTTGGGAAATCACGTCCACAAAGGAAAAATGCGGACCTTATTCCGCAGGTTTCCCCGAACCCGTATAGTATACATTGTACAGCGGGTCGGAATCAGCCGCCCCATCCCAAATCCATTGGGAGAAGGAATCCCCCTGCCCAACCATATCAGCAAGTCCTTTCAGCAAATTTTCCGGAAAATCCGTAAGTGTAACTTCTAAATAGGTATCATCTCCAGATGTTCTTTCATGATACGTGTAGTAACCATTAATACCTTCAACAGCCGATCCGCTGGGATATTCTAGCCCGTCAGCCTCCAAAATAGCCCCAAAAACTGGAAAGCCGGTATTCACAGCCAACTCTCCCTTCATCGTGTAGGTAGAAACCGCTGCCATGTTAATCGCCCGCAAGTCAGAGAGGATTTTACTAGCTCGAGCCTGGTTCAATGCGGAAATCCCAATCGGCGTCAACGTCGCCGCCAGCGCTGCAATGATCGCCAACACGATCATCATTTCAATTAAGGTAAAAC
>DAOPKN010000041.1:0-18997 GCA_035391225.1 Thermotogota bacterium
AAAAGAGCCGCAGTGGGCTGCCCCGTTCCCAAGGGGGGCTTCAAGAAACGATGAAAGCCCCGTTATCGACCAAGCGTTGCCGGGTTCCTTTTGTGAATCCTGCCTGGGAATGCACAAGGAACACGATCTCCTCGTGTTTGTTTTTTGCTGCTTGCATGATCTGGATCCAGCGGTCTGCCTCGGGTTTACCGTACTTCCGTTGGGTATCCTTCACATCCACCCATACCTCCGGCTTGCCCTCTATTACCAGGTCGATTTCCCGTTGCACCAAACCCAGTTGCACCGTTTTTCGTTCTACGATGTTGTGAGGCTTGATCTCCTTGTCCGGCCCGGTATCGGTGATATCCTTGAGGTTGAACCTTTTCTTGAGCTTCTCCTTGAGTAGGAATTCGCGGAACTTTCCCTTCTCGTAGCTCGTTCTGCCCATTTGACGCTTGATCTCCGCGTGAATGTCGGGAACGAAATGGTCGATTTCCTTCTGGTAGCGTTGGCGAAACACGAGCTCGTACGTCTTGTCGGGGGGAATCCGGTAGTCGAAGGCGGTTTGACCCTGGGAAACCAGGTCGGCACGGACCAGCTGTTGGAGCTTGGTTTCCAATTCCGAATCGCTCATGTCCAGCTTGAGGTCTTTGCGAATTTGTTCACGCGTGCGTTCTTCACCAGCCTGGAACAGGTAAAGCATGATGCGTTTGGCGTTTCGCTCGTTGACCTCGTAGAACACCTTGGCGATGTACTCCATCCAGGTGGAATAAATTTCCCCGGAAGTGATCTCGTACGCGTACGCCTGGATGATGTTTTGCCCGATCGTGAAGTCCCGGGAGGTGTTGGCCTCGCTCAACAGCAATGCCCGGATGTACAAGGGATCACCGTGCGTGAGGTTCCAGATGTGCTGAATGGCTTCGGGGTTAACCCGGGTGTGGTTGAATTCCGCGTACCGCACGATGGCCTGGTGTGCTTCGTCTTGTGGTAGATTTCCCAAGGTTCGCTCGCGGAAGCGCGCCGTCAACCGGCGGATGATGCGGATCAGACCATGCACCTCGCTACCGGAAACGATGAGCGGAGCCTGCCTCTTTTCGGCAAGGTCAATGTACGTGCCACTCATGGAGTCGATGCGTTCGCCCCTGTAGTCAAACACGTAGGAATCGATGTTCTGGAACTCGTCGAAGATTTGGACGACTTTGAGCCCCTTGGACGCGGCGATACGGAAGGGAGCACTACTTGCAGTTCTCCACATGGAATCCCAATCGTTGGAGTTTTCAGCCCCTACCACCGAATTGTACAGCTCGACGAACGCCGCATCGGGTAAATGGGGGCGAAGGGCGGAAAAGTCGATGGGTTGGGATAGGAGCGAAGGGTCCCGGGTGAAAAACGAGAGGTAGTGGTTGCAAAACACGGCGAAAAAGTCTTTGGAAAAACTTGCCAGGGTGGTTTTCTTCTCCGGGATGGTGAGGAAAAAAGGAACAACCCCCCCGGAGCCATCGCTCCACAAGATGTTGAAAAGCCTCTGGAGGAAAGCGGTCTTTCCCTTCTTGCGCCGTGCCAACAGCGCCTGGCTCATCACGAAGTTTTTTTGCAGGAACTCGTACCAGTCTCCGAGAAAGAAATCGAATTCCTTCTTTCTTCCCACGAACAGCCCTGTGTTCCCAATTTGTTCCGGGAGTGCAAAGGTGATTTGTGCAGGCATGTGGAACATGGCCTCACCCCTTTTTCCAACGTATACGGAAAGTATAGCACAAGTACGCTGTCATTCCTGGGAACCCGGGCAAATGCAGGGGTTTGGCCCTACTGTATTCGAGCATCGAAAAGTGGACCGTGGGGGGAAACGAAAACTCTACCACCCTGGTAAAGGGTTTACGGGTTTTTCTTCATGCTTTCCTTGAATCGAGAAGAACCTGCAGTAAAGACCAGGATGGGACAATGATGGGTGAGGCGATCCAAAAAGAGCTGCCGTCAGGGTCGGGTCACGGAAAACCCCATGCCATTGACGCGATGCCGGGTTGGTGGGGTTCGGGAGCACCTGGAACTACCAGTATTTCGTTTGCCGGAATAATACCCCCGGGGGGTGCTTCAATGCTCTCCCACCAGGTGGAAGATGTCCCCGGCTCCAAAGCGCGAGAAACGCGAGCCGAAGTGGTTCCAGAGTAGTGCAAGCGCACTGAAGCCCGTGCAATGCCCCGCCAAGATGGACGCGGGGTTCTTTGCCTTGAGCTGGAAAATCACTTGCTCGATGTCCGAGCGCTTGTCGCGGAGCATGTGGAAGCCTCCCATCACCACTCCGAGTTGCTCGTTCCCCGTTTTCTGCAGCGCATCGCTCACGATGTTCACGATGCCCGCATGCGAGCAGCCAGAGAACACGTGTACCCGTTTCTCCACCGTTTCCACGTACAGCGCCATTTCCTCGGAGTGGCGTTCGGGTTCCTTGTGGCCATTTTTCAACCGGAAATAGCCCTGCAACCGCTCGTAGGCGGGTTGGCGGTCGCGGATTTCCCCGCTCACCCAGAGGCCCTCCACGGGGGAGAACGGCTCGGTGATCCACAGGAACTGCGCCCCCAGCTCCCTTGCTTGGTCCACCTGGAAGGGAAGGTCGTGGAAACGTCCCGTGCGGGGATCGAACGAGGGAACCAGGATGTCCGGGTGGGCGAAGATCCACAACGGTTTCGTGCGATGGGAGAGAAGCCCGAGCAACCCTCCCGTGTGGTCGTCGTGCTTGTGCGTGAGCAGCAGCGAGTCGATGGAATCGGGGTCGATGCCCAGTACCTGCAGGTTGTGCACCAGCTCGTTGCCGTCGAAGCCCGTGTCCATAAGGAAGCGATGCACTCCACCGGTGGAAAGTTCCAGGTCCAACAGCAGCGATACCCCGTGATGGGCCCGGATGTTTTTGCGCGAAGAAACCATGTCGTCCATGCACACGTGCACGTCGATCTTTTGGATGCTCATCGCAACAACCTCCCCTTAGAAGCGGAGGCTCACGCCAAGGTTCAGGCGAGGCGCCGACAGCGAATTGAATTGGAACAGCGCGCTCGACCCCACGCCGGCACTCAGGTGCACCCTTCCGAAGGGAAGGTTTACCCCAAACCCCACCGTGTACAGGTAGAAGGACAGGTTGCGCACCGTCATGTCCGCGAACAAATCGAAGGTGCCGACGTGGAACTGTGCCATGCCTCCGGCATCCCAACCGGAGAGCGGGCTTTGGGAACCGTGCAGCTGCGCGGTGAAAAAGGAGGCCACGGGGATGTTGACGAAACCGGCGAAGGACGGCTTGGGCCGCCACTCCACGGGGGTTGCCAGCTGTGTCCAGGCAGGTGTACCCGAGCCCAACACGGTCCAGGTGGAAGTGGGCGTGGTGTCAAACGCGCCGTCCAGCGTCCAGTTGGCTTGGTACTGCAGCTGCGCGGGCAGGATGGCGATGTCCTTCACGGAGAACCCCACCCAGGGGAATCCCTTGCCAAGAATCACTTCGGCACCGGCCTTCACGCCATCGAAGAACAGCGTGCCGGGAACGGCTCCCCAGGAAAACGGCCAGAGCTGGAACGCGGAGTACAGCGTGGTGTCCCATGTCATCGTACCTTCTCCGGAGGTTTCGTCGTACTGGTACACCCGTTCTCCCTCGATCACCAGGATGGGGGAGTAGGTTTCCACGTGGGCGTTCAGCGAGAACCAGTCCCCGTGGTAGCCACCCGAAATCCCGGCGGAAGCCATGGACTGGAACAGCACCCCGGAGTCGGTTTGCAGCGCGGGAACCTCGTCGGGCAGCGTGTCGTGGAAGATCATCTCGAAGGGCCAGGAAGGAAAGGTGGCGTTTGCATCTGCCGCCATGTCCGAAAACAGCGCCAGGGAGAAATCGTTCCAGCGGAACCCCAGCGCTCCGGCTCCCTTGGCTAACGGGTTGATCCGGATGGGATCGGAAAACGTGGCCAACGCGGTGGACTTGAGCGCGCCAAGCGAGAAATCCACGCCGGATTTGAGCATCTTGTACGCGTTGGAAGCGCCTTGCACGTTTTGCAGGTTTTGTTCGAACAAAAAGTCGCCGTTGAGCGAAAGGAAGAAAAGCCCCGAAAGGGACATGTCTTGCAGCAACTGGAGATGCGGGTCGAAGGTATGCACGAAACGTCGCACCACGGCTTCTTCCACCGGCACAACAACCGGCGCTGCAACCAGGGCCACGGGTTGCGCGGGTTGGATGACGGGTTGGGTTTGAACGGGTACGAAAACGGTGTCATCGGTTTGGGGCACGGGGTTGAGTTCCACCGTGGCTTCCGCGAAAAGGGATGGTGCGCAGAAAACAAGCAACAGCACGAAAAGGATTCCAGGCATTCTGTTCATGAATGAATTACCCCCCTCATACACTCGTTCCCTTTGTCCAGGAACGAAACAGGAAAAAACGAAAAAGAATGTACTTCATTCTATCACAAGGGGGGAGAGCCACACAATTATTTGCCCTTTTTGGTGTTCCTCTCCAGGAGGTCGAAAAGAAGGGAGTCTTGCTGCACGAAGAGAAGCACTTGCGTTTCGTCGGGCTTCTTGAACCCCCGCACGTGGAACAGCGAGAAATCGTCCACGTCGCGCTCGTCGGAGAAGAACAGCAACATTTTCTCGGAGCTCCGTTGCTTCTCGATGCGATGGATGCCCAGTCCGTGTGCCAGCAGCCGGATCTTGGCGAAGAACAGCAGTTGTTCCAGCTCCCCGGGAAGCGGGCCGAAACGGTCGCGGATCTCCAAGGCCACCTGGGAAAGCTGCTCCAGCGTGGTTGCCCGTGCAACCTGGCGGTAGAGTTTCATGCGTTCGATGTGGTTCGCCACGTAGGCTTCCGGGATGAGCACGTCCATGTAGAAACCGTTGAGTTCCACCTGCACCCATTCCTTCTCGCCGGTTTGGGTAGGTTGCGCGGAGGTTGGCTTGAGCCCCTTGATCTCCAGCACTTGGTCCAACGTTTGGCGGTAGAGGTGCAACCCGATGGAGAAGATGCTGCCGTGTTGCTCGATGCCCAGCAGGTTGCCGATGCCCCGGATTTCCATGTCGCGCTGCGCCAGCTTGAGGCCCGAGCCCGCGCCGGTGAAGTCGCGGATGGCGTCCAGGCGTGCGCGGTTTTTCTCGTTGTTGCGGAAATGGGGGGGGAACAGGAAGTAGGCGAAGGCACGGCGGTCGCTGCGCCCCACGCGTCCGCGCAGCTGGTAGAGTTGCGAGAGCCCGTAGCGCTGGGAGTCGTCGAGGATGAGGGTGTTGGCGTTGGGAATATCCACGCCACTCTCGATGATGGTGGTGCACAGCAGCACGTCCAGTTCCCCGTGGTAGAAGCGGTCGAGCGTCTTCTCGAAGTGGCTTTTCTTCATCTGCCCGTGCGCAACTTCGATGGAAACGTCCGGCACCAGCTTTTGCAGCTTCAAAAGCACCTCCATGATATCTTCCACGCGGTTGTGCACGAAGATCACCTGCCCACCCCGGGAAATCTCGCGCAGGATGCCGGTGCGCACCATCTTCTCGTTGAAATGCGACACCAGTACCTCCACGGGAATGCGCCCCGGGGGCATTTCGTCGATGATGGACATTTCCTTGATACCCGCGAAGCCCTGGTAGAGGGTGCGCGGAATGGGGGTGGCACTGAGGGTGAGCACTTCCACGCTCTGCTTGTACGCCTTGATGCGTTCTTTCTGCATCACGCCGAACTTCTGTTCCTCGTCGATGATCAGCAACCCCAGCTTGTGGAACTGCACCTTCTTGGAAAGAAGGCTATGCGTGCCGATGAGGATGTCCACCTTTCCTTCCGCCAGTTGCGCAAGCGTCTTCTGGCTTTGGGACGAGGTGACGAAGCGGTCCAGGATCCGCACCGACACGCCGAAGCCCTCGAAACGATTGGAGAATGTCTCGTAGTGCTGGCGCGCCAACACGGTGGTGGGCACCATCAGTGCCACCTGGTAGCCGTTGAGCACGCAGCGGAAAGCCCCGCGCATGGCCACCTCGGTTTTTCCCGAGCCCGCGTCCCCGAACAGCAGCCGGTCCATGGGAACCGCTTTTTCCATGTCTCCGAGTACCTGGGTGATGGCCTGTTGCTGCGCACGTGTTTCCAGGTGGGGGAAGGAATCGGCGAAACGGCTTTCCAGCTCGTAGTCCGGGGGAAAGCTCGTTCCCTGCACCTGCGTACGCGACGCCCACAGTTCCATGAGTGCCTGGATCTTCTGTTCCAAGTCCTGGCGGACCTTCTTGCGCGTGCGGCTCCAAGAGCCCGATTTCAAGTCGGTGAGTTCCACGGTGGTCTCGTCACCGATGTACTGGTGCACCCGTTCGATGTTCTCCACGGGCACGAAGATCTGCACGTCCTTGGCGTACAGGATCTTCAGGTACTCCCGGGTGCCCGAGAAGTTGGTGATGCGGGCGTTTTCCAGGTACTTGCCGATGCCGTAATCCTCGTGCACCACCAGTGTTCCGGGCTCGAGGTCTTCCCAGGAGGAGAGTACCACGGAGGGTAAGGCGGCAAAGGGGTGCGCGCCGGTCTCCTTTTTCTTCGCGTGGGGAAGGGGCTTTCCCACTTCCCACGTAGGTATGGCACCCTTCTCGCCGGGAAGGCTTTCCAAGGGTTCGTCCACCACGTAGGTACAGCGGGGCAGGTGGAACAGCACGCTTTCGCTGATGCGCAGGTACTTGAAGTACACTTCCTTCATTTCCATCCCGGGGTGCAGCTCGAAGAGTTCTTTCTCGAACGCGCGCAGCCTGGCGATTCCCTGCAGCGGATCGAGCAGTAGGAAGCGTGTGTTGGGGTCGAGGAACTGCACCGGAGCGCTGAAATGGTTGGCCATCATGGGTCCCAGTGCCGGGTAGGAAGAGGGATTGTCGGCGAGCTGCGCCAAGAAGGTGCTCGCGGGGTACTTCTTTTGGAGCTTCTGGAGGCGTTCCTGGAAAAGCGCCGCGCCATCGCTGCCGAAGAAGGTTTCGCGCGCGGGCGTCACCAGGATACGATCCAGTTTCCCGGTGCTTTTCTGCGTGGCGAAATCGAAGAGCCGTAGGTCCACGATTTGCTCGTCGAACCATTCCACGCGCACGGGGAAATCGCTGGAGAGCGGGTAGAAATCCACGATGAAACCCCGGTGGGCAAACTCCCCGGGCTCGGTCACCTGGAATGCCCTTTCGTACCCCAGGTGTACCAACCGATCCAGGAGCTGCGACTGGGGGAAGGCCTGCTCGCGCGAAAGGGAGAAGATGGCCTGCTCCAGCGCTTGCGGGTGCAGTGTCTTCTGGATGAGCACGGGAAGCGTGGAAAACACCAGCCGTCGATCGGGTGCGTCGGGGGTATCTTCGCGCAGCGACAGCAAGGTTTTCATCCTCTGGCGCAGCGCGGAGAAGGAAACGTGTACGGGTTCGAAGGGCAAGATATCCATGGGTGGGAATTGCCGGTCATGCGTGCCCCATTTTTCCCCTTCGAGCACGTGTTGAAAGAAATGGTTGAGCTGCCGCGAATCCGGGAATGCGATCCATGTGGTGGGAGAATCCAACCAGTCGCGGTGCTCCAGCAACAGCGAAACAAGATCGGGCATGGAGCTATCCGGAAGCACGAGTTGCGCGCGCAAGGTTTGAAAGGCTGCTTTAAGCTTTGCGAACAATGGGTCCAATGTGGTATTTCCCTTCTGCAGGTTCACGAACGATCAGCACGTCCAAGATCACGTCTCGACCCCGCTTGGGCGGCAAGAGCGTGAACAGGAGCTTTCCTTTCTCGAAGGAGAGTTGTCGAATCCGGTTAATGGGGACGTCGCGGTATATCCCCACCAGTTCGAGATGCGGTACGGTTTGTAAGCGTTCCAAGATGTAGGATACCGCGTTCCGGATATCTTCCGCGGAGTACAAGCTTTTGGGAGAAGGTGTCCGGCGAATGGGGAAACGGTAGATGAGCGCCGAACTCTCCTTGATGGGGATCCGAAAGAAAAGGGACCATTCCGAAAAGGAAGGCGCAAAGAAAACCGTGCTCTCTTGGATCGCGAGGGACCGGAGCTGCTCAAACGCAAGTGGGAT
Organism: Thermotogota bacterium; assembly: GCA_035391225.1. Classification (GTDB taxonomy): domain Bacteria; phylum Thermotogota; class Thermotogae; order MWEM01; family MWEM01; genus DAOPKN01. The sequence continues at coordinate 7,999 of DAOPKN010000041.1, forward strand.
GATGCAAACGTTGTCTGGCTGGAAGGCGGGCACGTGGGCCAGCGTAACCTCCGGGTGCTGCACCGAAGCAGATTCCGCGAGCAGGGGATCGGGGGTGAATGCCGCGCTTTCGATCGTGAGGGTGGCATTCTGCTCGGTGAGGGAACGAATTTCCAAGGGGAGCTCCCGGGGGAGTCCGTCGTTCACCGGTGCCATTTCTTCGGGAAGCGGGGGAGACAGCACGGGTACTTCGGCAAAATCCAGCGAATAGAAACGGGTTGCGGAGAAATCCTCCACCGCCTTGCCTTGGATTTTCACCCCCGCAATTTCTTTCTTGATGGTCTGGATAAAATCCGAAGTCCAATTCTTTATTGATCGGAACACACGTACTGCAGGGCCTCCTTCAAGCGGGAAAAGGGTTCCATCACGTCCATTTCGCGGGAGACTTTTTCGAGCAGCTGGAATTCGTCCGCGGTGAGAGGGCTGTGCGAGATCACGCGAAAGGCGCCCATCTCGTCGTCGGAAAACGCGTGGGAATCGATGTCGCCTTGTTGTTGCTGCGTTTCGGACGTCTTGGGAATCAAGTGCACCATGGAGAACTTGGTCTGTAGCTCCAGCAGGCGAATATCGCCCGCAAGGATGATACGCGGTTTTTCCTGCAGGTTCAGCAGTAGTCTTTTGCCAATGGTATCCACCACCAGGAATTTCTCGATGGAATTGCCGTAGAGGATTTTTTGCAGCCCGGTTGGTTTCAGTGGCTCGGAGTACTTGAACTCCAACGGGATGCCGTAGCCGTCCGTGGCGAGTATGCCACCGATGTACTTGTCGTCTCGCTCCTTGATCACGCTCAAGTATGCCAAAACCGCGTTTACGTCTGCCACGAACGTTTCCCCCCCGTCGGTTTACAATCGAATGTCCAAAAAGTGCCCGCGAAACTCATCTTCGTTTTCGGCTTCCTTCTTGTCGGGCTGCTTTTTCTTCCGTTTCTCGGAATTCCCCGCGTTCTGCCCTTCGTGTTCGGTGGCGTTTTTCACACCCTCCTCCTCCGATTTCTGCATCTGCTGGGTTGTTTCGGTCGCTTCCTTGGTTTTCTGTTGCATCTCGGAGGCGGTTACTTGCTGGAAACTCTCTTGGGCAGCGGACTGGTGGGCCACGTTCTGCGTCGCCTGTGGGCCACGTAAAAAGCCCGATTGCATTTCAATGGGACCTGTCATCGAATCACCTCTTCTCTTACGGGTCCTGTTGACGCATGCGTTCCCGAAGCTTGAGCATGATGGCGCTGTGAATCTGGGAGATGCGCGATTCGGTTACCCCCAAAATCGCTCCGATTTCCTTGAAGTTCAGCTCTTCTATGTAATACAACGAAAGAACGAGCTGTTCTCTTTCCTTCAGGGACAGGATGGAGTTCTGGAGCCTTTCGCGGAATTCTTGTTTCTCGTACAATTCTTCGGGCGTGGGGTCCGAAGAGGAAAAGAAATCGGAGTAATCCCCTTCGCTGTCCACGTCTTGCAGGTATCCATCCAGCCGCAAGAGCTGGCGACGGTTCATTTCCATGTTGGCAAGCCGGACCTCCTGGTCGGTCAATCCGGTGTGCTGGGCGATTTCTTCCGGTGTGGGTGGCCGCCGAAGCTCCCCTTCCATCTCCAGGAAAGCCTTTTCCACGACCTTGATCAGGTGCCGGGTTTTTCGGGGCAACCAGTCCAGGTTTCGCAGGTAATCGTACATGGAACCCTTGATGCGTTTCATGGAATAGGTGGAAAAGGTGGCTCCCCGCGAGGGATCGTAGCGATCGTAGGCGTTTAGCAACGCGATCACGCCTTCCTGCACGAGGTCGTTAAGCTCCACGTTGTGGGGAAGGGTATGCAACAGCCCCAGCGCAATGGACTTGATGCGCGGAAGGAATTGTTCCACGACACGTTCGCGCGAGGGGGTGCTCTGGCGCCCGTAAGAGCCCATTGCTCCCCGCTTGCGGAAAAGGTCGTCTCCACCCGGATTCATGGTCAAATTTCGATCATCTCCGTGGTTTCACCTCCACCTACCTTCCGAATGCGCAGCACACCGCTTTCCACGGTGAACTCGATGCTGCGCGCGCGGTTCCCCCCGGTATCTTCCGAAAGCAGGCGGATCCGTTTGCTGGCCAAAACCTTTCGAATGGCCTCCACGTTCCGCTTGCCCACTTCCATCGAAGAGCCGGTGTTCTTGAACATCGCCGCACCACCTGCCATCTTGGCTTCCAGCCGGGAGATGTTTGCGCCCAGCTTGGCCATCTCCTCCAAGAGCTTGGGGATGCCAAGGTCGGCGTATTTCCCCGGCTTGTTCACCACCTTCCCCCCGCTATCGGGGAGCATGACGTGGATCAGCCCTCCGATGCCGCTCGCGGAATCTCGCAGGCACACTCCCACGCACGATCCCAGCCCGAGGGTCACAAGGATGGAGGGGTTCTTGGCAGCCTTGAACTCCCCGATTCCGATGATCAGCTTGGAATCCATGGAGGATCACATTCCCAGCGAGTGGAGCAGCTTCTCCACGGACTTGGGTTCGAGGATCAGGAACAGGTATGCTTCCACTTGCGATTGGTCTTCGATTTCGAAGTTGGTCTCGATCAGGATGGTCTTGTCTTCTTCCTCCGCGTAGGTGAGGCAGGATTCGGCGACGATGGCAGAAACCATGTCCACCGTGATTTGCGGCACGTCCGAATTCACGAACAAATCGGAGAACTGCGTGAGCGAAACCAGGTACGAACCGCACACGATGTTGCCGATTTCCGAGAACACCGATTTCTGCATTTCGTCCATGCAGGTGAGGTCGTCGTTGCGGAACCCAATCAGCAGTTCCAAAATCCTTCTTCCCGGGTCCGAATCGAAGAGTAGCAAGAGCTTGCCGTTCAATTCCTCGTGGAAGGGAAGCTGGATCCCAATGGTCACCTTTTCCGGATCCCGGAAAAAGAAGGGAATTTGGGACACATCCACGATGGAAACGCTGGGCACCGTGATTTCCACCTTCTTCGAAGTCATCATGGAAAGCGCCGTGGCCGCGTTTCCCGTTCCAATATTCCCAATTTCCTTGAGCATGTCGATGTGCACGTTTCCCAGTTCATCGTAAATGGACATCAGCCCATCTCCTCTCCCATTCCTTTTCGCCTTCTTTGTTGCTCCAATTGGAAGACGTAACGAACGATATGGTCTTCGAGTGCACGGGGCAAGGTGTTGAATTGCAGGCCATACGCCCACACGTGCACTTTTTCGATGCGCTCCCGGCGCACGATGGTGCAACGAACGTTTTCCAGGGTAATCTCCTCGGCGATGTCCAGGAACACCGCCACTTTCTCCGCACCTTCCATGCGGTTTTGCGTGACGATGAGCAACCCACCCGCGCTCAGGTCCTTGGTGATAAACGGGTACTCTTTTTCATCGGCAAGCCGGATGAGCTTGCCCTTCTGGGAAAATGGCACCCGAACGAACTGGCGGCGTTGGATCTTCCGCACAAAGGAAGGAAGCGAGATGAACATCACCAAAAAGCCTTCCGGATCCTTTTCGTACGAAATCACCGTACTCTGAAAGACGTACAGGGAACTCTTGTCGATCATCTTGACGTACACGCGGGTTTTGGCGGGAAGGGGAACGAATACCCCCTTGTTGCTGGGCATACCGATTTTGGCCACGTTTTTCTGGAAATCCAGGTCGAAAACGCTGCTCTTGTAAATCCCCTTCAACTCCGGATCGGAAACATCCAGGATGAGGGGTTTTCCAATTTTGATGGTCTCTTCTACCGGAATCTTGGTGTTGAAATACCCCATGGAAATACCACCTTACAGCAAGATGCCCATTTTTTGGAACTTCCCATCGATCTCCAGCAACCATTCCTTGATCTTTTCCTTTTGTTCCCAGGCGGGATTCAAAAAGAGAAAACCATAATGGAAGAAATTGAAATCCGTGTACTCGTGCACGCGCACCACGTCCACGTTGCCCTTGTAAAAGCGGGGGTGAAAAAGGGTGCCCTCCTTGAAAAACAAGCGTTCCTCGCAAACGATGCCCGCCCCCGTGATGGAAATATCGGTGAGTACACCGGGGTAAGAATTCTCCTCGAAGCCGACGCGGATTTCTTCCAGCAGGAAGAAGCGCTTGAAGTTCCTCTGCTGCACGCTTCGCAAGTCCTCCACCTGCACATGGAAACGGGAAATCTTGCCGAACACCGAGTCCTCGGTACCCGAAACAGTGGTGCACATCCCCTTTCCCCGCAACACCATCTTGGGAAGGAAAATCTCGAAGTCCAAGATTTGCCCCTGGATATTCTCCGAGTGGGGTACGGGGAAACGGCTCTCAAACACCAAGTGTCCGTGGGATTTCCCCAGGTAGATACACGAAAGAAGCTGCGAGGGAAAGCGCAGCAGGGATTTCCAGTTGCTGATGCGGAGGAAGAACGCAATTTTTTCGTGGGTTCCCATTTGCACCTCCTTGGGGCCAAACGGTTCCGTTTCCAACGGGGACTACTTGATGCCAAACAAGCGCTTGATCTTGGAAATGAATCCTGCAGGTTCCTCTTCGCGGGTACCGTCCGAGCTTTGTATCACCAGCTTGCTGATGCGCCCGATCGTCAAGGCTGGCTGGGAATGCTTGTGCCATTCGATCAGGGGAACCTGTTTCTCCACGCTACTGCTCACCGCGGCATCGTGCCGCAAGATGAACTTCTCCTCGATTTGCCACCCGGCGAATTTTTCGAGCACGTAGGAGAAGCGCTCCAAAACCTTGGTGTCCTTGGAAGGGTTCCGCGATTGGTTCATCACCAAAAACAGCTTGGGGTAAATGCCCCGGCTTCCCAGGATCTTCGCCAAGGTGTACACGTTCATGAGTGACGTGGGCTCGGGGGTGGTGACCAGGAACAGCTTGTCCGCCGCGGAGTAGAAGGAAATGAGTTCGTCGGAAAAGCCCGCACCGGTATCCACGATGGCGAAGTTCATGTCCTTTGCCAGGTCGATGAAATCGTGCAGCAACCGTTGCTTGGGTTCGCTGCGAAAGGCCACGAGATCCTGCACGTCCGTTCCGCTGCTCAGCAACCAGATGCCGTAACTGGTGGGGTAAATCACGTCGCGGAGTTCCAGGTTGCCCAGCAGGTAATCGCGCAACGTGTTGCGCGTGGTCACACCCAGCAAGATGTCCGCGTTGGCAAACCCCGCATCCGCATCGAAGAGCAGCACGTTCTTGTTGCTTTTTGCCAGGGAAACCGCCAGGTTCACCGAGAAAACGCTTTTTCCCACGCCTCCCTTGCCACTTGCCACCAGAAGGATTTCGAGGTTTTGATTTGCCACAACTTGCTTAAGCGTTTCCAGCTGGTCTGGCATGTTTCAGCACCTCTTTCACGAAGATGGAAGCCAGGCGGCGCGAATCGCCCAGCATGATATCCTCTGGGATGCGTTGGCCGTTGGTGATGAAGGAAATGGGCACGTCGTAGGCCAACGGAAGCTCCAGCACCGATCCAAAGACACGTGTTTCGTCCATCTTGGTGAGGATCAAGTGCGTGGGCGCCACCACCGAAAAGTGTTCCATCACGTCCTTCTGGTCGTCCAGTCGCATGTTCATGCTCAAGGTGAGGAAAATATTTTGGGGGTTCACGATCTCGAGGTAGCGCACCAATTCGGACATCTGCAGTTCGTTGTGCTGGCTGCGCCCTGCGGTGTCCACCAGCACCAGGTCGAATCCCTGGAAGCGCTGCAACAGGATCTGCAACTCGCGGGGGTTGTACGCCACCCCCACCTGTATTCCCATGATGTCCGCGCTGGTCTTCAATTGGTCCACGGCGGCAATCCGGTAAGTGTCAATCGTCAAAATCCCGATTTTCTTGCGCATTTCCAGCGAAAGCATGGCGGCGATCTTGGTGAGCGTGGTGGTCTTTCCCACGCCGGTTGGGCCCACGAAGAAGATCAAGTCGCCCTTTTCGTGCTTTTTCAAGGGGTTGTCCGTTTTGATCACGGAGGCAAGGATATCCGCGAACTTCTTCTCGAATTCGAAGGAGTGTTCGGAGCCTTCGTTGGACACGATGCGCAGCGACTCCACGATCTTGCGGCAGGTTTCGTCGTTCACTTCGTGCTTGCGCAAGAGTTCGTAGATCTTGCGAAAGGGTTCCGGGATTTGGGGGGCATACGACTGGTTCTGGATCCGCTCCCCGAATTGCTGCATCATGCGCTTGAGTGATACCATCTCTTTCTTCAGCGCGGAAATCTCGCGGTTGTCCCCAAGGCCATCCAGCTCCTTGTCCGTGTTCACCGGCAAAGGAGAAGGGTGGCTTGGTTCTCTTCGGAGTACCTCGCTGCCCACCATGCCTTGCGAAGGCGGAATGGAGGGCACATCCTTCTTTTCGAAAGGAGGAAGGGGGCGATTCTCCTGCTTGCGCTCCGCGGAATTTTGGGAAATGATGCGCTTCAACTCGTACAGTTTCTCGCTATCCACCCAGCCTTCCTCTTGCTTCTTGCTTTTTTCCGCCTTGGGAGCTGCCTCTCCCCGGTGGTCCTCGGCGACGGCGGTTACCTCGTACATCATTTTTCGCCCGAAACCCATGAACCCCCCCTTTTTGAAACGGCGGGTTTGGAGGATCACGGCATCATCCCCCAAGTCTTTCTTGATTTGGCGCAGGGCATCTTTCACGTCTTGGACCATGTACTTCTTGATCTTCACAGCTTGACCACCGCTTCAACGTTAAAGGGAATATCGTCGACCAATTCCTCGTAGGACAGAACCGGCAACCCCGGCAATGCCCGTTCAACCGCACGCTTGAGTAAAAACCGGATTACCCCGGAACACACGACCACCGGCATGAACCCCTTGCGCATCGTTTCTTCCATGGAAACGGATATCTTTTCCTCGAGTTGCTTCAACGTCTTGGGGTCCAGGGCAAGGAACCTTCCCTCTTCCGTGTCGCGCACCCGGTCCGCCAACTGCTTTTCCAGGGTGGGATCCAACCCGATGGCATGGATCTGGCCATCGTCAGAACGCGCATCCATGCAAATCTGCCGCTTGAGGGCTCTTCGGGAGTATTCACTTAAGAAATCGATATCCCGGGTTTTTTCCACGTACTCCACGAGCGTTTCGAAGATCACGGGTAGGTTCCGAATCGACACCCGTTCCTTCAAAAGGTTCTGCAGGATCTTCTGGATCTCGTACAACTTCAACTGGTCGGGAACCAGCTCTTCCACGAGGTGGGGGAATTTCTCCCTCAGCCCGTCCACCAGCAGTTCCATTTCCCGCCGCCCGAGGATATCCGCGGAATGCCGCTTTATGAGTTCCGAAAGGTGGGTGGCAAAAACGCTGGGGGGGTCGACCACGGTGTACCCAGCGTCCATGGCCCCCTCTCTCTGGGTTTCATCGATCCAGTACGCCTCCAGCCCAAACGCAGGCTCGGTGCTGGAGATTCCCGGAAGCGCACCCGTGGCGGTTCCTGGGTTTATGGCCAGCAACCGGTTGGGCCACAACTCGTAGCGGGCAATCTCGGTGCCCTTTAATTTTATCACATATTCGTTCGCTTTCAACAGCACGCTATCGCGAACGCGAATGGGGCTCAGTATCAACCCCAGCTCGTAGGCAATCTGCTTGCGTACCATGGTGATGCGGTCCAACAGGTCCCCACCCTGCGAGGGGTCCGCCAGCGGCAGCAGGCCGTAGCCGAACTCCACGTCGATGGTGTCGGATTGGATGATTTCCGAGACTTCCTGCGCCGTGGTCATCGAAGGGGGTGCAGGTGGACCTCCTTCTTCGCCCGGCGCTTCCCCCGGTTGCCTCGGTTGTCCGGGGCCAGGCGGAGGGCGTCCGGTGCCTTCGCCCCCCGCCCCGCCGGTGGCCAGCTGGGGTTGCTGCCGCGAAGAGAAGTAGGCGGCCAAGACAAGGCCCACCCCCACCAGAAGCGTGGAGAACGTGGGAAGGGGCGTGAACAAAGACAGGAACACCAAGACCCCTCCGGTGAGGTACAGAACGCGGGTCTCGGAGGCCAGTTCCCGGAGCATGTCCTGCCCCAGGTTGGATTCGGAAGCCGCGCGCGACACCAGGATACCGCTTGCGGTGGAAACGAGCAACGAAGGGATTTGCGCCGCCAACCCGTCCCCCACGGTAAGCAGCGTAAACACTTGTGCAGCTTCCGCGATGGACAAACCCTGCTGCACGGCCCCGATGATCAGCCCACCGAGGATGTTCACGAACACGATGATGATGCCCGCGATGGCATCCCCGCGCACGAACTTGCTGGCCCCGTCCATGGCCCCGTAGAAGTCTGCCTCGCGACGAATATCGTTGCGCCGCTTGCGCGCCTCGTCCTCGGTGATCAGCCCCGCGTTGTAATCCGCGTCCACGCTCATCTGCTTTCCGGGCATGGCATCCAGCGTGAAACGGGCACCCACTTCCGCGATACGCTCGGCACCCTTGGTGATCACCACGAACTGGATGATGACCAGGATCAGGAAGATCACGAGCCCCACCACGTAGTTGCCCTGCACCACGAAGTTCCCGAACGTGCGGATCACGTTCCCCTGGAAGTTCTTCCCCTGTAGCAGGATCAGACGGGTAGAGGTCACGTTGAGGGCAAGCCGGAAGATGGTGACGACCAGCAAGATGGAGGGAAAGGAAGAAAGCTCCAGCGCGTTGCGCACGTACATGGTGGAAAGGATGATGATCAGGGACATGGAAATGTTCAACACCTGCAACAGGTCCAGCAAGAAAGCTGGAACCGGCAAGATCATGAGCAAAACCAGTCCAACGACCATCAAGGAGACGATGATATCGAAATTCTTCATGTTCAAACCTTCCCTGCCATTTTCAGAACGTAGGCGAGCACCTGGGCTACGGCGTGGAACATGTGGGGAGGAATTTCCTCACCGATTTCCACTTCCGCGTACAGTTGCCGCGCGAGCGGAGGGTCGCGGTGCACCGCCACACCGTATTCCTTGGCCACTTCGATGATGCGATGTGCCACTTCGTCCACCCCCTTGGCCACGAGTATCGGCGTATCCATTTGGTCCACGTCGAAACGCAACGCCACCGCGTAGTGCGTGGGGTTGGTGACCACCACGGTTGCGCTGGGCACCTCTTCCATCATGCGCCGCTTCGCCATTTCCGCCATGAGCTGGCGCTGCTTTTGCTTCACCTGCGGGTTTCCCTCGATGTTCTTGTACTCGTCCTTGATTTCCTTCTTGGACATGCGGATATTTCGCTCGAATTCCCAACGCTGGTAGAAAAAATCGAAGAAACCCAGCGCGAGAAGGGCAAAGCCGATAAGCAACGAGATGCGGAACAACGAATCCCCCAGGAAAGCCATTGAATCCGGCAATGAAACCCAGGGGAGGGAATACAGCGTGTCCCAGATCCCCATGATGAATGTCCAGCCGATAAGGGCTAACATCGCCAGCTTCCCCAGGTTTTTCAACAATTCTATCACGGATCGGATGGAAAACAAGCGTTTGAACCCGCTCAAGGGGTTGATGCGGTTGATGTCGAACTTCAGCGCCTTGAGCGAGAACAGCAACTTCGTTTGCATGAACCCCACTACCAGGGCGATTCCCAGCCCCCCGAACAGCACGGCGAGCAACACCCACCACAGGTCACTGGACTGCTCCTGCAGGGACTGCGAAAGGAATGAAACCTCCTCGAACTCCCCGCCGAAGGGGATGGAAATGTAGTAGCTGATCATCTCCCCCATCCCCTCGTACAAGAACGGCATCAAGAAGCGCAACAGCACCACCAGGGAAAGGAAGACGATGGCCATGGACAGGTCCTTGGAATAGCCAGTTTGGCCTTCCTCCCGGGCTTTCTGGCGCCTTCGCGGCGTTGCTTTCTCGGTTTTGTCCGGGTCCGCGAACATCTGGAGCTCCCAGACCCAGGGTTGGTTCAGAACATGTGCAAAACGTTCCCAATCCAATCTTCCAACTCCCGTACGTACTTCACCAAGATTTCCGCCCAAACAGGGAGCAGTCCCACCATGATAAACAACCCCACCATCACCTTCAGCGGCAACCCCACGATGAACACGTTCAACTGGGGCATGAGCTTGGACATAATGCCCAGCACGAACGTCACCAGCAACATGAACACGATCATGGGCAATCCCAACTGCATCCCGAACTCCAGCACCTTGCCCATCACCCCGGCGAAAGACCAGGCAAACTCGTCTCCCACGCCCAGGATGGCAACGGGCACCGTTTGGAAACTCCGGATGATGAACTGCAACAGCACAAGCGGCCCCTTGATGAGCACGAAAAGGTACAGGCAAATCATCGTGACCAGCTGCGATACCACCACGCTCTCGCTTTCCGTTTGCGGATCGTAGATGCTCGCCGCGGCGAAACCCAGCTGGTAACCGTAGATGTCCCCCGCGAAAGACAGCGCGTAGAACAACACGTTCGCAACCATCCCGGCGGCCAACCCGAAGGAAAAGTTCAAAAACTCGATGAGCACGATGGACGATAGCGGGATGGTCAGGGGGAGCACCTGGTCCACGGAGGGCAACACCATGTAGGAAAGCAGGATGGGGAAAATGATCTTGACACCCGTGGGGAAGATACGTCCCCCGTAAAAGGGGGAAAACAGGAAGATACCGGCGATGCGGGAAAGGATGGCGGACCAAACGAGGAATTTCTGGAAAAAGAAGCTTTGCAGCTCGACGGGCACAGCAGACCCCTCAGACCAGGTTCATGTAGTAGGAAAAAATCTCCACCAGGTAATCCATCATCTTGTTAAGAATCCAACCCCCGAAGACCACCAACGAAATGAACACCACGAAGATCTTGGGAACAAAAGAAAGCGTCTGCTCGTTGATCTGGGTAACCGCTTGGAAAATCCCGATCAACAACCCCACCCCCAGGCTCAAGGCCAGCACGGGTGTAATCGAAAACAGCAAGGTGTAAATTCCACTCTGGATCACGTCCAGGAAAGATTCCACGGTCATGCGATCGCTTCCCCCCCATTCATTGGATTATAACATGGAATGAAGCGGGAAGGATGGTTGGCAAAATCCCTTTCCCCTGGGACCGCCGCACCCCCGTGCG